>NZ_JAFBID010000085.1 GCF_016811235.1 Microvirga arabica
GGAGCGCGTTGCCGCTGCACGCTGTTTTGCCAAGATCTCAATAGATAAATAACGGACAGCAGGCTCCAGAGGAGCCTGACGACTTCAGTTCGGGCTTGAACAAACAGGCCTGTGCTTTCTGTTGATGGGCTACCGCCCCTTCCGACCCTTGTATTTCGGCTTCTGCCCCGCGAATCCCTGCGTCGAGCGCCCCGCTGGCCTCTCGCGGAAGTTCAGCGGCACCTCGCGGTCGGTGCCGGGGCCCATCTCGTAGAGGCCGGGCTTGCGCACGCGGGTGCCTTCGTCCGACCGCCCCTTGCCGAGGGGGCCGTAGGAGTCGGCATCCTCGTCGCCCGTGCTGGCGCCTTCGCCCGAGGGCGGAAGACCCTTCGGCGGCAGGTTGGCGCTGCGGCCGTATTTGCGCGCGCCACCATACTTGCCCGCATCCCGCTCCACATCGGATTGCCGCGCCATCGGGTCGTCACTGATGGCAAGCTCCGTGGCCTGCAGCCGCTTGAGCTCGTCGCGCAGGCGCGCCGCCTCCTCGAATTCCAGGTTGGCCGCGGCCTCGCGCATGCGCTTTTCCATGTCGGCGATGACGGCCTTGAGGTTGTGGCCCACGGTCCGGTCGGCCATCCCCGTATCGACGGACACGTGGTCGCGCTCGTAGACGCTCTCCAGGATATCGGCGATGTTCTTCTTCACGCTCTGCGGCGTGATACCGTGCTCGGCATTGTAGGCGAGCTGCTTCTCGCGGCGGCGGTTGGTCTCGGCGATTGCCCGTTCCATGGAGCCGGTGATCTTGTCGGCGTAGAGGATCGCCTTGCCTTCCACGTTACGCGCCGCACGGCCGATGGTCTGCACCAGCGAGGTCTCGGAGCGCAGGAAGCCCTCCTTGTCCGCATCGAGAATGGCCACCAGCGCGCATTCGGGAATGTCGAGGCCTTCGCGCAGCAGGTTGATGCCGATGAGCACGTCGAAGGCCCCGAGGCGCAGGTCGCGAATGATCTCGATGCGCTCCAGCGTGTCGATGTCCGAATGCATGTAGCGCACGCGGATGCCGTTCTCGTGCATGTATTCGGTGAGGTCCTCGGCCATGCGCTTGGTGAGCGTGGTCACGAGCGCGCGATAGCCCTGCGCGGCGAGCTCCTTCACCTCATGCACGAGATCGTCCACCTGCGAACGTGCGG
The DNA here is from genome assembly GCF_016811235.1 of Microvirga arabica. Lineage (GTDB taxonomy): Bacteria > Pseudomonadota > Alphaproteobacteria > Rhizobiales > Beijerinckiaceae > Microvirga > Microvirga arabica. The sequence goes on from NZ_JAFBID010000085.1 coordinate 1,170, forward strand.
GCCTGATCTCCACCACCGGGTCCACAAGGCCCGTGGGGCGAATGACCTGCTCGACGAACACGCCGCCGGTCTGCTCCATCTCCCACTTGGCAGGCGTCGCCGACACGTGCACCGATTGCGGGCGCATGGCGTCCCATTCCTCGAAGCGCAGCGGGCGGTTGTCGAGGCACGACGGCAGGCGGAAGCCGTATTCGGCCAGCGTCGCCTTGCGGCGGAAGTCGCCGCGATACATGCCGCCGATCTGCGGCACGGTCACGTGGCTCTCGTCGGTGAACACGAGCGCGTTGTCGGGCAGGTATTCGAACAGGGTCGGCGGCGGCTCGCCGGGCTTGCGGCCGGTGAGATAGCGCGAATAGTTCTCGATGCCGTTGCACACGCCGGTGGCCTCGATCATCTCGAGGTCGAACTGCGTGCGCTGCTCGAGCCGCTGCGCCTCCAGCAGGCGGCCCATGCGGGTGAGTTCCTGCAGGCGCTGCTGCAGCTCGTCCTGGATGCCCTTCACGGCCTGCTGCAGGGTCGGGCGCGGCGTCACGTAGTGCGAGTTCGCGTAGACCTTCACGAATTGCAGGTCGTTGGTCTTCTTGCCAGTGAGCGGATCGAACTCCACGATGCTCTCGATCTCGTCGCCGAAGAGACCGATGCGCCAGGCGCGATCCTCCAAGTGGGCCGGAAACAGCTCGATCACGTCGCCGCGCACGCGGAAGGTGCCGCGGGCGAAATCGCTCTGGATGCGCTTGTACTGCAGGGCCACGAGATCCGCGATGAGCTGGCGCTGCTCGATCTTCTCGCCCACCTTCACGGAGAAGGTCATGGCCGTATAGGTCTCGACCGAGCCGATACCGTAGATGCACGACACGGAGGCCACGATGATCACGTCGTCGCGCTCCAAGAGCGCGCGGGTCGCCGAGTGGCGCATGCGGTCGATCTGCTCGTTGATGGAGCTTTCCTTCTCGATGAAGGTGTCCGAGCGCGGCACGTAGGCTTCCGGCTGGTAGTAGTCGTAATACGAGACGAAATACTCCACCGCGTTGTCGGGGAAGAACGACTTGAACTCGCCGTAGAGCTGGGCGGCGAGCGTCTTGTTCGGCGCGAGGATGAGGGCGGGGCGCTGCGTCTCCTCGATCACCTTGGCCATGGTGAAGGTCTTGCCGGAGCCCGTGACGCCGAGCAGCACCTGATCGCGCTCCTGCCGGCGCACACCGTCCACCAGCTCGCGGATCGCGTTGGGCTGGTCGCCGGAGGGCGTGAAGTCCGACTTGATCCTGAACGGAATGCCGCCTTCCGACTTCTCGGGCCGGGGCGGGCGGTGCGGCACCCAGAGCGTGCCGTTCTTGAAGCGCGGATCGCCCTCGGTGAGCAGCCGCGAGAGCGCATCGACCGTGGCGGAATAGCCGGACCCGGAGGAGAGATCGCCCAGTTCCTCAGCCACATCCGGCCCATCGTCGGGCCCCTTGGGGCCGAGCTTCTTGGCCAGCGCCGGGTCCACATCGGTGATGTCTCCGTGGATGAGGGTTTCCTGCGCGCGCTCGGCAAAGCCCTCCGCCGCCTCACGCTCCCGGTTGACCGCGGGATTGAGGAGATCGGCCAGGTGAGGGGCCAGGGGCTTCAGCTCAGGCTTGGAGGCTTTCCCGGTGGAAAGCTTGGGCTTCTTGGGTGATTTGGCCATAGAACGAATATGGTACAAACAGCGATGGATTGAAAGGGCGCAAGGCCGGATCAGGCCGAGTGCTTCTCGGCCTTCCGGCTGCCGCCCCGCAGGGCCTTGATCAGCGGCACGGCGACGAAGTGGATGAGGGGAATCAGCACAGCCCCGAGAACCAGCCCGAACAGGCCTGAGCCCGCGGCCGAGACGAGCCACTCCACGAAGCCGCCGAGCGCCGGCACCGCATGGGCGGCCGCCACCGCCGCATCGTGAATGGCGTGGCCCAGTCCGGCGAAGCCGTAGCCCTCCAGCCCATGGACGATGATGCCGCCGCCCACCCACACCATGGCGGCGGTGCCCACGATGGCGAGAAGCTTGAGCAGAACAGGCATGCCCTTCACCAGTCCCCGGCCGAAGGCTTTGGTCAGCGGGGCCAGGGTCCGGTCTGCGCCGGAGGGAGATACGCCCGGCCTGGCTCGGCCCAGGAGGCGGGAGACGGGTCGGTTGCTGGCGGCCATGGCCACGCCGGCATCGTCGGCCTTCACGATCAGGGCCACAGTGCCATAAACCGCGATCGTGATGCCGATGCCGACGACGGCCAGCACCACGGCCTGCATCCAGATCGACCCCACCGGGATGCTGGCCAGGGTGATGGCCATGATCTCGGCCGAGAGGATGAAGTCGGTCTTGATCGCGCCGCCCACCTTCTCGTTCTCGAGGCTCTGCGCCGTCTGCGTGGCTTCGCTGACGGCAGCCTCGTGCTCGTGCGCCTTATGCGGAAACAGCGCCTCGAACACCTTCTCCGAACCCTCGTAGCAGAGATAGGCGCCGCCGATCATGAGCAGCGGCGTGATGGCCCAGGGGGCGAAGAGGCTGAGCAGAAGGGCCGCGGGCAAAAGATAGAGAAGCTTGTTCTTGAGGGAGCCCAGGGCGATCCTGCCGACGATGGGCAGCTCGCGCGCGGCGGCAAATCCCACCACATAGCGCGGCGTCACGGCCGCATCATCGATCACCACGCCGGCCGCCTTTGCGCCCGCCTTGGCGGCCTGCAGGCCGACATCGTCGAGCGAAGCGGCGGCAACCTTCGCGAGGCCGGCGATGTCGTCCAGCAGGGCGATCAACCCGATGCTCATGGGGGCTCCTGTCGAAAATGGTCAAGCGTGACTGTTCGAGCAGCGAGCTACACTGCTCCTCAGAACTCGACAACGCCCGACGGGCGGGTTGGGTGCAATATGGCGTCGCTTGGCGCGGTGACCCATCGTCATTGGCCTGTCATATGACGGGCGCATGAGGATCCGGCTAACCTTGACCGTCTTGCGGAGATCCCATGCATCGCTCCTTCATCGTCGGCTCGCTTGCCGCCGCGCTCCTCTCCGGCACCGCGCTCGGTGCTTCGGCGGCCGAGTATTTCGACCGCATCGCTAGCTTTCCCATCACGGCGAACCTGCCGAAAGACGGGGACCAGAAGGCCGAGACCGTGGCCGAGATCATCACGGCGAACGAAGACGGCAAGCTGCTGATCTATACGGACAGCCCGCGTAAAGCGCTCGGCTTCATCGACATCACCGATCCCGCTCAACCGAAGGCCGGCGGTTCGCTCGCATTGAGCGGCGAGCCCACCTCCGTGAAGGTCATGGGCCAGAAGATTTATGTGGCGGTGAACACGTCCGAGAGCTTCACCAAGCCGAGCGGCAAGCTCGTGACGATCAACCTTGCCGACCGGACGGTTGCTGCGGAATGCGCCCTGCCAGGACAACCGGACTCGGTTGCGGCCCATGCGGGCGTTCTCGCTATTGCCATCGAGAATGAGCGCGACGAGAAAGTGAATGATGGCGCGCTTCCGCAGCTGCCCGCAGGTTCGCTGGTGGTCGGCCCGCTCGATGGCGATTGCGCAAGCCTCAAGACCGTCAGCCTGACCGGTCTTGCCCCCGTGGCGGGCGATGACCCGGAGCCGGAATTTGTCGATGTGTCCGATGAGGGCAAGGTCGTCGTGACCTTGCAGGAGAACAACCACATCGCCGTGGTCGACGGCAAGACCGGCAAGGTCGAGGCGCATTTCTCTGCAGGCAGCGTGGATCTCAAGGCCATCGATACCCAGAGGGACGGCAAGATCGAGCTCTCCGGTTCCATGGACAAGGTCGCGCGCGAGCCGGATGCCGTGCACTGGATCGACAACAACCGCTTCGTCACCGCCAATGAAGGCGATTGGAAGGGTGGGTCGCGCGGCTTCACCATCTTCAGCCGGGATGGCAGCGTAGCCTACGAATCCGGCGCGAGCCTGGAGCACGAGATCGTGTCGCTCGGCCATTATCCCGACAAGCGCAACAAGAAGGGCGTGGAGGTCGAAGGCGTCGAGACCGGCCGCTTCGGGAGCGACAACCTGATCTTCGTCGGCGCCGAGCGCGCCTCGGTGGTGGGCGTGTATCGCGATACGGGTGCTGCACCCGAACTCGTGCAGGTTCTGCCGACCGGTATCGGCCCGGAGGGGCTGCTCGCGATCCCTGGACGCAATCTGTTCGTTGCCACGAGCGAGACCGATCTACACGGAGACGGAGGTGTTGCTCCGCACGTGATGATCTACCAGCGCGCCGAGCGTGCGGCTCCCGCCTATCCGACGATCCGCTCGGCCAAGAACGCCAACGGTCAACCGATTGCCTGGGGCGCTCTCTCGGGCCTCGCTGCCGACAAGACACAGGCCGGCAAGCTCTACGCGGTGACGGACAGCGTCTATGCCGGCGCGCCGCGCATCCTCACCATCGACGCCACCAAGACGCCCGCGATGATCACCGGTGAAGCGCTCGTCACGCGCAACGGCGCAGCGGCCGAGAAGCTCGATCTGGAAGGCATTGCCGTGGCGGGCGAAGGGTTCTGGCTCGCCTCCGAGGGCAACCCGGAGAAGGGCCTCTTCAACCGCCTCATCAGGGTCGATGCCAAGGGTGCGATCCAGGAGGAGATCGCCGTGCCGGCGGATCTCGAGAAGGGCGCGAAGAACTACGGCTTCGAGGGCGTGACCGTCACCGGTTCGGGCGCCGACGAGATTGTGTGGCTCGCCGTGCAGCGCGAATGGGCCGATGACGGCAAGAACGCCGTGAAGCTCCTCGCCTACAAGCCCGCGGACAAGAGCTGGAGCGCTGTGCGCTATCCGCTCGACAGCGCGGAGGCAGGCTGGATCGGTCTCTCGGAGATCACGGCTGCGGGCGATCGCGTCATCATCATCGAGCGCGACAACCAGATCGCCGAGAAGGCGAAGGTGAAGAAGCTCCATGCGGTCTCCATGGCCGACATGAAGCCCCGGACGCTCGGCGGCGAGCTTCCGCTCGTGCAGAAGACACAGGTGCGCGATCTCCTGCCCGACCTGAAGGCTGCGAAGGGCTATGTGCTCGACAAGGTCGAGGGCTTCGCCATCGATGCTGCGGGTGATGCTTACATCGTCACCGACAACGATGGTGTGGACGATTCTTCCGGCGAGACGCAGTTCCTCAAGCTCGGGAAGCTGTAAAGCTGAAACTCTTCGAGGATGGAAAAGGCCGCTCAACGAGCGGCCTTTTTCGTTTCTCGCATGCCTTCAAAAGGCTGTAAAAAAGCAGCCCCGAAGGGCTGCTGAAGTGTGTGCTCACTGGGGAAACCGGGCGGAGCTTTCGCTCCGCCCATGTCGGACTGTGGGGGGATCAGCCCGGCAGCAGAACGGTGTCGACCACATGGATGACGCCGTTCGATTGCATCACGTCGGCGATGCTGACGGTGGACTTGCCGCCCTTCTTGTCGGTGATGGTGAGCGTGTTGCCGGACGGCGTGACGGTGAGCATCTCGCCCTGCACGGTCTTCAGCATGGCTTTTCCGCCGCCTTCCTTCACTTTTGCTGCGAGATCCTGCGCGGTCATCTTGCCGGCCACCACGTGATAGGTGAGCACGCCGGTGAGCTGCGCCTTGTTCTCGGGCTTCAGGAGCGTATCGACCGTGCCGGCCGGCAGCTTGGTGAAGGCTGCGTTGGTCGGGGCGAAGACCGTGAACGGGCCTGCGCCCTGCAGGGTCTCGACGAGGCCTGCAGCCTTCACGGCAGCAACGAGGGTCGTGTGGTCCTTCGAATTGACGGCATTCTCGACGATGTTCTTCGACGCGTACATCGGGCCGCCGCCGACGGTCTTGGTCTGCTCCTGCGCAGTCACGGACAGCGTGAGAGCCGGGGCGGCCAGGGCGATGGCGGCAGTCATGCAGGCAATGCGAATGTTCATGGATCTGGTCCCTGAATTGGTTGGATTAGTGATCCCGGCCTTGTTGCCGGAGACCGAAGGCTCAACCTTCAGGGCGGGTACCCCGCATGGATGCGATTGGATGCGGGGTCGCGTTTTCGTGAAGAGAGAAAAGTTTTGGGTCAGGCGGTGAACGCCGTCGGACCCCTCAGGTAAGCCTCGATGCGGTCGAGCTCCACGTCTTCCTCTTGGGCATCGCACTCGGTCTTGGAAACGCGGTTCTCGCGCGCAGGCGCGGCATGATCGGGAGCATTCTCGATGACTTGCTGCAGCTTACTCGGATTGTCGTCGTCCGGTTTGTCAGACGGCTGGCGCGGAGCCATGGCATCCTCCTTCAGGATTAGCCAAAAGTATTGGCGCGATCCGTGTCACAAATAGGGCGCCGTCACAGGGCTGTGGATGCCGTACCCTTCATCACCACAGGTCCGGTCGGCTGGCCCGTAGGGGAACCGGTGAGCGGCTCGACCGAGATCGCGAACAGTTGATTCGAATGCGGCTGCGGAAGGTTTCGCGGATCGAGCAGCACGGTTCTGGCGGTTTGGACGACGCCCACGGAGACCGGCGCGCCGTTCGGGTCCGGGAAGGTCCAGACTTGGATGGAATGGTTGTGCGGGATCTCCATGTCGCCGAGCGGCGTGAGCTCGAGGCGCCCATCCGCGAAGGTGCGCAGCACGGCGCCGGGCTGGTTGGTCTCGCTCATGAGAACCGCCACCAGGGTCGGCTGGCGGGTGGCCTTCTCGGCGAAGTAGCCCACACCCATGGCGAGCAGCAGCCCGGCCAGCGCGCCGGCCATGCCGAAGCCGCGCCAGAAGCTGAGGCTGTTCCACAGCCCCTGCAGCAGGCCCGGGGAAGCCTCCGGCCGGGCGGGCGCCGCCGGCCTTGCGGCCGTGACTGCGGGCTGAACCTCGAGGCCGGCCTCGATCTGCCGCCACAGGGCTTCACCCGGAATGACATCGGCGGCGGTGTTGTCCCATTCCGCAAAGCGGGTGCGCCATTGCTGGACGAGAGCCTGAAAGGATGCATCCGACGCCATGAGACGCTCGGCGAGCCCGCGCTCCTCGCCCTCGAGAAGACCCAGCACATGCTCGGCGGCCAGACGGTCCTGATCGTCGCGGGTCATGCCATGCACTCCCGCAACGCCAGCAGGGACCGGCGGATCCAGGACTTGATCGTGCCGAGCGGCACGCCGAGGCGGCCTGCGAGCTCCCCGTGGCTGAGGCCATGGATATAGGCGAGCGTGATGGCCTGGCGCCGCGAGGGCTCCAGGCGCTCCAGGCAGCGCTTGAGGCTCCCCGTATCGGACAGGCGCATCATGACGGTTTCGGCATTCTCCTCGTCGCTCGCGAGCCCCATGGGCTCGAAATCCTCGACCAGATCCGTGCGGGTCTCGCCGCGCAGGATATTGAGGGCACGGTTGCGCAGAATGGCGTAAAGCCAGGAACGGGCATCGCCGCGGGCCGGATCGAAGCTGTCCGCCTTGCGCCAGACCTGGAGAAAAGTGTCGTGCACGGCTTCCTCGGCCAAGGCCCGCCGCCGCAGAAGCCGCATGGCGACGCCCAGCATCCGTGGAGCCTCGATGTCATAGATGGCACGCAAGGCCGCGCGATCGCCTCGGGCGCATTGGCCGAGGGCGTGGTTCAGGTCCAAGGCCGGGGAGGCGATCTCCCCCAGCACTGCCTTCACGCGAGAACTCCGTTTCCACTTGCCAAGGATACACCCGAACCCTGCCGCTGGATGCAAAGGGCCGGAGAAAAAATCACCACCCCTGCATCCATAGAGGATTCCGGCGGGTATGCGCAACGTCGGTCGATCACGGCCGGCAGTTTTCAGCCGGAGGATCATCTCATGAAATTCACACCCTTGGCCATGGCTCTCATCGGGTCGTCACTCGTTGCCGGTGCGGCGCACGCGCAGAGCGTCGCTGCCCTCGTAGGAGACGACACGATCGCCATCGTGGATGTGGCGGGCAAGAAGGTCGAGCGTTCCATGAAGGTCTCGGGGCTCTCCGGCACCCTTGTCGGGATCGACGTGCGCCCGGCCGACGGCATGCTTTACGGCGTCGTGGCGGACGGAACGGTGGTGACGATCGACCCCGCGACGGGCAAGGCCACCATGAAGTCCAAGCTCGATACCATGCTCGCCCCCGGCACCATGGGGACCGTCGATTTCAACCCAGTGGCGGACCGGCTGCGGATCATCGGTTCGGACGGCATGAACCTTCGCGCCAATGTGGATGACGGCAAGGTCACGAAGGACGGCCAGCTGAAGTTTGCGGAATCCGACATGCACAAGGGCAAGATGCCGAAAGTTGTGGCCGGGGCCTACACCAACTCCATGAAGGGCGCGAAGGAGACGGTGCTCTACGACATCGAGGCCGGCGGCGTGCTCGTGAGGCAGGTGCCGCCCAACGACGGCGTGCTGAACTCGGTCGGCATGCTGGGCATGGAAGCCGGCACCGCGGCCTTCGACATCGTGTCCAGCGATGCCACCAACGAAGGTTGGCTCATGAGCGGCAAGTCGCTCTACAAGGTCGATCTGGCGACCGGAAAGGCCTCTGAAGTCGGGATGATCGCGGGCGTGGACGGGAATGTCCGCGACATCGCGGCGATGCCGAAAGCCATGTAGTCCGGCAGCGGCGCGCCAGCGATCGTTGGCGCCCCCGCTCGCTCAGGCGCAGCTGCGGCCCATGGCGTTGAGCCCCTCGTCCAGCAGATCGGCAAGGTTCGGGATGCCGATGAGCCAGTCGGCGGTCGAGGCCGAACTCGCCTCCTCGCGCTCCCGGGCGAGGCGCACGGCGGCGCCCCATTCCTCGGGCTCCATATCGCCGCGGCCGATATAGACCAGGGCGATCAGGTCGGCGCGCTCGTCGTCGTTGAGGCCGGCGATCACATCCCGCACTTCGTCCTCGGTCGCATCGTCCGGCGAGGCGGTCAGCGCATCGATGCTGCCGTCATCGGTGGGATTCGAGCCCGAAGCCGGATCGGTGATGCCCTCTTTGACGTCGATGGCCCTGGCCCGGAGAATGAGTTCGCAAACCTTGTCGAGCGCGATATCCATAGAAATCCTCTTCGAAGTCCTTTGGGACTGTCGTTTCATCACTTGGCTGACAGGGAAACCCGGAAGAGGGGATTCGGTTCAGCTGAGGTCCTTGGCGTCTGACGGGCTCTGCGCGTAAGGTTGAGCGAGGCTGGGGATATAACATGCGCCGATCGATTGCTTTGTGGCTGGTGGGGCTGTTCCTCGCCGCCGTTCCCGTACAAGGATCCTTTGGGCAGAGTGCCCGCCGGGCCGATCCGTTCCAGCTGGCGCCGCAGCGCCCGGGACAGACCGACGTGTACATCCTGTCCTTCGGACTCTGGGGTCCGCAAAGCGTGTTCGAGAGCGAGGCCAGGGGCGCAACCCGCATTCTGGAAGCGCAGCTCGGCGCAAAGGGCCGCTCCATCGTCCGTTCCAACACCAAGCGCCGGGCCGGCGCCACGCCTGAAACCCTTGTGGCCGCGGCCGAAGCGGCAGGCCGCACGCTCGATCCCGCCGAGGACGTGGTGGTGCTGGTCCTGACTTCCCACGGAGCGCCGGAGGGCATCGCTCTCGTGGCCGGGCGGGACACCCGCCTCGTCACGCCCGGCGACGTGAGGGGCTTGCTCGAGAGAACCCGGGCGCAGCACCGGGTGGTGATCGTCTCGGCCTGCTACTCGGGCGTTTTCGCCGACGCGCTTGCCGATGCGCGAACCCTCGTGATCACGGCGGCTGCGGCCGACAAGCCGTCCTTCGGCTGCCGGGACGGGGCGACGTGGACTTACTTTGGCGATGCCTTCTTCAACAAAGCCCTCAGGCGCGACGCGCGCCTGGATACGGCTTTCGAGAGCGCGCGCGGCCTCGTCACCCAACGGGAAAAGCGGGAGGGCTTCGATCCGTCCAATCCGCAGATCGCCGGCGGATCCCAGGTTCTGGAGCGTCTCAACGCCCGTTAGGTCTGCTGACGTGCGGCCAGCGTGCCGATACGGGCGACCCAGCGCTCGATCCGCCGCCTGTTGACGCCGAAATCGGAGCGGCCGATCTGGCTGCGGGAATAGAGCGCGAGGGTCGATTCATCCGGGCCCCTGTCGAACACCTGCACGACCACGGTATCGGGAAAGCGCATGAGGCGGGTGCGCACGAGATAGCGGTCCTGCTGCGGTCCGCGGTCGACAAGAGTCGTGCCGGGCTCCGCCAGGGCCACGTCGGACACGAGGCCGCGCAGGCGGTCGCCGGAGATCGGAAAGACAGGCGGCTCCGCATCGGGTTGCGCCTGGGAGCAGATGTCTCGCGGGCAGATCAGGGCATCGTTGGGATTGGTGCGGCGCTTGAGGGCCGCGAACTCCACAGGCCCGAGATCGGGCGAGCCGAACACGCCCTGCCATGCCCGCTCGATCCCGGTTTCCCAGCCGCGCCACAGGCCATAGCCGAGGCTGATGCCCACAAGTCCGATTGCCACAGCCTTCTTTCGCATGTTCCGCCCGTTCCCATCAGTCGCTTGACAGCTTGGCTGAGAAGAATAGGGCAGGGCGCGCCCGCATCCTAGCAATTCCCGAAGGTCCCATGAGCCCGCATACCGCCCCCATCCTGCTGCTGATCGCCTCGAACGTGTTCATGACCTTCGCGTGGTACGGACACTTGAAGTTCAAGACGTCGCCCCTGTGGATCGCCGTTATGGCAAGCTGGGGCATCGCCTTTGTCGAGTACTGGTTCGCCGTGCCGGCCAACAGGATCGGCTCCGCGGTCTATTCGGCGGCCGAGTTGAAGACCATGCAGGAGGTCATCACCCTGGTGGTCTTCGCAGGGTTCTCGGTGCTCTACCTGAAGGAGCCGCTGGGCTGGAACCACCTGATCGGCTTTGGCCTCATTGCTGCTGGAGCGGCCTTCATCTTCCAGGGGCGATGAACATCTGCCTCGTCATGGGCGGACTTGTCCCGGCCATCCACGTCTTCAACCCCGTCACGTCTGCCGAAGCCCTCATCCTGAGGAGGATTGCGTGAGCAATCCGTCTCGAAGGATCATTCAGTGCTCTCTGGACCCTCCTTGGAGACGCAGACTGCGTCTGCTCCTCAGGATGAGGTTGAGGGAGACATTTCGGGATAAGACGTGGATCACCGGCACAAGGCCGGTGATGACGAGGGAAAAACCTAAAGGAAGTCTTGGTGGCTCAGCCTCTCAAGTGGCAGGCTTCATGCGCAGGATGCGGCCGTTGCGGGAATCCGTGAGCAGATAGACGAAGCCGTCCGGTCCCTGGCGCACGTCGCGGATGCGCTCGCCGAGCTGCTGCAGCATGCGTTCCTCGCCCGTCACCCGGTTGCCGTTGGTATCGAGCCGCGACACGAGCTTGCCGGACAGGGCGCCGACCAGGATGCTGCCGCGCCAGGCCGGGAATTTGTCGCCCGTGTAGAACGCCATGCCGGACGGCGCGATGGAGGGATCCCAGTAATAGACCGGCTGCTCCAGCCCCTCTTTCTTCGTGCCTTCGCCGATCTTCTTGCCCGAATAATCGACCCCGTAGGAGATGACCGGCCAGCCGTAGTTCTTGCCCTTCTGCGGGATGTTGACCTCGTCGCCGCCGCGCGCGCCGTGCTCGACGGTCCAGAGCTCGCCCGTTGAAGGATTGAGAGCGGCGGACTGGACGTTCCGATGGCCGATGGACCAGATCTCAGGTCGGGCATCCTCGCGGTTCAGGAACGGGTTGTTGGGCGCAGGGCTCCCATCGGGCTTGATGTGGATGATCTTGCCGATGTGGTTTTCCGGGTTCTGGGCCTGATTGCGCAGGTCGAAGCGGTCGCCGAGCGTCACGAAGAGATTGCCCTCGCGGTCGAACACCAGCCGCGAGCCCCAGTGGTTGCCGCCCGTATAGGACGGCTCCTGGCGGAAGATCACCTGCAGGGACTCGAGAGCCTTTCCATCCTCGGACAGCCGTGCCCGGGCGATGCTGGTGCCGGCGCGGCCCTCGCCGCGATCCTCGGCATAGCTGAGATAGACGAGGCGGCTCTGCGCGAAATTGGGATCGAGGGCAACATCGAGGAGGCCGCCTTGCCCCCGCACGGCCAGTTTCGGAAGGCCGCGGATCGGCTCCGACAGGGCGCCGTTGGCATCGACGATGCGCAGGCGCCCGGCGCGCTCGGTGACGAGCATGCGGTTGTCCGGCATAAAGGCGAGGCCCCAGGGGTTCTGAAGATCGCGGGCGACCGTCTCGACGATCACCTCGGCCTTGTCGGTGCGAAGGCGCTGGGTGTCCTGGGCCAGAGCGGGGGAAAGGGCGCCGAGTGTCAGGGCGCAGGCCAGGGCAACACGAAGCTTAAGCATACATCTCTCCGTCGGTCCGATGCCGGAGAGCTAGACTCTTGCAGCAGGGCGTCAACCGTGCCGTCGTTCACTCACGCGTTATCGCGGAGAATAGACGTGGATGGTTTTCGTATCCTGGGCGGAGAGCGTCTGAGTGGTCGCCATGACGGAGAGCGTCGCCAGGCCCATCAGCATGATCAGGGCCAGGGAGCAGCGGCTTTCCTGGCGCCGGTCGAGACGCTGAACCCGGGACGACACGTGGCAGGCGTTTTTGGCTCTGAAGGTTTTCATCGGTTCTTCCCCTAGCAACCGAACGATGATCACAAGAGGAAAACCGCTTTGATTCAAGAAAGTTCCAGGGTGCGGCGAAAGTGCTGCTTACGGAGTCTTGGCTAAGTCTTTGTTAACTAATTATTAACCATTGTGGCAAGCCATCATGCCTGCCCCCGACGCACAACGACGGACTCGGCGGAGCGTTCCGAAGGTCCGTGAAAGACAGCCTCGATGTTGTGGCCGTCGGGGTCGAACGCGAAGGCCGCGTAGTAGCCGGGATGGTAGGAGCGCTCTCCAGGCCCGCCATTGTCACGCCCGCCGGCGCTGAGGGCGGCGGCGTGGAAAGCATGAACGCTTTCGCGGTTCTTTGCCTGGAACGCGAGATGGACGCGAGAGGTTGAGCCCTCAGCCTTATCGACCCAAAGCTCGTCGCAGGCGAAATGCTCCGGGCTCTCGGACGTGAAGTCGCGTCCGACAGCCTTCAGCACGGCGCGGTAGAAGCGCCGGCTCGCTTCGATGTCGGAGACGCGCAGATGCACGTGATCAATCAGGCGGCCTTGGTGATGCTGCATCCGTTATTTCCCATATCCCACGCCATCCCCGGACTTGTTCTGGGGATCCACGTCTTCAAGCTTCTAAAACGTGGATGGCCGGGACGAGCCCGGCCATGACGAAGTGTTTTATACGATGTTTACTCAGCCTTGATGCCGGCGGCCTTGATGATCTCGGCCCAGGTCTGGATCTCCTTCTCGAGATATGGCTTGAAGGCCGCCGGATCGCGCACGTTTAGGGTGAAGCCGAGCTTGGTGATCCGCTCCTTCACGTCGGGCTTGTTGAGGATCGCGATGATCGTGCCCGAGAGCTTGTCGAGAACGGGCTTCGGCGTGTTCACCGGGGCGAAGAACGCCGCCCAGGATTCCGCATCGGCGTTGGTGATGCCCTGCTCGCGCAGGGTCGGCACGTCCGGCGCCTGCGGGTTGCGCTGCGGGCTGGCAATCCCGATGGCGCGCATCTGGCCGGCCTGGAACTGGGAGAGCACGCTCGGCAGGGTCGAGTTCGACACGTCGATGCGCCCGCCCATGAGCTCCGTCACCAGGGGCGCGGCACCCCGGAAGGGCACATGGGTCATCTTGGTGCCGGTGCGGGTCATGAAGAGCTCGGTGGCGAGATGCGAGCCGGAGCCCACGCCCGTCGAGCCGTAATTGAGCTTGCCGGGATCCTTCTTGGCGAGTTCCACCAGCTCCGGAATCGTCTTCACGGGCAGGTCGTTCTTGACCACGAACACATGCTCGAAGGCGCCGGCGCCGGCGAGCGGCGCGAAGTCCTTCACGGCATCGTAGCCCGGCTCTTTAAGCAGGAACATGTTGTTCCCGTGGGTCTGGTTGTTGCCGAACACGATAGTGTATCCGTCGGGATCCGCCTTGGCGACCGTGCGGGTGCCGACCGCCCCGGAGGCACCGGCGAGGTTCTCGACGATCACGTTCTGGCCGAGCTCCTTGCCCATCTCCTCCGCCACGATGCGGGCGATGACGTCCGTGGGGCCGCCCGCCGGGTAGGGGACCACCATCTTGATGACGCGGGTGGGGAAGTCCTGGGCGGAGGCAGCAGAAGCGAAGAGGGCGGCGCCGGCGAAAAGGCCGAGCGCGAGGCGGCGGGTGACGGATTGGGTCATCGGAAAAGGCGTCTCCTCAAAATCCCGTCTGGGAAGGGTTGTTTTTCCTGGCTGTTTTGCTTGCTTGGACGGCTTGACCGTTTTAGGGTCCGCCGCCGTCACGGTCCCTTTTTAACGCCCCGCTCGGAGGATTCCCATGGGCTTTTTGTCTGACGCCCTTTCCCGTATCAAGCCGTCTGCCACCATCGTCATCACGCAGAAGGCGCGGGATCTGAAAGCCCAGGGCCGGGACGTGATCAGCCTCTCCGTCGGCGAGCCGGATTTCGACACGCCCGACAACATCAAGGAAGCGGCGATTGCCGCCATCCGCCGGGGCGAGACCAAGTACACGCCGGTCTCCGGCATCGTGCCGCTGCGCGAGGCGATCTCGCGCAAGTTCAAGCGCGAGAACGGCCTCGACTACAAGCCCTCGCAGACCATCGTGTCCACCGGTGGCAAGCACGTGATCTACAACGCGCTGCTCGCCACCCTGAACCCGGGCGACGAGGTGATCATCCCGGCGCCTTACTGGGTGTCGTATCCTGAGATGGTGGTGCTGTGCGGCGGCAAGCCCGTGTTCGTGGACTGCACCATGGAGCACAACTTCAAGCTCCAGCCCGAGCCGCTCGAGCGCGCCATCACGCCGAAGACGAAGTGGATCATCCTCAACTCGCCGTCGAACCCGACGGGTGCCGCGTATTCGCGTGCCGAGATGAAGGCGATCACCGATGTGCTGATGCGCCACCCGCATGTGTGGGTGCTCACCGACGACATGTACGAGCACCTGACCTACGGCGATTTCGAGTTCGTCACGCCAGCCCAAGTGGAGCCGAACCTCTACGAGCGCACGCTCACCATGAACGGCGTGTCGAAGGCCTATGCCATGACCGGCTGGCGCATCGGCTATGCGGGCGGGCCTGAGCATCTCATCAAGGCCATGGATTTCGTGCAGGGCCAGCAGACGTCGGGCACCAGCGCGATCTCGCAATGGGCGGCCGTTGAGGCGCTCGACGGTCCGCAGGATCACCTGCCGCGCTTCAAGAAGGCCTTCGAGGAGCGCCGCGACCTCGTGGTCTCCATGCTCAATCAGGCGAAAGGTCTGAAGTGCCCGATGCCGGAAGGCGCGTTCTACGTCTATCCGTCCTGCGCCGAGGCCATCGGCAAGACCGCGCCCTCGGGCAAGGTGCTGGAGACGGACGAGGACTTCGTATCCGAGCTGCTGGAAGCCGAGGGCGTCGCCGCCGTGCACGGCTCGTCCTTCGGGCTGGGCCCCAACTTCCGCATCTCCTACGCCACGTCCAACGCGGCGTTGGAGGATGCCTGCAACCGCATCCAGCGCTTCTGCGGATCGTTGCGCTGATGAGCCTGCCGCGGACCTTCCATCCTGATCCCGCGGCAGAGCCCTACTGGGCCAATCCCGCTTCCACGCACCGCGTGAAGTTTGACGCCCGCGTCGACTTCACCAACGGCGGCTATGTGGAGGCGAAGGATTTCCTGCTCGACATCGAGGGCGACAGCATCGCGCCCGAGCGCTTGGCTGAGATGATCGTCTCGGCCATGAACCTGCTGCGCGCCGGCCCTGTGACGATCAACGCGATGCGCGTGGTGCGACGGGGTGAGCACCAGGACGGGTGAGGCAGCCGGAGACAAGAAAAAAGGGCCGCTTCAGCGGCCCTTTTCGATTCCAGCGACGCATCGCTCAGATGACGAAGAAGTCCTTCTCGGTCATCTTCAGGTTCTTCTTGAGGGTTGCGATCTCCACCGCCTTCTTCGCGCCCGAGCCGTCCGCATCGTAGAGCAGCACGCCCTTCGCCTTGTTGTAGATTAGGTAGTCGTTAGCGTCCTTGGCCTTGTCGCCCACCGTGAAGAAGTCCTTGGCGAGCTTTGCGGGCTTCTTCTCCGTGCCCTTCTTGCCGAGCTTGGCGAACACCTTGTTCTCAAGCCAGATGCCATCGTCCTTCACGTTGAAGTCGGTGATCTTGTCGAGATTGGTCGCTTTGTTCGCCTTGGTGTCGAACACGAAAATGTCCTTGCCCTTGCCGCCGGTCAGCACGTCCTTGCCGGCGCCGCCGATCAGGATGTCGTTGCCGAGGCCCGCGTCGATCTGATCGTTGCCGGCAAGGCTGGTGAAATGATCCTGCCCGGCCCCGCCTTTCATCACGTCGGCGCCGGGGCTGCCGACAGCCCGCTCGTTGAGAACATCCTGAACCAGGATCGTGACAATCTTGTCGGTGCTTGAGCCAAAGGCATCGGTCGCCCGCACCGTGATGGTATGCTGGCTCGCCTGCTCGTGATCGAGCTTGACCCCGTTGGCGACCTTGAGCGTGCCTGAGGCGTCCATTGTGAAACGCCCGTCCGCATCACTGATGAGAGCAAAGCGCAGTGATCCGCTTGCCGATGAAACGAACGAACCAATGCTGGTGCCGTTGCACTGTTCTCGGCCACGACATCGCCGGTCAAGGAACTCTGCGTTCCCCCTGCCAGTCCAGCGAGGCTGAGCTTGGTATTACCGAATTGGAAGATCTCCACATTGTAGATCGTGTCGGTCCCATCGCGGCCCGCGATCTTGTCGGTCAGCGTGACGGAGCCGTCGGCGTTGAGCCTGACGGTATATTCGTCCCGATCGCCGGTCAGCATGAGCGTGTCGTTGCCACCTCCGCCGTCGAGACGGTTGGAGCCCCTGTTGCCGAAAAGGATGTTGCCGATGCCGTTGCCGGTAAGATTGATGTTGCCGGCATCTGCGCCTGCATACAGGGTCTCCATCTCCGCGTTCGCAGCGAGCGTGTAGGATGTGTTGGCGATCAGTGTATCGGTGCCTTTGCCGGAGGCTTCTACGATGACGTCCAATGCATCGACGATATAGGTGTCATCATCCTCGTCACCATACAGCTCATCCCTGCCGGCGCCGCCATCGAGAACATCATTGCCTGTTGCGCCATAGAGAGTGTCGTCGCCGTCGAGGCCAGAGAGCCGGTCGTTATCCGCATCTGCCCAGAAGATGTCGTTGCCGGTACCGCCCTCCAAGATGTCGGCCTCTTGCGAACCTTCGATCACCTCTATTTCCGTGTAGGTATCACCAAATGCGGCGCCGCCATTAGCAAGCCGTCCCGAGAGATAGACTTGGACACCGCCGCCGCCGGAATAGCTCACGGTGTCCTTCCCCTCGCCGCCATGGAAATCGTCGGCGCCGCCTTCTCCACCGAACAGCACGTCGTCGCCACCCTCGCCGAAGAAGTCGTCATCTCCTTTGAAGCCGTTGAGGATGTCGTTTCCTGAAGCGCCCTTGAGAGTATCGTTGCCGTTGCCGCCCTCAAGCGTATTACGGTGGTTCGTTCCCTCGATGACCTCGATGCTGTCGAAGACGTCTCTAGCCGCAGCGCCAGTGTTATTGGTTCGGTTTAAAAGATAAACGCCAACGCCACCTGTGGCGCCGAGATAGCTGACTGTATCCGTGCCGGCGCCGCCAAAGAATCTGTCGTCACCTCCCGCTGTACCGATCAAGCGGTCGTCGCCTCCCATGCCATAGAGAGCATCGTTCCCGGCTCCACCGTCGAGTGTATCGCCGAGGGTAAAGTCCGTTCCCCCGAATTGCTCGTCGGCACTTGTGCCGGTCCAGCGAACGGCATCGGCTCTGGGATCGACGATCTGCGCGCGGAGAGTCAGGGCCGCGCCTGCGCCGATGTTTTCCCAGCCGACGACGAAGCGGCCGTCGGCTAAGGCCCTGATCGTGGCTTCTTGCTGATCATCGCTGGGTCCGTGAACCACGATAGGATTGTGAGTTTTGATGCCGGACCCATCATATATCTGGGCTTGGACATCATTGTCGTTCTCATAAGCAATTGCAAAGCCACCATCGGGAAGAGCAGCGACGACAGGCCTGTTGATTTCTGTGCTCGATTCCGAAAGAACTTTCACGGCTGAGGCATCGCCATCTGTCTCATAGATTACAGCTTTGATCTTATAGGCGTTCTGAGTAGATGGGTCCCAATCTTTCCAAGCGATCACAAAGCGACCACCGGCGAGAGCGGTCACGCTGACACTTGAAGATGTCCCACTTCCAGTTGGAATATCCCAGCTTGCTGCAGGTATTGATGTTAAGGGTGCCGAGTGCGCCTGAACCTTGATGAGGTTGGTTGAAGGGCTAAGAGCTACGTGGATGAGCATGCCCTTATAACGAGCATCATCCGGTGCATTAATAATTTCAGCGCTGGACTGGGACTCGAAGCGTCCATCTAAAGATGAACCTCCATTCGGCTGGCCAATCCTATTGTACGAATACGACTCGGAACGTACTATATTGTCTATGATTTGAGTTAGAAACGAGACGACAATTTTGTCGCCAAAGGAGGTTATGTGAGGGGCAAGCTGCACGCCCTCTGTGGCACCGGCGACAAAATCCTGTTGCGTCGTCGCAGTTCCTGTAGCGTCGTAAATGCGCGCTCTTATGTCAGAAATTGTGCCCTGGCTGTAGTCTTCCCACGCAATGGCAAAGCCCCCGTCGTTCAGGGCTGTCACGCTTGGGTTGCGTTGGCCTCCGGGAATGACTGTATTGACCCGAACGGGCGGACTATCATTCTTGGGTGTGCCTTCAGCATTGTAAATCTGCGCCATGATATTGGCGTCAGTATCGCGATTGATCGTATCGTATTGCGTCCAGACGGCCACGAAGGTACCGTTCTTGAGAGCTGCAACCTTAAGATCGAATCTTTCACCGCTGGCGCCGATGTTGAGTTGTGCTCCCGAAAGCGAAAGATCCGGCATTTTGACTTTTCCTCAGAACATTCCTTTTTAATAATATATATTATAACAATTGAATTGCCACTCTCATTCTGTTGGGATAGTTGATAGGCGCATTTCCTTGCGGAATATGAGGTCATGCTCCCTAGCCCATGAGGCGGTAGGACCGTGAGCTTTTCCCCTTGCCATTCCCTAACGACAGGCAGAGCATCATCCTCAACGCGCCTTGGAACAAGAGCGCGCCAACAGCGGGGGCAGGGAGGATGAGATCCTATGGCACCCAACGGCAGACTAGCGGCGGGCCCGCGATGCATTGCGATCGTCGGCCCGTTTCAGAGCGGCAAGACCACGCTTCTTGAGGCTATCCTGGAGCGGACCGGAACCATCTCGCGGGCAGGCCGCGTGGCGAACGGTGACAGCGTAGGCGATGCGAGCACTGAAGCCCGCGCCCATGCCATGAGCATCGAGCCCAATGTGGCCACGGTGAATTTTCTCGGCGAGAGCCTGACCTTCGTCGACTGCCCCGGCTCCACGGAATTCCTGCACGAAATGCGCAACATCACGCCGGTCTGTGACGCGGCGATCGTCGTGTGCGAGGCGGATGAGCGCAAGATCCCGGCCCTTGAAGTCATCCTGCGGGAGCTTGAGGAAGCCGATATTCCGCGCTTCCTCTTCATCAACAAGATCGACACCGCCACCCAGCGCATTCGCGAGACGCTTGCCCTCCTGCAGGAGGCGTCGCGCACGCCGCTGCTCCTGCGCCAGATTCCGCTCTGGAAGGACGGCATCGCGGTGGGCTTCATCGACCTCGCGCTCGAGCGCGCCTTCATCTATCGCGAGCATGCGCCGAGCGAGGTGGTCGATCTGCCCGAGGGCGAGCTGCCGCGGGAGAAGGAGGCGCGCTTTGCCATGCTCGAACGCCTGGCCGATTACGACGACGCGCTCATGGAAGAGCTGATCTCGGAGATCGAGCCGCCGCGCGACCAGATCTTCGACGATCTCTCCAAGGAGCTGCGGGAAAGGCACGTGGTGCCGGCGCTCATCGGCTCGGCCGAGCGCGGCAATGGGGTCACGCGGCTTCTGAAGGCACTCCGCCATGAGGCTCCAGGTTTGACGGAAACCCGCTCGCGGCTCGGCATACCCGAACAGGGGGCGCCTTTGGCCCAGACCATGAAGACCCTGCACCAGGGGCAGGGCGGCAAGCTCTCCATCGCCCGCGTCATGCGCGGCACCTTCCACGAGGGCGACACTGTGGTGGGCTCCCGCGGCGGCGAGGCGCGGATCGGCAGCCTGTTGACCATGGTGGGCAATACGACGGCCCGAAAGCCGGAAGCCATCGCGGGCGACACGGTCGGCTTCGGCCGGTTGGAAAACATCGCCACGGGCGACAGCTTCGCGGCCGGCAAGGCAAGGCCGGAGGCCATCCTGTCCGTTGCGCCGCCCGAGCCGGTCTATGCGGTGGCCCTCAAGGTGAAGGACCGCAAGGACGACGTGCGCCTCTCGAGCGCGCTCGCCAAGATCACCGAGGAGGACCCGTCGCTCGCGGTCGAAACCCGGCCCGAGATGGGCGAGATCCGGCTGCACGGGCAGGGGGAGATGCACCTGCGGGTGGCGGTGGAAAAGCTCGCCTCGCGCTTCCAGGTAGGCGTCGAGACCGCCAAGCCCAAGGTAGCCTATTGCGAGACGATCAAGCTGCCGGCGGCGGCCCGCGGCCGTCACCGCAAGCAGACCGGCGGCCACGGCCAGTTCGGCGACGTGATGATCGAGATCAAGCCCTTGCCGCGCGGGGAGGGCTTTGCGTTTCAGGATCAGATCACCGGCGGCGTGGTGCCGCGCCAGTACATCCCGTCCGTGGAGACTGGGGTGCGGGATGCGCTCAAGTGCGGCCCCCTCGGCTTTCCCGTGGTCGATCTCGCCGTGAGCCTGACGGACGGCTCCTACCACACGGTGGATTCCTCGGACGCCGCCTTCCAGGCCGCCGCCAAACTGGCCCTGGCCGAGGCGTTGCCGAAAGCCAAGCCCGTGCTGCTGGAGCCGGTGTTGTCGGTGGAGATTACGATCCCGTCCGAGGCGCTGTCCAAGGCCACGGCCCTGGTGACCGGCCGGCGCGGGCAGATCCTCGGCTACGACGAGCGGCCCGGATGGACAGGGTGGCAGGTCCTGAGCGCCACGATCCCGGAATCCGAGATCGGCGATCTCATCGTGGAACTGCGCTCGGCGACCGCTGGCGTCGGAACCTTCTCGACCCGGTTCGACCACATGGCGGAACTCAGCGGCCGCCCGGCCGACATGGTGCTGCAGAAGGCTCATTGAGCTCTCTTGACCTGAACGATCCGCACAGATCGTTCAGGTCTAAACTATTCTTATCGACAAAAGCGCTCTTCCGCGCCAAGTTAAGCTTGATGGAGACGCCATCTCCCATGAAGCAAACCTCGCCCAGAAGCGGAGGACGACGATGAACGCCACGAACCCGGCGCCTGTCACGGCAGGCGCTCAGCAATCTGCTGCAGCCCGCCCCTGGCTCAAAGCCTATCCGGCCAGCGTTCCGCCCGCGATCGACGAGGCCAGGATCGGCACGGTCAACGACATCTTCCGCGACGCCCTCGCCAAGTACCCGAACCGTCCGGCCGCCGAGAGCTTCGGCAAGCGCGTGACCTATGCCGCGCTCGGGCGCGACGCCGATGCGGTCGCCTCCTGGCTCCAGGGCCAGGGGCTGAAGAAGGGCGACCGGGTTGCCATCATGCTGCCGAACGTCATGGCCTTCCCGGCCATTCTGTTCGGGGTGCTTCTGGCCGGCGGCACGGTGGTGAACGTCAACCCGCTCTACACCCCGCGCGAACTGACCTACCAGCTCAACGACTCCGGCGCCCGCTTCCTGTTCGTGCTCGAAAACTTCGGCTCGACGGTCCAGGAATCGCTTTCGGAGATCAAGCTGGATCGAGTCGTCGTCGTGACGCCGGGCGATCTGCTCGGCCTGAAGGGCGCAATCGTCAATCTCGTGTCCCGGCGCGTGAAGAGAGCCGTGAAGCCATTCAGCCTGCCGCAGGCGATAACCTTCAAGGCTGTCATGGCTGAGGGCGCGCGCACGAAGCCGAAGCCGGTCACCGTTTTGCCGGATGACATCGCCTTCCTGCAGTACACCGGCGGCACGACCGGCGTTGCCAAGGGTGCCACGCTCCTTCATCGCAACGTGGTGGCCAACGTCATGCAGTGCGAGGCCTGGATGCTGCCCTTCTTCGGGGACCGCGAGGATCATCTCATGGTCACCGCGCTGCCGCTCTACCACATCTTCGCGCTCACGGTCTGCGGTCTCCTGATGGCGAAGATCGGCGGCTGCCAGCTACTGATCGCCAATCCGCGCGACATCCCAGGCTTCGTCAAGACGCTGCAGAAGAGTCGCATCACGCTCATGTCCGGCCTCAACACCCTCTACAACGCCCTGGCCCATGCGCCGGGTATCGAGAAGGTGGATTTCTCCCAGATGGTCTTTGCCGTCTCGGGCGGCATGGCCACCCAGGAGGCCGTGGCCAAGAAATGGAAGGACATCACCGGGCAGCCGATCGTCGAAGGCTATGGTCTCTCCGAGACCTCACCGGTCGTTTGCGCCAACCGCCTCGACATCGAGGATTTCACCGGCACCATCGGCTATCCCCTGCCGTCGACGGATGTGACCATCCGCTCCAGCGACGGCACGATCCTTCCCGATGGCGAGCGGGGCGAGCTGTGCGTGAAGGGTCCGCAGGTGATGGCGGGCTACTGGCAGCGGCCCGACGAGACCGCGAAGGTCATGACCTCGGACGGCTGGTTCCGCACCGGTGACGTGGCGGTCATCCTGCCCGACGGTCAGATCAAGATCGTGGATCGCATGAAGGACATGGTTCTCGTCTCCGGCTTCAACGTCTATCCCAACGAGGTCGAGGACGTGCTCGCCAACCATCCGGGCGTGATGGAATCGGCCGTCATCGGCCTGCCGGACGAGCATTCGGGCGAGGCAGTGGTGGCCTATGTGGTCCGCAAGGACCCGAACATCACGGCCGACGAGCTGCGCCAGTTCTGCCGCGAGAACATGACCGGCTATAAGGTGCCCCGCCGGATCGAGTTCCGCGAGACCCTGCCGAAGACCAATGTTGGCAAGGTTCTGCGCCGTGCGTTGAAGGAAGAGGCGGAGCAGTCCCACGTCCGATGGAGCTGACCTCGGTCAGCGCATCGTGCGGACCCAAAGGTGGACAGCGATTTTGGGTCCTGTGCTCCAAGTCCCAAAAAGAAAAAAGCCGGGCCAAAGGCCCGGCAAAAGTAGAGGTCCGACAAAGAAGTCAAAACCTTCCAGAGGGAACGGCCGACACGGCAGCGCCGGGAGGAAGAAAGCACTGCCGCGTTGAAATCAGCCACCGCTCATATCGACCGCATCCTGCCTCTTTGCAATGCAGCATGCCTCATGAAAGGGCTGCAAATAACGCATGGCTACCGTCACACAGGTGACAAAGTCGGGGAAGCTATCGAGCTTGGCTTTGGATTCGGGTCTAGAGCATCGTGCGGAAAAGTGGCCCCGGTTTTCCGCTCCGAACGATGCTCTCATCTATGAAGAAGCATCGGACCCAAAAGTGCAAATCCACTTTTGGGTCCGATGCTTTAAGGCTTGTGGGGATTCATCGTGAATTGATGACGGCGGCGGCGAGATAGATCATTGCGGAGAAGCTTTGGTCGGTC
>NZ_JAFBID010000086.1 GCF_016811235.1 Microvirga arabica
GCAGCGCACGGATGAGACGGCCAATACGCCCTCGACCGCAGAGACGGCCACGTCGTCTGCCGCATGACGAGAAGATGCCGCGCCTGATCCGTTCAGGCGCGGCGCATAACTGAGCGCGATGTTGCTGCGTTACACGAGGCCTGGATCGATCCTGCTCGTCGTCTCGAGCCACGCAGGTACGGGCAAATTCTTCGCGCGCAGGAATTCCGGATTGAAGAGCTTCGACTGATAGCGCGTGCCAGAGTCGCAGAGCACTGTGACGATGGTGTGCCCAGGTCCCAGATCCTTTGCGAGCCGGATCGCACCCGCAACATTGATGCCCGACGATCCGCCGAGGCACAGGCCCTCGTGCTCCAGCAGGTCGAAGATGATCAGCAACGCCTCCTCGTCAGGAATCTGGAACGCCACATCGATGGGCGCACCTTCAAGGTTCTGCGTCACCCGTCCCTGACCGATCCCTTCGGTGATCGACGTGCCGGTCGCCTTGAGCTCACCCGTATGAACCCAGTTTGCGATGGCGGAACCCATAGGATCCGCAAGCGCAATCGTGATCTTCGGGTTGCGCTCCTTCAGCGCCATACCGACGCCGGCCAGCGTGCCGCCGGTGCCGACCGCGCTCACGAAGCCATCAACCTTGCCGTTCGTCTGCTCCCAGATCTCCGGTCCCGTTGTCTCGATATGCGCCTGCCGGTTGGCCACGTTGTCGAACTGGTTGGCCCAGATCGCGCCGTTCGGCTCTTCTTTCGCCAGGCGCTCCGCCAGACGGCCTGAGACCTTCACGTAGTTGTTGGGATTGGCGTAAGGCACTGCCGGCACCTCGATCAGCTCGGCGCCTGCAAGGCGCAGCATGTCCTTCTTCTCCTGGCTCTGCGTCTCCGGGATCACGATCACGGTCCTGAAGCCCATCGCATTGGCGACGAGCGCCAGGCCGATGCCTGTATTGCCCGCCGTGCCCTCGACGATGACCCCGCCGGGGCGCAGCGCGCCACGCCTGATCGCATCCCGGATGATGAAGAGCGCCGCCCGGTCCTTCACCGATTGGCCTGGGTTCATGAACTCGGCCTTGCCCAGGATCGTGCAGCCGGTGAGCTCCGAGGCGCGGCGGAGTTTGATGAGAGGCGTGTTGCCGATGGCGGCGGGAACGTCAGGCTGGATCGTCATCAGGTCATACCTCGTTGCAGGACAAGAAAGCTTTCGGTCCTTCGTGAAGGACTGAGCGAGGAAAGCCCAGCCCCATAATCACATCTATGATGTGTAATTAACTTGTAAATTACAGATCTTGACGTTCTTTATAACGAACGCCATGTTGGCTGTGCAAGGCGCATGAGGCACCTGGCATCTCCCTTCCACGCAGCTTTAGGAATACCCATGTCCAGCTCTGCAGTGGCATCGCCTCTTTCCGCAGGAAACCGCGCGAGCCTGACCATCAACGCTCCGGCCAGCTTCGCGGCTGCAGCCGGAATCATCGGCGGCGCAGCCCTGCTCGGCGCCATCATCAATCCGCGCCAGGCGGCGCTGTACGTGCTCGGCGCGGCGCTCGGCCTCGTGCTCTATCATGCGGCCTTCGGCTTCACCTCGGCCTGGCGCGTCTTCATCGCGGATCGTCGCGGCGAGGGCCTGCGTGCCCAGATGGTGATGCTTGCCATCGCGTCCGTGCTGTTCTTCCCCGCCCTCGCGGCGGGCACCCTCTTCGGCCAGCCGGTCGCCGGCAACGTCTCGCCGGCGGGCATCGGCGTAGTCTTCGGCGCCTTCATCTTCGGCATCGGCATGCAGCTCGGCGGCGGCTGCGCCTCCGGCACGCTCTACACGGTGGGGGGCGGCTCCACCCGCATGCTGATCACGCTGGCGGCCTTCATTGCGGGTTCCGCCATCGGTGCCGCGCACCTGCATTGGTGGGTTGCCCTGCCGAGCCTGCCCGCCATCTCGATCATAAAAGCTTGGGGCCCCTGGACGGCGCTCGCCTTCCAGCTCGCCGTCTTCGCACTGATCGCACTTGTCACGGTGGTGTTCGAGAAGCGCCGTCACGGTCGTTTGATCACGGCCGACCCGTCGCCACGCCAGGGCCTTGCCCGTTTCCTGCGTGGCCCCTGGCCCATCGTGGCAGGTGCGGTGGCGCTGGCGCTCTTGAACTTCGTGACGCTCTATCTCGCCGGGCGTCCCTGGGGCGTGACCTCGGCCTTCGCTCTGTGGGGCTCGAAGATCGCCGCCGTCATCGGCTTCGATGTGGCGAGCTGGCCCTATTGGTCGTCGCCGGCCCGTCAGGCCGAGCTCACCGGCAGCATCTTCAACGACATCACCACGGTGATGGATTTCGGCATCATCCTGGGTGCTCTGCTGGCCGCTTCCCTCGCCGGACGCTTCGCTCCGACCTGGAAAGTCCCCCTGCGTTCCGCCGTGGCCGCCGTCGCCGGCGGCCTGCTCCTCGGCTACGGCGCACGCCTCGCCTATGGCTGCAACATCGGCGCCTATTTCTCCGGCATCGCCTCGGGCAGCCTGCACGGCTGGGTCTGGCTCGTCGCGGCCTTTGCCGGCAACGTCCTCGGCACCCGCGTGCGTCCCCTCTTCGGTCTTGAGGTGGAGCGTGTGAAGCTCACCGGCTGCTGAACGCTTCATCGGCTTAGAAAGAGGTCTTCCGGCATCAACCGGAAGACCTTCTTCATTTCTGGAAGGACTCCTTGCAGCCTGTGCGATGACGCATCAGACGTTCGCGGGCTGTCCCTCACCCACCGCCTCGCGCCTGAGCGATTTGATCAATTGGCCGAGCGCCGTGAAATCGCTCTGCCGAGCGGAGCTGCGGCGCCAGGCGAGACCGACGATGCGCCTGGGCGGCTCCTCGGGAAACGCGATGAGCGCCACCCGCTTCCGGTCGACCTCCGTCCTGGCGCAGAGCTCGGGCAGAAGCGTGATGCCGTGACCCGCCGCCACCATCTGCATGATGGTGGTGAGCGAGGCGGCACCGAGCGCCCGGCGGGCCTGCATGTTGGCGATCTGGCAGAACTGAAGCGCCTGATCGCGCAGGCAATGCCCCTCCTCCAGCAGCAGAAGCCGCTCCTGCCCGATGCGGGTGCGCAGGTCGCTCTTGCTCCAGTCCGGAGCCGCCTGGCTCTGAACGGCAATGAGGAAACGGTCCTCGAAGAGCGGCATGGCCTCGAGCTGCGGCGGCTCGACCGGCAGGGCGACGAGCACGGCATCGAGCTCGCCCCGGATCAGCTCCTCCAGCAAGGGGCTCGTCTGCGTTTCGCGGATCTGAAGATCGAGCTGCGGATAGCGCTTCGTGACCTCGGTCAGAATCTCGGGCAGCAGATAGGGGGCAATCGACGGGATGATCCCGAGACGAAGGGACCCGGTGAGAACGCCCTGATGCTGGCGGGCATAGTCCGAAAGCTCCCGTACTTGGCCGAGGATCGCCTCGGCCCGCGCGGCGATCTCCTGCCCGGCCGGCGTCACCGCGATGGTGCCGCCCCGGCGCTCCACAAGCTCGACGCCGAGTTCCCGCTCCAGCTCCTTGATCTGCATGGACAACGCCGGCTGCGTGACGGCGCATTGATCGGCCGCCATGCCGAAATGCTTCGTCCGGGCCAATGTTTCGAAATAACGGAGCTGCCTGAGCGTGACCATACGATCAGAATATCTGATCGCTCTTTGTAATCAATACAATTGGATCTGATCGCCTGCCTCAGTCATTGTCCGCCCCGCTCAAAGGGACGACCATGACAAAAACAACGACAATGACCACCACGGCCGGCGCGCCGATTGCCGACAACCAGAACAGCCTGTCCGCCGGCTCCCGCGGCCCGCTGCTGCTGCAGGACTACCAGCTGATCGAGAAGCTCGCGCACCAGAACCGCGAGCGCATTCCGGAGCGCGTGGTGCATGCGAAGGGCTCGGCCGCCTACGGTACGCTGACCATCACCAACGACATCACGCAATATTCCAAGGCGAAGGTCTTCTCCGAGATCGGCAAGCAGACGGAAGTGTTCCTGCGCTTCTCCACCGTTGCCGGCGAGCGCGGTGCGGCGGATGCCGAGCGCGACGTGCGCGGTTTCGCCCTGAAGGTCTACACGGAAGAAGGCAACTGGGACATCGTCGGCAACAACACGCCGGTGTTCTTCGTGCGCGATCCGGTGAAGTTCCCCGACTTCATCCGCACGCAGAAGCGTCATCCCGCCACGAACCTGCGTTCGCCAACGGCCATGTGGGATTTCTGGTCGCTCAGCCCCGAAACCCTGCACCAGCTGACGATCCTGTTCTCGGACCGCGGCCTGCCGCAGGGCTACCGCTTCATGCACGGCTTCGGCTCGCACACCTATTCGTTCATCAACGAGGCCGGTGAGCGGTTTTGGGTGAAGTTCCACTTCAAGTCCATGCAGGGCATCAAGACCTGGACGAACCGTGAGGCCGAGGCAGTGGTGGCCAAGGACCGGGAGAGCGCCCAGCGCGATCTCTATGAGGCGATCGAAGGCGGCAGCTTCCCGCGCTGGAAGTTCTGCGTCCAGATCATGCCCGAGACGGATGCGGAGAAAACATCCTACAATCCGTTCGATGTCACCAAGGTGTGGCCGCATGCGGAGTATCCGCTGATCGAGGTCGGCATTCTCGAGCTCAACCGCAACGCCCAGCACTACTTCGCGGAAGTGGAGCAATCCTCGTTCTCGCCGTCCAACATCGTGCCCGGCATCGGCTTCTCGCCCGACAAGATGCTGCAGGGCCGCATCTTCGCCTATGCGGATGCGCACCGTTACCGCGTCGGCACCCACTACGAGGCGCTCCCAGTCAACCGTCCGCGCTGCCCGGTGCATCACTACCATGCGGACGGCGGGATGCTGTTCGACGTGCCCAACCGGGGCGATGCGTACTATGAGCCAAACTCCTTCAACGGCCCGGTGCAGACGCCGCGCGCCGCGGAGCCGCCGCTCAAGATCTCGGGCGATGCCGACCGCTACGACCACCGCGCTGGCAACGACGACTACAAGCAGCCGGGCGACCTGTTCCGCCTCATGACGCCGGACGAGCAGAGCCGCCTCATGGACAACATCGCAGAAGCGATGCAGGGCGTGCCCGAGGAGATCGTGAAGCGCCAGATCGTGCACTTCTACCTCGCCGACAAGGCCTATGGCCTCGGCGTGGCGGACCGCATGGGCCTCAAGGGCGCCGTGATGATCCAGGCTGCGGAATAAACAAGAGCCGTAGGGGCAAAGCGAACGGCCCGGGAGCGATCCCGGGCCGTTTTTTATTTTGGGCACCACAACACAGTCTCATCCTGAGGAGCGTAGCGTCTCGAAGGGCGAGGCGTCTCCATTGCTCTCTGGATCCTCCTTCGAGACGCCGCAGACGCGGTTCCTCAGGATGAGGGCAGAGATTGGTTTACATCAAATCAACCCCTCGCCCTGCAGGAACGGATTGCTCTGCCGCTCCTGGCCGATGGTGCTCGTGGGGCCGTGGCCGCAGATGAAGGTGATGTCGTCGCCGAGCGGCAGGAGCTTGTCCTTGATCGAGCGGATCAGCGCCTTGCCGTCACCGCCGGGAAGATCCACGCGCCCGACGGAGCCCTGGAACAGCACATCGCCCACGAGGGCAAAGCGCTGATCCTTCGACACGAGCACAACGCTGCCTGGCGAGTGTCCGGGGCAGTGCAGCACGTCGAGAGTGAGATCGCCGACAGTGACCATGTCGCCCTCGCTGAGCCAGCGATCCGGCGTGACGGCGCGTGCCGGAAAGCCATAGGCCTGCCCCTGCTCTGCAAGCCGGTCCAGCAGAAAGCGATCCGCCTCATGCGGTCCCTCGACCGGAACGCCGAGTTCCTCACGCAATTCCGCGGCACCACCGGCGTGATCGATATGGCCATGGGTGAGGATGATCTTCTCGACAGTCACGCCGCTCTGCGCGATGGCCTGCTTGATGAGCTCGACATCGCCGCCAGGATCCACTACGGCGGCCTTCTTGGTTTTGTCGCACCACAGTAGCGTACAGTTCTGCTGGAACGGCGTCACAGGAATGATGGCGGCGCGAACGTCTGGCACGATGGAAATCCTTCCTTTGATCACGTGAGACATAGGAGCCGCAGACAGCCTTGAGAAGCCTCGACGCTTCGCGAGGGCTTTACTTGACCTTCGGACACCCGGGTTCACATAGTCCCCTCATCGAATCACAAGCGAGGAACACGAGCATGGAAACCAGGGCCGCCGTGGCGTGGGAGGCTGGCAAGCCGCTCACCATCGAGACCATCCGCATCGAAGGCCCTAAAGCCGGCGAAGTGCTCGTGGAGGTGATGGCGACGGGCGTGTGCCACACGGACGCCTACACCCTGTCGGGCCTCGATTCCGAGGGCAAGTTCCCGGCGATTCTCGGTCACGAGGGCGCGGGCATCGTGCGCGAGGTCGGTCCTGGCGTGACCACGCTCAAACCCGGCGATCACGTGATTCCGCTCTACACGCCGGAATGCCGCAACTGCAAATCCTGCCTGTCGCGCCGCACCAATCTCTGCACTGCCATCCGCTCGACTCAAGGCCAAGGCCTGATGCCGGACGGCACCTCGCGCTTCCGCTGCGACGGCGAGACGGTGTTCCACTACATGGGCTGCTCGACGTTTGCGAACTTCACCGTGCTGCCGGAGATCGCGCTGGCCAAGGTGCGTGAGGACGCGCCCTTCGACAAGATCTGCTACATCGGCTGCGGCGTCACCACGGGCATCGGCGCGGTGCTTTATACGGCGAAGGTGTGGCCGGGCGCGAACGTGGTGGTGTTCGGTCTCGGCGGCATCGGCCTCAACGTGATCCAGGGAGCGCGCATGGTCGGCGCCGACAAGATCATCGGCGTCGATATCAACCCGGCCAAGGTCGAAATGGCCAGAAAATTCGGCATGACCGACTTCATCAACCCGAAGGAGATCGGCAACGACAAGGTC
Source organism: Microvirga arabica (assembly GCF_016811235.1). Lineage (GTDB taxonomy): Bacteria > Pseudomonadota > Alphaproteobacteria > Rhizobiales > Beijerinckiaceae > Microvirga > Microvirga arabica. Next base: position 6,905 of record NZ_JAFBID010000086.1, read on the forward strand.
GTGCAGGCGATCGTCGATCTCACGGGCGGCGGCGCGGATTTCTCGTTCGATGCCACCGGCAACACAGATGTGATGCGCCAAGCCCTCGAATGCTGCCACCGCGGCTGGGGCGAGAGCATCATCATCGGCGTGGCGGAAGCCGGCAAGGAGATCGCCACCCGTCCGTTCCAGCTCGTCACCGGCCGCGTGTGGAAGGGCACGGCGTTTGGCGGCGCGCGCGGGCGCACGGACGTGCCGAAGATCGTGGACTGGTATATGGAGGGCAAGATCAACATCGACGACCTGATCACCCACACCATGCCGCTCGACGAGATCAACACCGCCTTCGACCTCATGCATGAGGGCAAGTCGATCCGCTCGGTTGTCGTCTACTGATTGGAGCGGGATGTTGAGCTTCGAGACCGTCTCTCAGTCGCGCTGCTTCGGCGGCACGCAGTTCGTCTATCGCCATGCCTCGCAGGAGACCGGCACGCCCATGCGGCTCGCCGTTTTCGTGCCGCCGCAGGCGAAAGGCCGCAAGGTGCCGGTTTTGTGGTTCCTCTCCGGGCTCACCTGCACGGAGGAGAACTTCACCGTAAAGGCGGGCGCGCAGCGGGTCGCCTCGGAGCTCGGCCTGATGCTGATCGCGCCCGACACCAGCCCGCGCGGCGAGGGAGTGCCCGACGATTCCGAGGGTGCGTACGATTTCGGCCTCGGCGCCGGCTTCTACGTGGATGCGGTGCAGGAGCCGTGGGCGAAGAACTACCGCATGCGCTCCTACATCGAACGCGAGTTGCCGGATCTCATCGCCCAAAACCTGCCGGCCGATATGAGCCGGCAGGGCATCATGGGCCATTCCATGGGCGGGCACGGGGCGCTGACCATCGCCTTGCGCAATCCGGAACGCTTCAAGGCGGTCTCGGCCTTCGCGCCCATTGCCTCACCCATGAACTGCCCCTGGGGCGAGAAGGCCCTGTCGGGCTACATCGGCGCCGACCGTTCGGCCTGGCGCGACTACGATGCTTGCGCGCTCATCGAGGGCGGCGCCCGCCTGCCCGACCTCCTGGTCGACCAGGGCACGGCCGATAGCTTTCTCGAAAGCCAGCTGAAGCCCGAGTTGCTGGAGGAGGCCTGCGCCAGGGCGGGCCAGCCCCTGACCCTGCGCCGGCAGGAGGGCTACGACCATTCCTACTTCTTCATCGCAACATTCATCGAGGATCACCTGCGCTGGCATGCCCGGCGCCTCGGCGTCTGAGAGACTAACCGGCAATCTGTCTCTGTCGTCATCACCGGCCTTGTGCCGGTGATCTCGATTGGAAACGTGCGGCGCCTCACCGTATCGGCATGGCCGGGACTGATCCCCGGATCAAGTCCCGGCCATGACGCAAAGGTATGATTTCCGGCGAGTCCTCTCAAAAGACGGATCTGCACAGGCGGCTTTCACCCCTTTCCGAACAGCTCCGGGTGCCGGAGCTGCAGGGCCTGGATCAGGACCAGGGTTTTCATGTCGGCGATGGCGCCCTGCTGAAGCATTTCCATCAACTCGTCGATATCGATCTCCAGCACCTCAATCTCTTCGTGCTCCTCGGCCAAGCCCCCGCCTTCCTCCACCCGGTCGGCGCTCGTGTAAGGGGCCAGGAACAGGTGCAGGCGTTCCGTGGTGATGCCCGGGGTCGACCATGCGGTGACCACCCGTTCCAGGTCACGGAGACGAAGGCCCGCCTCCTCCATGGCCTCGCGCCGGGCGCATGCTTCGGGCTCGTCCCCGTCGAGCAGCCCGGCCACAGCCTCCAGGAGATCCGGCTCCCCTTCCACATGCATGACCGGCGCGCGGAACTGCCGGACCAGGATGACCTTGCGGGCTTGCCAGTCGTAGGGAAGCACGGCCGCCGCATCGGCGCTGTTCAGCACCTCCCGTGCCATGGTGCGGCCGTCCGGCATCTGAACCGTCAGCTTGAGTAGCTTGCGCCAGCCCTCGTAGAGGGTTTCCACCTGCTTGATCTTGTAGCCTGCCACGTCCTGCTCTCTCCTGTTTGGCGGTTTGCACCTATGACAACACCTGAAACGCTCAAGTTGTCCCTTGTCCCGGGATGAAGCTTAAGGGCTGCTTTGTGCGTTAAGGCCAGGACAGTGCAAGGAGAGTGGCGTGCTCAATGATCTGGTCGCAGCCATCAGGACAAAGCAGGCGATCCTGTTCGCCGGCGCCGGCGTTTCCATGACGGTCGGCCTGCCCTCCTGGAGCACCCTGATCGAGCACATTGCCGACGAGCTTGATATCGACCTCTCCGACTTCAAGGGAACGGATCTCAACTACCTGACGCTGGCGGAGTATTACCGGCTCAAGCAGGGCAGCATCGGCCCCCTGCGCAGCTGGATGGACCGGAACTGGACCATTCCCGAGGACACCCTGAAGAAGTCCCGCGTTCACGAACTGATCTGCAAGCTCGACTTTCCGATCCTCTACACCACGAACTTCGACCGGAACCTGGAGACGGCTTACGACCTGCACGGCAAGGACTACGTGAAGATCGTCAATGCCAAGGACATCGCCCGCGTCCGCGAAGGCATGCCGCAGATCGTGAAGTACCACGGCGATTTCGACGATGACGGCTCCATCGTGATTGCCGAGACCGATTATCTGGAGCGCCTGTCCTTCGAATCGCCGCTGGACATCAAGTTCCGCTCCGATTCGCTCGGCAAGACCATCCTGTTCATCGGCTACAGCATGACGGATCTCAACATCCGCTTCCTGATGCACCGGCTCTGGAAAACCTGGGCCGGGTCGGGCTACGAGCGCGACCGGCCGCAATCCTATGTGTTCATGCTGCGCGCCAACCCCGTCGAGCAGGCCGTTCTGGAGCAATGGGGCCTGACGGTTCTCATGGAGAAGGAGTGCCCACCGGAAAAGGCGCTCGAGAAGTTCCTCACCAAGCTCAGCAAGGCCGTCGAGAGAGACGAGGAGGGGGTCTGATTGGCACCGGCACTGCCTTGTGCCAAGGTGCCCGTCTTTCATAGTTGCAAGATGATTTCATGGCTGAAGCAGAAAAACGCCGTCTCTCGCTCCGCGATGTCCTGACCGATGGGCGCATCGCGCTCATGCTGCCCCTAGGGTTTTCCTCGGGCCTGCCCTTCCTGCTGGTCTTCAGCACTCTGTCGGCCTGGCTGCGTGAAGCAGGCATCTCGCTGACTGTCATCGGAATGATGAGCTGGGTGGCGCTGGCCTATTCCCTCAAGTTCCTTTGGGCTCCCATCGTTGATCGCTATGACGTGCCGGTGCTCTCAAGCCTGCTCGGGCGCCGGCGGGGCTGGATGGCCCTGGCACAGCTTGGGGTGGCTGCGGGGTTGATCGGCATGGCGGCAAGCAATCCGCAGACCGGCCTGCCATTCACGATTGTCTGCGCGGTTCTCGTTGCTTTCGCCTCGGCGACTCAGGACGTGGTCATCGACGGCTGGCGCATCGATGCCGCCCCGACGGAGCGCCAGGGTATGATGGCGGCAGCCCTGCTGCTGGGCTACCGGCTTGCCTTGATCACGGCAGGCGCGGGAGCGCTTTATATTGCCGAGTTCGTCAGTTGGCCCAGCGCCTATCTTGCCATGGCGGCGCTGATGGTCGTCGGCCTGGTCGGCACCCTGCTTGCCCCGAGGATCGATGAGGGGCCGGCCCGGCAGCGTCTGCCCCTCGCCAAGGCCATTGTGGAGCCTCTGTCCGACCTTTTCAGGCGCAAGGGGCTGATGCTGGTCCCGATCCTGGCGCTCATCGCGTGCTACCGGATTCCCGATTATGCGAGCGGCATCATGGCGAACCCGCTCTATATCGACCTCGGCTTCAGCAAGGCCGACATCGCCAATGTGTCGAAGCTCTATGGGGTCTGGATCGGCATCATCGGCGCCTTCGCCGGCGGTCTGGCGCTCACCCGCATAGGCCTCTGGTGGACCGTGCTCATCGGCGCGGTCATCGCCGCCGGGTCGAACCTGATGTTCTCGTGGCTTGCTTCCGGCAATGCAACGCTCTGGGGCCTGACGCTCTCCATCAGCGTCGATAATTTCGCAGGCGGCTTCGCGGGCGCGGCCCTCGTCGCCTACATGTCGGGTCTGACTTCACCGGGCTTCGCCGCCACTCAATACGCGCTCTTAAGTTCTCTTTATGCCTTGCCGGGCAAGCTGATCGGTGGGGCATCAGGCGCAGTGGTGGAAGCCTACGGCTATCCCGTTCTCTTCACCGGAACGGCCACCATAGCCATCCCGCTGGTAATCCTGTGCCTTGTGGTGCGGCGGGATACGATGAAGACGGTGGAGGAGAAAGAGGAAGCTGCCGAGATGACTGCTGCTCCTGTCGGGGCTGGTTCAAGAGCATAAGTTCAACAGTTATCCCGGGGCTGCGCAGCAGAACCCGGGATCGCTGGATGAAAATAGCTTTATGCTGATAGCGATCCCGGCTCTCGCTCCGCTGGGCCGAGATGAAGCAATTAGGTCTGAGATCAAACCCAGCCGCCATCCACCAGATAGGTCTGCGCCGACATGGCGCTGGAATCGTCGGAGCCTAAGAACAGCGTGAAATTGGCGATGTCCTGCGGCACGAGCTTACGCTTCACGCATTGGCGCTTGAGCAGTTCCTTCTCGCCCTCCGGCGTGAGCCACAGGTCGATCTGGCGCTGGGTCATGATCCAGCCCGGCACCACGCAGTTGACGCGGATGTTCCTATCTCCCAATTCCCGCGCCAACGCGCGGGTGAGCCCGACGGCTGCGGACTTCGCGGTCTTGTAGGCCGCAAAGGAATCGTCGCTCACCATGTAGCTCGTGGAGCCCATGTTGATGATGGAGCCGCCGCCAGCCTTCTCCATGTCCGGCAGCACGGCCTGCGCCGCGAAGAACTGGTGGTCAAGATTGGTGGCGAAGCGCTCGCGCCAGTATTCCGGCGTCACCTGATCGATGGTGTGGCGATCGTCGCGGGCCGCGTTGTTGACGAGGATCGTTATCGGCCCAACGGCATCGCTCGCGCGCCGGATCGCAGCCTGGAAGGCGGGTATGTCGCGCACATCGCTGTGCTCGAAATGCACGCCCTCGCCGAGTTCCTTCGCCAGCGTCTGGCCTGCCTCGGCATTGTAGTCGAGGATGGCCACCTTGCTCCCCTGAGCATGAAACGAACGCGCGATGCTCTCGCCGATGCCGCTTGCCCCGCCGGTGATGAGAACGGACTTGCCTTTCAGAGAACCGTAAATGGTCTGGGTCATGAAACTCTCTTCTCGATGTCAATAAAACGTTTTAAGGGCCGTGCGGCTCGCAGCCGGTCAACTCGCTCCCGGCCCTGGTGTTGCGCCGGGCGGGCATTTTCCCAGGATGATCATGCCGAGCACCTCGTCCTGCGTCACGTCCTGCACGCTGGCCGAGCCCACAAGCTTGCCGTTCTTCATCACGCTCACCCGATCGGCGAGGCCGAACACGTCGTGGATGTCGTGGCTGATGAGGAAGATGCCGATGCCTTCCTTCTTCAGCTGCAGCACGAGATCGGCCACCTGCTGCGTCTCGGCGGGACCGAGAGCCGCGGTCGGCTCGTCCATGATGAGCACGCGGGCGTTGAAGTAGATGGCGCGTGCGATCGCCACCGATTGCCGCTGCCCGCCGGAAAGTGCCTTCACGGGCTCCTTGAAGCGGCGGAAATGCGGGTTGAGCCGCGCCATCACCTTGCGGGTCTCGGCCTCCATGGTCGCATCGTCGAGGGTGCCATAGGGGGTGAGCACCTCGCGGCCTAGAAAGATGTTGCCCGCCGCATCGATGTTATCGGCGAGCGCGAGGGTCTGATAGATTGTCTCGATACCGTAGCGCTTGGCATCGCGCGGCGTCGCAATATCGGCATGCTCGCCATTCACATAGATCTCGCCCGCATCCGGCTTGTAGGCACCGGACAGGATCTTGATGAGCGTCGACTTGCCGGCGCCGTTGTGGCCGAGCAGGCCCACCACCTCGCCGGGGCGAAGATCGACAGACACGCCATCCACGGCCTTGATGCCGCCGAAGGCGATGGAGATGTTGCGCATTTCGACGAGAGGCGTCGTTCCATTCGTTGGCATGATACGCGCTCCTTACTTGATGCGGCGGCGATAGAGGCTGTCGACCCACACCGCCAGGACGAGCACCGCGCCGACGACGATGTTCTGCAGCGGCGTGTCAACGCCGAGCAGCACCATGCCCGATTGCAGCGACTGCATGACGAGAGCGCCGAGCATCGCGCCCGCGATGGTGCCCACGCCGCCGGCGAGCGACGTGCCGCCGATGACCGCGGAGGCGATCACGTAGAGCTCGTCGAGGGAGCCGGCCGCATTGGTCGCTGCATTGAGGCGCGCGGTCGAGATGCAGGCGGAGATGCCGCAGAGCAGGCCCATGAGGCCGAACACCTTCATGAGCGTCCAGCGGGTGTTGATGCCTGACAGCTCCGCGGCTTCAGGGTTTCCGCCGATCGCGAAGACGTAGCGGCCAAAGCGCCTGCGCGTGGCGATGAAGGTCATCACGAGTCCGACCAGGATGGCGATCAGCACCGGCAGCGCGACGCCATGCGGGATGAACAAGCCGCCCTCGGGCCAGGTGAGGCCGTTGGCCTCCGCCCAGCGGCGCGCGGTGCCGGCGGGCAGCGGATAGGCATTGGCGATGGCAGCCGCCGCAAGCACGATGCCGCAGGCGAGCGCCGCGATCACCGCATCGGCCCAGCCGGGACGCACGGGAAAGCCGAAGCGCAGGCGGCGGCGGCGCGAGAAGCCGAGCGCAATGATGATCAACCCGCAAGCGATGGCTGCGATGACCCAGGTGGTGGTGGCGCCAAGCGCCCCTTCGACGCCGCCGCCGAAGGCCTTGAAGCGCGTGTCCATGGGCGCAACGGTCTGGCCGGTGGTGACCCACCAGGCCGCGCCGCGCCACACCAGCAGGCCACCCAATGTGACGATGAAGGAGGGAATGCCGAGATAGGCGATGAGCCAGCCCTGGAAGAGACCGATGGATCCGCCGATCACCATGGCCAGCACCACTGCGAGCGGTGCCGTGAGAGGGTGTTCGAGTCCCAGATAGGCCGGGAGCCACTGCACCTGGGCAACGCCGATGATCATGCCCACCACGCCGAGGATGGCCCCCACCGACAGGTCGATGTTGCGCGTGACGATCACAAGCACCATGCCGGTAGCCATGACCGCCACGGAGGCGGTCTGCACCGACAGGTTCCAGAGATTGCGTGGGGTGAGGAAGACGCCGCCCGAGAGAAGATCGAACCCGATCCAGATCGCGGCGAGCGCCGCCAGCATGCCGAGCATGCGGGCATCGATCTCGAGCTTTGACAGGAATGAGCCGGACGCAGCGCTCGGCGGCGGGGCGGTGCTGGCAACGGGTGCGGTCATGACGTCACGCTTAAAAGGCGGATGAAGGACTTCGATAAATGAATGATATCCCCGACGGCGGGTCGCCGTCGGGGATGAGGTCGGTCAGACGATGCGATCAGTTGCAGGCCTTGACGGTGCCGGCCTTCACGCCCTGGCACACCACGTCCTTCGAGGCCCAGCCTGCGTCGATGACGACGTTGAGGTTGTCCTTCGTCACCGCGACCGGCGTGAGGAACAGAGCCGTCATGTTCTGCTTCTTCGGACCGAGGTTCCAGGACTTGGCGCCCTGAATTTCGGTGAGTTTCTTGCCACCGGCCAGCTGCAGGGCGATCTCCGCCGCGTTGCGGCCGAGTTCACGGGCATCCTTGAACACGGTCACGGTCTGGGTGCCGAGCGCCACGCGGTTCAGCGCCGCCTTGTCGGCGTCCTGACCTGAGACCGGCACGGTGCCAGCAAGGCCCTGAGCTGCAAGGGCCGCAATAGCACCGCCGGCGGTGCCGTCGTTGGCGGCGATCACCGCGTCGATCTTGTTGTTGTTCTTGGTGAGGAACTGCTCCATGTTCCGCTGCGCGTTGGCCGGGAGCCAGCCGTCCGTATAGGCTTCGCCCACGTTCTTGATCTTGCCGGAATCGATGGCGGCCTTCAGCACCTCCATGGAGCCCTGGAACAGGAAGTTGGCGTTGGGATCCGAGCCCGAGCCCTTGATGAAGGCGTAATTGCCCTCGGGCTTCACCTTCAGAACCTCGCGAGCCTGGAGACGGCCGACTTCAACGTTGTCGAAGGTGAGATAGAAGGCCTGCGGGATCTCGATGAGGCGGTCATAGCCCACCACCGCGATGCCTTCGGCCACGGCCTTCTCGACCGCGGGACGGACGGCGTCCGCATCCTGCGCCAGCACGATCAGCGCCTTGGCGCCGCGGGAGATGAGGCTCTCGATGTCGGTGAGCTGCTTGGCGGGCGACGACTGGGCGTCGGCCGACACATAGGTGCCGCCAGCCTTCTCGACCGCGGCCTTGATGGCGGCCTCGTCGGTCTTCCAGCGCTCTTCCTGGAAGTTCGACCAGCTGACGCCGACCACGGGGCCCTTGCCCTGAGCGAAGGCGGCGCCGGCGGAGAGGGCCAGAGCGGCAAGCGAAATGAGAGCGTGTTTCTTCGAAAGCATCGGTGTTCCTCCTGGGCGGCCCCTCCTTGGAAAGCGCCGCGCTCATGGCAGCTGTCGGGCTTAGCTAGGACCGACGAACGTGGCTCAACCTGCCATGCATTATTGTTCGAGCGCGGAAATAATTATACGAGGCTGCGCGGGCTTCAAGCGCCCGTGTACTAATATTTTGGTCTGATATGTGCAGCTCACAGTTTTGATTTATTCAAGCTGTGAATAAAGTGCGCTCATGACCCCGTTGCCTCTCTCTCCCCGTGAAACTGCCCGCCGGCGCCTGCTCGATGCCCTGCGCCGGGAAGGCCCTATGGCGCGGGTGGAGATCGGCCAGCATCTCGGCATGAGCCCGGCCAGTGTCTCGGAACTTGCAGCAAACCTTCTCGATGAGGGCGTACTGGTGGCGGAGGACTCCGCCGATCAGGGTTCAGGCCTGATCCGCGGCAGGCCCAAGACCCGCCTCTATTTTGCCGAGACCCTGGGCTCCGTCGTCGGCGTCTGGACCGGCTTCAACCGCATCGAGCTGCGGCTCGTGGACAGCGCCGGACACACGCGGGCAAGCCGCCATGTGGAGCGCCCCCTGCGCAACCTTGAGGCTGAGGAGCTGATGGACGTTCTGGCCCGCACCATTGCGGCCTTTGCCGAGGAGAGCGGCGCGCGGGACGTGAAGGCGGTGGGCCTCGCCTGCCAGGGCTACGTGGACACCCACGACGGGATCGTGGCCTGGAGCCCGGTGCTCGGCACCCGCGACCTGCCGCTGGCCGCAGGGTTGGGACAGCGCCTCGGCAAGCCGGTGCTCATGGAGAACGACGCCAGTGCCATGGCCTTCGCCATCGCGCAGCGCCATGCCGATCTGCGCTCCGGCCGCACCGCCTGCCTGATGGTGGGAGACGGCGTGGGCCTCGGCTTTCTCATCCAGGGCGAGCTTTATCGCGGCGCCCGTTTCGGTGGGTCCGAGTTCGGCCATGTGAGGCTTCGCCGGAGCGGCCCGCAATGCCGCTGCGGCGGGCGCGGCTGCATCGAGGCTTATCTTGCCGATTACGCGCTGCACCGGGACGCGCAGCTCATCGACCACCGCCCTGCCCCGACGTTGCTCCTGCCGGGCGAGGAGGCCATGGGGGCCATCGTCGATCAGGCGAGAGCGGGCGACCCCGCGCTCCTCAACCTCTTCCATGCCGCCGGCGAGGTGTTGGGCGATGCTGTCGGCATCCTGATCCAGACGCTGGAGCCCGACCACATCGTGATCTGCGGTCCCGGCACCCGGGCCATGGACCTGCTGCGCCCCTCCTTCGAGGCGGCACTGGAATCCCAGACGATTCCGGAACTGCGGGCGCTCGCCACGATTCACGTGGTGGAATCCTCCATGGATCTGCTTACCGAGGGCGTGGTGATGCAGGCCCTGCGCGAACTCGATCTCGATCTGGCGCGGCTGAAGGCGGCGTGAGGCTCACATGAAAAATGCCGCCCGGCTTGCACCGGGCGGCATCGGGTCAAAGTTTCGACTTCCGATCAGATCACATAGAAGTCGTGGTAATAAAGCTTTGTCTTGTTCGTGATGGTGGCGATCTTCACCTGCGCCTTAGACCCCGTGCCGTCCTGATCGTAGTAGAGATTGCCGCTCTTCTTGTCGTAGACGATCCGGTCTTCCCGATCCTTGGCGCGGGTGCCCTCCACGAACATGTCGCTCTTGAACCGCACCCCCGCCTCGCTGCCGCGGCCCAATTTGGTGAAGATCGCATTATCGAGGTGGAAGCTGTCGTCCCTGGACTTGAAGTCGTAGACCTTGTCCACGTTCGTGCTCTTGTTCGTGCGCGTGTCGAACACGAACACGTCCCGGCCCGTGCCGCCATAGAGCTTGTCGTTGCCGAGCCCGCCATAGACCTTGTCATTGCCCGCATCGCCCTTGAGCTGATCGTTGCCGATCTCACCCCAGAGCAAGTCGTTGTCCGCCCCGCCATAGATCTTGTCGTTGCCCGATCCGGCCGTGATCCGGTCATGGCCGGCTTGACCCCACAGGCTGTTGCTCATGGCGTTGCCGCTGATCGTGTTGGCGAAGTTTGAGCCCGTAAGGTTGACCGCCCCGACGCCCGCCACCAGGGTCTCCACCTCGGCACCAGAGCCCAGCACATAGGATGCGGTGTTGACATAGACCGTGTCGACGCCCTGGCCAGCGTGCTCCACCACACCGTCGCCGGCCTCGTCCACGTAGTAGGTGTCGTTGCCCAAACCACCTACCATGACGTCGGCGCCAGCCCCTCCGATGAGCATGTCGTTGCCGGCTTGGCCCTCGAGGGTGTTGGCGCCCGCGTTGCCGGTGAGCACGTTGTCCTGCTCGTTGCCGATCAGGTTGACCGTGGCAGAGTCCATGAGCCTGATGTTCTCGATGGAAGCGCCGGGGGTCAGGGTGAAGGTGGAGGAGACGTAGACAGTGTCGATGCCCTGGCCGGCTGCCTCCACGATGGTGTCGCCCGCATCGACATAATAGGTGTCATCACCTAGGCCGCCTGCGAGCGTATCCGCACCGTCACCGCCGTTGAGCACGTCGTTGCCGCCCTCGCCTCTGAGATGATTAGCGACACCATTGCCAGTCATCACGTCGCCGGCGCCCGAGCCGATCAAACCTTCGATGAGCTCGAAGGTATCTCCGGCGGCAGCGCCGGTGCCGCCACCGAGCAGGGATACCGTCACGCCACTGGTAGACCGCTCATAGCTCGCATAATCGAAGTCATCACCACCGCGAAGCGTGTCGCTGCCTAAGCCCCCTTCGAGCGTGTCGTTGCCCTTGCCACCTTCAAGGCTGTCATTCCCTGCCTCGCCACGCAGATTGTTGCCTGTGTCGGAACCGGTCAGTGTATCGTTGTTGCTGCCGCCGATCGCATGCTCGATTGATCTGAGGGTTTCAGGCGGCTGCCCCTCTTCTGTAGCCCGTCCAACTTGGATTGACGCATCGAACAGTTGGACAATGACCTTGCTGACATTGTTGGCATAGGAAACGGTGTCGTTACCTTCGCCACCATCCAGGAGGTCTACGCCTGCGCCGCCCACCAGGACATCGTCCCCTAGAAATCCATAGAGGCTGTCGGCGCCGTCGCCGCCTTCAAGCGTGTCGTTGTCGTGACCTCCGTCCAATCTGTCATTGCCTGCGCGGCCTACGATCACATCGTTGCCGCGGCCGCCCCAGATGGTGTCATCCATCGACTCGCCTGAATCACCATCGGTGTTCCGTCCAGAAAGGATGTCGCCATTCGACGATCCGTAAAGTTCGTCCATCCCGATGAAGCTGTCGCCCTGCGCCTCGCCTCTGGTGCCGCCTCGAGCTTCAAGATCGACCGTAACGGCATCGGTGGATTCCACGTAGGTGAGAATGTCGACCTCTCCGTCGTCGACGTATTTTCCATCCAGACCTAACTCATCGCCCTGCATACGGTCGGCACCCGCACCGCCATGGAAGGTGTCACCGCCGAGGCTGCCCTTAAGGGTATCGGCTCCACCCAAGCCTTTGAGGAGGTCGTCACCCGTGTCAGCCCAGAACTCGTTGTTGCCGCCATCACCTGCGAGCACGTCGGCGAAAAGCGAACCGCCGATCACCTCGATGCTATTGAAGATATCGCCATGGGCCTCGCCCGCATTGCTTAAGCCGTCTGTGTTGAGGAGGTAAACCTCGACGCCGAGATCTTTGCCATTTACATCCCTAGCAACAGCCTCCTTGTAGCTGACCGTATCCTTGCCAGCGCCGCCTTGGAAGTTGTCCTGCCCGCCGCCACCGTAGAGAGCATCATTGCCGTCACCGCCGATCAGCACATCTCTGCCGTCACCGCCGAAGAGCTGGTCGTTTCCGGCTCCACCATCGAGAGTGTCGTTGCCCTCACGGCCGTACAGCATGTCCCCGCTGTGCTTTGAGCCGATGTAGTAGTCGTCGTGCAGCGAGGTGCCGTGCACAGTGACCGGGATCTCGCGCGCATCGATGATCTGATGACGAATGCCGCTTGAGGAGGGATCATGCCAAGCAATGGATATGCGACCATCCGGCAGTTCCGCAATCGAAGGAATCCTCTGATCTCCAGGACCAGCATTGATCTTGAACGGCTCGCTTGTGGTCCCATCAGCTTTCACAAGTCTGATGAAGATGTCGCCATTGTCGATAGGATTGCCGCCGTTGTCTCTGATTGGCGTGGAGTAAACGACGGCATAACCGCCCAGGAAGCCGCCTTTGGTGAGCGCGACTATCGACATGGGATATGTCGCGCCGGCTGAGCTCAGCGTGTCCTGATCAAGAACAATGACACCGCCGCTGCTATTGAAACCATACACCTTGGTTGTGTAGGTACCGCCGTTTGTGGTTCCCGTTCCCTGAATGCCGAAGACAAAGGTTCCATTGGTCAGTCCAGTCACGCTGGCGCTCTGGCCATCCGCGACTTTGCCGATTTGCGTCACCGAGCCATTCGCATTGACGATCGCAGCATGAACCTCAGCGCCGCTGCCGCCATTCTGCACCCATGTCACAACATGTCGGCCATCAGCGAGTTCCGTCACTTCCGGATTCGCTGCGCTCGAATTCGTCGCAACAGTGACTTGGCTCTTCGAGCTGTCACTGTTCTGACGCTCAAACTTGATCGTGTTGGTTGAGGTCGTCGAATTGCTTTCCTGCCAAGCGGCCGCCCAGGAATCACCATATGCGGCTACAGCAGGGAACATCTTCTTGATGCCGTTTGTAGTTGGGGCAGGTGCAATGACTGTAGCTATGCCATCTGACGTACCGTCAATCTCGAACTTCTGAGCATGAATAGCTAGATCTGCACTGCTCCACGCGACGACGATGCTGCCATCATCCAGAACTGCGACATCGGGCTCTAACTGTGAAAGATCGGTGCTGGCCACCGTTTGCTTGGGCTTGGGGTTCCCGGCTGCGTCGAAGACTTGGAGATGGATTTTTTCAGCCTGACGCCAGACCACAACATAGCCGCCATTGGGAAGCGCGGCCATTACAGGCTGGTCAGCGCTGCCAGCCGTGATCAAGGTCTTATTCAGATCCCAGTTACCCCATTTCTCAATCGCCATGGCCGTTCCTCACTATCGATAATCCAGCACCGGTTCTGTTATAGAATCACGGTTTCAGACCTGGATTAGGGGAGCAAAAGGTTAATAGCAAGGATATATGCTTACATGAAACCGCTAAGGTGCGTTTCCGCACAGGATGATCTTTGTCATCTTGCCACCACACGAAACACCTCTAGGGAAACCATCTTCTTTTGACATCAATAGTTTATGTTGGCTTGGGAAGACAGAAGCCCGCAAGGTCGTCCCCCTTTGTCTGGTTGATCTCCCCAGATGCGGCTATGAGGTCGCAGGCTCCAATGATCCCAAAGCAGGAGCCTTGAGGGTTAGACAACGGGTCCGGCTTCCAAGCGCCTCCCCATAGCCATCCGCTCCCGGAGCCGCTATCTCTTCCCCTGTAGAGCAGCCCCCAAAGCCCCCGAGACCCGATGCCCTCCTCCCGTCCTGTCCAAGCCGGCGATCATGTGTTTCTCGTCGACGGTTCGTCCTTCATCTTCCGGGCCTATTTCCAGTCCATGAACCAGGACCAGAAGTACAATTCCCGCTCCTCGGACGGGATGCCTACGGGGGCCGTGCGGCTTTTCGTGTCCAAGCTCCTGCAGTTCATGCGCGACGGGGCGGCGGGGCTGAAGCCCACGCATCTGGCCATCGTGCTCGACAAGTCCGAGGGTTCGTTCCGCAAGGAGCTCTACGAGGATTACAAGGGTCACCGGCCGGACGCGCCCGACGACCTGAAGGTCCAGATGCCGATCATGCGCGAGGCGATCCGCGCCTTCGGGCTCGAGCCCGTGGAGCTGCAGCGCTACGAGGCGGACGATCTCATCGCCACCTATACCCAGCAGGCGAAGGCGCGCGGGGCGGACGTGCTCATCATCTCGTCCGACAAGGACCTGATGCAGCTCGTGGGGCCCAACGTCTGCTTCTACGATTTCGAGTCGGGCTCCAAGGGTAAGCCGGGCTACCGGCCCGAGCGAAACCTAGATGAAGCCGCTGTCACCGAGAAATGGGAGGGCATCCCGCCGGAAAAGATCGGCGACGTGCTGGCGCTCATGGGCGACAGCTCGGACAACGTGCCGGGCGTGCCGGGCATCGGCCTCAAGACCGCGGCCCAGCTCATCAAGGAATACGGCGATCTCGAAACGCTCCTGGAGCGCGCGCCCGAGATCAAGCAGCCCAAGCGGCGCGAGAGCCTGATCGCCAACGCGGAGATCGCGCGCCTGTCGAAGAAGCTCGTGACCCTCGATTGCGAAGCCCCTGTACCAGTGCCGCTCGATGATTTGCGTGTGCCGGATCCCGATCCGAAGACGCTGGTGGGCTTCCTCAAGGCCATGGAGTTCAACACGATCACGCGGCGCGTGGCGGAGCTCTACGAGGCCGACCCCTCGGCGATCCCGCCCGACCCGCGCCTCATGCCGGGCGGCGAGGCGATCCGCTGGACCGGCAACGGCACCGGCGTGACGGCGCCCACCGACGATGCCGTGCCGTTCTTCGAGAAGGCCGGCCCGGCCTCGGGCGAGGTCGATCCCTTCGCGGGGCTCGATCTGCCGGAGACCGCAACCCTGCGCAAACCCGTCGAGGGCCTCGGCACGCCCTCGCAGCTCGCGGGAAAACGCGCGACGGAAGCCTCCTCGGTGCCCATCGACGTGACGGCTTACGAGACCGTCACGGGCCTGGAGCGCCTGAAGGAATGGGTGGCGCTCGCTCGCGAGCAGGGTCATGTGGCGGTGGATACCGAAACGAGCGATCTCGATGCCAATCGGGCAGACATCGTCGGCTTCTCGCTGGCGCTGGCACCGGGCAAGGCCTGCTATGTGCCGCTGCAGCACCGGGACGAGTCCGATCTCTTCGGCGGCGGGCTCGTGAAGGGGCAGATCCCTGTCACCGATGCGCTCGACGTGATCCGCCCGATGCTGGAGGATTCATCCGTCCTCAAGATCGGCCAGAACATGAAATACGACTGGATCGTGTTCAAGCGCCATGGGATCGAGGTGCAGCCGTACGACGACACGATGCTGATCTCCTATGTGCTCGATGCGGGCAAGGGCTCGCACGGCATGGACGAGCTCTCGCGCCGGCATCTCGGCCACTCGCCGATCACCTTCTCGGATGTGGCCGGCACGGGCCGGAACAAGGTGACCTTCGACAAGGTGGAGATTTCAAAGGCCACAGCTTACGCGGCCGAGGATGCGGACGTGACCTTGCGCCTCTGGCAGGTGCTGAAACCCCGCCTCGTCGCTGAGCGCCGCGCCACCGTCTACGAGACGCTGGAGCGCCCGATGGTCGATGTGCTCGCGCGCATGGAGATGCGCGGCATCATGGTCGACCGGCAGATCCTGAGCCGTCTCTCCGGCGATTTCTCGCAGTCTCTCGCGCGCCTCGAGGACGAGATCCACGAGATGGCGGGCGAGAAATTCTCGCTCGGCTCCCCGAAGCAGATCGGCGACATCCTGTTCGGCCGCATGGGCCTGCCCGGCGCGAAGAAGACGCCGTCCGGCCAATGGGCGACACCCGCGACGCTCCTCGACGAGCTGGCGCAGGCCGGCCACGAGCTGCCCGCCAAGATCCTCGAATGGCGCCAGCTCTCGAAGCTGAAGTCGACCTATACGGATACCCTGCAGGAGCACATGCATCCTGAGACCAAGCGGGTGCACACCTCGTTCTCGCTGGCCTCCACCACCACGGGACGTTTGTCGTCGTCCGATCCTAACCTGCAGAACATCCCGATCCGCACGGAAGCCGGCCGCAAGATCCGCAAGGCTTTCGTGGCGCAGGAAGGCCACAAGATCATCTCGGCGGATTACAGCCAGATCGAGCTGCGGCTGCTGGCCCACATCGCCGACATTCCGCAATTGCAGGAAGCGTTCGCCAACGGCGTCGACATTCACGCGGCTACCGCGTCCGCCATGTTCGGCGTTCCGCTTGATCAGATGACGAGCGACCTGCGCCGTCAGGCCAAGACCATCAATTTCGGCATCATCTACGGCATCTCGGCCTTCGGTCTCGCCGTGCGCCTCGGCATCGGCAACCAGGAAGCCTCCGCCTTCATCAAGCAGTATTTCGAGCGCTTCCCGGGCATCCGCACCTATATCGACGAGACGAAGAAATTCGTGCGCGAGAAGACCTACGTGACCACGCTGTTCGGGCGCATCTGCCACTACCCGCAGATCCGGTCCGGCAACCCGTCCGAGCGCGCGGGCGTGGAGCGCCAGGCGATCAACGCACCGATCCAGGGCACCGCCGCCGACATCATCCGTCGCGCCATGATCCGCATGGAGGATGCGCTCAAGGCCGAGCGCCTCTCCGCCCGCATGCTGCTGCAGGTGCACGACGAACTGGTGTTCGAGGTACCGGACGACGAGGTCGAGGCCAGCCTGCCGGTGATCTCCCGCGTCATGACGGAAGCCCCCTTCCCGGCCGTGTCGCTGAAGGTGCCGCTGGCGGTGGACGCGCGCGCTGCGCAGAACTGGGACGAGGCGCATTAATACTACAGCCGGGCCTTGTGCGTTGTCTTAGACACGGAGGTGTCGCGCCATGACGTACGCAAGCGAGGCCCACCGCT
>NZ_JAFBID010000087.1 GCF_016811235.1 Microvirga arabica
TGCAGCGCAATGCCCAGAAGCGAGAAGGCCACGGCCATGATCAGGAGCGGCACGAGCATGGAGGAATGGATCGTCGGGCCGTCGATGCGGAACACGGAGGCCGGCTGGTGCAGGGTGTTCCACCAATCGACGGAGAATTTGACGATCGGCACGTTCACCGCGCCCACAAGCGTGAGGATCGACACGGCGCGAGCGGCGCGGTTCGGCTCCTCGATGGCGCGCCAGAGGGCGAGGATCCCGAGATAGATCAGCAGCATCACCAGCATGGAGGTGAGCCGCGCGTCCCACTGCCAGTAGGTGCCCCACATGGGCTTGCCCCAGAGCGAGCCGGTGACGAGGCAGATGAGTGTAAACGCCGCGCCGATGGGGGCAGCGGCCTTCTGCGACACGTCCGCGAGAGGGTGGCGCCAAACCAGGGTGCCGAGCGCCGAGGTTGCCATGATCATGTAGAAGAACAGGGACAGCCAGGCCGCCGGCACATGAAGGTACATGATCTTGACCGTCTCGCCCTGCTGGTAATCGGCGGGCGCCGTGAACCAGACCATGTAGAGCCCGATCGCCGTAAGAAGCGCAGCCAAGCCCCCCACCCACGGCAGCAGCGTGCCGCTGAGGCTCATGAAGCGGGTCGGATTGGCAAGCTCTCGGATCATGGGCTCGATGTAGCGGTCTTGAGGTGTGCCTGCAACGTGGAGATCGCCGCACGACGCATAACGTTTTCGCCAGAGATGAGGTTTGTAAGGGGTTCGGATGCCGTTGGGCATTCCGGAAATGTGCGTAGAATCTTGGCCTTATCATTTCAGCGAACCGATACCCTCTCGCGTCATCCCCGTCCCCGGACTTGATCCGGGGATCAGTCCCGGGGATCCACGTCTTGACGCCGCTGTGGTTCCAAAGACGTGGGTGGCCGGAACAAGTCCGGCCATGACGAGGAGGGTGTCATCCTCAGGCCAAGCGCAGCGAGGGAAGGGGATCCATGTTCACCCTCTACCTTATGGATTCCCTTCTCTCCGCTTCGCGTCCTCCCGGGAATGACAGCGGAGCCGACTGACGCGCCTTTCATTCGCCATCCGAACCGGCCTATAGTTTCGCATCTCTGTTGCGGAGCGATCATGCGCCTTGGACTGTCCAGCCTTGTCGGTCTCACCCTGCTCGCGCTTCCGGCCTGGGCGCAGGACATCACCTTGCGCCTGCCGGTCGCCTGCGAGATCGGGCGGTCCTGCTTCATCCAAAACTATCTGGACCGTGACCCCTCCCCGGCGGTGAGCGATCACCAATGCGGCACCCTGACCTACGAGGATCACGACGGCACCGACATCCGCATTCCGAACATGGTGGCGCAGCAGGCTGGCGTGGATGTGGTTGCCGCAGCCGATGGCAAAGTCGCGAGCACCCGCGAGGGCGTTCCCGACATTGCCGTCACCGAACAGACGCGCGAAAAGATCAGCCAGATCGGCTGCGGCAATGCCGTGGTGATCGATCACGGCCAGGGCTGGCGCACCGCCTATTGTCATATGGCGAAGGGCAGCGTCGCCGTCCGGTCCGGCCGCGAGGTGAAGGCCGGCGAGAAGATCGGCCAGATCGGATTGTCGGGACTGACTGAATATCCCCATCTGCACTTCACCGTTATCAAGGACGGCAAGCCCGTCGATCCCTTCGCCTATGGGGCGCCTGAAAAATCCTGCGGCGGCGGCAAGTCCCTGTGGGAGGCGTCATTGCAGCGGACGCTCGCCTATCAGGCGGGCGCCGTGCTCAACAAGGGTTTTGCGAGTGGTCCCGTGACCATGGAGGCCATCGAGTCGGGCGCGGCCGAGCGGGAGACGCCAACCACGAAGTCTCCTGCCCTCGTGGCCTTCGTGCGCGCCATCGGCCTCAAAGGCGGCGACGTGCAGACGCTGACCCTGTTCGATCCCGACGGCAAGCCGCTCGCCCAGAACAAGGCGCCGCCGCTCGACCGCGCCAAGGCGCAGTGGATGGCCTTTTCCGGCGTCAAACAGCCAGAGGGCGGCTTCCGCCCCGGCCTTTACCGGGCGATCTACCGGGTCGAGCGGGACGGCAAACCCGCCATCGAGCAGGCCTTCGGCATCAATCTTCGACCGTGATGCCCTCGTGCGCCGTGCGGCTGTCCGCTGGCGCCTCCTCGCGCTCGGTCAACCCGTAGTCGCGGATCACGCTCGCGACCCTGAGCCGATAATCGCGAAACACGCCGTCACGGCCTGCCCCTTGCGTGGTGCGGTGGGAGGGCAGGTTGCGCCAGGCCCGCACCGCCTCCTCATCGCGCCAGAACGACAACGACAAAAGCTTTCCGGGCTCGGAGAGGCTCTGGAAACGCTCGACGGAGATGAAGCCGTCCATCGCCATGAGGTCGGAGCGGAGCGCCGCCGCGAGGCCGAGATAATCCCGCTTGCCGTCCTCCCCGTCCGGCCAGACCTCGAAGATCACCGCGATCATGGCTTGATCAACTCCGCATGGGGCACTGATGCAAGGCGCAGGAAGATCCTGTCCTCGCGGCGGATGAACTGCTCCCACTTGGCGAACTCGTAATTGGCGCGGCCCTGCGGGTCATTGCGCAGGCGCTCGCGATAGGCCTCGTACTCGGAGAGGTTTTTGATGTTGTACACGCCGTAAGCCA
Source organism: Microvirga arabica (assembly GCF_016811235.1). GTDB lineage: Bacteria > Pseudomonadota > Alphaproteobacteria > Rhizobiales > Beijerinckiaceae > Microvirga > Microvirga arabica. The sequence continues at coordinate 2,630 of NZ_JAFBID010000087.1, forward strand.
ATGTGCTGGAGCCCTCGTGCGGGGCATAATAGCCGATCAGATCGGCGCCGCAGCGGGGAATCGCCTGGCCCCAGGTGCGGGCATACTCGTTGAAGGCCTCCACTTTGAACGGGTCGATCTCGTAGCGGATGAAGCAGGTGATCATGGGTTAAGCATCCTGTTGTCGAAGACGGTTCGGTCTTAACCGATTGATCGACGCCGATGCTTCGGCTATGATCGAAGTATGAAGGAAGGTCCCGTCATCGCATCCGTGGCCGCGCTCTTAGGCGATCCGGCCCGCGCCAACATCCTCACCGCCCTCATGGACGGGCGGGCGCTCACCGTGAGCGAGCTCGCCGAGGCTGCGGGCGTCACGCTCCAGACGGCGAGCGGGCATCTGGCCAAGCTCGATGCCGCGAATCTGCTCACGGCCGAGAAACAGGGACGGCACCGCTATTTCCGGCTCTCGGGACCCGACGTGGCTCAGGTGTTGGAGGCCCTGATGGGGCTCGCCCAGCGCACCGGCGCCACTCGGGTGCGCACCGGCCCGAAGGATGCGGCGCTCAGATCCGCCCGTATCTGCTACGACCATCTCGCCGGCGAGCGGGGTGTCGCGCTGCTCAAAGGCGCGCAGCGGCAGGGCCTCATCAAGGGCGAGAAGGACATGATCCTGACAGAGAAGGGCCGCGCCTTCTTCGCCGATTTCGGCATTGATCTTGCTCAGCTGGAGAAAGGCCGCCGCCCTGTCTGCCGCGCCTGCCTGGACTGGAGCGAGCGCCACAGCCATCTCGGCGGCGGGCTCGGCGCCGCCCTCCTGTCCCGTATGATCGAGACGGGTTGGGTCCGGCGCGACGTCGGCCGCGTGCTCGCCTTCACCTGCGAGGGCGTAGAGGGATTTGAAGCCGCGTTCATGCTGTCAGCGGGCAAGGACTCGGAGGCCGCCTGAGGCGAAGGACGCGCTACTCCCCCGACCTGAGTGCGGCCGCCGCGCCCACCGTGCCGACCACCGCCGCGATCAGCGACAGCGCCATGAGCACGAGGAACGGCGTCATGAAGGGAATCGTCCCGCCCACGGCCGCGTTGGCAGCCGAGACGCCGAAGATCAGGGTCGGGATCATGAAGGGCAGCACCAGGATCGCCAGGATCAGTCCGCCGCGCCGCAGCGATGAGGTCAGCGCCGCCCCAACCGCCCCGATGAAGGTGAGCGCAGGCGTGCCCACCATCAGGGTTGCCACCATGGCGAGCATGGCCTCGGGCGAGAGCGCCACGAGGAAGCCGAGGAACGGCGCCGCGAGGGCGAGCGGCAGGCCCGTCACAAGCCAATAGGCGATGACCTTGGCGAGCACCACGATCTCCAGCGGCGCATGCGACAGGCGCAGCAGATCGAGCGATCCGTCCTCCTGATCGGCCTGGAACAGCCGGTCGAGGCCGATCAGCGTGGCGAGCAGGGCCGCGATCCAGAGGATCGCCGGGCCGATGCGCGAGAGGAGATTCAGGTCGGGACCGAGCGCGAAGGGGATGAGCGTCACGATCATCAGGAAGAAGATGAGCCCCATGACGCCGGAGCCGCCCACACGGGCGGCGAGCTTCAGGTCGCGGACCAGGAGGGCGTTGAAGGAACGCAACATTACCCCTCTCCCGCTTTCCCCTCTCCCCTCTGCGGGAGAGGGTGGCCCTGGCGTGAGCGAGGGTCGTGAGAGGGGCCGAGTTCGATCAATGACGGCCCCTCTCCCGGCCCACTCCGTTCGCCACCCTCCCCCGCAGAGGAGGGAGGGAGAGGATTGCGCTCGATCCGGATCTCCTTGGCATCCTTGAGAAACAGCGGCGAATGGGTCGAGGCGGCGACCATCCCTCCGCCTTCTCGGTGGCTTTCGAGAATCAGGCGCAGAATCTCCTGGGAGGTGGTGTCGAGGGCCGAGGTCGGCTCGTCGAGGAGCCAGAGGGGCCGGTGCGCCACCAAGAGCCGGGCCAGCGCCACCCGGCGGCGCTGGCCCGCCGAGAGATAGGCCACCGGCAGGCGGGCCGCATGGGCGAGCCCCACCGCATCAAGCGCCTCGCGGGGTTTCAGGGCAGGGTTGCCCAGAAAGTCTCGGGCGAAGGCGAGGTTCTCCTCCGCCGTCAGCGCGGCCTTGAGGGCGTCGCGATGGCCCACATAGTGCAGGCACTCAGGCAAAGTCCGCTCGTCGGCATCGTCCAGCAGAATCGCTCCACTCGCCGGGTGCAGGCGCCCGGCCAGGATGTCGAGGAGGGAGGACTTGCCCGCCCCGTTGCGGCCGGTGATCACCAGGGCCTCGCCGGGGAGGAGCGTGAAGGAGACGCCCTGGAAGATGCGCCGCTCGCCCCGCTCGCAGGCCAAATTGTTAACGCTCAGACGCAAACCCCTGCACCCCTGCCCTCATTGCACCCCAGAACCGTTCTAAACCGTGTAGCGGGATGGTTGGAAATGATCTATAGCACCCGTGGCTGCGCCGCGCGCCAAGGCGTCCAATCCGCCTCGCGCGCTTACTCCCCTGTCCGGGCACCCCCGGAGCGGCGCGCGCTTATCGCGCTTTCGGCCGAACACATGTTCGTAACCCAAATGCACGCGAGGATTCGCCGTGACGCTCAACAACAGCTTCAATGCCCGCCAGACCCTCCAGGTCGGTGACAAGTCCTACACCTATTACTCCCTCGTCGAGGCCGAGAAGAACGGCCTCAAAGGCGCCTCGAAGCTGCCCTTCTCCATGAAGGTGCTGCTCGAGAACCTGCTCCGCTACGAGGACGGCCGCACGGTCACCAAGGCCGATATCGAGGCCGTGGCCGCCTGGCTCGACAACAAGGGCAAGGCCGAGAAGGAAATCGCCTATCGCCCCGCCCGCGTCCTGATGCAGGACTTCACCGGCGTGCCGGCCGTGGTGGATCTCGCCGCCATGCGCGACGCCATGAAGAACCTCGGCGGCGACCCGCGCAAGATCAACCCGCTGGTGCCCGTCGACCTCGTCATCGACCACTCGGTGATCGTGGACGAGTTCGGGACGCCGAAAGCCTTCGACCGCAACGTGGAGCTGGAATACGAGCGCAACGGCGAGCGCTACCGCTTCCTCAAGTGGGGCCAGACCGCCTTCGAGAACTTCTCCGTCGTGCCCCCGGGCACCGGCATCTGCCACCAGGTCAACCTGGAATTCCTGTCCCAGACCGTCTGGACCCGCAAGGATACGGCCACGGGCGAGGAAGTGGCCTATCCGGACACCCTGGTGGGCACCGATTCGCACACCACCATGGTCAACGGCCTTGCCGTTCTCGGCTGGGGCGTGGGCGGCATCGAGGCGGAGGCCGCCATGCTCGGCCAGCCGGTCTCCATGCTCATTCCGGAAGTCATCGGGTTCAAGCTCACCGGCAAGCTCCGTGAGGGCGTGACCGCCACCGACCTCGTGCTCACCGTCACCCAGATGCTGCGCAAGAAGGGCGTGGTGGGCAAGTTCGTGGAGTTCTACGGCCCCGGCCTCACCGACATGTCGGTGGCCGACCGCTCCACCATCGGCAACATGGCCCCCGAATACGGCGCCACCTGCGGGTTCTTCCCGATTGACGTGAAGACCATCGATTACCTGCGCACCACCAGCCGCACCGACGAGCGCGTCGCCCTTGTCGAGGCCTATGCCAAGGCGCAAGGGATGTGGCTCACCCCTGAGACTCCGGACCCGGTCTTCACCGACACCCTCGAGCTCGACCTCGGCGACGTGGTTCCCTCGCTCGCCGGCCCCAAGCGCCCGCAAGACCGCGTGACGCTGGACACCTCCAAGACCGAGTTCCTCGGCGCCATGGAGAAGGAGTTCCGCAAGGCCGGTGAGATCGGCAAGCGCGTGAAGGTGGACGACGCCAATTACGATCTCGGCCACGGCGACGTGGTGATCGCGGCGATCACCTCCTGCACCAACACCTCGAACCCGAGCGTGATGATCGGCGCAGGCCTGCTCGCCCGCAACGCGGTCAAGAAGGGCCTCACCTCCAAGCCGTGGGTGAAGACCTCGCTGGCGCCCGGATCGCAGATCGTCGAGGAGTACTTCAAGAAGGCCGGTCTCCAGGGCGATCTCGATGCGCTCGGCTTCAACATCGTCGGCTTCGGCTGCACCACCTGCATCGGCAATTCCGGCCCGCTGCCGGAGAACGTGTCGAAGGCGATCAACGACAACGACCTCGTAGCCGTGTCGGTGCTGTCGGGCAACCGCAACTTCGAGGGCCGCGTGAACCCGGACGTGCGCGCCAACTACCTCGCCTCGCCTCCGCTGGTCGTGGCCTATGCGCTCGCCGGCTCCATGCTGGTGGACCTCGCCAAGGATCCGCTCGGCACGGGCTCGGACGGGCAGCCGGTGTACCTGAAGGACATCTGGCCGTCCTCGGCCGAGGTGCAGGACTTCATCGACCGCACGATCACCAGCGAGCTGTTCAAGAGCCGCTACTCGGATGTGTTCTCGGGCGACGAGAACTGGAAGAAGGTCACCTTCGAGCCGGGCCTCACCTATGAGTGGGACATGGGTTCAACTTACGTGCAGAACCCGCCTTACTTCGAGGGCATGACCAAGGAGCCGAAGCCCGTCACGGACATCCTGAACGCGCGCATCCTCGGCCTCTTCCAGGACTCGATCACCACCGACCACATCTCGCCCGCAGGCAACATCCGCGCCGCGTCACCGGCCGGCGAGTACCTGCAGTCGCACCAGGTGCGGGTGGCCGACTTCAACCAGTACGGCACCCGTCGCGGCAACCACGAGGTCATGATGCGCGGCACCTTCGCCAACATCCGCATCAAGAACCAGATGGTGAAGGACGAGAGCGGCCATGTGGTCGAGGGCGGCTACACCATCCATCACCCGTCGGGCGAGCGGATGTTTATCTACGACGCCGCCATGCGCTACAAGGACGAGGGCGTTCCACTTGTGGTTCTCGCCGGCAAGGAATACGGCACCGGCTCGTCCCGCGACTGGGCGGCCAAGGGCACGAACCTGCTCGGCGTGCGCGCCGTGATCGCCGAGAGCTTCGAGCGCATCCACCGCTCGAACCTGGTCGGCATGGGCGTGGCCCCCTTCGTGTTCGAGCAGGGAACGTCCTGGGAGACGCTCGGCCTGAAAGGCGACGAGACCATCACCATCAAGGGCCTCGCCGGCGACCTGAAGCCGCGCATGCGCATGGAGATGGAAGTCACCTCCGCCGACGGCTCGGTGAAGCGCGTCCCCGTGCATTGCCGCATCGATACACTGGAGGAGGTCGAGTACTTCCGCAACGGCGGCATCCTGCACTACGTGCTGCGCCAGCTCGCTGCGTAAGGTAGGACAACGAAACGCCCGCTCTTCGAATGAGGAGCAGGTCCCAAAGGCAAGAGGGCGCTTCAGGAATGGAGCGCCCCTTTTATTGCCCCAACTGACGAAGAAGTCTTCATAAGTAGATTGGCCTTAGTGGCGACTTCAACCTGATCTCTATCGTTTGCCACTCAACCCGCGTTTGATCTGCTTAAGAGCACGAGCAGCCTGCCGGAAAAGCCGAAGGATCCTGGCGAACAGGGAGTGGCTGGTTGCGAGTCGCACATAAGCATCCGCCAGACGATGTGCGCGTGACGCAGCAAGCGCCTTCTGTGCTTTCTGTAGCGCTTTGAGCTGCGCTCTGGTCGAAGCCAGCTCTGCCTTGAGCCGTTGTGAATCGTCCTTCAAATGTTGTGATGAGGCTTTGACGCGCTCGAGACTTACCATCAGACGGTCTTGATCCACCTTCAGGCGCTCCTGCTCTTCTGCGTATGCCTTTATCGTTGGCTCTTGCTGCAGAAGACGCTTCTCAAAGGCGGCCCGTTCGAGAGCTGCAATCCGCCTGATCTCCCGAGCTCGATCCTCTGCAAGTTGCGCGCGCGTCTTGTAGTATTCGACTTCAGGATTCTCCGGCTGTATTCGCGGAACATCGGAGCTCTTATGCATACTGGAAATGCCTTTGCTCAAATTGGAAAAGCTCTGCCAAGCGCTTTGTGTGCGCTTCCGGAGAATGATGCTCTCTGACGAATGTTCTGGCTCTTGATCCAAGTCTCGCGATCGTATCAGGATCATCTGCGAGCCTCATCAGCGCCTGAACGTAGGACACGGCCATGTCATGATCATCAGGCAGAGATGGCAGCAGGATTCCTGTTTCACCGTCGGTGATGATCTCTGATACTCCACCGACATCGGGCGCCACGACAGCAAGGCCGTAGCTCATGGCCTCAAGAATTGCATCCGGTATCCCGTCATGCAGGCTCGTGTAGAGGAAGATCGAATACTTCGAGAGCGGCAGTGAATCGAAGTCTTCGTAAAGACCATGGTAGCGAAGGTTCGGCGATCCCTTCAAGCGGGCGCGGTCAAATTCGTTGAAGACAGATCCACCGAACATGTCGATGCTGACATCGGGAATAAGGCTGGCAAGGCCGGAGGCGATCAGGGGAACGATCGACGGCCTTTTCCCAAGGTCGAGACGGGAGGCCCAGAGTATGCGCCGATCCGAATCGACGTCTCGCGCGGGTAAAAAGGCCGGTATCTCAACTGGTGCAGGAAGGCACTGCCATTTGTGGTTTTGTATGCCAAGCCGGTGATGATCCTTCCTGATCGTCGTATGGCTGTCACAGATGATTTTCGAAAGATAATCGATGCTGTTGGCGATAAGCCCGATTTGAGAGGCGACGACCGTTGCATGGCCGCTTTCCACGCGCTCGACATCGGCGAAGCGGTAGTAGATGCACTCCCGCTCCTGCAGGACGGTGCCGTACAGCGACAGCAGTCGATCTGCAAAAGCGGACTGTCGCACGTGAATGCGCGTATCGACGCCGGATGTTTCGATGATCTTCAAAGCAAGCACGCACCGTTGATCGATCGAAAGGGAGGGACAATGCAGGGCCATATCGACGATGACGGCATTGGGTGGAAGACACTCCAGCCACTGCACTCCCTTAAGGTCTTCACCGAGGATGACGAGGAATTCCTTGAGCGGATCGAGCCGGTACAGCGACTCCATCAATGACAGAATATATCTCACTCCACCCTCTCGCGAAAAGAATGGAACGATGAAGATGTCGCTGAAAGATATGCCTCTGATGATGTCACATAAGGTGTAATAGGCGGTGCCAAGTGGAGCGGTCCCCACGTCGTTTCCCATCACCGGAACGCTTCGGTACTTCTCAAGGGAAATGGCCGGCTCTATGGCATTCGCGAATCGAAACTTGTCCTGAATGCGATCGACATCCAGAAGGTTCGGCTGCGTTGTGACAACCTCGTTGAGTGCAGCATCTTTTGCGAAGTAGCGCGCGTGAAAGCGCCCTGAAACCTCCAGATAGGTCAGAGGCTCGAACAGCCGCGTAGGCGGGATTTGACGGATTGAGAGAGCATCGGCCGATTTAAGAAGACTTCCGGGTCTCTGGCGGTAGAACAGTATGGTGTCATCGACTGTATGTATGTTCAGACCGGCAGCAACAGCCTCGGCATTGAAGTGCCAGTCTTCATAGGCATAGCCTCGTGAGAGCCGAACATCCTTGTATGGTATGCTGCGGAAGGCACTCCGGTGGGAGCAGACGCGAGAGATGTAGGGTTGCCGATCGACGAACGTCATCGGGCCGACGCGGTCGAGGCCGAAATAGCGAGAAATAAATGCGCTTTCCCCAAAGATCAGCACATACTCCGGAAAGTAGAGCGCCTTTGGGCCGAGTCTTCGAGCCGTTGCATAGATATCATGGAAGTAATTGTATGAGACGAGATCGTCGGCGTCTGCGGTGAAGATGTATTCACCGCGAGCCTGCTCGATGCCGGCATTGCGGGAGAGGCCGAGCGAACCGTGGTCGACGTCGATGAACTGCACGCCGGAATAGCTGCCGAGATCGAAGGATGAGAGAACGTGACGTGTGGCGTCGTCGGACTGGTCGAGCACGGCCACCAGCTCAAGCCTCAGACCCTTCGCCTGCGCAAATCGCACGGCCTCGTCGAGCGACAGGAGCGTTCGCCTCAGGTACACGACTTCGCGATGGATGTTCAGAATGATCGACGCGTGAAAGAAGTTCTCGACCACCAACCGTGCCCTGCTGATGTCCTGCTCCGCGAGGGACGCAGCCTGATGCAATCATTTAGATGTTCCGGCACTGTGTAACACAATGATGTATTGTGTCGATACGGTATAATGGCTCCTTCATGCGGCATTGTAGGCTCATCGAACCGGCATAGTTTCCTAGTGGAGACAGCAATTCCCTTGGAGACTTCCTTGCGGCGTTTCGACCCGTGCGCGAAGGACCTGACTTGATCTAAAATGCTGCGCTTTCCTTAAGCCGGCTTCCGGACTGTTAAGCCCCCGTTAACCGTCCCGGCATGAGACTGATTTTGTTGCCTCTCTTACCCGTTTTGCCAAAGCCATGAGCGACCTTCTCGTCAGTATCCGTCATGCGAAGCCCGATGATGCGGCTTCCCTGTCGAAGGTGTTCGACACGGCTTGGCGGGAGGCTTATTCCGGCATCATCCCGGGCGTGACCCTGGAAAAGATGTTTTCCCGGCGCAGCGAGCGCTGGTGGCGTTCCACCGTGTCCCGCGGGCGCCCGCTCGTGGTGCTGGATCTGGGCCAGGGCGCCGTCGGCTATGCGTCCTACGGCCGCTGCCGGGACCGGTCCCTGCCGGCGGACGGCGAGATCGACGAGCTCTACCTGCTGCCGGAATATCAGGGCATCGGCTTCGGGCGTCGCCTGTTCAAGGCGGTGCGCAACGACCTCCGGTACCGAGAGCTCGACAAGACAGTGGTCTGGGCGCTCGAGGACAACACCCGCGCCTGCGCGTTTTATGAGAGCATGGGCGGGCAGAGCATCGCCCGCGTCGAGGAACGCATCGGCGGAACGCCGCTCGCCAAGGTGGCGTATCTCTTCCGCTGACGCCGGCTCGCCCCGAACGAGGCCGCCTTTCGGCTAAAACCCTCAAAAATTCAACTGTCGGTCCTTGTTGCCGGAGCCTGGTCCGGCTAGTGAAGCGTCCAGCTTCGGGAGCGGCTGTCCGGCGATCGGGCTCATGCCGCTCGCGAATCCAGCTTCTGCCGCATTTTCACCGGTGTCGCGGTGTCCTGTTCAAGACGGGAATGCCTCGCCTGCGAAGATGCTCAAGCCTTGTTCCGGAGAACAGCTCTATGCGCCTTGACGCGTTAAAGATTGGAAAGAACCCGCCGGACGACGTCAATGTCGTGATCGAAGTGCCGATCGGCGGCGAGCCCATCAAGTACGAGATGGACAAGGAATCCGGTGCCCTCGTGGTGGACCGCTTCCTCTATACCGCCATGCGGTATCCCGGAAATTACGGCTTCATCCCCCACACCCTGTCGGGCGACGGCGACCCCTGCGACGTGCTCATCGCCAACACCCGGGCTATCGTGCCCGGCGCCGTCATGAACGTGCGCCCCGTGGGCGTTCTTGTGATGGAGGACGATGGCGGCCAGGACGAGAAGATCATCGCCGTCCCGTCGAGCAAGCTGACCCAGCGCTACGACCGGGTGGCGAACTATACCGACCTGCCCGAGATCACCATCAAGCAGATCGAACACTTCTTCGAGCACTACAAGGATCTCGAGCCCGGCAAATGGGCCAAGATCATCCGCTGGGGCGATGCCGAGGAAGCCCGGCGCCTGATCGTCGAGGCGGTCGAGCGCGCCAAGAAGTAAGGCCTGCAATCGATCCTGAAATGATGAAGGCCAGGCATTTGCCTGGCCTTTTTCTTGTCACTCCGCCGGAACCGGGGCACCCGTGCCGGTGCTGCGATACTCGGCCCAGGCTTGGCGCAGGATCTGCACCGCCGAGGACAGGAACAGCCCGGCCATGAGGCCCGCCACGACCAGGTCCGGCCAGGCGCTTGCTGTCCACCACACGGCGCCCGCCGCCCCGGTGACGACGACATTGCCGATGGCATCGTTGCGCGAGCAGAGCCATACCGAGCGCACATTGGCGTCGCCGTCCTTGTAGCGCATGAGCAGGAGCACGCTGGCGACGTTCGCGGCCAGGGCCACGAGCCCGATCACCCCCATGATCTCAGCCCGCGGCAGGCCGAGGATCAGCACGTGATAGAGGGTCGAGCCCAGCACCCAGGCACCCATCAGCGACAGGCTCACCCCCTTGAACAGGGCAGCAGTCGCGCGGGTGCGAAGCGACGCGCCGATGACCGCAAGGCTCAACCCGTAGGTCACGGTGTCGCCGAGGAAGTCGAGGGCATCCGCCTGCAGGGCCTGCGAGCGCGCCAGATGGCCGGCCACGATCTCGGTCACGAACATGGCGGCGTTGATCAGGATCACCGTCCAGAGCACCCGCTTGTAGCGCGGATCGACGCCATCGAAGACGGGCACGCCGCCGTGGCAGCCGCAGGCCTCCTCGGCATGAGCATGCCCCTTCGCCGGCTGGACCTCATGGGCAGGGTGGTCGTGGGACGAACAGCATGCCCCGTGCTGGTGACCGCAGGCCTCACTCATCCGAATCTCCTTTTCGTCATCGGATGCGATCTCTACAATCTCTAGCGACTAGAGGTTCAAGAGGAAAAATCATGGATCTGTCGATTGGCGACGTGTCGCGCCGGGTGGCCGTGAAGGTGCCGACCATCCGCTATTACGAGCAGATCGGCCTGCTGCCCGCCCCGCCGCGCACGGAGGGCCGCCAGCGCCGCTACGGGGCTGAGCACGTCTCCCGCCTCAGCTTCATCCGCCATGCGCGGGATCTCGGCTTTGACGTGGAGGCGATCCGCGAGTTCCTGAGCCTGAGCACGCAACCCGACCAATCCTGCCATCCGGCGGACGAGATCGTGCTGCGGCATCTGGAGAGTGTGGAGCGCCGCATCGCCCAGCTCAACCTCCTGCGCTCCGAGCTGCGGCACATGCTGGAGGAGTGCCGCCACGGCCCCGTGCGGGAATGCCAGATCATCCAGGTGCTGGGCGATCACGGCCAGTGCCGGCATGAGCATGGCAAGGTGGTTTAGCCTGCTCGGCCGGCCTCAGATCACGAAAAAGTCCTTGTGGCTGACCTTCAGTCCCTTGCCGAGACTGGCAAACTGAATGGCTTTGGCCGACCCCGACCCGTCCGGATCGTAGAACAGCGCCCCGCCCTCCTTGTAGTAGAGGATGCGGTCATCCTTGTCCTTGAACTGGTTGCCAATGACGAAGGCTTTGCTCTTCAGGGCGCCCTTGTCGATCTTGCTGAAAATCTTCCGGGACAGGTGAATGACGTCGTCGGCCGGATTGAAATCCTGGATATAATCGAGATTGGATTTCGTGTTCGGCTTGTGGTCGAACACGAAGACGTCCTTGCCGGCTCCACCGGTCAGCGTATCGCGTCCCGCTCCTCCAATGAGCGTATCATTGCCGATCTGGCCGAAGAGCACGTCGTTGCCGCCCAGGCCGAAGAGTTTGTCATCGCCGGCTTCACCCACCAGCTGCTCGTTCGTCGAGGTGCCGGAGCGGACGAGAGGACTCGTCTCAATGACATTCCGCACAGAGATGGTGAATGTTTCGGTGCGGATGCCGCCGTACTTGTCCTCGGCCTTGATCGAGATCGTATGCTGTGCCGCCGTCTCGTAATCGAACGCACTCATGAGGACGAGTTCGCCTTTGCCGTTCAGGCCGAAGGTCCCATTCGCATTGGACACGAGGCTAAAGGTGAGGTCGTCGTCGTCCGGATCGGTGCCGCGGACAGTTCCCAGAACGGACCCCACTGCCTTGTCCTCGGCGACGGATGTTCCCGAAAACGAGATATCGGTCGGATTGCCATTAGTGAGGGCAATGGTCTTGTCCGAGAACTTCACCAGGCGCACGTCTTTGAGCGTATCGGTGCCGTCTCTTCCCGCCTGCTTGTCCGTGAAGGTGATCGTGCCATCGGCATTATAGGTTCGGGTGTACTCCGTGCTCGCGCCGAAGAACACGGCCATGTCCTGACCCGTGCCGCCCTCGAGCGTATCATTGCCTCCACCGCCGGTTAGGGTGTCGTTGCCGCCATTGCCGATCAGGCGGTTGTCGGCCCCGTTGCCGGTGAAGACGTCAGCATTGGAGCCGCCCTCCAGATTCGTAATTCCGATCAGGACGTCGACGCCGGCTCCGACGGTGATCTGGCCATCCGATCGCCTGAGATCGGCCTTCACCCCAACAGAGCCGGAATAGCGGACCGTGTTGATGCCGGCACCGCCATCAAGCCGATCATCGCCGGTGCCGCCTTCGAGCGTATCGTCGCCCACGCCGCCCTCGAGGGTATCGTTACCGGTTCCACCCTGGAGGCTGTCGTTGCCCTCATCGCCTGCGAGTTGGTCATTGCCCTGCCCACCATCGAGCATGTCATTGCCGTCACCACCCACGAGCGTGTTGTCGGCTGCGTTGCCGGTGAGCTTGTCGCTGAAGGTGCTTCCGATGAGTTTCTCGATATCGATAAGGGTATCGGTGCCCTGCCCACCACCGATCGCCTGCGCCGTGGTCTTGCTGAGATCGACGGTCACACCAGCGGTAGCCTCGGAATAATCTGCCGCATCGGTGCCGGCACCACCATTCAGGATATCATTGCCTGTCCCACCGGCAAATTGCTCAGATCCCGCGCCGCCATAGGCTGTGTCGTTGCCACTTCCGAGCTTGATGAATCCGCCAGTCAGGGAGCCGGTAATTGCAGTTCCCTTGATCCCGTCATAGAAATCGTCGCCTTCCTTCAGATCGATCAGGATGGCATTGGCCGCCGTGGATGTGGTCTCCAAAGTACCGGTGTTGATGATGCGGTCGACGCCATCGCTGCCCTCAATGGCAAGGCCTGCGGCCGTGATCGTGCCTGTATTGTAGACCGAGTAGGTTTCTACCCCCGAGAGGCGCATGGCCGTCCCACTCCCTGATGGGGATCGGATGGTGGCCTCGTTGATAACGGTGCTTCCGTGCCCCGTCAGATCGAGCCCAAAGGTCTGGCCGTTGATGGTCCTGGTTTTTCCGATCAGGATGTAATCCGTCTCATTCGCCCTGATACCTGCTCCAGTATCACTGGTGATATCGATATCGATAACGACATAATCGATCCCGGCCAAAGCTAGCCGGGCGTCTGCAGTGCCTTCAGGGAGCTGGCTGGGATTATCGTAAACGACGCTGGACATGGAGCACCCACAGCTTGAGGGTCAAAGGATGCTCAAACCCTACATTATCACATACCCAAAAGGAATTAACCCCGGAGCTCGGATTCGGAGGTACCCCTAAAGGGACTCGCCTTTCAGCAGCCGCGGCGGCTCACGCCCGGTGAGGCCTGCCGCCTCGCGGATGAAGAAGCGCTTCAGGCCCGGCATGCGGTCGACGAGGCCAAGCCCCAGATCGCGGATCAGGCGCACGGGCAGCACGTCGTTGGAGAAGAGCCGGTTCAGCCCGTCCGTCACCACCCCCATGGCGGTGATGTCGGTGCGCCGCGCCCGCTCATAACCGTCGAGCACGTCGGCCGCGCCCGGGTCCATGCCGAGCCGCATGGCATCCGTGACGATCTCGGCGAGCGCCGCCGCGTCGTGCAGGCCGAGATTGAGCCCCTGGCCGGCGATGGGGTGGATCACATGGGCGGCGTCGCCGAGCAACGCCAGGCGTTCGGCCACGAAGCTGCGCGCCACCCCGAAGGAGAGAGGGAAAGCCTGCGGCTTCGTCTCGAAGGCAAGCTTGCCGAGCTGCAGGCCGAAGCGGCGCTCCAGCTCGACGAGCAGGTCTTCGGGGTGCGAGTCCAGCAGGGCCGGCACGTTCTCGGCCCGCTCGGTCCAGACGATGGAGGAGCGGTGCTTGGAAGAGCCGTCTTCTTGCGGCTCGGCCTTGAGCGGCAGGATCGCGAAAGGGCCGGAGGGCAGGAAATGCTCCACCGCCCTGCCCTCGTGGTCGCGCTCGTGCGCGATGGTCGCCACGATGCCGGATTGCTTGTACGGCCACGAGATCCAGCCGATGCCCGCCTGCTCGCGCAGGCGCGAGCGCCCACCATCGGCGGCAACCAGCAGGGCGGCCGGCAAGGTCTCGCCATCGGTCAGGGTCACGTCCGTGCGGGCACCCTGAACGGCAAAGCCCTTCACGCCCTCGAGCCGTAAATCCACGCCGGCCGTGCGGCAGGCATCGAGCAGCGTGGCCGTCAGATCGCCGGCCGTGATCATGTGGGCAAAGGGCTCGTTGCCGTCCACCTCGCCCGCGAAGGTGAGGAAGGTCGGGCGCACCGGATCCTGCAGGCGACTGTCGGTGATCACCATGTCGAGGATGGGCTGGGCGCGATCTGCCACCTGGTTCCACACGCCGAGCGCCGTCAGCATCCGGCGCGCCGCCGCCGCGATGGCATAGGAGCGCTTGTCGCCATGCGGATCGCGCTTGAGGGCCGGATCGCACATGATCACGTCGATGCCGTCGGACAGCGCTTTTTTGAGCGCCAGCGCCAGGGACAAGCCGGCGAGACCGCCGCCGGCGATGACGATGCGCGGTCGCTCCACACGTGTTGCTGCGCTCATCAAGCCTCTCCCGGTGCACTCGTCGAAGAAACGTTTCGACTTGAACGTTATAGGTGGGTGTCAGCCAATCATTGACCAGCGTCAAGCTTGACGTGTCGCAGCCGCTCCCTGATGGATGACCTTTCGTGATCAAAGGATTTTTAAGGCCCATGTCCCGCGCCGTCACCGATCTCCTCTCTATCCTCGACCTCGAACAGCTCGAGGTGAACCTATTTCGTGGGCAGAGCCCCAAGAGCGGCTGGCAGCGGGTGTTCGGCGGGCAGGTGATCGGGCAGGCGCTGGTGGCTGCGACTCGCACCGTGGAAGGGCGCCATCCCCATTCCCTCCATTGCTATTTCATGCTGCCGGGTGACCCCAAGGTTCCGATCATCTATGAGGTCGACCGCATCCGCGACGGCAAGAGCTTTACCACCCGCCGGGTGCTGGCGATCCAGCACGGGCAGGCGATCTTCTCCATGTCCGCCTCCTTCCATCTGGAGGAGGACGGCTTCGCCCATCAGGCCGAGATGCCGAAGGTGCCGGGGCCGGACGAACTCCCCAGCGAGGAGGAGGTGAAGGGCGGGCTGATCCTCAAGATGCCCGAGCCCATGCGCACCTATTACGAGCGCGAGCGCCCGCTGGAGATCCGGCCCGTGGAGCTCAACCGCTACATGTCTCGCGATCCGGGCGAGCCGCGCTTCCACGTTTGGATCAAGACCACCGGCCGCCTGCCGGATGATCCGGCGATTCATCAGAGCGTGCTCGCCTACGCGTCCGACATGACGCTTCTCGATACTTCCCTGATCCCCCATGGCCGGACGGTGTTCGAGCCCGAGATCCAGCCGGCGAGCCTCGATCACGCCATGTGGTTCCACCGGCCCTTCCGGGCGGACGAATGGCTGCTCTACGCGCAGGATACGCCGAATGCCGGCGGTGCCCGCGGCCTGTCGCGCGGCCTCATCTTCCGGCAGGACGGCACCCTGATCGCCTCGGTGGCCCAGGAAGGCCTCATCCGCGAGCGCCGCCGCTGAGTTCGACTGCCTAGAATTTCATCAGTCAGTCCATTTTCCAGCCAAATCCCCGCTGCCTCGAAAAGAGGCAGCGTTCTTTCGCCATGGCCGGCAAGGCTTGGCACGTTCCTTGCATAAAGCCCCCCGACACCCGGACCTGGAGCCGGGTTCACGTTGGAGCCGTCGCCCGCATTGTCGGGCAGACGCAATAAAGGGGGCCTGACCCATGAAGATTGTGATGGCGGTCATCAAGCCGTTCAAGCTCGAGGAAGTGCGCGACGCGCTCACCAGCCTCGGCGTGCACGGCCTCACCGTGACCGAGGTGAAGGGATACGGACGACAGAAGGGCCACACGGAAATCTACCGCGGCGCCGAATACGCCGTGAGCTTCCTGCCGAAGCTGAAGATCGAGGTGGCCGTGCCGAGCGAACTGGTCGACCCGGTGATCGACGCGATCACGGCGTCCGCGCGCACGGGCCAGATCGGCGACGGCAAGATCTTCGTCACCTCGCTCGAAAAGGCGGTTCGCATCCGCACCGGCGAGACCGACGGCGACGCCCTTTAATCCTCTTTTTTGCTGATTTTTCGAGGTTCCATCCGATGACCTTCCGTCCTCTCCTCCTGCCAGCGCTCGGTGCGCTGGGTATAGGTTTTGCCGCTCTCAACCCGGCCCTGGCGCAGGATGCCGCCGCGGCCGCTCCCACGGTCAACAAGGGCGACACCGCCTGGATGCTCGTCTCGACCATCTTGGTGATCCTGATGACGATCCCGGGGCTCGCCCTGTTCTATGGCGGCCTCGTCCGCACCAAGAACATGCTCTCCGTGCTCATGCAGGTTTTCGCGGTGTTCTCCCTCGTGGGCATCCTGTGGGTCACTTACGGCTATTCGCTCGCCTTCACGTCCGGCGGCGAAGGCCTGCTCGGCTCCATCATCGGCGGGTTCGACAAGGCGTTCCTCGCCGGCGTGACCACGGATTCCACCGCCGACACCTTCACCAAGGGCGTGGCGATTCCGGAATTCACCTTCATCGCGTTCCAGCTCACGTTTGCTGCCATCACGCCTGCTCTGATCGTCGGCGCCTTTGCCGAGCGCATCAAGTTTTCGGCCGTGATGCTGTTCACGGGTCTCTGGGTCACGTTCGTGTACCTGCCCATCGCTCACATGGTGTGGTTCTCGGAAGGCTATCTGTTCGGCCTCGGCGCGCTCGACTTCGCGGGCGGAACCGTCGTTCACATCAACTCTGGTGTGGCCGGCCTCATCGGCGCCCTGCTCATCGGCAAGCGCATCGGCTATGGCCGCGACCTGCTCGCCCCGCACTCGCTGACGCTCACCTTCGTTGGCGCTTGCATGCTGTGGGTCGGCTGGTTCGGCTTCAATGCAGGCTCGAACCTGGAAGCCACGGGCGGCGCCGCGTTGGCGCTCCTCAACACCATCGTGGCGCCGTGCGCTGCAGGCCTCGCGTGGATGACCGTGGAAGCTCTCGCCAAGGGCAAGGCCTCGCTGCTCGGCATCGCGTCGGGCGCGGTGGCGGGCCTTGTCGCCATCACGCCGGCCGCCGGTCTCTCCGGTCCGATGGGCGCCATCGTGCTCGGGCTTGTCGCTGGTGCGGTCTGCTACTTCGCAGTCACGGGCGTGAAGAACGCGCTGGGCTATGACGATGCGCTGGACGTGTTCGGCATCCACGGCGTCGGCGGCATCATCGGCGCCATCGGCACCGGCATCGTGGCCGCTCCGTCGCTGGGCGGCTACGGCGTCGGCGAGTACGCGATCGGCGGCCAGGTGGTGACGCAGGTCATCGCCACGGTGGTGACGCTGGTCTGGACCGGCATCGGCTCCCTGGTGCTCTTCAAGATCGTCGACGCCATCGTGGGCCTGCGCGTCACGCACGACCAGGAACGCGAAGGCCTCGACCTCGCCGACCACGGCGAGCGCGCCTACAACTACTGAGGTTAAACTCCGCGTCGCCCTAGTCAGGCGATGCGGCAACGAAGCCTTCCAGAGGCTCAGATGGAAAAGCCCCGGTCACACGGCCGGGGCTTTTTTGTTTGTCTCTTATCCTCATCGTCATGGCCGCACTTGTTGCGGCCATCCACGGCTTAGGAACCTCAACGCATCAAAGACGTGGATCCCCGGGACAAGCCCGGGGATGACGGCGGAGTGTGCAAGAAGGATAAGCTCACCCGTTCTTCACAAGCTGCCGCAGCTTCGCGCGCCGTGTCTCCTCCGGCTCCTGGAAGTTGGAGGTGCCATAGAACTCGCCCTTGCTGTCCATGAGGAAAAGGGTGGCCGAGTGGTCCATGGTGTAGCCGCCGTCGGTGGGCACCTTGCGGTAATAGATCTTGTAGGCGCGTGCCGCCGCTGCGATCTCCTCCTCCGTGCCGGTGAGGCCGACGATGCGCGGATCGAAGGACGACAGGTACGTCTTCATCAGCTCCGGCGTGTCGCGCTCAGGATCCACCGTGATGAAGGCGGCCTGCAGCTTTTCGGCGTCCTTGCCGAGCGCCGCCATGTCCTGCGTGAGATCGTAGAGCGTCGTCGGGCAGACCTCCGGGCAATGGGTGAAGCCGAAGAACACCACGAAGGGCCGGCCCATCAGGTTCTCTTCCGTGAACGGCTTGCCCGCATGGCTCGTGAGCGTGAACGGGCCGCCGATCGGCACCTTGCCGGCGCTCTGCTGCGACCCGGACGGGAAGAGAAGCAGACCTGCCGTGACGACGAGCACCAGGAGGCCGGTCGTGAAGACGAGGAAGGGGATGAGAAGACGTTTCGGATTCATCGCTGTGCCTCCTCAGTGCTTGTGCTCGGCGGGAGCTGCCCCGCCCATGCCGCGCACGGTGTATTCCACCTCGACAGGTCCGGCCTTCTCGAAGGTGAGCGTGCCCTTCAGGATCTGGCCCTCTTTCAGGGGCTCCTTCAGGTCCATGAACATGAGATGGAGCCCACCGGGCTTCAGTTCGACAGTGGCGCCGGGCTTGATCTCGAGCCCGCCCTCCACCGGCTTCATGCGCATCACGTCGCCTTCAAGCTTCATCTCGTGCACCTCGACCTTTGAGGCGAGCGGGAACGAGCCGCCGGTGAGGCGATCGGGCGCGGTGCCGGTGTTGGTGATGCGCAAATAGCCGCCGCCCACCTTCGCGCCGCCAGGGGTGGCGCGCGACCAGGGCTGCTCGAGGGTCAGGGTCCCTGTCTTTACCATGACAGGCGCGGCCGCCGCACCTTGCGCGGCCGCAATCCTCACGCCAGGCGCGGGAGCCTTCAGGCTGTGCGGGTCCTCGCCGGCGGCCGGCACCTGCGTCCATTCCTCCACTGCACCGTCGCATTCCTGCACCACGGGGAAGAAGACCGTGGCACCCGGCTGGTAGGCATCGGTGAAGCGGGCCTGGAACACGAACTCGTCGTAGTGCCCGTCATCGAGGGAGCCGGTCCAGACGATGTCGGTGACACCCTCGGACACGGCCTCGCCATGGACCTGATAAGCGCGCACATAGGCGCCCTTGGTGGTCTCCAGCTTCCAGCCGGCCTTGGGCATAGGTTTGACGGCAACGATCCCTTCCGGGATGCGCACGCGCACCTTCAGGGTAGGCTTGCCGGCGCATCCATGCGGGATGCGCAAGGTCGCCTTGTAGGTGGAGTTGGGTGTCGCCTGCCCGTTCTCGAAGGTCACATGGGCGAAAGCAGGAGCGGAAACGGCAACAAAGGCGGCAGCAAGCGCGCCGAGGCGAGACGAAGTCATGGATATCAGTCCTTGCAGAATGGGAAGCGACGTCGGCGATCAGCCGAGGCGCGGCGGCGCGCGCGATCCCAGAGGCAGGACATTGGAGGTGAGGCTTAAGCGCGGCGAATTGGCCGCGCGGCTGCTTGCGACAGCAAGCGGTGCGATGCGCTTGAGGGCGACCGTCGCCGGAGCTGGACCTGCAGCGCCTGAGCCGTGGCAGCTCACGGTGCAACAGAGGTTTGCGTGGTCCTTCGCAGGAGTATGTTCGGGCGCCGAGGAGCCGTCCTGGAGGCAGATGATCCCCTGCGGCTCGGCCATGGTTGCCGCATGGACCGCGCCGCTGGCGGACAGCAGCAGGGCCTGCAGGACGAAGGCATAGGCCATCACCGCCGCAATGGCGGCGCGCGTCCAGCCCTGTGCCGAGGTCCTGCGTCTCATGGCCGGGACACTGGTCTTTTGTCCCGCGGACGTCAACCGCGCAAAAGGCCACTCCACCATCCCCCCTCTCCAGGTCTGGCGCAGGTTCACCTCTCCCTCAGAGAGAGGTGATGGCAGTGGCAATCTCGGCGCTGAACTGGATGCGGAAGGCACCCTCACCTCCAACTCCTCCCCACAGGAGGAGGAAGGCTCGTCGGCTTCCTCGTATAGGAATAGTCACTTTTCCCCACCCGATGCACTTACGGTTAAAGGACCCTTAACCCGCCCGCGCTAGCATCCAGGCAATACTGTCTCGTCCTGTTGGTTTTTAGAGTGGTTTGATGCGCGCGGCCCGCCGTTCTTCTTCCGCCTATGATGGCCTCTTCAGCTCCTTGAGAGCCTTCCTGGCCCGTCGGGCCCAGGAGCTGACGGGCCTGTGCCTGATCGCCTTCGCGGGCGCGGTGGCCGTGGCGCTCGCCACCTGGTCGGTGGACGATCCGAGCCTGAACAACGCCACCGACCTGCCCGTCCGCAACCTCATCGGCTGGCCCGGCGCCATCGTGGCCGATCTGTTCATGCAGCTCTTAGGGTTGGGCGCCATCGCGGCCGTGCTGCCCCTGGCCCTGTGGGGCTGGCGGCTCATGAAATCGGGCGCGCTCGGCCGCCTGCAGCTGCGCCTCGCCCTCTGGGTCATCGGCGCAGGCGCCGCGACGGCGCTGGCGAGCGCCCTGCCCCCAACCCAGAGCTGGCCCCTGCCCACGGGCCTCGGCGGCGTGGTCGGCGATGCGATCCTGGCCGGCGCCAAGGCCATCACGGGGCTGTCCAACGGCTCGGCCAGCGCGGTGCTGGGCTTCCTGTTTGCCGGCGTCGCCATCCTAACCCTCTCGGCCGCCTGCGGCCTGGGACCTGCAGACGAGGAGCATCGCGAGGAGCCGGAGGAGATCGAGGATCCCGTGCCGGTCCGCCGCCGCAAGCTCCAGGACTGGGACGAGGCGGAGGAGATCGGCCGCGACGAGCCGGGCTGGGGCATCGTGTCTCTCGGGGCTCTCGCCCATGGGGCCATGAGCCTGCGCGCCGCCGCCCGCCGTTGGCGGGAGGGCCGCAGCGCCGTGCCCGATGACGACTACGACGACGCGCCTGCGCCCGTGAAGCGCACCACCCGTCAGCCCGGCGTCCGCCGCGAGCCCGTTCTCGACGGCGCACCGGCCCGCCCGCGACCCACTCCGGCCTCCGCTCCGATGCATGACGATGACGAGGCTCCCTGGGACGAGGACGAGGCTCCCCCGGCGCGCCCTGCCGCGAGGCCAGAGCCAGCCCCGACCCGGGTTGCGCCGGCGCATACGGCCCCGAAGCCCGGCAAGCGCATGGCCCGCGAGGCGCAGCCTTCGCTGCTCGACGAAGAGAACTATCAGCTGCCCCAGCTCGGCCTGCTCGCCGAGCCCAAGCGCCCGGCCGGTCCCACGATCTCGGCCGAGGCTCTTGAGCAGAACGCTGCCCTGCTTGAAGGCACGCTTGAGGATTTCGGCGTTCGCGGCGCCATCACCAAGGTCAATCCAGGCCCTGTTGTGACGTTGTACGAGTTGGAGCCTGCGCCTGGGACGAAGTCGTCTCGTGTGATCTCGCTGGCGGACGACATCGCCCGCTCCATGAGCGCGGTGTC
>NZ_JAFBID010000088.1 GCF_016811235.1 Microvirga arabica
CCGGACCTCTACCACGCCCTTCAAGCCTGCCTTATCCCGCTCTTCCCAGCCACCGGCAGCCTGACCAAGGTCATTCCGGAGGCCAGCACTCAGCCTTGAGCGAGATAGCGCTCCAGGGCTTCTCTCTGGGGCATTCCTGCTTGTGCTCCCGGCGTCAGGCATGACAGGGAGGCCGCGGCACAGGCCCGCTCCATGGCAGGGCCTATCTCCAAACCCTCCGAGAAACCGTTTGCCAGCACGCCGACGAAGGTGTCGCCCGCCCCTGTGGTGTCGACCGGGGTGATCGGCCGGGCCGCGGCATGGATCCGTGTGCCGTCGCGTGAAACGGCATAAGCTCCCCGTGCGCCTGCCGTAACGATGCAGGTTGGGCCGAAATCCTTGGTCACGGCAGCAGCGGCCTGAAGATAATCGTCGCCCGCCGGTACGCCCACGATCTCGGCAATGGCGAGCGCCTCGTGCTCGTTGACGACCAGCACGTCCGTTGCCTGGAGCAGTTCGGCCATGCCTGAGCGCTCCTTAGTTGGCGGAACGGGGGCAAAATTCCAGATCACCCTCACGCCGGCTCGACGGGCGCGTGCAGCGGCATCGAGACTGTCGGCCAGAGGCACCTCCATTTGAAGCACCAGCACGGAAGCCTCGGACAGCAGGCTGTCCGAAAGATCCGTGGAGCGCAAAACCATATTGGCGCCGCTCGCCACCGTGATGGCGTTCTCGCCGGCCTCGTCGACCGTAATGAAGGCACAGCCCGTCGGCTCGTCAGCAACCTTGACGGCCTGAACATCAATGCCGTTGTCCTCGAGGTTCTTGCGGCAGGCCTCGCCGAAGGGATCATCTCCGACCGCGCCCACCATGGCCACCCTGCCGGGTCTGCCCTGCCCGATCCGCGCTGCCGCGACCGCCTGGTTGGCGCCCTTGCCGCCGAAGAAGCTGTCGGCCCGGCGCGAAAGCACGGTTTCGCCCGGCCTGGCGATGCGCGGCACCCGCGCGACGAGATCCATGTTGATCGAACCGAAAA
Source organism: Microvirga arabica (assembly GCF_016811235.1). Classification (GTDB taxonomy): domain Bacteria; phylum Pseudomonadota; class Alphaproteobacteria; order Rhizobiales; family Beijerinckiaceae; genus Microvirga; species Microvirga arabica. The sequence goes on from NZ_JAFBID010000088.1 coordinate 1,016, forward strand.
CCACGATCATGCCGTTCTCATCCTTTGAGGTCCTTTGCCTACCGTCGGCGGTCTTGGAGTGGTGTGGGATAGCAAGCTGCTGCCATAGCGGAGCATCGAGAGAGCCATCCACAGCTATTTCTCCCCCAGCGCCGCAGAGGAGTTATGCCTTGGAACCAAGCAGCCTGCCTCAACATTTGACTCGCAGGTAGGCGTAGCAGCGGTAAACTGTCATCAGAATCAAAGATAGTTTGCCACTGGCAGATAAAGATAGGCTTTGATGGGCAGGCAGGCTGATCCTCTCACTCTGGATCGCGGACATTCACCGCCCGCAACGACGCGCTCTCGTATTCCCACTTCGCTCGCAAGTTTTTCTCCAGACGCCTCTGCGCGGCGCCTGGATGATTGGTGTGCGCAGTTTCAAACCCCGGAGTTGGTCATTGAGCAAGCATCATGAAAAGCAGAGACGCAAGACCCGCCGCTCCATTGAAACAGCGCAGGTTTTCGACCTCACGGGATCCAAGTTTCAGGGAGAGCGCAGCCTTCCGCCCATCAAACCGCTCAATGCCACACAGGATGATTATCTCGACGCTTTGAAGAACAGTTCCCAGGTCGTGGTGCTCGGGCCGGCAGGCACCGGCAAGACCTGGATCGCAGCGACATACGCGGCGGACCTGTTCCGCCAGCGGCGCATCCGCAAGATCATTCTCACCCGCCCCAACGTACCGAGCGGCCGCTCCCTCGGCTATTTTCCCGGCACGCTTGAAGAGAAATTCGGTCCTTGGGCCGCTCCTGTCATCGAGGCCATCAAGGAACGCATCGGCACGGCGGCTTTCGACATCGCGATCAAGAACGGCGATATCGAGATGGTGCCGTTCGAGGTGATGCGCGGCCGCTCATGGCGCGATGCCTTCATCCTTCTCGACGAGGCGCAGAATGCGACTCCGGCCGAGATGAAGACGTTCCTCACCCGGATCGGGGAGGAATGCAAAGTGGTGATCAACGGGGATGTGAGCCAGTGCGACCTGCGCGAGACATCGGGTCTCCGCACGGTCATTCACCTGATCAAGTCGCAGATGCTTCCGGTGCCGATCGTCGAGTTCACCCTCAACGACATCGTGCGGTCCGGGGTCTGCGAGATGTGGGTGCGCGCATTCGAAGAGGTCCACTGCTGACGCAGTGGACCCGGATCTTTTCACTCGATGTGAAGGAGCAGAGCCTCTTAGGCGAGCTCGATGGCGCCGACTTCAGGGCCCTTGCGGCCCTCGACGATCGCGACGCGAACCGCCTGGCCCTGGTCGAGCTGGCCGAGACCGGCCCGCTCCACGACGGAGATGTGCAGGAACAGGTCCTTGCTCTCACCTTCGACGGACACGAAGCCGTAGCCCTTCACGGAGTCGAACCACTTCACGGTGGCCGGCACCTCCGGCGGACCGCTCACGGGACGTGCGCTGGGGCCGCCGCTCGGACGGGAGAACCCGCCGGACTGGCCGCCCGGGCCACCCGCACGCGGCGAACGGGGCGGACGCGCACCGCGCGGCGGCTCCGGCTCGGCCGTGCTGGTATCAACGCTGACGATCTCCTGGACCTGCGGGCCCTTCTGGCCCGTGCCGACCTTGATGACCAGGGTCGTGCCGGATTCGAGAGCGGAGTGGCCCGCAGCCTCGACCTGCCGAACGTGCAGGAAGGCCTCGCCCGAGCCATCGGTCATCTCGACAAAGCCGAAGCCCTTGTCGGGATTGAACCATTTCACCCGCGCTTCAGTTTCGGGTCCTGCGGCTGAGGAGCCGTAGGATGTCTGCTGCCGCATGGGCCGTTCAAAAGATGTTGGCGGAGCGAAATCGCCCCAGTGATCTTCGGGTTGACCGCCAAATTGACGTCGGCGATCACGGTGATCATTTCCCCGGCCCATCAGGACTGCCTTCTAAAGTCTCATGTTTCCTAAACGCCCATAGGCGTACAGCCCCCAACCATTGAGGGCAAGAAGATAACTACTCATACCTAAACGTTTCACGCAAGGTCTCAAAATGGTGGTTCCGGCAGATTCTCGGGTTTCGTGCCGGGAATTTCAGCGTCCCTTCAAGCTTTTAGGACCTGCGTCCGGCTCAGCCTGCAAAATGGCAGAAACAGCAATTCCGAGACCTATTGGGAAGTCAGCAGTGGCAAAAGAGCCATTCGTCGGCTCAGCTTGAAGACTGAGGAGCAGACGGGATGACCGAGCCTCTGGTTTCTACGGCCTGTATTCTGCCGAGAGGACTTCCAGGTTCTCCCAGCTTGGCCGATGGTCTAGCCAGCCTTCGGCCCCCTACCCTTAAGCCGTGGCGCTGCGAACTCCACCGGTCGCTCTTGCGGGAGAACCGCAGGGGCAACTCAGCCGCTCCAGAACTCTTGAGAACCAGGGTTGACCGATCGTTCGCGCTGAAACTGTCCCTGGAATGGCTGCGAAAGAAGCATGGAACCAAGGTATTTACTTTAGCTTGCGAGCGGGGTTACGATACCTTTCAGAAGGCTTAATAACATAAGATAGAGAACGGAACCGACGTAAAGCTTAAAGTGATTGCAACTGATTCGTATAACGACGCCGAAAAGGTGCTGCATCAGGTGGAATCTGGCCAGGAGGGGCTATGCTTGAAGATCGCAGAAAGCGGGTCCTGATCGTTGAAGACGAGGCCATGATCTCGATGCTCATCGAGGATATGGTTCTGGATTTCGGTTGCCAGGTCGTGGGACCTGCGGCTCGTCTGGATCACGCCCTCACCCTTGCCCTGCAGGCTGAAATCGACATCGGCCTTCTCGACATCAATGTGGATGGATCGGTCGTTTTCCCGGTCGCGGACGTTCTGCGGTTCCGCAAAATTCCTTTCATTTTCTCGACAGGCTACGACTTCCGCTCTCTCCCGGAGCGTTTCCGCGATTGCCCGACCTTGTCGAAGCCGTTCTCGTACCAGAACTTCGCCGATACGCTGCAAAGCGCTCTCGCAGTTCCGGAGATGAGGGCAGCCGTCTGAGTCCAGTAATGCTGGATAGCCGCCATAATTCCGATAGCCGGCGATCATGAAGGCGCACCTCGTTCAGGCGCGCAATTCTGAATGGCTGTTCATTCAGGAACGTGGTTCAACCAGCATCTCGGCATCCGTTCTCGGCCTCAGCGTCACCTTCATGATTGGTGCCGGCATCGAGCCCCCTTTCGGCCGCAGACGAGTGGCCTTCAGCATCACGGCCAGAATAGCAAGCGCCTCCATCTGGGCGAAGGCGCTGCCGATGCAGATCCGCGGGCCTGCGCCGAAAGGCATGTAGGCATAACGATGCCGCCCCTTTGCCTGCTCCGGCGCGAAGCGATCCGGGTCGAACCGCTCAGGCTGCTCCCAGATTGCAGCATGGTGGTGCACGGCATGAATGGGAACGACGATGACGGCACCCTCCGGAACCATGAAACCGCCGAGCGGAAAGGCCCGCGTTGCAGTTCTGGTGATGATGGGAGCCGGCGGATAGAGCCTCATGGCCTCCGAGAATACCTGCCGTGTATAGGTCAGCTCCAAAATGTGCTCTGGGCGGACGGGACCATCGCCGGTAACCGCGTCGATTTCCGAGAGCACCCTCGCCTCATGCTCCGGATGGTGCGCCAGAAGGAGAAAGGTCCAGGCAAGCCCAAGAGCCGTGGTCTCATGTCCGGCCGTGATGAAGGTCAGGAGATTGTCGGCGATCTCTTCATCAGTCATCGTGCGGCCGGTCTCGGGGTCGGCTGCCGCAAGGAGCAATGCGACCAGATCCTCCCGCGCCTCCCCGCGGCTACGGCGTTCGGCGATCATGCCGATGATGGCAGAGCGAAGATAGCTTGTCGCGGCCCTCGCCCGACTGCGCCCCGGGTACGGAATCCAGTCGGGAGCGTTGAGGATGCTCAGCGCGAAGATCCAGCCGGTCGGCTTCAGGTAGTCCGTGATACCCCGCTCCACCCGAACCACGTCGATCCCGCCAGGACCCGACATCATGGTCTCCACGATGATGTCGAAAGTCGTTCGCATCATCTCATGGCCGATCCTGACCGTCGCACCGGGCTCGGCGGCAAGCCAGCGGTCGCGGGTCCGCTCCGCCGCCGCGATCATGGCAGGGAGCAGGCCGACGAGCTTCTCATGCCGGAAGGCCGGCGCCACGGACTGGCGCTGCCAGCGCCAATGGGCACCATCCGCCGTCAACAGGCCTTGACCCAGAGCCGGACCGAGAGCCCGCCGCACATCCTCTCCCTTCGACAAGGAATCGGCGTTTCGCACCAGGGCATCTTGAATGAGGGCGGGATCGAGAAGGAAAATCCTCTCTCGGCTGGCCACCCGTGAATAGACAAGCGGATCCCGATAGACCTCCGGCGGCAGTGCCTGAAGTGGATCCCGAACCAGGGCAGGCAAAACGGCAAGCGGAGAGCGGCGGCTGACCGTAATGCCAGGACTCTGCTCCGACAGCATGGGAAGGGCATCGATGCTCATGCAATTCCTCTTCGAGACGACTCACGCACACCTTGATATGCCGATGCCGAACATGGGTTACGCGGCTCCGGCAATGCGCCAAGAGGCAAAATGCAGAAACGCAGCTTTGGATCTGGCGAACATCGCCTGGTGACCCATTTGACCAATCGATGATCCCCGTACATCGACTCTACAATGTCCCTCGGATACCGCGGAGCTCTTGCTGACTATGAGTACCAAACGGCCGGAAGGCCCCTTTCGCATCGGGCGCTCGGAGACGGGCCTCGGGCTCTTTGCGACGGATATCATCGAGAAGGGAAGCTTCATCATCGAATATGTGGGTCCGCGGATCACGAGCGAAGAGGTCGAGAGGCGCCGGAACACGCGCTACCTGTTCGAGATCAACAGCCGCTGGACCATCGATGGCGCGCCGCGCTGGAACACCGCCCGCTACATCAACCACTCATGCCGCCCGAACGCCCAGGCGACGATCTCGCGCGGCAAGATCCGCATCAAGGCTATCAAGCGCATCAAGCCCGGCGACGAGATCACCTACAATTATGGGAAGAATTATTTCGAAACCTTCATCAAGCCGCATGGCTGCCGATGCCGCTCGTGCCAGAAGAAGCGTGAAAAGGAAGCTGCTGGTTAGGGTCAGCACTCATAGTGAGGAGGCTTGTGAGGGCAGTATCCGCGATTAACCCCGGCACCGTCTCTTCCAGGAAATGACGGATGCTCAGTGCTTCGGAACAAGGCCATCGAGCAGGAAGTCGAGACCTTTCCTGAAAGCACCGTCCCAATCGTTGTCCAGCAGCAGACGAGAGCGTTCGATTGTCGGGTAGTGCTTGCTGAGATCCGTCAGGCGCTGTTGCGCGGCGGCCCTGTCATCATCCGAGACATCGAAGCTCGCCCGGGTGATCGTGGCGCCGATCACATAGTTCCAGAGCGACCATATGGCGACGTTCAGATCCGCGTCCGCGACACCGGCTCTGGAAAAGGTTTTGCTCAGCAGCTCCAGACGGCCAAGGATGTTCGGGCCAAGCGCCCGGCGCGGCAACAGCGATGCCGACCAGGGATGGCGCAGCATGCAGGCGCGCCAGTCTTCGAGCATGTGAACAATATCCCCGCGCCAGTCTCGAGACCCATCTGGCTGGGGCGGTCCGCGATATACGAGCACCGAATCGAGCGCCAGATCGAACACCTGCTCTTTGTTGTCGACGTACCAGTACAGGCTCATCGCGCCGGCGCCGAGGCGATCGGCCAGCTGGCGCATCTTCAATCCGTCGACCCCATGAGCGTCCAGCAGTTCGACCGCGGTCGCCACGATCCGTTCCGAAGAGAGAGGCGCCTCCTGCTCAGACCCGGGAGCCCCCCCTGCCCCCTGAGATCGTCTGCTCCGAGTGCCTTTAAGTTTGGCGGTCATCCATCTTCCTCGCTGCTCGAAGCGCTTGACTCGTACCATGTACGATGCAACTAATCGTACGCCGTACGAGACGATCATAAGAGCGATGTCTCAAAGGTCAATCCGCAGGCCTTTGGGGTCCTCCGCTCGCGCTTCCCAGACCCAGGAGAACGTCGTGTCATCAGCAATCAAAAATCTGCTTACTGGAGAGTTCATCATCATGACCATGGGAGTTTCCACTCCGACGACCGCCAATGAGACCGATCTCAAGCTGACCATCGTCAATCCGCAGAACCTCTACGACCCGACGCCGAACGGCTACAGTACGGCCGTCATCGTGCCGAATGGCGCCAGGGTTGCCTATATTTCAGGCCAGGGTGGCCAGGACAGCACGGGGGGCTTGTCGTCCGACTTCGCCGTTCAGGTCGAGCAGGCGTATGCCAATCTGCGCGCCGCCATCGAAGCGCTCGGTGCAAAGCCGGATCAGGTCGCCAAGCTCACGATTTACGTGGTCGATCATGACATGTCCAAGCTTGAGGTGCTGACCAGCAACATTAAGGCCATGTTCGGCAAGGCGCTACCGGCGCAGACCCTGGTTCCCGTCCCCAAGCTCGCTATTGACCCCATGCTCTTCGAGGTCGAAGCCGTCGTCATTCTGGACTAGTGGCGGCGCCAGCTTGCCAAAGGCGCTCGACCTCGTGTCGTGCGAGGTTCAGCCCGCCTTAAACGTGGAGACCGTGTGCTTGGCTCCAAGCTCGTAAAGCCGTGCGAGGTGGGCTACGACCTCGCCTGTGAAGCGGGAGTCAGCCGGCAGATCATCTCCGAAGATCTCGCGGATGGCGAACAGGCCGCGAGCGAGATTCTCGGCTGACGGCCCTGCCCCATCCGCCACCTCCCGCAACCGCGCCGTCATAGGATCGCGGACTTCGATCGCCCCACCCTTCTCATCGATGCCGGTCACATAGCGCATCCAGGCGGCAACCCCGAGCGACAACCGCCCAATCGGCGCGCCGCTGCTCAGGCGGTCGCGGATCGTGCCAAGGAGGCGCTGAGGGAGTTTCTGGGAACCATCCATGGCAATCTGCCAAGTACGGTGCTTCAAAGCTGGGTTTTTGAACCGCTCGATGAGCGCGCTTTTGTAGGATGTCAGATCGGCGCCCGGCGGCATGTGCAGCGTCGGGGTGACCTCCTCGTCCATGAGGTCCCGGATCAGCCGGACGAAGGCCTCATCCGCCATGGTGTCGGCCACGGTTTCGTAACCAGCGAGATAGCCGAGATAAGCGAGGGTGGAATGGCTCCCGTTGAGCAGCCGGAGCTTCATGTGCTCATAGGGCTCGACATCATCCACGAACTCGGCGCCTGCGGCCTCCCAGGCCGGGCGCCCCTGTGGGAAGCGGTCCTCGATCACCCATTGCGTGAAGGGTTCGGTGACGACGGGCCATGCATCCGCAACGCCGAGAACCCCGCCGATCCGCTCACGATCCTGATCGCTCGTGGCCGGCACGATCCGATCGACCATGGTCGAAGGACAAGAGACCTCGTCATTGACGAACCGGCCGAGTTCCGGATCGACCAGTTCGGCAAAGCGCGTGAGCACGCGCTTCACGGTGCGGCCATTGGAGGGAAGGTTGTCGCAGGTCAGCACGGTGAAGGGCGGCACGCCGTTCATGCGCCGCCGCCGCAAGGCCTCGACGATGAAGCCTGGGGCGGACTTCGGGTTCATTGGATAAGCCAGATCATGCACGATATCGGGATGGGCCTCGTTCAAGGCACCAGTCGCCGGATCGTGGCAATAGCCCTTCTCCGTCACCGTGAGCGTCACGATCCGCGTGTGCGGATCTGACATGGCCTCAAGCAAGTCATCCGTCTCACGGGGAGCGACGATGACCCGTTGGATTGAGCCGATGACCCGGAGCGCCTCCCCCTCCTGCGAACGAACAGAGAGGGTGTAGAGCCCATCCTGCGGCTGCAGCGCATCATAGGTGTCCGGGCTTCGCAGACTTGCGGCAAGAATGCCCCAATGCGGATCCGTTGCCATGACATCGTCCGTGTAGACGGCTTGGTGCGCCCTATGGAACGCACCCACGCCGAGGTGAACAATGCCTGTTCTGACCTTCGTACGGTCATAGGCAGGACGTTGAACCCTCCCGGGCAGGTCCGCCAAGGCGTCGTCGTTCAGGCGATCTGACATCTTATCCTCAATGCGCCGGCTGCTGCTTGGCACGGGTGACGATCTGCGTCGGGTTGACGAAGCGCAGGGCGATGATGAGCCAGATCAGTGTCGTGACCATGTAGATCACCGCCATGGCATCGATGGACTGCACCGCCCGTACGCCGGCCGCGAAGACGGCGTAGTAAAGGGCCACCACGAGGGTCTGGCTAGTCGGGCCTGCCACGAGGAAGGTCAGCTCGAACATGGCAATGGTGCGCACCAGAACCAGCAGCAGCGCCGCCAGGATGCCCGGCAGGAGCAGCGGCAGAAGCACGTAGATGAAGAGCTTGAACGTATTGGCTCCGAACACGCGAGCCGCGGCCTCCACCTTCGGGTCGATCTGCTCGATGAACGGGATCATGACGAGGATCACGAAGGGCACGGTCGGCACGAGATTGGCCGCTACCACGCCCCAGAACGTCCCTGCAAGGCCAGTCTGATAGAGCACGGTCGCCAGAGGAATGCCGAAGGTCATCGGCGGGATGAGAAGCGGCAGCAGGAAGAGCAGCACGAGAAGCCGCTTGCCCGGGAAGTCGCGGCGGGCCAGCGCATAGGCGGCGGTGACGCCGAGCGCTCCCGAGATGAAGACCACGGCGCCGATTACCTGGAAGGTGACGATCAACACATCCCAAAGCTGAAACTCGCTCCAGGCGGAGGTGTACCAGCGCGTGGTCCAGCCGGCGGGCAACCATGTGCCAAGCCAGCGGGTGGCAAACGAGCTCGTCACCACGGTGGCGATCATGGCAAGGAGGTTGAGGATGAAGAAGCCGACGGTTGCCCAGACGGCTGCGGCCCAGAGCTTGGCTCCGATGGTGGTATCGCGGATCATCGGTTTACCCTTTCGCCCCGGAGGCGGGACCACGGTAGAACAGCCCGCGCGAGGCGAGCACTGCAACGACGATGCCGAGCTGGACGAAGCCCATGATCATCGCAATCGCAGAGCCCATGGAATAATCGTATTCCTCGAAGGCCGCCTGAGCGGCTGCAATCGAGATGACGCGGGTCGGCCCCGCCGGCTCTCCGAGCAGCACCGCGGAGGGGAACACGGAGAAGGCCTGCACGAAGGAGAGGCAGAAGGTGATGGCAAGCCCCGGCATCAGAAGCGGGAGATAGACATGGCGGAACCGCTGCCACGCGCTGGCCCCGAGGGTCGCGGCCGCCTGCTCCAGAGCCGGATCAATGCCGGTCACATACGACAGGGTGAGCAGGAAGGTGAACGGGAAGCCGGTAATCACGAGGGAGGCGAAGACGCCCCAGTAATTATGGACGAGTTTCAGCGGCTGGGAAATCAGGCCGAAGGTCATCAAGGTGCGGTTGAACCAGCCCTGAGGGCCGAGGTAGTTCAACAGGCCTTCCGCCACCAGCACCGTTCCGAGGGTGATCGGCAAGACGAGGAGCGTTGTCAAAAGGCGCTGATTGCGCATGAGACGGACGCGGAACGCAATCGGGATAGCCAGCAGCAGATTGACGAGGGTGACGGGGATCGCGAGCCAAAGCGTCTTGGCGATCGTCTCATAGAGAAACGGATCCGAGAAAAAGCGACGGTAATTGGCAAGCCAGTCGCCTCCGGCCTTCGGCTCGAAGGAAAGAACGAATCCGAAGGCGAAGGGATAGACGAACAGCAACAGGCTGAAGATGGCGGCGGGAATGACCAGCAGGGTCACCGCGTCGAAGCCACGAGCCGCCAGCCGCTGGCGCAGACTCGGTCCGTGTTCAATGGCAGGCGCGTGAGCAACGGCGTCCATTACTGTCTCCCTTGCACAGGCTCCGCAAAGACGAGAATGCGCTCGTCCTCCGTCCGCAGGTGGATCCTGGATCCAAGTTCCACCGGCACGTGAGAGCGGAACACGAAATCCAAACCTCCGGCTGAATGGGCGGTGCCGACGAATTCACGGCCGCGGTACTCGATCGTATCGACGGTTGCGGCGATGGCGTTCGGCCCGTCCTCGCCGACCTCAAGATCGTCGGACCGGATGGCGGCATAAGCCGTCGAGCCGACGGAAACCCGCTCCCGGGCGACGCCACTGATCCGGGCGCCCTCCACGTCGAGGATGGTACGGTCGCCCTCGATGGCGACGACCTTTCCTTTCAGCTTGTTGCGGAAACCCATGAAGTCAGCCACGTCGAAGTGGGCTGGCGCCTCATAAAGCTCCTTTGGCGCGCCGACCTGACGCACCACGCCGTCGCGCAGGACGACGATCCGGTCCGCGAGCGACAGGGCCTCGTCCTGATCGTGGGTCACGTAGATGGTCGTTGCTCCGAGCTCGTTGTGGATGCGCCTGATCTCCGCCCGCATCTCGAGGCGCAGCTTGGCATCGAGGTTGGAGAGCGGCTCGTCCATGAGCACCAAAGGCGGTTCGATGACGATGGCGCGGGCAATCGCCACACGCTGCTGCTGGCCGCCGGAGAGCTGACCCGGCAGTTTGTTTTCCTGTCCCTGGAGGCGGACCAGGTTCAGGGCCTCGTCGACCCTGCGGTCGATCTCGGCCTTCGGCCGCCCGCGCATCTTCAGGCCGAAGCCGATGTTCTGGCGGACGTTGAGATGGGGAAAGAGCGCGTAGTTCTGGAACACCATGCCGAACCCGCGCTCCTCGGGGCGCAGGGTGTCGACCCGGTTCTTGTCGAGCCAGATCGCTCCACCGGTCACAGGAAGAAGACCCGCGATGCAGTTCAATGTCGTCGACTTCCCGCACCCTGAGGGTCCGAGCAGAGCGATGAACTCGCCCCGACGGATGGTGAGGGAGACATCGCGCAAGGCATTGAGTGCCCCGAAGTCGCGGCTCACACGATCGAGCCGGACTTCGTCGAATTGAGAAAGGGCTATGGTCATCGCGGGTCCTTGCTTTCGATTTACTTGCGCTTGCCGCCGGCGACCTGCTCGTCCCACATGCGGAAGGCAACGACCATCTGCTCGGGCTGAAGCGGCAATTCGATCGGGTTCTCGGCGATCCACTTCTCGTATTCGGGACGGCCGAATTCCTTGATGGCGGCCTGGCTCTCAGGCGGCGCCATGTCGAGGGTCACGCCCTTCACAGCCGGACCCGGATAGAAGTAGCCTTCGTCGTAGGTGTAGGCCTGCTGCTCCTTGGTGAGCAGGAAGTTCATGAGGTCGAGGAGCACCGCGACCTTCTCGTTGGACAGCCCCTTGGGCACGCACATGTAGTGAGCGTCCGCCACCCAGTGGAAGCCTTTGAGCGCCGCCACCTTGGCCTCCTTCGGCACAACCCCGAGGACGCGCGGGTTGATGTCCCAGCCCGTAGTCGACACGGTCATATCGCGGGAGCCTTCGCCCAACTCCTTCATCACCGCACCGGTGCCGGAAGGATAGTACTCGATGTTCTGCCCGAGTTCCTTCAGGTAGGCCCAGGTCTTGTCCCAGCCCTTGGCGGGATCCTGCGGGTTGCTGTCGCCCAGGATGTAAGGCAGGCCCATGATGAAGGTGCGGCCCGGGCCAGAATTGGCAGGACGCGCATAGAGGAAGCGTCCCGGATTGGCCTTGGTGTAGGCGAGCAGTTCCTCGGCCGTGGCCGGAACATTCTTGACCTTGTCGGGCATGTATTCGAGCAGCGGACCGGACGGATAGTAGGTGACGACGACGCCCTGCCCCTTGGCCAGCCCCTGCATCTTCGCCGCGGCCGGAAGATAAATGTCGTCGAGTTTCGGCAATGCGTTGGAATGACTTCCAATCAGATCGACCCAGAGCTTCTGCTCGATACCAGCGGAGAGCGCGTCGGTGCCGGTGAGCACGAGGTCGATGTCGACGCGGCCTGCATCCTGCTGCGCCTTGATCTTGCCGGCCAGTTCAGGAGCGGTCGCCTTGGTGAAGGAGATCCGCGAGACGAGATTCGGCTTCGCCTTGCGGTAGTTCTCGATGGCCTTCTGCGTCAGCGCGAGATTGCCCGCGACATCGATGATGTTGAGCGTGACAGGGCTCGTCGGCAGAGTGGCCTGGGCAAAGCCCGAACCGCCGAATGCGGCAACGCCTGCGGCGCCGGCGACACCGCCGACGAAAGTCCGCCTGTTGATCAGGTTCGTCATGTTCTTCCTCCCGTTCTGTGCGACATGGCTCTTTTCTCCATGTCCCGTGTCACAGCTTGTAAGCCTCTTTTGCGAGGCGATAGGCGAGATCGTAGGCCACCTCGTGCGCCTCATTCTCGTCGAGGCGGTGCGTCACCACGAGATTGGCGAGATAGGCGCAGTCGACCCGGCGGGCCACATCGTGCCGGGCCGGGATGGAAAGATAGGCACGCGTGTCGTCGTTGAAGCCTACGGTGTTGTAAAAGCCCGCCGTTTCTGTCGTGAGCTCGCGGAAGCGACGCATGCCTTCAGGTGCATCGAAGAACCACCAGGCCGGACCCAGCCTCAAGGCCGGGTAATGCCCGGCGAGCGGAGCCAGCTCGCGGGAATAGCTCGTCTCGTCGAGCGTGAAGACGATGATCGTCAGGTTCGGCTCGTTGCCGAAGCGGTCGAGAAGCGGCTTGAGCGCGCGAACGTAATCGGTTTGCGAAGGAATGTCGGCGCCCATGTCGCGGCCGAAGCGACGGAAGAGTGCCTCGTTATGATTGCGGAAGGAGCCGGGATGGATCTGCAGGACCATGCCGTCTTCCACGCTCATGGCCGCCATCTCGGTTAGCATCTGGGCGCGGAACAGCTCGGCGTCCTCAGGGCTTGCGCTCTCGGTCGAGACGCGGCGGAACAGGGCCTCCGCATCCGCTTGCGAGAGATTGGCTGTTCTGGCGGTTGGGTGTCCGTGGTCAGTGGATGTTGCGCCATACCCCCGAAAGAACGCACGGCGCCTGCGATGCGCCTCCAGATAGCCGCTCCACGTGGACGTGTCGCATTCCGTGATCTCGCCGAAGCGAGCAAGGTTCTGCCGGAAACTCTCGAACTCGGGATCCACAACCGGATCAGGCCGGTAGGCTGTCACAACCCTGCCCTTCCAGCCCGATTGCCGAAGGGTCTCATGATGTTTCAGAGGATCGAGAGGGCTTTCCGTGGTGGCGATTGCTTCGATCTGAAAACGCTCGAAGAGCGCGCGTGGCCGGAACTCCGGTGTGCGCAGTGCAGCATCGATCCGGTCATAGTACGCATCCGCGTTCGCAGATGTGAGGCGCTCAGTAAAGCCGAACAGCGTTGCGAAAGTGTGGTCGAGCCACGCACGCGTCGGGGTGCCGCGAAAGAGATGATAGTGGGCAGCGAAGCGGCGCCATATCACTCGCGGATCGCGCTCGACTTCGCTCCCATCCTTCACCGGAATGCCGAGATCTTCGAGGCGCACGCCCTGACTGTAGAGCATGCGGAAGATGTAATGATCGGGAATGACGAACAGCGTTGCCGGATCGGGGAACGGCTCGTTTTCCGCATACCAGCGTGGGTCCGTATGCCCGTGCGGGGAGATGATGGGCAGATCTCTGATCTCCGCATAAAGCCTGCGCGCCACCTCGCGGGCAGCGGGCTCTACCGGAAAAAGCCGGTCCGGATGGATCAGCATAGCGTTCTCCCTTGGCGCGTCTGGCAAGTCATTTGCGGTGACTTTCAAGCGCCTCATTGCCGATGACCATAAGACGATCCAGAACCATTTGCAATGGTCTACTAGTATGGTAGTGTGCCACTTATGAATGAGAGAAGCGCCCTTGCAAAGCTCGATGTCAGCCGCGAACCCATAGCCCGGCAGGTCACGCGCGCCTTGCGTCAAGCCATCGTCAGCATGCGGATTGCTCCCGGTGAGATGCTGTCGGAACAGGATCTCGCACAACGATTCGGCGTCAGTCGCTCCCCCGTGCGGGAGGCGCTAATCAAGCTGAGCGAGGCAGGATTGGTGCGGGTTCTGCCCCAGCGTGGCACCCAGGTCGTCAAGATCTCGCGAGCCGCTGTCGAGGATGCGCGCTTCATTCGCCAGGCTGTCGAGTGCGCGGTCGTGCGCGAGGCGGCGCTGAAGGCCACACCTGTCCTTCTCGCCGAATTGAATGCCAGCCTGACCCGACAACGGCGGGCCCAGCGCGCCACCTCGTCGGATGACTTCATGGCCCTCGACGAAGAGTTTCATCGCCTTCTGGCGGAAGCTGCCGGCAGGCCGGCAGCCTGGCGCATGATCGAGGATGTGAAGCCTCAGATGGACCGGGTACGGTATCTCGACGTGAAGCAGGCCACGCCGCGTCATACTATCGTGGCGCAGCATGCGCTGATCGTTGACGCCATCAAGTCGTCCGATCCGGTCGCGGCGGACAAGGCTATGCATCAGCACTTAAGCGAAATTCTTCGCACATTGCCGGAACTTGCGGCGCAATACCCTGACCTGTTCGAACCGGAACACGACGTTGTGACACAGGCGCTCAGCGCGTGAGATCGACAAAGAGACAATCGGCTCAAATCTGAAGAGGCAATCCCATGGAACAAGCTTGGCGCTGGTTCGGCCCTGAAGACGTCATCAAGCTCTCCCATGTCTGCCAGACCGGCGCGACCGGGATCGTGACGGCCCTGCACCACATTCCGTATGGCGTCGTCTGGAGCGTCGAGGAGATCGAGAAGCGCAAAGCGCTCATCGCCGCCGATCCGTCACTCGGCCTGCGCTGGAGCGTGGTCGAGAGCCTGCCGATCCATGAGAATATTAAGATTGGCGAAGGCGACCTGACGCCCCTGTTCGACAACTATCGCCAGTCAATGCGCAATCTGGCCCAGTGCGGCATCACCACAATCTGCTACAACTTCATGCCGGTGGTGGACTGGACGCGCACCGAACTCGCCTATCCTCTCCCTGGCGGTGGCACGGCCCTGCGCTTCAATGCGCACGAATTCGCCACCTTTGACTGCTTCATGCTGCAGCGCCCCGGGGCAGAAGTGGATCATTTGCCTGAAGTCCTAGAGAGGGCAAGGGAGTGGTACGACCGTTCGTCGGAGGCGGACCGGCGCCAGCTTCTGTCGAACATCATGGCCGGACTGCCGGGCGCCTATGACCGCTACGACATCCCCGGATTGCGCGTGATGCTCGACCGCTACCGGGACATCGACGCTACGGGCTTGCGCGAAAACCTCGCCCGCTTCCTGCGTGAGGTGATCCCCACGGCGGAAGAAGTCGGCATCCGCATGTGCATCCATCCCGATGATCCGCCGCGGCCCCTCATGGGCCTGCCGCGCATCGTGTCCAACGCGGACGACATATCGTTCATCCTTAATGCAGTCGACTCGCCTGCAAACGGCCTTACCCTCTGCAGCGGCTCCCTCGGGGCCAATCCCATCAACGATGTTCCGGCTATCGCCAAGCGGTTCGCGAATCGGATCCGGTTCGCTCATCTGCGCAACGTGGCCAAGGAACAGGATGGCTCCTTCATGGAGGCGGACCATCTCGGCGGCGATACCGACATGGTGGCTCTGGTCACGGTGCTGCTGGAGGAGCAGAAGCGCCGCAAGGATGCGGGAGATGCGCAGTGGCGCATCCCCATGCGCCCCGACCACGGGCATGAGCTTCTGGACGATGTGGGCAAGCCGACGCATCCGGGCTATCCGGCCATCGGCCGCTTGCGCGGCCTTGCCGAGTTGCGCGGCGTGATGACAGCCGTCTCGGCCCTGCGCAACCTGCCGCTCTGAAGATAGACGGAAGCTCTATCCGAGCAGGTTGCGTATTGTCCGCATGAACACGCGGGCACCGATGGGGATCAAGTCGTCGGGAAAATCATAATCCGGGTTGTGCAGGCTGGGATGCTTCTCGCCGGCGCCGAGGAAGAACATGGCCGCAGGCGCCTTCTGGCCAAAGCGGCCGAAATCTTCCGAGGCGCGGATCGGCAGGTCGCCGCGGCCATAGGGTACTCCTTCGGCTTCGAGCGCCTCGCGCAAATGCGCGACAGCCTCCGGGGCATTCTCGCAATGGTGGAAGATGTCGTCATAGGACACTTCCACGCTCAGCCCCTGTCCACGGGCCGCGCTCAGCACCAGCTGCTCGGCGCTCGCGCATAGTTCCTCCATCCCAGCATCGGTCAGCGTCCGCAGGGTCGCCCAGATCTCCCCATGAGCAGGCGCCACGCCGAAGGCCGGTTCGCCAATCCTGGCATGCGTCACCGTCACCATCGAGAAGCCTTCCTCCAGTGGCCCACCCTTACCAAGGGCTGTTAGCTGGGGCATCAACTGGGCAACCACGTTCACGGGTGACAGGCCGGTCTCGGGCATGGAGGCGTGAGCGGTCTTGCCGGTGAGCACGATGCGCATGCCCCGCGATGCGCAGTTGACCGGCCCCTCGGTGAGCGCAACCTGACCGAAGGGCAGGCCTGGCACGTTATGCAGGGCAAACGCGAAATCGGGCGCAATCTGCCGGAAACGCGGGTCGGCCACCACGGCCGCCGCCCCGGAGCCATCCTCCTCGGCCGGTTGGAACATCAGGATGGCACGGCCCCGCTGCGGCCGTTGTCGGCCCAGTTCCCGTGCTAAGCCTGCGAGAATGGCCATGTGGCCGTCATGCCCGCACAGATGACCTTTGCCGGGCGTAGCGGAGCGATGAGGCGCATCGGAGATCTCCTGGATCGGCAGCCCGTCGAGTTCGGCGCGCACCATCACGGTCGGCCCGGGCTCCCGACCCTCGTACACGGCAGCAACGCCATGCCCACCCAGGCCGGTGAGGATCTGATCGGGGCCGGTTGCCCGCAGGAAGGATTGAACTTCACGCGCGGTCTCGGCCTCCTGCCGGGAGAGTTCAGGCCTGCTGTGGAGCCTGCGCCGGAAAGCAACCAGTTCAACCAAGTCTTGGTTGGTGAGGGGCATCAGTCACCTCCACGCAATGCTGCCGGAACGGCAAAGCACGACCGTTCAATCGACATCTTTGAGATCAGGGTTATGGCGGGACTCCAGGGAGCGATCAACCCGGCCGGGTGAACCTCTGTGCACATATCCTTGCCGCCTCGGCAATTGCCGCTTCTTGAATGGAGCGCTAAATATCCGCCCGTTGAGGGCGCGCCAATTTCATGAACCTGTTCATCTTCGGCCTCGGTTACACGGCCCTGCAGTTCATTCACCACCATGGCCACAGGTTCGCCGAGATCTGCGGCACGGTTCGCTCGGCGGAGAAGGCGCAGGCAATTCAGGAACCTGGGCTGCGCGCCTTCCGGTTCGACGGGCCAGCCTCCGACTCCGCGATTCTCCAGCACCTGGATGAAACGGACGCTCTCCTGATCTCCGCTCCACCGACGGAGGGCAGAGACCCTGTTCTGGAGCGGTTTTCCGCAGCCATTACCGCCGCTCCCCGCTTGCGTTGGATAGGCTATCTGTCGACCGTAGGCGTCTATGGCAATGCGGGAGGTGCCTGGGTCGATGAGGGGACGCCAGCCAATCCGGCATCATCCCGCGCACGCCAGAGGATTGAGGCCGAGCGGCAATGGCTCGAACTCGGCGCGAGCGCTCCGTTTGCGGTACAGATCTTTCGGCTCGCAGGCATCTATGGTCCCGGTCGGAACGCACTGGTGAAGGTTGCGGACGGCACTGCCAAGCGTATCGTGAAGCCTGGACAAGCCTTCAATCGGATCCATACGGAAGACATCGCCCAGGTGCTGATGGCATCGATCGAGAAGCCAAGCAGGAACGCAATCTACAATGTGGCGGACGATGAGCCTGGTCCGCCGCAGGATGTGATCGCCTTTGCGGCGAAATTGCTCGGCCGGGAACCGCCCCCCGAGATCCCCTTCGATCAGGCCGAGCTGACACCGATGGCTCGCGCGTTCTACGAAGACAACAAGCGTATCCGCAATGCACGGATCAAATCGGAACTCGGTGTGACGCTCCGCTACCCAACCTATCGGGAGGGCCTTCACGCCCTGCACGGTGCTGGCGAGAGATCCTGACGCTCAAAGTTTGGGCAGGCTGTTACCGGCTCCCACAAGCGCAGCCTTAGGCTCAGAACACCCGCTGATCATCCAAGCAGCAGTATCGACTAACGAACCATCATCGAACCACTTGCAAATTGGTTCGGGATCGGGATAGCCTTGTTTCGTTGGCGCTCCCAGAGGCGCAACAAGGCTTCGCCGCTGCCGATCCAGCAGCAAGATTGGTTCACAGGGAGCTGGATTCTCATGTCCAACCCGGATCCTTCAGCGGACAGTTCCAACTTCGCCCTCGGGCGGTTGCGGGCTCTCCTGGACGACAGTTCCTTCGAGCGGGAGCAGCGGCTTCCGCCTGAGCGGGTGCTGGCGGCCCAGATCGGGATTGGACGCCGTGCGCTGCGGCGGGCGCTCGAAGTATTGGAGGCGGAAGGGCGGATCTGGCGGCATCAGGGCAAGGGGACTTTTGCAGGTCCCCGGCCGGCCCACACGCCAACCAACCTCGAGGAACTGTCGAAGCGCACACATCCACTCGAGGTCATGGATGTGCGCCTTGAGATCGAGCCTGCGCTCGCCCGGCTGGCGGCCATGAGGGCCACGAATGGCGACATCGAGCGCCTTCTGCGCCTGGCTGAGAAGACGGCCTCCTCGTCCGATGCGGATGGTAGGGAACTCTGGGACAGCGCCCTGCACCGGACCATCGCGGAGGCAGCGGGCAACTCCCTTCTCCTTGCGATCTTCGACATGATCGACCGCATCCGCCAGGACACCGCGTGGCGGCTTCTACGTGAGCGGGCGCGCTCCGGTGAACGTCAGCAGATCTATGTCGAGCAGCACCGCCGCGTGATCGCCGCCATTGCCCAGCGTGAGGCGCATGCGGCCGAGCACGCCATGCGCGAGCATCTCGAACTCGTGCGCGAAGGCCTCCTTAAGGTCATGACCAGCCCCCTGCCCGACCGCGTGGACGGACAGATCCGGAAAACACCCGTGACAGCAAGCACCAAAAAAGAGATTCGCCATGGGACATGAGGCCGTCCGACAACCGGGCGCAGAGGTTCATCGCGTCGGCAACGCCGCTGTGGCTGCTGAGCCGCCGCTTCTCAACGTTCAAGGACTATCCATCCGCTTCGATGGCGCTCCGAAGGGCGTGAACGTTGTGGACGATGTCAGCTTCTCGGTGCGCAAGGGCAAGACCCTCTGCATCGTCGGCGAATCCGGTTGCGGCAAGAGCGTGACATCCCTGGCTCTCATGGGCCTTCTGCCGACCCCTCCGGCGAGGATCGTCGCAGGCTCGGCCACCTTCGACGGGCAGGACCTGCTGACGCTGACCGAGCGTGAACGGGCGGATCTGCGCGGCGACCGGATGGCAATGATCTTCCAGGAGCCCATGACCTCTCTGAACCCGGCCTTCACCATCGGCGACCAGATCGCCGAGGGCATCGTCCGGCATCGTAAGGTCTCCAAGGCCGAGGCCATGGAGCGTGCCCTCGACATGCTCAAGAAGGTGCGCATTCCGGCCCCGGAGAAGCGCCTGCGCGCCTATCCGCACGAAATGTCCGGCGGCATGCGGCAGCGCGTGATGATCGCCATGGCACTTGCGAACGATCCGGAGCTCTTGATCGCTGATGAGCCGACCACCGCGCTCGATGTGACGATCCAGGCGCAGATCCTCACCCTCATCCAGCGCCTGCAGGAAGAGACAGGGACGGCCATGATCCTCATCACGCACGATCTTGGCGTCGTCGCCGAGGTCGCCGACGAGGTGGCCGTGATGTATGCGGGACATGTGGTCGAAAGCGGGCCGGTCGAGGCCATCTTCGAGGATCCGCAGCACCCCTACACCATCGGCCTCATGGGCTCGGTTCCGTCACTTGGTCGCCGTCAGGGGCGCCTTGCCACGATTCGCGGCACCGTTCCTCCGGCGGAACTGATGCCCAAGGGCTGCCGCTTTACGCCGCGCTGTCCCTTCTCGGACGCCCGTTGCGGCAATGAACTCCCGCCTCTCGGCGAGATCCGACCCGGCCACCTTGCCCGGTGCTGGTATGCACCTCTCGAACAGAAGCGTGGAGCAGCCGCATGAGCATGATGGCAACCACCGGCGACATCATTCTTGAAGGCGTGGACCTCAAGAAGCATTTCGGCAGCGGAGGCCTGCTGTCCTCCCCGACCATCGTCCGCGCGGTCGATGGCGTATCTCTCGATATCCGGCGCGGCGAGACATTCGCGATCGTGGGCGAATCCGGCTGCGGCAAGTCCACCCTTGGCCGCCTCCTCCTCCGGCTGATCGAGCCGACCGATGGTGATGTGCGCTACGAGGGCCGCTCGATCCTGAAGCTCAGCAAAGGCGAGCTGCGCCGGTTACGCCGCGAGCTCCAGATTATCTTCCAGGATCCTTACGCTTCGCTCAACCCACGCATGAATGTCGGCGACATCATCGCGGAGCCGATCTGGCTGCATAACTTAGCCAGTGGTTCTGCGAAGCGCGATCGGGTTGCGGATCTCATGCGCACGGTCGGCCTCCTTCCGACCCACGCTGATCGCTACCCGCACGAGTTTTCCGGCGGTCAGCGCCAACGCATCGGCATCGCCCGGGCGCTCGCAGGAGATCCAAAGCTGATTGTGGGTGACGAGCCGGTCTCAGCGTTGGACGTGTCGATCCAGGCGCAGATCATCAACCTGCTTGAGGACCTGAAGGACCGCTTCGGCCTCACGCTCGTGATCGTGGCGCACGATCTCGCCGTGATCCGGCACATGAGCGACCGCGTCGCGGTCATGTATCTCGGCGAGATCATGGAGCTGTCGGAGACGGATGCGCTTTTCGACAACCCCTTGCACCCCTACACCCAGGCGCTTCTGGCGGCGATTCCGATCCCGAGCCCGAAGAACAGGCAGCCCAAGGTCCTGCTCCAGGGCGACGTGCCGAGCCCGGCAGCCCCGCCGTCAGGGTGCCGCTTTCATACCCGCTGCCCGCATGCACGTCCGGTCTGCAAGGAGCAGCACCCTGCCCTCGAGGCAGCGCCCGATGGGCGACGCGTGGCCTGCCATTTCTGGCGCGAAATCCAGGGAGCGGGCGCCGGTTCCATCAGCGCCCCGCCCCCGAGCGCAGCGCTCGCAAAGCGCCTGGCGCTCTACCAAACTTGGCGTGAACGGCAGGATAAGCCCGTCGCGACGAGCCCCTGAAAGAGGACTAATCCAGAGGATGATTGGAGGACGACACAAATGAAGAAAAGACTGCTCCTAGCCATGGCTGCCGGGCTCCTTATGAGCACCGCCGCCTCCGCGCAGACCCTGCGCATCGGCCTGAACGAAGACCCGGACGTGCTCGATCCCCATCGCGCCCGCACCTTCGTCGGCCGCATCGTGTTCACGTCTCTGTGCAACAAGCTGGTCGACATAACGCCGGACCTGAAGTTCACCCCAGAACTTGCCACCGAGTGGCAATGGGGCGATGACGGCAAGTCGCTGACCTTCAAGCTGCGCCCGGGCGTGAAGTTCCATGACGGCGAGCCCCTGAACGCCGCCGCCGTGAAGGCCAACATCGACCGCGCCCGCACCCTGCCCGACTCGCTTCGCAAGAGCGAGCTCACCTCCGTCGACAATGTCGAGGCGGTCGACGACCTGACCGTGAAGGTGAACCTCTCCCGCGCCGACGCGACCCTGCTGTCGCAGCTCTCCGACCGCGCCGGCATGATCATGTCGCCGAAGGCGCTGGCCTCCGCCGATTTCGGCCAGAAGCCCGTCTGCTCGGGCCCATACAAGTTCGTCGAGCGCGTGCAGAACGACCGCATCGTGCTTGAGAAGTTCGCCGATCACTGGGATGCTAAGAACTTCAACTTCGAGCGCATCGTGTTCCAGCCCATTCCGGACACCACGGTGCGCCTTGCCAACCTGCGCTCCGGCAACCTCGACCTGATCGAGCGCCTCGCGCCGAGCGACGTTCCGGCCGTGAAGAGCGACCAGAACCTGGTCTTTGCCCCCGTCTCGGGCATCGGCTACCAGGGCCTGACCATCAACACGAACAATGGCGAGCGCGCCAAGGGACCGCTCGGCAAGGACAAGCGCGTCCGTCAGGCGCTTGAACTCTCAATTGATCGCAACGTGATCAACGAGGTGGTGGGTCAGGGCATCTTCCCGCCGGCAGGTCAGCCGTTCCCGCAGGCGAGCCCCTACAACAATCCGAAGTTCGGCCCCACCACCCGTGATGTCGCCAAGGCGAAGCAGCTCCTAAAGGAAGCGGGCGTCGACCGGGTGAAACTGGAACTCACCTTCGGCACCAGCACAACCACGCAGCAGATCGCCGAAATCATCCAGGCCATGGCGGCCGAGACCGGCTTCGACATCTCGCTGCGCCCGACCGAGTTCGCGGCGATGCAGAAGGAAGCTCAGGCGGGCAACTTCGACGTCAACGTGATCGGTTGGTCCGGCCGCGTCGATCCGGACGGCAACATCCATCCGTTCGTCACCTGCAAAGGCGCCCTGAACGATGGGAAGTACTGCAATGAGCAGATCGACAAGCTCCTGAACGAAGCCCGCGTCATCAACGACGAGGCCAAGCGCAAGCAGCTTTACGATCAGGCGCAGGAGATCCTGAAGCAGGATCTGCCGATCATCTACACCTACTATCAGCCGTGGCCGTTCGTGCACACGAAGAAGGTGCAGAACTTCAAGCCCTATCCGGACGGCATGATCCGCCTGAAGGGCGTCAAGTTCGCCTCCTGATCGCATGATAATCGCGTGCCCGGTCACAGGACCGGGCACGCCCTCCCTACTCTGATGCAGGTTCCTTA
>NZ_JAFBID010000089.1 GCF_016811235.1 Microvirga arabica
CTCACTCGCCATCTTGGCCGCCCTGTTTCCCGTCCAGTTGCGCGAGGAGCTGAACGAAGCGGTCGGGCACCGGCTCGTTCATCAGGTGCGAGTAGAAGGCCTGGAGTTGCTCACCCAGGAAGGTCGCCACATGAGGCGGCAGGGTCGGCTCCGGACCGGGATCACCGGTGACGTTCAGGAGGTCCTCAAGCACGTCTGGCTCTTCCAGCGCAGTGCTGTTGGTGAGGTTGTTTGTGGTCACGCTCGCTTCTCCAGACGCAGCCAGGCTGCCCTCCGCCTTGTGGCGTGCGAAGGACGTTCTGGCTTTACGTCACCGGAGGCATCCTGCCATTAACCTGTGATAGTCGTATGTGGAGGCGCAGGACAGGCTGAGGCATGCCCTGCCACCTCAGGAGGATACGGTCAGGCTTTCCTAAGGTGTCCGAACGGCTATTCCGCAAACCGCTCGTCAGGGATTTCGCCAGAGGCAGCAGAGCTGGCTTCAGCCGCAGCGGCCGGGGGAGCATCTTCCACCGTCGCATCCGAGCGTTCCTGACCCTGATCATCAAGCTCCCGCTGCGCCCTGAACCAGTGGTCCTCAGGATTGCCGGTGCGGCCTTCCCTCTCCCAGATCTCGTAGGCGCGTTGGCGGATCTTCTCATCCTGGCTTGTGGCGATGGCTGCGGCAGACAGCGTGTCAGACATGATTGTCTCCCTATGCCTCGACTAGGAGATCAATGATCAAGCCGGGAAGAGGTTCATGCGAACGTCAGGGACAAGCATGGCCTGCCGGCGCTCTCGGTAGCGGCCTCAATGACTGTTCGCGCCTGGAGGATCTGGCGACGCACCGGCAATCCAGAGTCAGCTCAGGGTTAGGTGGCGTCATTTCCCTGCATTTCGGGGAAGTCCGGTGTTCTTTCGTTAAGCGGACGTTCCTTGTGCCTCAGCTCGGTGCCACCCGCCCCTTTCCTGGTTCACAGATCTCAATCCTACGCGATACTGTCTCCGCACCAAGCCCTGATCTCCGGAGTAGATCCTGAGAGGGTGGCAAAGACCAGAGGCTCGACGTTGGCAAAAATCGATGTGATGGCTGCGGCCCGAAGTTAGGGGCCCGACTACCCGGCACCATACGATGTGCCCTGCCGCGACCGGGTTCGGCGGGCCTTGGGTGATGCTGCCGGGCTAACCCAGTTCGGGGTCAACCTGCTGCACTTGCCACCCAAGGCGTGGTCGTCGCAGCGACACTGGCATTCGGCCGAGGACGAGTTCGTGTGGGTCCTGGAAGGCGAGGTCGTTCTCGTCACCGACCACCGGGAGGAGATCCTGCGTGCCGGGGACTGCGCCGGCTTCAAGGCTGGGGATCCGAACGGTCACCACCTGCAAAACCGCTCCGGCCAGCCGGCCCTGATCCTGGAGGTAGGCTCACGCCGTCTCGATGAGGATGTCGCCGAGTATCCGGACATCGATCTGCGCTACAGCACGGCGGCCGGAGACATGCACAGGGATGGGACGCCTAACTGACCTGTCGATCGGCACCGGGATGCCACTTACCGTGTCGTTAGCGGACCTTCGTCCCACTTCTGCCTCGTGCCATGAGCAGGAGATCGCCGCGAAATAATGAACGTCTGGCCTATCTCGGTAAGCTGTCGGAGGCTTCAGAAGAAATGTCAGCCTGGGTTTCCTGTTGTCATAAACGGCCAAGGTTCATTGCGGGGGGGGGGGGGGCTTCGTTTCAGGAGCACTGCAATGCAAGACGGTACCGCTGACCATCCCTGCCGAACCGCCACACCATGGAATCGTGGCAAGCTGATTGGACCTAAGCCGCCTCTGAAAGCCAAAGAGCTCTGGTCCAATCGGGTCAGGCTCCAGGTTGCCCATCGCGTCCGGGACTTGGCGCTGTTCAACTTGGCTCTCGATAGCAAGCTGCGAGCCTGTGACCTGGTCGCGCTCCGCGTCGATGACGTGGCTCTCAATGGGCGGGTGCGATCCCGAGCGACCATCATGCAGCGGAAGACGGGCCGGCCTGTTCAGTTCGAGACCACCGAGCAGACCCGGGAGGCTGTGGCACGCTGGTTGGAGAAGAAGGATTTGCACAAGGGCCAGCCGCTGTTCCCGAGCAGAGTCAATCGGCGAAAGTCGATGACGACGCGCCAGTACGCCCGTCTGCTGACATCCTGGCTTCGCGCCATTGGGCTCGACCCCTCAGCCTACGGCACCCATTCCCTGCGGCGGACCAAAGCGTCGATGATCTACCGAAGAACAGGCAATCTCCGAGCCGTCCAGCTTCTGCTCGGCCACACTAAGATCGAAAGCACTGTTCGGTATCTTGGAATCGACGTTGGCGATGCTCTTCTGATTGCAGAACAGGTCGAAATCTAAACGCAGAGGCGGCCCGTCGATGAGCCGCCTCAGACCTCACCGAAGATCACAGATGCAACACCCGAACTTGAGGCTTAAGCGGCCACGGGACAAACGACCGACGCGTGCCAGGACCAGATCTTCGCTGCCAAGTGAGCTCAGATGCACGCACATCTGCTGGCGAAACCACCATTAAGCAATTCATGGGTACAAGGGCTTAGCAGACTTGAGTTGAAGGTGAGGGACTGCCCCTGACTCAGCCTCAAACAACACCTCCTGTGGCCCCTCAGCTAACTGAGGGGCCACGTTTGCATCGATGCCTGACCGTCTAGTTCAACCGCGGCTGGTTGGCAGTGCCCTGATACCAATCGAAGCGGCGGTCTTCCGTAGAGACCATAACCGACTTCACATTGAAGTGGTCGTTAAAGCTCTCCTCGCCGAACTCGCGCCCGATGCCGCTGTCCTCTACGCCTCCCCAGGGTGATGCCGGATCGAGACGGTGGTGATCGTTGATCCAGACGATGCCAGCCTTCACCCTATCGGCAAGGCGGTGTGCGCGATGGACATCGCGCGTGCGGATCGCGGCCGCCAAACCATACGGGCTATCGTTGGCGATCCGTAGGGCCTCAGCTTCATCTTCGAAGGGAATGACGACGGTGAAGGGCCCGAACACCTCCTCCTGGGCAATCCGCATCCCTGGCGTCACATCAGCGAACACGGTGGGCTCCACGAAGAAGCCGCCCTCATGGCCGGCAACGTTGCCCGGCTTGCCGCCTGCAACAAGCCGTGCACCTTCATCCAGCCCAGCCTTGACGAAGCTTAGGACGCGATCACGCTGCTTGGCCGAGATGACCGGACCGAGCTGGGTCGCGGTGTCGAAGGGGTCGCCGAGCTTGATCGCTTGAGTTTTTGCGGCCAAGCGCTCCACGAACTCGTCGTAGATCTTGCGATGGACGATATGGCGGGCTGCGCAAACGCAAGTCTGCCCCGCGCCGACAAACGCGCCAAACGCAGCGTAATTCACAGCCTGCTCAATATCGTAGTCATCGAAAACCATCACTGGAGTCTTGCCACCAAGCTCCAGCGTCTGATGAGCAAACACTTTCGCCGCGGCGGAGCCGGCAATGCGTCCGGCCTCGGTGCCACCGGTGAGGACGAGCTTGTTGATGTCGGGGTGCTCCGCCAGGAAACGGCCTGCATTCGGACCCATCCCGTTAACAATGTTGAATACGCCGGGTGGCAGACCGGCGTCGGTGAAGATCTGCGCCAGCCGCAATGTGGTCAGTGGCGTGTACTCGGATGGCTTCACGACCGTGGTGCAACCCGATGCCAGAACGGCGGCGAGCGACTTGCATAGGATCATGAGCGGGTGGTTAAACGGCGTACAGTTGGCGACGACGCCAATCGGCGTGCGGCGCGTATAGTTGAGATAAGGCCCTTCAACAGGAATGACGGAATCGCGCCTGCTCATGGCAAGACCGGCGAAGTAGCGGAAGAAGTCGGGCAGGCGGGACAACTGCGCACGGGTCTCGTTGACAGGACGGCCGTTGTTCTGGGTCTCAAGCTTGTACAGCTCGGGTAAGGCCGCCTCGAAAGCGTCGGCGATGCGATTGACCAAGCGGACTCGGGCGCGGAGATCCATTCCGCCCCATTCCTTGCTCTCAAATGCGACCCGCGCGCTCTTCATGGCGCGGTCAATGTCGGCACGGGTGCTCTCGGGAACGGTGGCGATAACGGCGCCGGTGGCTGGATTGCGGACCTCAATGACCTCGCCGTTTTCGCCTTCGACCTCGCGACCGTCGATGAAGTTGCCGTGGGCTTTCACGCTGAGATCCTTCTGGGGAATGTTCATGGGGTTTCCTCTTGTGGGTTAGGCTTAAAGAACGACCGCGTGACGAGACAGGGCGGCAACCACTCGGTCCTCCGCCTGTGCTACGTGATCTCGAAGGAGTTTTGCGGCAAGCCGACCGTTTCGAGCCTGCAGGGCCTCAATGATGGCGATATGTTCATGGACAAGCTTGTCCGGATCACGGCCCTGCACTGAGCCCACGCTCATGAGAACGAGGCGGTCCGCTTGCTCGATCAACTCGCAGACTGCAGACGCCATGCGCGGAAAGGGAGAGGTCTTGGCGACCGCGCAGTGGAACTCGCGGTTATACCGGATGAAATCCTCCGGTGTGCCTCCGAAGGTCCGATATGCATCGAGCTTTGCCAGCGTTTCGGACGACGCGCTTTTTGCTCCATCGCTGGCGCAGGCTGGTTCGAGAACGCCGCGAAAGCGGAAAATGTCACGTGCGTCAGCCAGCGAAACTGGATTAACGCGGTAGCCCTGGCGCGGCACGACCGTGACGAGGCGCTCTCTTTCCAGCCGCAGCAGCGCTTCGCGTACGGGCTGTTTGCTCACTTCGAATCGGGCCGCCAGCTCCTGCTCCCGCAGTTCATCTCCGGGTGCGAGCCGGCAGGCCAGGATCTCTCCCCGAAGGCGGGAATACACAGAGTCCCGCAGCAGTCCAGGAGCACCCTGATACACGGTTTCTATCTCAGCTAAGTCGCTCACGGCTGATCTCAATCACCAATTTCCACTGCTCACATATCCCAATCGGGAAGGTAGTACGATGATAAATTTTGCCTATTGACTAGAATTTGCGAGTGGCGTGAAATATCACGAATTAGAAAGTTGCCGTCAAGAGCAGTTCACAAGGAGGAAACCATGTCGCACAAAACAGCCTACTCATGCCTGGCACTGATCGCCGCCAGCCTACTGTCGACCAGCGCCTTCAGCCAGCCGGAGCCCATCCGAATCGGCTTCATGACCGTGCGGTCCGGCGCACTCGCCGCCGGCGGCAAGCAGATGGAGGAAGGCCTCAATTACTGCCTGCAGGAGCGGGGCGGACAGATGGCTGGCCGCAAGGTCGAGCTGATCACCGTCGACACCGGCGGCCAGCCGGCCACCACGCGTACCCGCGCCCAGGAGCTCGTGGAGCGCAGCAAGGTCCACGCCATCATCGGCCCGCTCGCAGCCTTCGAAGCCTTGGCGATTGACGACTACATCAAGCAGGTGGGCGTGCCGGTCGTCTCCCCGTCCGCCGCGGCGGAAGACATGACCCAGCGCAAGCCGAACCCTTGGTTCGTTCGCGCGGTGGGCACCTCGGCCCAAGCCAACCATGCCCTGGGCGAGTACGCCGCGAAGGAGATGAAGCTCAAGCGCGTCGCGACAATCGGTGACGACTTCGCCTTCGGCCATGAAACGACGGCAGGCTTCCAGCGCACATTCGAGGAGAACGGCGGAAAGGTCGTCAAAAAGCTCTGGCCTCCGCTGAACGTTGCCGATTATGGCAGCTTCATCAGCCAGCTTCCAACGGATGTAGACGCGATCTTTGCGTCCTTTGCAGGCGGCAATGGCCTGCGCTTCCTGCAGCAATATGCCGAATATGGATCGCCGGTGAAGGTCATCGCTCACATGACCACTGTGGATGAGGGCATCCTCAAGTCTATGAGCCAAGAGGCGGTCGGGGTCATCTCCTCAGGCTGGTACAGTGCTACGCAGGATGCTCCCGGCAACAAGGAGTTCGCTGAGGGCATGCGGAAGGCCTATGGGGCCGATCCTGGCTATTACTCAGTTGGCGCCTACACGGCCTGCGCATTCGTCGATGCGGCGGCCAAAGCGGTCGAGGGCAAAGTAGAGGACAAGGACGCCTTCATGAAGGCGCTCCGGTCGGTCAAGCTCGACAAGGGTCCGCTTGGCAAGGTCAGCCTCGACGAATTCGGCAATCCCATCATGGACGTGACGATCCGGAAAACGGAGATGAAGGACAGCCGGCTCCAGAACGTGGTGATCAAGACCTATCCCGCCGTGACGCAGTTCTGGACCTACGACCAGAAGGAGTTCCTGGCCAATCCAGTCTACACCCGGGATTACCCGCCGGCTAAGAACCTCGGCAACTAAGCTCAGGAGCTGGAAAAATGGCGTTCTGGGCCAGTCAGAGTCTGAACTCCCTCGCCCTCGGCGGCCTGCTGTTCATGCTGGCCGCCGGCTTCAGCCTCATCTTCGGGCTGATGCGGGTTGCGAACCTCGCCCACGGGGCGCTTTTCATGCTAGGCGCCTATGTGGGGCTCGCAAGCGTGCAAGCGGGGCTGAACTTTTGGCTGGCCGCCCTCTTGGCTGCGCTGGCGGTCGGCGTCGTGGGAGGTCTCATCGAGAGATTTCTCCTGCGCCGCCTGCAGGGCCGAACGCTGCCGCAGGTTCTGCTCACCCTTGGGCTGGCCTTCATCATCGCCGATGCCTGCCTGATGGTCTGGGGCGGTGACCCCATGCGGCTGCCGCCGCCCGAGGAGTTGCGCGGCGCCGTCCGCCTTGGTGACCTAGCCTTCCCGCGCTATCGCCTATTCGTCATGGGCGCCTCCTGCGCCATTGGCATCGGGCTCTGGCTCCTGATTGAGCGGACCCGGATCGGTGCCATGATCCGGGCAGCCGTGGACGACATGCAGATGGCGCGCGCCATTGGCATCTCGGCTTCGGCCCTGTTCAGCGCGGTGTTCTGCCTCGGCGCCGCTCTGGCCGGCCTCGGCGGCGTGCTTGGCGGGCCGATCCTGTCGGTCTACCCCGGCCTCGACGCCGACATGCTGCCCCTGGCCTTGCTGGTGGTAATCCTTGGCGGCGCCGGAAGTCTGCTGGGCGCCTTCATCGGAGCCTATCTGATCGGCTTCGTCTACACCTTCGGTCAGGCGCTCGTGCCCGATCTCGCTTACGTCATTCTGTTCCTGCCCATGGTCGCCGTGCTCGCCATCGCTCCGAATGGGCTTTTCGGAAGAAGACTCAGCTGATGCGCCGCTTCATTCCTTTCATGATCGCACTCGGGCTCGTGGCATTGCTGCCTCTCGTCTCTCCGTCCGATTTCTACATCAACCTCGCCAGCCAGGCCGCGATAGCCGCCTTGATGGCGTTGGGCCTCAACATTCTCGTCGGCTATGCCGGTCTCACGTCCCTCGGGCACGCGGCCTTTCCGGGCATTGCCGCATATTTGGTTGCCTGGCTGTCGACACGTGGCGGCCTTGGTCCAGGACCTGCTGCGGTTCTCGCGGTGGCGGGAACGTTTCTTGTCGCCGGCCTCTTCGGGTTGCTTGCCCTTCGGGCAACTGGTCTTGGCTTCGTGATGATAACGATGGCGCTTTGCCAGATTGTCTGGGGCGGAGCCTATCGCTGGACATCGCTGACGGGTGGTGACAACGGCCTGTCAGGTGTGCCACGTCCCTTCGGCGACATGCTTACCCCGACGACGTTTCTGTGGCTCTGCTTGATCGTTCTCGCCGTCGCGATCATCCAGATTGGACGCTTTGCGGAGAGCCCCCTCGGAGTTGCGCTCCGTGGTACCCGGGATCAGCCCCGGCGCATGAGCGCGCTCGGCTATGATGTGTGGCGGATCCGCTTCGTTGCCTGGCTCGTTGCCGCCTCTTGGGGCGCTGTGGCCGGCTTGCTCTACGCCTGGTACCACCAGTTCGTGAGCCCGCACATGCTTGCGGTGACCGCGTCGGCGGAGGTTCTCCTGATGGTGGTCGCAGGCGGCGCAGGCACACTGGCGGGCCCGCTGCTCGGTGCGGCTCTTGTCGTGCTGCTCAAGAACCTCGCATCGATCTGGATCGATCGGTGGGTCATGCTGCTCGGCGCGACCTTCGTGTTCATCGTCCTCATAATGCCCGATGGGCTAGCTCCGGGATTGATGCACCTGCGCGAACGCTTCCGCAAGCGTATGGCATCCCCGACTATTGCGCCCCCTCTCGCCGGTCAGGAGCGGATCGATGGCTGAACAGGCTCTTGAAGTCGCCAACCTTTCGAAGATCTTTGGCGGTCTGCCCGCGGTGAACGGAATCTCCCTGAGCATCGCGCCTGGAGAGCGCCACCTCCTCCTCGGCCCGAATGGTGCCGGCAAAACGACCTTCTTCAATCTCCTGTGTGGGGACCTCAAACCGACGCAGGGAAGTGTCCGCCTCTTCGGGGAGGAGATCATTGGCCTGCCGCCGCAGAAGCGGGCGGCCAAGGGACTCGGCCGAACCTACCAGATCCTGACCCTGTTCCCGCAGGAGACGATCCGGCGCAATGTCATGATTGCTCTCAACGGCTTGCGCCCGGGGAAATGGGGTTTCTGGAGCGCCCTCGACAACAATGAAGACTTGGCCGCAGAGGCCGATGCTCTCCTGGAGCGCGTCGGCATGAGCGACATTGCCGGCCGGGTGGTTTCTCAAACTTCGTACGGGGATCGGCGCCGGCTGGAGATCGCGCTAGCCCTTGCTCTATCGCCTCGCGTCCTCCTTCTCGACGAACCCCTCGCTGGCCTCTCCCGCGAGGAGCGTGTGACCGTCCAGCGCCTGCTGGATACCCTGCCCCGGGAAACGACCATCCTTCTGATTGAGCATGACATGGACGTCGCGCTCGCATTCGCCGAGCGCGTGACGCTGCTTCACCATGGAACGCTCGTTGCAACCGGCAGCAGAGCCGAAATCGCAGCAGACCCACGCACACGGGAGATCTATCTTGGTGCCTGACGCGCTCTTTCTCTCGAACCTGCATGTGTATCACGGCGACACCTGCGCGGTCCGTGATGTCGACCTTCATTGTATGGAAGGCACGGTCACGGCTCTCTTGGGACGTAACGGAGCCGGAAAGACAACAACCTTGTCCGCCATTGCCGGACTGCTCGCCCCGAAGCGTGGAGCGATCCGCTTTTTTGGAAAGCCCATCGAGCGGCTTGGACCCGAAGCCATCTGCCGCCTCGGCATCGGCCTGGTCCCACAGGGGCGGCGCATCTTCCCGACTCTCACAGTCGCTGAGCATCTGGAGATTGCCGCCCGGGCGCCACGGCACGAGGCGCGCCGTGTCTGGGATCGCAATGCCGTCGAGGAAGTGTTTCCACGCCTGCGCGAGCGACGCCGCCAGCTGGCAGGCTCCCTCTCGGGCGGTGAGCAGCAGATGCTCGCGATTGCCCGCGCGCTTGTCACCAACCCGAGGATCCTTCTGCTCGACGAACCGGCGGAAGGGCTTGCACCGCAGATCGTGTCAGAGGTGGCCGATGCTATCCGCGCCCTGAAAGCCAACGGCCTCTCGATCCTGCTGGTCGAGCACAACATTCCGCTCGCGCTCAGCCTGGCTGACGAGTGCGTGGTGCTATCATCCGGCGAGGTTGTCTGGCGCGGCTGCGCCCCCGATCTTGCCGCTTCCCCCGATCTGCTCAATCAACATCTTGGAGTCCATTAATGAATGTTGTTTCCACAAACCGAGGGCGTGTCGCTGCTCAGATCAGCGGTCAGGGACAAAGCCTCGTTCTTCTGCATTCGCTTCTCGCGGATCGCACCAGTTTTGATGCTGTCGTTCCACAGCTTGCAAAAACCTTCCGCGTGGTTGCGCTCGATCTGCCGGGCTTCGGGTCATCGGATGCCATCGACGGTGATCTGAACGCGTGGGGCAGCCACTTGGCCGAAGCCGCTCGAGCCCTCTGCCCCAACGAGCACCCGGTTCTGGTCGGCAATGGGTTCGGCTCGTTCCTTGCCTTGGCAATCAGCATCACTGAGCCAAAGCTTGCGTCTCACATCATTCTGGCAGGCTGCGGCGCAGCCTTCAGTGATCAAGGCCGGGAGGCGTTCCGGATCATGGCGCGCAAAACCGAAGAGGCGGGGCTTGAGGCAATTGCCGATATTGCCATGCGACGGCTTTATCCACCGGCCATGGCCGCAGAGAACCCAGATGCGGTTGCCATCCGCAGGGAACGCTTCCTGATGACAGATTCAAACGTGTTCCGGCAGGCGTGCGGGATGCTGGCTGGTCTCGATCTCCGGGATCAGGTGAAAGCAGTGTCTGTTCCGGTTCTCGCCTCGGTCGGAGAGTGGGACGAAGCAACCCCTCCCGCAATGGCTCAGGAACTCGCCGGCCTTGTGCCGAATGGCCGCTTCGAGCTGGTTTCCAAATGCGCGCATGTTCCCCCACTGCAGGCGCCGGAGAAGTTTTGCGATATGATCCAGGAGTTCACGGCAGAGAAGGCTGCGGCTTGAAGGACTTTCATGGCCGGAGCCCGCACCTTGGAGCAATCGCCATCCTGATCAGTCAGGATTGGCGGTTCACCCCATTTGTTGCAGCCACTACGATGTAAAAGGCGAGAATGATGCCCCTGGCGCAGATCGGACAGTACGAGATCAATTACGTGGATCAGGGCGAAGGGATCCCAGTCGTAATGATCCATGGCCTTGCCGGCGATCTCAGCGCATGGCTGCCCCAGGTCAATGCTCTCCGTAGCAATTACCGGGTCATTGCTTTCGACAACCGTGGCGCAGGACGCAGCAGTCAGATCGACGAGCCGATCAGTACGACCGATCTCGCCCATGATACGATTGCCCTGCTGGAGCACCTCGGCGTCAGCAACGCCCATGTTGTCGGCCGGTCCATGGGAGGAGCGATAGCGCAGATCATCGCTCTGGAGCGCCCCGACCTCGTCCGCTCCCTGGTCCTTTGCGCCTCCTTCGCCAAGCTGGATCCTCTCGGCCACCGTGTGCTCACCAACATGCGCGAGGTGCTGGAATGGCGTAACAGCTGGCGCGACCATGCGCACCATTCAATTCAGAACTTCGTGGGTTTCGAATTCTTCAATCGTGAGCGCGACCAGATCGCCCGCATCGAGAGCCTAATCGGAGGCGAGACACGGCTTCCCGCCTGCTATATCCGGCAGAACTGGGCCTGCCTTGAGCACGACACGCTTAACCGCCTCGGAGAGATCGAATGTCCGTCCCTGATCATGGGCGGCACACAGGATCCGATCTGCTCGCCAACCTGTACAGAATGGCTCTCGTCAGGAATTCGCAATTCGGAGACTGTCATGTTTGAGGGCTGCAGCCATTTTTTCCTGATGGAGCGTCCCGAGAAATTTATGGCTGAGTTGTCCAGTTGGCTAGCTAAGCATTGACCGAGGCTCCCTTCACTAATCGTTCTGGGCCAACTAACTGTCCATGGCTTCGAAAGTCTTCCTTGGGCCATTCTCTGGCAGCCCCGCAGGAACGTCAGCTGCCCCTACCTTGAAACTCTGCATCTTGCGCTCACGTCACACCACCTGATGCGTACCCTTGGCTCGGTTGTTCCTCCTTAAGCCTTAATAGTGGCCAGACGACAGACGCAAAGTCCGTCGATCTGCTGACAGGAACATAGATAGAACCGTCACCGAAGGCCTAAATGTCTTCTCAGGGTCAAACTGAGTAGTAGCGCATTTCTGTCGAAAGGTCCGCTCATCCCAGGTAGGCGGAAGTACGGCTAAGGTCAGCGCCGTACCAAGAGCGGCCATTCACTTCGTTTGAATTTCGGCTGCAACTGATATGCTCAATCGTTACTGCCGAGTACCGCAAAATTGACGTTATAATGTCTTTATGAACGAAGGTGAGGAGTCGAAATGGTGACGGGCTTAAGTAAGTCGAGTACCACCTCCCGTCGAATGCAATCGATCTTGAGGAACCGAAGATCCTAGGCTCTGTTGGTTGGTATCGCCCACTTGGGGAGGAGCCCGATGATCTGCTGGCAAAGGAATCTTCAGGTTGCAACCTTCATGCTGTTCGTCTCTGCCCCCGTTTCGGGAGCAGCGGTTGCTCAGCAGGCTGAAGAAACGTCGTGCTCAGGGACGATGACTCAGCAACTGAGGCGCTTCAGCGAGAAGTGCCTGTCCGACCTGGTGGCCTTCGTGGCATCGCAGCCGGATATGACCGCGAAGGTCTACAGTGAGAAGGAAAAGTACTTCGTCTCCGTCATCCGATCCGAGGATGGGCTGCTCGCAGAGGCTGTCAGCAAGTTCAATTACCCTCTCATGAAGGAGGATGCCCCCGAAGTGCTCAAGCGCCTTGGCTGGACGCCCCCGGAGAACGAGTCCGATAATTGGAACAAGAAGATCTCCAGCGATCAAGTCAGGGCCGGTGCCGCGGCACAGGAACTGAGCCAGGCTCTTGCCGCCTATGGGCTCAAGCAGGGGGAGGCCATCTCCCTGACCGTGGGACCCAAGCTGGGGGATAAGCCTACGAACGGCTAGCCCGCGCCCCTTCAGGGCCGAACGGCTGGTGTTTCCAAGGGCATGCCCCTGGCGCGGGTCATCAGGAACAGTTCAAGATCGACATATTCCTGCGAGCCGTAGGGGTATGGCTCAGCCCGCACACCCACCATGCAGTTTCGCAGCCGCCGCTGCAAGGAGCCCATGCTCTGCCATTCCAGGCGATAGAGAGGGTAACCTGTCGGATGGGACTGAGGGATGACGCTGCTGGCAAGCTTCCTGCCCCAGTTGCCATCGTGACAATTGGCGCAGGAGAAGTTCAGTTGACCCTGCCGCTGCTCATAAAGCTCCTGCCCCCGCGCACGGAACGGTTCGAGGCGCTTGTCCTCACCCGTCGTAATCGGCATGCCTCGCGACTGCTTTCCAAGGAAAGCCGAGAGCGCGAGGAGCTCCCGGCTTTCGAGCGGAAAAGGTGTCGCGTCCTGATTGGTCTTGCGGCAGACATTGATGCGGCTTTGGAGATCAATCGGTCGTCCGCTCTCGGCAAAAAAGACAGGGTAGCGCGCGGCAACGCCTTTCATGCTCACTGCCGCATCTCCATGGCACCCGGCGCACGAGCGCCCGGTCGCACCAGCCTTCGCGTTCCAGAGCGCCTCGCCCTCGGCAACCCACAGCATGCCTGGGTTCGAGAAGTCGTCCTGCTGGGTCGCCTGCGATTCCGGGCTCATGAACTCGAACCCGGACTTTCGCTCCGGCAGCGGCGATTCAGCAAGGGCAAGAGGGATGGCAAGGCTCAGTGCGCCCCCGAACCAGGCGGCCTGCGCAAAGCCTTTCAGCACCCTGTTCATTCGACCGCGATCTCTGCTGTCTCGAGATGCGCCTGCCCCCGGTCGTCGATCCATCGGAACGCGATGCGTCCGCTCTCCATGGCGATGGTGGTGAAGGAGAAAAACGGGTTGGCGGCTATGGCCGGGAATAGATCCGCGCTGAAGATTTCCTCGCCGTTATATGTGCAGATGAAACGATTGATGATGTCGCGCGGCACGAGCGCTCCGTCGGGCCCGGTTCGATATCCCGTCTCCATCGGATGCGACATGAGGGCTTTGATCTCGATGATGTCGCCACGCTTGGCCTTGGCGGGAACATTGATGAGTGCGCGTGCCATGTTCAACTCTCCACGCAGGCCGGCAAAGTGACGATGAGCTCGGCCTTGTCGGACCAGAACGTGCCGTCGCTCAGCTGAGCAATTGCGACGATGTTTTGGGAGTCCCCCAAGCGGATGCGGGTGGAAACGAGGGCCCGTCCGGCCCGTGGGTTCAAATAGAAGAGCGCTACGTTCGGCTGCGGATTGCGTTCATTGAAGACAGCGATCCTCTTCACGTGATCCTGTGCGGTCATCGGACTGTCGACCTTCACAGTCAAGGGTACGGAGTTGCCGTTTTCTACGAGTGCGGGAAGCTCGAGGGTTACCCTCCCCTCGCGCACCTCCGCCTCGCCGACGAAGGCCTTGATGGCGTCAGCCATGCTCTCAGGCGTAGCCCGAGCAGGGCGAGCGACGATCAGCGCCAGAGCT
The DNA here is from genome assembly GCF_016811235.1 of Microvirga arabica. Taxonomy (GTDB): domain Bacteria; phylum Pseudomonadota; class Alphaproteobacteria; order Rhizobiales; family Beijerinckiaceae; genus Microvirga; species Microvirga arabica. The sequence continues at coordinate 13,918 of NZ_JAFBID010000089.1, forward strand.
CCCGCGCCGGCTGCAAGTATCTCGCGTCTCGACGTCCCAACGGGTCTTGGCTTCCGGCTCATGGCGTCTCCGTTAGCGTTGTGAGGAACGCTACCACGTCCTCGACCTGCTCTGCGCTCAACACGGGCTTATCCTGCCAGTTCCGCCCGACGCGGACGAGACCATCCATGTTGTAGTAGGGCGGCATGATTGTCGCAGGATTCAGCCGCCTGCTGTCGACGATCTTAAGTCTCAGCTGACCTTCCGACCAGCGGGTTCCGGCCCCTGTCAGGTCGGGGGCGAGGTTTCCTTGAAAGCGCTGCTCCGGAAACGGGCCGGCATGACACAGCAAACAAAGGCCTTTCTGACGATCCACGACGATGGCACGACCGCGGGCAGGATCCCCCCTGACGCCTGTCAGCGACTCCGGGATGGCGTCACCAACGACCTCGTACGGGCGCAGGGCCTCGGCCATGACCTGCCTGGGATAGATGGCGAGGAGGGCCAGAGCCATCGCAGAGAGCGCATCAGCCGTAGACTTCACTGGTGGTGGTCTGGAACCATGCTTCGGCATAGACAGCTTCCTGAGCCCTGAAGGAAGGCGGTGCGTTCACAGGGCTGGTGCCGCCAGCCCCCTCCACGTCGGTCAGCACCCCATTGCGCGGACTGTACACGCCGGCGACGGAAATCCCGTAATCGGGCGCCACGAGGCTGTAGCAGGTGTTGATGAGCTTTGGCTCGGTCGGACCCTCGCCTCGGAGAAGGCTCGCGATTGCCGCAGCGCAGACCTTGCCCTGGGCGTTAGCGGAGAAAGCCGACTTCGGCATGCCGCCCGCAATCGAGGCATCGCCGATTACGTGAATATTCGGCTGAAGGCGCGACTCGAAGGTCACGGGATCAATGGGACACCATCCGCTCCGATCCGCAACGCCGGCTACCTGTGCGATCCGGCCGGCCCGCTGCGGCGGGATGACGTTAACGACGTCGCCGGTATGCCGTCCGAAGTCGGTGACCAGCGTCTTGGTCTTCGCATCGACTTCGATGACCTTGCCACCAGTCGACAGGGACACCCACTCGATCATGTCGGGATAGAAATCCTGCCACGCAGCCTGGAACAGGCGCTGTTTGGAGAAGCTGTCCTTTGCATCCAGGATGAGGAGCTTGGAACGCGGCTTGTGCGTCTTAAGGTAATGCGCGATCAGGCTCGCGCGCTCGTACGGCCCCGGCGGGCAGCGAAACGGATTGCCGGGAGCCGCCATGACAAAGGTACCACCGTCATCCATGGCTTCGAGCTGGCGCCGCAGAAGGAGCGTCTGCTCTCCAGCCTTCCACGCGTGCGGCATGATTGCGGCTGCCGCCTCGTCGTAGCCGGGCAAGGCATCGAACCTGATGTCCACTCCCGGAGAGAGAACGAGACGGTCGTAATCCAGCGACGAGCCATCCTCCAGTGCGACGCGCCGCGTTTGCGGATCGACGCCGGTCGCCATTTTCTGGGCGATGTCAACTCCGCCCTTCTCGACAGCATCGAGCTTGAACTGTTGCGCCTCAATGGGACGCAGGCCGGCAAGCACCGCGTTGCTGAACGGGCACGCGGTATAGATAGCGCTCGCCTCGACGAGGGTTACAGCCAGTCCCCTCCGCTTCAGTTCCCTGGCGCACGTGGCCCCTCCGAAGCCGCCTCCGACAACGACGACCTTTGGCGGGGTCTGGGCAGCCGTCCGGCGGGAGAATGTAGCGGCGGCTGCTCCAATGGCTGCCGTTTTCAGAATCGTCCTTCGGGTCAGGGCTTGAGACATGCCGACCTCTCAGGGTTGCTGACTGAGCCAGGATGCAATGGCGCGGGTTTCCTCGTCCGTGAAGCCCTTGGCGATGCGATCCATGACAGTCGCCGGACGCTGGCCCGTCCGGAAGTCCTGCATGGCAGCAACGATTTCCTCCGAGGGGCGGCCGTGAAGAGGAGCAATAGCCGCACCGGGAGCGACTGGGCCATGACAGCCGGAGCAGGCTGTGGCGCCGGGGGGCGCCACGCCTTGAGCCGCTGCCGGCACTGCTTCGGCCATCATGGTGACCGCCATCGACATCATGCTTCCCAGCGTGAGAGCAGATGCCAGACGCCTCCTGCCCATGGCCTCAAGCCCTGCGCAGGTCGGCTTTCGTCAATGGGCCGGAGCGAATGCGTTTGCCGGTTGCAGCGAAGATCGCATTCAGCACCGCCGGCGCCGCCACGAAGATCGTCGGCTCGCCGACGCCGCCCCAGAAATCTCCCGACGGCATTACGATGGATTCGACCTCAGGCATCTCGTCCATGCGCATCATCTGGTAGGAGTCGAAGTTCTCCTGCTCCACCTTGCCGTCCTTCAGAGTGATCTCGCCGTAAAGCAGGGCGGTCAGGCCGTAGGCGAAGGAGCCTTCGATCTGGGCTGCGATCTGCTGAGGATTCACGGCATGGCCGCAATCCGTCGCCGCCACGATACGATGGATTTTCAGCACCCCGTTGTCGCCGACCGAGACCTCCGCACAGGCTGCAACGTAGCTGCCATAGCCCATGTGCTGGGCAAGTCCGCGGTAGACGCCCTGCGGCGCCGGCGTGCCCCAGCCTCCCTTCTCAGCCACCGCATTGAGCACGGCGAGGTGCTTGGGATGGTTGACGAGCAGCTTGCGCCGGAACTCCAGCGGATCCTTGCTGGCAGCATGCGCCAGTTCATCCATGAAGCACTCGAGGTACAGAGCATTCTGGTTGTTGTTCACGCCGCGCCAGAAGCCTGGCGGGATCGGCGGATTTCGCATGGCGTGATCGACGAGCAGGTTCGGAATCGTGTAGCCGAGCACACCCTCCGTCCCTGTCGGATTCAAACCCTGGAACGTGGCTGGGTCCCGTCCGTTCTGGAGGCCCTGGGGATTGACGCCCGCCAGGATGGACTGGCCCGAGATGCGCATGTGCAGTCCGGTCAGATTCCCGTCCGCATCGAGAGCTCCGACCATCTTGGCCTGTGTGATGGGGTGATAATGCCCGTGCAGCATGTCTTCTTCACGGGACCAGATCAGCTTCACGGGGGTGCCGGGCATCTCCTTGGCGATCAGGACCGCCTGACGGACGTAATCGTGGCTTGTGGCGCGCCGGCCGAAGCCGCCGCCGAGATTCTGGCGGTAGACGTCGCATTTCTCGATCGGCAGGCCCGAGGCCGTCACGGCTGTAGCGAGAGCAGCCTCGGCATTCTGAGTTGCCGTCCAGACCTCGCACCTCTCATTGGTCCACAGAGCCGTGGCGTTCATCGGCTCCATGGTGGCATGATGCTGGTATGGGAAACCGTATTCGGCTTCCACCTTCTTGGCTGCACCCGCGATGGCGGCTTTGACATCACCGGCCTGGTTGCCGACGAAAGCCTGCTCCGCCTTCAACCCCTCCTTGAGCATCTGATCGATGCTCTCGCTGGAGAGGGCGGCATTCGGCCCACCGTCCCATTCGATGGGAAGGGCGTCGAGGGCCGTCTTGGCGCGCCACCACGTGTCGGCCACGACCGCGACGGCATTGTCGCCGACGGCAACGACCTTCTTGACTCCGGGCATGCCTTGGACCTGTGCGGCATCGAAGCTCTTGAGCTTTCCGCCGAACACCGGGCAGGCCTTGATGGCAGCATTGAGCATCCCCGGACGCTTCACGTCGATGCTGTAGATCTGCGAGCCGTTGAGCTTTTCGGCCGTATCGAGCCGCTTGAGGGGTTTACCGGCAATCGTCCAGTCCTTGGGATCCTTGAGCTGGACGTCCTTCGGAGCCTCGAGCTTCGACGCCGCCTCGGCAACCTTGCCATAGGTGATCGTGCGGCCTGAGGAAGAGTGAGTGATGACGCCTTTCGCCACTGTGCACTCGCCGGCCGGCACTCCCCACCCGTTGGCGGCGGCCTGGATCAGCATCTGCCGGGCGGCGGCACCTCCCTTGCGCATGTAATCATGCGAGTCCCGAACGCCCCGGCTTCCGGCAGTTTGGAAATTGCCCCAAACGCGGCTGCGTGCAACGTTCTGGCCTGGAGTTGGATACTCGGTCGTGACCTTCGACCAGTCGCATTCGAGCTCTTCAGCAACGAGCTGGGCGAGGCCGGTGAGAGTGCCCTGCCCCATCTCGACGCGACCGATCCGCACCACCACCGTTTCATCCGGCCTTACCATCACCCAGGCATTGATCTCCGGGGTGGTTTGCGCAAGCGCCTCCCCGGTCAAGGGAACATTGAAGCCCAGCGCCAGCCCTCCGGCCGCAGCAGCGGAACCGACGAGAAATGAGCGGCGAGACACATCGAGTGCAGCAGTCATTGGTTCCTCCCGATCCCGATCAGCCGCGGTTCTCTGAGGCAGCGAGCTTAATGGCCGCCTTGATGCGGTTGTAGGTTCCGCATCGACAGATATTCGTCATCTCGGCCACGATGTCCTCGTCGGAGGGGCTGGGATTGGCCTGAAGGAGCGCCGCGGCGGCCATGATCTGACCTGTCTGGCAATAGCCGCATTGCGGAACATCAAGTTCGAGCCAGGCCTTCTGCAACGGGTGCGATGTGTCCGGAGACAAACCTTCGATCGTCACGATCTTCTGTTCGGGCGTGACCGCCGATACCGGGAGACTGCAGGAACGTGTGGCAACGCCGTCTACATGGACGGTGCAGGCGCCGCACTGCGCAACGCCGCAGCCATACTTCGTGCCGGTCAGTCCGACCTGCTCGCGGATCACCCACAACAGAGGCGTGTCTGGTTCAGCATCGACTTGGTGAACCGTTCCATTGATCGTCAGGCTGACCATCTCGTTCCTCCCAATTTTTGATTATGGGCGCGTCGTCACGCAATAACTAAACTATGAGTCTTAGAACGCTTCGAATTCCAGTCAATCATTCGTGACCAAAAGGAAGATCGCTTCGACGTTCCTTCATTTCACCTCACTATCCAGCGACTTTGCCTTCGCCTTGATACAGCAAGATGTCATTATCGATTTTTTCGGTGTGATCTGAAAACAGGAATGAAATTATTGATGCATCGCACACGTCTATTGTGCGATGCATCAATCCATGTAGTGCGAAGTGATCGCAGCTATCCGGAAGTAGCATCGCTGCTCATACCCGCAGAGCTTATGGAACCGCATTGCCGCTCTCCTGTTGTGCTTTGAACCGCGGTACCACTTACAGGCTCTCCCATGCGCGTTGCTGTTCTCATATCGGTCACGCTGGCATTCAGCCCGACGATGGTTCAGGCGCAGGATGTAGCAGCCGGCGAGAGAGTGTTTTCGCAATGCCGCGCCTGCCATCAGGTTGGCCCCACGGCGAAGAACGCGGTTGGCCCGGTGCTCAATGGCTTGTTCGGACGGAAGGCCGGGACGGTGGAAGGCTACAACTACTCACCGGCGAACAAAAACTCCGGCATCACTTGGGATGAGGCGATATTCTCCGATTACATCAAGGACCCGCGGGCCAAAATTCCTGGGACCAAGATGGTCTATGCCGGCCTCAAGGACGAGCAGAGGATCGAGGACTTGATCGCTTACCTCAAGCAGTTCGATGCCTCAGGCCAGAAGGCTGCGTCTACCCAGAGTGGGATCACGGTTGCAGGTCAATAGGCTGTGTTTTCCGCTACCCTGCAACAATAGTCCGCCTCAGAATCTCTGCTCCGTCAGCGTTGCTGTCGCTGGAAGCCCAGGCGACGAACTGATCAGGGCGGATGAGGATCAATCTTGCCCGATATCGCTCGCGCCCGGCATCGCAGGTATCCCTGATGATCTTGAGGGGCAGGCGCAATTGTTTGGCGGCTTCTTCGAAGGATTGCAGGGTCCTTTCATCGACGTCCAGGCCCAGGAGCGAAAAGCCCTGACCGAGATCCTCATAGATGTTGCGACCTGACGAGAGAAGCAAAGGCGCGAGATGATGTCCCGCGCGTGCTTCGAAACGATGTGAACCGAGAGCGCTGCAGCCGCTTCCAGGGCTTCCCCACACAATCGAGGAGCCGCGGTAGTTGGGCTCGAAGGCATTGATCTCGGCCTTCGCGCCGGAGCTACGGGCTTCCCATTCACGCTCGAACATGCCCCGGTCACGATCCGGATTGTATGTATCAAGGAAGTGCCTGTCAGCCGCGATTGCCCGCTCGATAAAATCCCGTGCCGTCGTCTCAAAGACCGGCCTTCGCTCCTCGTCGTAGGTATCCAGGAGCCCAGACCCGGCCCACCCCTGCAACACGGCAGGAAGCTTCCAGCCAAGGTTCACGGCATCCTCGAAGCCGGTATTGATGCCATAGCCACCATACGGCGGATGGCTGTGCGCGGCATCACCCGCAATGAAGATACGGCCTTTTCGGTAAGTATCAGCCGTGGCAAACCGCAGGTCCCAGAAGCCGATATGCTCGAACTCCACGTCGAACCCCGCCCCTACGGCGGAATGAAGATACAGCCTGAAATCGAAATTATCCTTGGTCGTTCCAAGGGGGACAGGTGCATGGAAGAACCACGTTGTTCCGAGATCCACACGGCCGAAGAACTTCCAGTATCCCTTCAGCTCAGGATCAAGAACATTGTAGTATGATTTGCCAGGAAAGCGCTCCAGGAGCTGGTGGAGGCCTCCGGAGCGGAACACCAGAAGGACCATCAGCCGGTCGTGGTCCGAGCGGATCTGTGTGATGCCGCTCTGCTCCCTCACCAGGGACCGGCTGCCATCACAGCCTACAAGGTATCGGGCACGCAGAACTCGGCGGTCATCTCCACCCCGCTTCGCGATGACGACATGTACGCCATCAACGTCTTGGTTTACCTCCTCAGCGCTCCACCCGTACAGTGTGCGCACTTCCGGGATCTCGGCGGCACGCTGCCGGAGCACCGCCTCTGTTGCGTATTGCGGCAGCCGTTCGTTATCGGTGAAATAGAACGGCCTTACGAGTTCCCGCTGAAGCCAGTCGTAGGTATAGCCACCAAGAAGAGTCCCATACGCGGTCAAACCTCCAATGCCATATTCACGCGGGATCGTTCTCGCAGCACGCAGGGCCTTCTCCGCACCCCAAAAATAGAAATGCTCCATTGTTCGCTGGGTCAGATTTTGGCCTTTTGGAATGGGTTGCGGAGACGTGTAGCGCTCGACGACAACGCAGTGGATTCCACGTTGCCCAAGTTCAATCGCCAGTCCTATACCGACAGGGCCGCCTCCGACGATGACGACCTCGGTGTCTTCCTGTTTCAAGTCGCTCATTATCAGCTTGAGAAGCTATGCCCGGTGAGCTTTTCCAGATTCCGGAAGTAGATCTTCTCCTTATCCTCTGTGGATAAGTTTAGACCCTCAAGAATCTGGAGGGTTTCACGAATGTAACCGGGTCCCTGCTCGGGATCGAACGGGCAGTCGGATGCAAAGACGACATGATCGATGCCGTAAAACTCGAGCCCGCACATGGTTGCCGCCCTGGAGCCGAACACGGCAGTATCGGCGTAGAAATCTTGCTTGAAGTAGTCCAGCGGACGCTTCTTGAGGCTCTTCAGGAGGGAGAAGTAGTCCTCGTCGGAGGTGCGTTTGCCAAGCTGATCCCACCCTGGTCCGACGCGCCCTTCGAAATAGGGGACCATGGCGCCGAGATGGTGCGCAATGATCTTGAGGTTTGGATACTTGTCGAGCGTCTGCGAGAAGACGAGCCGCGCCATGGCGACACTGGTCTCGTAGGGCCAGCCGAAGGTCCACCAGATCTCGTAGAGCGACTTCTTCTCATCGAGATAGTCCGGATGTTTGGCGCCTCGGGACGGATGCAGCCATATGGGTTTGCGAAGGTCGTTCATGGCCGCGAAGAAAGCTTCGAATTCCGGCCGGTCGAGCGGCTTGCCAGCCACATTGCTGTAGATCTGAGTGCCGATCGCGCCGAGATCGCGGATCGCGCGCTGGGTTTCCGCGACGCCGGCATCCGGCGTTGCAAGAGGCGTCTGGGCAACGAAGGCGGGAAAGCGGTCAGGATATTTGGCGCACAGTTCCGCCAGCCCATCATTGCAGCGCTTGGCAAGTTCGAGCGCCGTATCCGGATTGCCTCCCGAGATGATCTCCAGCGGCGGAGCCGGCAGTGACAGAACCTGCGCATAATCGGGGAACTTGTCCATCACGCGGAAGCGCTCGTCGAGATCGTGGATCGCCGGGATGGCCCGGGCACGGCGAACCATATCTCCCATGTGGCCCGCTACTTCTCCCATCAAATCGTAGTAGCCTTTCGGAAAGAAGTGCGTGAACGCATCGATCCGCTTCATCGAAATCTCCCCATGAAATGCCTTGTGGAATGGAGTTTGGTGTTCTGGCGGTGAGCCAGGACAAAGCTCGCATTAGACCTTGCTGATCGCTTTGCACACGGAACCGGTTTGAGCGCCTATTCCTGGGTGATGCCCGCGTCCTTGACCACTTTCGCCCAGCGGGGCAGGTCCTTCTCGATGAGGGCGGCCAACTGCTGCGGCGAGCCGCCGACCGGCACGAGCCCTTGCTTGGCGAACTGGTCGCGGACATTGGGTGAGGCCAAGATCTCGTTCACGACCTTGTTGTAGCGGTCGATGATGTCCTTCGGCGTGCCCGCCGGAGCGCTCAAGGCATACCAGAGATCAACCTCGAACCCGCTGACCCCCTCTTCCGCCAGGGTCGGCACATCCGGCGCAAGCGTGGAGCGCTTCTCGCTTCCGAGCGCGAGCAGTCGAACTTGGTTCTCAGCCGCCATCGGAAGTACGGTGTGCACCGGGACGAACATTGCGCCCACATGCCCGCCCACCAGATCCTTCACGGCGCCGGCGGAACCCGTGTAGGGGACGTGCCGGAGATCCACCCCAGCCGTGAGCTTGAACAGTTCCATCGCGAGGTGCTGCGGCGTCCCACGTCCGGGCGATGCGTAGGTGACTTGGCCGGGCTTATCCTTGGCGTAGGCGATTAGTTCCCGTGTGCTCTTGACCGGAATCGAGGGATGGACGGCCAGAACAAGCGATCCTGTAGCAAGCTCGACGATTGGCGCGAAGCTCTTCACGGGATCGTAGGGCAGGCTCTTGGAGAGCGCGGCGTTCATCAGGAACGTGTTGACGCTGAGCAGGATCGTATGGCCATCAGGCTCGGTACGAGCCGCCGCGGCCGCACCGATGTTGCCGCTGGCACCTGGCTTGTTGTCGATGATGACCGGCTGGTTCCACCGTTTGCGCAGCTCCTCCCCGACAATACGCGCCAGCACATCAGGCCCGCTGCCTGGAGTGAAGGGGACAATTATGAAAATATTCCTATCGCTCAGTCCCTGAGCCTGTGTAAGGCCAGGTACGGCAGCCGACATCGCCAAGGCAGCGAGCAGGCCGCGGCGCGACAATACCGCCATGGGCTTCCTCCGAATCATTTCTTGCGAGGCTGCGTTGGCGCGCAGTTACCGGCTCATTCCGGCCTCCTCTTGGTAAGAAGAATGGAGTTCTTAAAGCTTTGGACAAGGGAGCAGGATGGAGCCGATGGATGGCGGATGCACCTGCATAATAATTCGGTGTGAGACGGGACTAAGCCGATCCGATACTGAAATGCCACTGTCGCGACTACCAGCAGGCAACCGGCAGCGCCTGTGCGGCTCCCATAGTTGTGCCGAAAGAAGCTTTCCAGAGCTTTACGTCCGGTTTGGGGCACACAATGAAGTCCATTCACTTTTCGGAATGTCTGGTTTCGTGAGGATTGTTGTCTTCGAGCTTAGAGCCTGTTTGAGAATGTCGCACGGGGTCGGATTGGGATAGTCTCGAGTCCACATGAGCCGGATGTGGACC
>NZ_JAFBID010000008.1 GCF_016811235.1 Microvirga arabica
CCTCCTGTTCGCAGAAGGGAATCACATTTCAGCCCAGACCGAAACCTCTTGAATCTGCCTTTCAGTCCGATGCTCTATGTACCGTTGGAGGAGTTGCTCGCGCTGTCCGACATCGTTTCTCTTCATTGTCCGCTGACGCCCGCCACACATCACCTTATCGACGCGCAGGCTCTCGGGCGGATGAAGCGCGGCGTTATACTCGTCAACACCAGCCGCGGAGCGGTGATCGACACCAGAGCGGCTCTGCGGGGACTGAAGGACGGCACCATCGGGCACCTCGGTCTTGACGTCTACGAGGAAGAGGCGGACCTCTTCTTCGAGGATCTATCGCAGCGCTTCATCGGCGACGATGTGTTCGCCCGGCTGCTGACCTTTCCGAACGTGCTGATCACAGGGCACCAAGCCTTCTTCACCCGGGAGGCGTTGACCAATATTGCCGAGGCGACCATCAGCAATATCACGTCCTTCGAGCGGACGGGGCACGCAGTGCACGAAGTCTCCGTGGAGAAGATTGCCGCTAGGGGTCAGGGGAAGTCGTGACATAGAGGCAGTCTGGTGGCCTCCTTTGGCTTTCGTGCTTGCCGATGGTCACCCGGCGCTGGCCTGCGGCTCACGCAGATCGCGGGACGGAGGGATTTCTTGAAGGACCGCCCTATTACAAATGAGTTCGTTTCGTAGATCCGTCCTATAGCTTTCTCCAAATCCTCATCATCAGCTCCAATGTTTTTTACTATAGCTTGGAGAGAATTGTCACAACCCTCCTCTGGGCACGAGCTTCCCTCCCCCTGTAGTAATCCAAGGGTCAAGCGTGCTAAGTTTTGTTCGAACTCATGTGCTCGCCTGAGCCTGCGAGCGTCAAAAAACTAAGCAGGAGTATTCTCAGAAGCAGCTTGGGCAATGCCGATGATGGCGCGCTTCATCGCCTTACTTGGGATCTTCTCAAATGAAGCGAGCAGCTCAACGCCATCAGGGAATGATGCTACCGCTCTCCTACTCTCTGGTTCAGGTAAGAAGAAGCTCATCTCAACTCCCAAAATTGAAGCGGTCTGAGCTGAGCGGCTGAACTCAATCTGAGTGCGATATCCCCGCCTCAACGCAAGTCGCTCTAGGCCGGGACCAGCATCCAGGGACTTGTCGGAAGCGCACTCGCATGCAGGGTCACGCCGAAAACCCTGGCCAGGGTCGGGGGCGTGAGCACGGAATCGGGCGTTCCGCGGGTCACGAGGCAGCCCTCGTGGAGGAGAATCAGTTCGTCGGCGAGATCGGCTGCCAGCTGCAGGTCGTGCAGCACGGCGATAACGGCGAGCCCCTGCCGTGCGAAATCTCTCGCGGTTCCGAGCAGAGCGAGCTGGTGCTTCAGGTCGAGACTCGCGATCGGCTCGTCGAGGAACAGAGCCTGCTGCGCCTCGAGCGTTCGGCCCGCCGCGAGCTGTGCCAGCACCCGGGCGAAATGAACCCGCTGCCGCTCTCCGCCCGAGAGGGTCTGGTAGTTGCGTGGCGCGAGATGGGCGACGTCCGCCTGTTCCAAGGCCTCAAGAGCCAGCCGCTGCCGGTCGCTCCGCGACAGGCCGCGCCCGATGCCTTGCGTGCCCAGGCTTGCCACCTCAAAGACCGTGAAGGGGAAATTGAGATCGGAGGCCTGAGGCATCACGGCCCTGCGATGGGCGAGACGCCAGGCCGGAATCGCCTGCAACTTTTCCCCGTTCCAGCGCACTGCGCCGCGCGCAGGCGCAAGCTCGCCGCACAGGAGGCGCAGCAGCGTCGACTTGCCGGCGCCGTTGGGGCCGATGATGATTGTGAAGGAGCCGCCGGCAAGCGTGAGGTCGATGCCGTCGACCAGCGCCTTGCCTCCGCTGTGATAGACGAGATCCGTGGCCTCCAGGAGCGCGCTCATAGGGCCATGCCTCCCGGGCGGCGCAGCAGGAGCCACAGGAAGAACGGCGCGCCGATGGCCGCGGTGAGGATGCCGATCGGCAGCTCCGCCGGCGCCACAATGGTGCGCGCCACGGTGTCGGCGGCCACAAGCAGGGCCGCGCCCAGCAGCGCCGATGCAGGCAGCAGCATCCGGTGGTCGGCGCCCGCCATCAGGCGCAGCACATGCGGCACGACGATCCCGACGAAGACGATCATGCCGGCGGCAGCGACCGAAGCCCCGACGGCAACCGCCACGAGCAGGATCGCCAGCGCTTTGACCCGCTGCACCGGCACCCCGAGATGAAAGGCCTCCGCCTCGCCGAGCGCGAGGGCGTTCAAGCCGCGCGCGAGAAAGGGCGTGGCAAGAAGCGTGGGCAGGATGAAGGGCAAGACCGTCATGGTCTTTGCCCAGGTGGCGCCGCTCAAGGACCCGAGGGACCAAAAGGACAGATCGCGCAGCTGCCGGTCGTCGCTCAGGTAAGAGAACAGGCCCATGACCGCGCCGGATAGCGCCCCGAAGGCGACGCCGGCGAGCAGCATGGTGGCGATCGAGGTGCGGCCGTTGCGCGTCGCCACGAGATAGAGCGCCAGCGTCGTCAGTAATCCGCCGGTAAAGGCGCCGATAGGCAGAATGGTGAAGGGCAGGGGCCCGATCAGGGGCGCCAGCAGCGCGTCTCCGAGAACGATCGTCGTGGCGGCCGCCAGGGCCGCGCCTGCCGAGACGCCGATGAGCCCCGGATCGGCGAGCGGATTGCGGAAAAGACCCTGCATCAGGGCACCGGACGAGGCGAGCGCCGCGCCGATGAGGAGACCGAGCAGCAGACGCGGCAGACGCACCTGCAGGATGATGAGACCGTCGCCTCCGAGTGCCGACGTGCGGCCCATGACGGCATCCGTGACGATGGACAGCGTGCGCGACAGCGGAACGCCCGTGGCCCCGAGGCCGAGCGCCACGAGGCTTACCAGCAGCACCAGCACGGCAAGCGCGCTCAGCAGCAAAGCCCTGGACTCGCGAAACCCCGCCCGGACGCGACCCTGTTGAAGCGCAACCGATGTCATCGCTTCGCCTGATCGGGATGGAGCGCCGCCATGAGGTCGTGCGCCGCGTCGGGGGTGCGCGGACCGAAGCCGAGGAGGTAGAGCGAATCCATCACCACGAGGCGCCGGCCCTCGGCCGCGGGCGTCGCGGCGAAGGCCGGATAAGCGAAGGGGTTGGAGGCTGCGCCGCCGGGGCCGTGGTTCATCATGACGATGGCCTCGGGCGCGGCCGCGATCAGGCCTTCGTCGGACAGGGGCTTCCAGCCGGTGAGAGACGAGGCCGCATTGGTGGCTCCGGCCAGGGCGAGCATGGCGTCGGCCGTGGTTCCCTGACCGCCGACGAGCGGTCGTCCGTTCTGGAGCGACAGGACGAAGAGCGTGCGGGTCGGGCGCTTGACCTCGGCTCTGGCCTCGGCAAGCCCTGCAAAGCCTGCCTCGATCTCCTTCACGAGCGCCAAGCCCTGCTCGGAGGCACCAAGAGCCTGCGCGATCACCTCGACACGCTTCACGATGCCGGCCGGGCTCGGCTCATCCGGCACACGGACAATCGTGACGCCAGCCTGCTCGATCAGCTTCAAGGCATCGGGTGGACCGGCCCCCTCCGAGGCGACCAGGAGGCTCGGGTTGAGCGAGAGCACGCCCTCCGCACCAAGGGCGCGGACATAGCCCACATTGGCTTTCGTCTTGAGCGCGTCGGCGGGGTACAGGCTCGTGGTATCCACGCCGACGATCTCCTCGTCGCGACCGAGCCGGTAGAGAATCTCCGTCACCGCGCCGCCGACGCTGACGATCCGACGGGCGGGGGTAGCACGCAGATGCGTGGCGCAGAGCAGGAGCGGCGAGGCGAGGAGCAGCGCGCGGCGTGACAGCATCGGGGACAGCCTCCTACTTGGTGAGGATCAGCTTGCCGCTGGCGGTGACGCGCAGGCGGTAGCGTTCGCCCCGGTGGAGGAGCACCACCTCACGACTTGCCCCGATCAGGCTTGCCACATCGATCTCTTTCGCCGGAGGTGTCCTGTCAGGTTTGATAGCCGACGATGAAGGCGGGTTGTGCACGATGACCCTCAGATTTTACTTGCTCTAAACTACACATAGGAATTTCACTCATGTATTCGTAGTTTAGAAGAATGTAAAACTACGAATATCAGACTCCATGTTGACGCAGTTACTTGATTTGGCTATCGGATGTAAACCCTTCTCCCGCAGGAGATGGGCAAGTAGCCAGCCAGCGTGAATTCGATTTCTGCGCGAGCCAGCCAGTCCTCAAGAAAAGCACTATGAAAGACTGGGATCGTCAGGATGATTACCTTCCTGCGCGAAGGCCTTCGCGCGTCCACTTCACCCCTCGCCCTTCTCGTTCTCGCCCCACTTGCGGGCACGACGCTGATTACCGGCGCCCAGGCGCAAGCTCAGGGGCAGGCCCCGACGCCGGAAGCGCCTCTGTTCACCACGCTCGACGCCATCACGGTCACGGCCGAGCGTGCGCCGACATCCGTCTATGACAGCCCCGCGACGGTGAGCGTCACGGCGCAGCAGGAGATCGACCAGAGGAACATCAACTCTCCGCGCGATCTCGCCCGCGAGGAGCCCGGCGTCTCCGTGGGCAACCAGCCCCCGCGCGGCGGCGCCACCAATTACGTGATCCGCGGCATCGGCGAGAACCGCGTGCGCGTGCAGGTGGATGGCGTCAAGATTCCGGACTTTCCCGAGACCAATATCGGGGCTGGCACCTATACCCGCGACTTCGTCGATTTCGATAGCCTGAAGCAGGTCGAGATCATCCGCGGTCCGTCCTCGGCTCTCTATGGCAGCGACGCCATCGGCGGCGTGGTCTCCTACGTCACCAAGGATCCGTCCGACTACCTCAACCTCGTCGGCAAGGATTGGTATCTCTCGGCCAAGACGGGTTACGACACCGAGGACAGAAGCTTCCTGCAGACCTACACCGGAGCCTGGCGCTTCGGGCCGTGGGAGTCGCTCATCCTCTACACCCATCGCCAAGGCCATGAGGTGAGGCCGAACCTCGACGACGATTCGACGCTGCGGCCCAACCCGCAGGACTTTTCCGCCGACAACGTGCTCGCCAAGCTGCTCTACAATGCAGGCGATTGGGGGCAGTTCAAGCTTACCGGCGAGTTCCTGCGCAAGGAGGTCGGCACGGAGCTTCTCAGCGACCGCTCGAACACCCCCGGCGGCGGTGGCATGCCTTTCAGCCGCGTGTTCGACTCTGACGCGGACGACACCACGACCCGTCCGCGCCTGAGCTTCGACTGGACGCTGCCCGTGACCTGGTCCGTTGCCGATACGGTGCGCACCAGCGTGTACTGGACGAAGGTGGACCGCGAGGAGAAGACCCTGCAGCAGCGCGGCACATCCTTCACAGGCCCGCCGGCCGAGCCCAACCGGATCCGCTTCTCGGATTTCGGTTTCAACCAGGAGATCTACGGCGCCGAGGTCCAGTTCTCGGGCACCCGCCAATGGGGCGAGTGGGAGCACAGCTTCATTTACGGCGCCTCCGTCGACTCGACCACCACGTCGCGTCCGCGCAACAGGATCGAGCGAAATCTCGACACGGGCGTCGAGACGCCCACGATCTCCGGCGAGAACTTCCCCAACAAGAATTTCCCCGACACGGAGACGGTGCAGGCCGGCCTCTACGTGCAGGATACCGCGCGCTACGGAAGGCTCCGGATCATTCCCGCCATCCGCTTCGACACCTACCATCTCGATCCGAACCCGGATGCGGATTTCGACCGCTCGAACCAGCGCGACTTTGGTGTCGAGGAGCAGAACGAGCTCGCCGTCTCGCCCAAATTCGGCATCACCTATGACCTGACGGATCAGCTGCGCGTGTTTAGTCAATATGCCCGGGGTTTCCGCGCACCACCCTACGACACGGCGAATTTCGGCTTCTCGAATCCGGTCTTCTTCTATGAGATCCTGCCGAACGGCAATCTCAAGCCGGAGACCAGCGACGGCTTCGAGGTGGGCCTGCGCGGGCGCTTCGACAACGGCTCCAGCTTCCAGGTGTCGGGCTTCTACAATCTGTATAACGACTTCATCGAGACGGTGACCGTCGGCACGTCGCCGGCGGGCCTCACCCAGTTCCAGTACCAGAACCTGTCGAATGTGCGGATCTGGGGCGTCGAGGCCAAGGGCGACTGGCGCCTCACCCCGAACTGGTCGATCTTCGGAGCGCTCGCCTATGCGCAGGGCGAGGATGAGGAGACGGGGCTCCCCATCGACTCCGTCGATCCGTTCACGGCCCATGCGGGCATCCGCTACCAGCACGAGGCCGGCTGGGGCGCCGAGGTTCGGGCGCGGGGTGCTGCGGGTAAGAACCGGGTCAGCGATGCGACCTATTTCCGGCCCGATTCCTATGTGACGATGGATGCACTGGTCTTCTACGACCCGACGCCGAACCTCTCGCTCAATCTGAGCGCCTACAACCTTCTGGATGCCGAGTACCACAACGCCCAGGATGTGGCCGGCGTGCTGGCCACCAACCGCAACCTCGATCTGTTGCGCGCATCGGGCCGCACCTTCGCGCTCAACGCGACGATCCGCTGGTGATCTTTTGGACGCGCGGGGGTCGCTTGTCTCCCGCGCGTCCGCTTTGCAGACAACGGAGACACCCATGTTCATCGCCATGAACCGCTTCAAGGTTTTGAAGGACGCCATGCAGGAATTCGAGCAGCGCTGGCTCACGCGGGAGAGCTACCTGCACGAGCTCGACGGCTTCATCGAATTCCACATGCTGCGCGGCCCCGAACGCGAGGATCATGTGCTCTATTCCTCGCACACCGTCTGGGCCTCGAAGGCGCAGTTCGAAGCCTGGACGCGCTCCGAGCAGTTCCGTGCCTCGCATACGCGCGCCAGCACGGGCTCCAACAAGCCTCTGACCCTGGGCCATCCGGAATTCGAAGGTTTCGAAGTGATCCAAACCATCGGCCTGACGGCGAAAGCGGCGGAGTAAGAGAATGACCCTTCCCGTGAACGAACTGATCCGCCAGGATCTCGCGGCAAAGCCGGACGGCATCCTCGAGCAGGTTGCGGAAAGCCGCGGCGTGCCGATGCAGGCCGTGCTCGATTGCCTTCCGCCCGAGGCCGCCCTGCGGGTGCCCGGCGACCTCTACCAGGAGATCTGGCAGGACCTGACCGAGTGGGGCGTAATCACCCTCGTGGTGCATACCCGCGATGGCGTGTTCGAATGCGAGGGGAGCATTCCGGCCGGAACCTTGGGCCATGGCTATTTCAACATCCACGGGGAGACGCCCATCGGCGGGCACTTGAGGATGGAGCGCTGCCGGTCCATCTATTTCATCGATCGCCCTTTCTTCGGCAAGAGGTCCTGCTCGGTGCAGTTCGTCAACCAGGAGGGCGGCGTGATGTTCAAGATCTTCGTGGGCCGCCACGAGGACCGCGCGCTCAGGCCGGACCAGGTTGCCCGGTTCGAGGCCCTGCGCGCGCAATATCAAAAGACCTCGTGAGCGGCATCCAGGGAGCAACAAGGCCAATGGCAAAGGATCCGTTCCTGCCCGTCGACGACGATGCCCGCGGGCTTGCCAAGAAGCTCATGCGCACGGTGCGGTCGGGCGCGCTCGCCACCAACGATGCGCAGAGCGGCATGCCGTTTGCAAGCCTCGTGCAGGTGGGAACGGATCTCGACGGCGCGCCCGTCATCCTCACCTCGCAGCTCTCGGCTCATACGCAACTGCTGGAAGCCGATCCGCGCTGCTCGCTGCTCCTGTCATCCGTGGGCAAAGGCGATCCGCTGGCCCATCCGCGCCTGACCCTCCTGGCGACGGCTCACAGGCTCGACCGGGAAAGCCCCGAGACGCAGCGGATCCGCCGCCGCTACCTGCTGCAGCATCCCAAGGCCGAACTCTATGTGGACTTTCCCGATTTCGCCTTCTGGCGCCTGGCGGTCGTGTCGGGCAGCCTCAACGGCGGCTTCGGCCGCGCCTATCGCATGGCCAGGGAGGATCTGCTGGCGGATCTGTCCGGGTTCTTCGACTTCTACGATTTCGAGGCGCAGGCCGTGGAGCACATGAACGAGGATCATGCCGATGCGGTGGCGCTTTATGCCACGCAGCTCTGCGGCGCCCGCGAGGGGGCATGGCGCCTGATCGGCATCGACCCGGAAGGCGTTCAGATGGCGCTCGGCGACGAGATCCTGCGGCTGCCCTTTCCAAGGGCGCTCACCGGTCCGCATGAGGTGCGGCCGATGCTGATCCGGCTGGCGAACGAGGCGCGGGGCCGGATTTCATAAGGTAAGCCCGGCAGGCCTGTGGCAGAATGGTTCTTGCCTTGAGCACTTAAGGATCGCATCAAGAGGCCGGGTCGCGCACCATCATCGCCCGATCTGCCGGTCCAGGATTCCTCCGTCGACGATGCGCCTTCCCTCTGTTCCTCCCCAGGCCCGCTCGATCCTCGCGGCCATCACTGACGCGGGCGTGCGATTCTCGCGCAACGACGGCCTTGCCATGGCAAGCCATGTGGCGCTCTCGCTGGTGATCGCGCTCTTTCCCTTCCTGATCTGCGTTGCGGCCCTGGCGGCCCTTCTCGGCGCCGGGCGGATCTCCACCCATATCATTCACCTGCTCTTCGACTTCTGGCCCGAGGGAGTCGCAGGTCCGCTGGCGCGGGAGGCCGACAAGGTTCTCATCCCCCGCCGGAACGTGCTGACGATCAGCGTCGTGCTGACCCTGCTGGTCGCCACCAATGGCGTGGAAAGCTTGCGGATCGCCCTGTGCCGGGCCTATGGGGTCGACCGGTTCCGGCCCTGGTGGCAGGCCCGGCTGATCGGCGTGGGCTTCGTGCTGATCGGCGCGGGAGCGCTGGTGGCCTCAGCGGTCCTCGTGGTGCTGTGGCCGTCGTTGTGGCGTGCCGCGGTGCTGTCGATGCCGGACTTGAAGGCTCTGGGCCTGACCTACGACGCCGTTCGCTATGGGCTGGCCTCCGTCGTCCTGGTGGCGGGCCTCGCCGCCACCCATCTCTGGCTGCCGGATGCCCGGCCCCGCGCAGCGCATGTGCTGCCCGGCATCGCCGCGACCCTGGTCCTGTGGCTTGCGGGAGCCAGCCTCTACGGCGAGTTCCTGGCCAACATGACCCACCTGAAGGCCACCTATGCGGGCCTTGCCGGCATCCTGACGGCGCTGATCTTTCTGCAGATCTCTGCGGCGATCTTCATCTTCGGGGCCGAACTCAACGCCGCCCTGCGGCGGCGCGCGAAGTTGGCCCACGATCGAGCCTCAGCCATCGTGGAAGTCGAGCCTGCTGGTGCGGCGCAGGCTTAACTGACGCCCTCGTCCTGCTTTCTCTCGCAATCGCGTTTCGGACTCTGCTGCGAAGGGCGCTGCTCCTGCGCGATGACAGTATTCTCGGTGGGCGCTTCCGTCGCGAAGGATGGAGCGGCGAAGATCGTCAACAAGGCGAGGGAGAGGATGCGCAGCATGTCGGTCGTTCCCTGATCGAGGCAGGCTGATGCTAGGCCCACAGAGGCATGATGGCCAGCCGGTTTCGAACGATTTCGGCAGGCGTTCATACCCTCTTGAAAACTGGGAAAACGCTTCCTAAAATCATGATTGCCAAGGCCTTTCAATGGCTTGGCTATACGGGCGCCGGCGGGTGTCCGGCGCTCTCGGACCCATGTTGCTCAATGGAGGATATGGCTATGAGAACTGCTTTCGACTTCTCTCCCCTGTACCGCTCCACGGTCGGCTTCGACCGTCTGTTCGACATGCTCGACCAGTCGACCCAGCTCGAGTCCATGGCCAACTGGCCGCCCTACAACATCGAGAAGATGGGTGAGGACCAGTACCTCATCACCATGGCGGTTGCAGGCTTCTCTCCCGAGGAGATCGAGCTCACGCAGAAGGAAGGCCAGCTTCTCGTCACGGGTCAGAAGAAGGGCTCCGATGACGGCAGGCAGTATCTGCACCGCGGCATCGCGACGCGCGCCTTCAAGCAGATCTTCAATCTCGCCGACCACGTGAAGGTGACGGGTGCAAGCCTCGAGAACGGCCTGCTGACGGTCGAGCTCAAGCGAGAGGTGCCGGAGGCTCTGAAGCCGCGCCGCATCGAGATCAGCTCCGGCAACGGCATGAAGAGCGTGGGGCATGATAATCAGCCTGCGCGGATCGAGCACGGCAAGGCTGCGTAACTGAAATGTACCCTGTCAACGGCGCCGGCGGATTGCCGGCGCCAAGCCCTTGACAGACGTCACCTAAGGCGAGGCGTGCATGAACAGGGCTGCCTTGACCAAGCGATCTGGGCCGAGATCATCGTCCGCATCGAACTTCATCAGTTCCGCCAAGCGGTTCCGCGCACGGTTGATCCGGCTTTTGATTGTGCCGATATTGGTGCCGCAGATCCGCGCAGCGTCCTCATAGGACAGGCCTTCCGCGCTCACCAGGAGCAGCGCCTCGCGCTGGTCGACGGGAAGCTTGCCAAGCGCCTTCAGCATGTCGGTGAAGTCAAGCCGTGAGCCCTGGTCGGGCATGATCGCCACCTTCTCGGCCCAGGAGCCTTCCGGATCCTCAACCTCACGCTTTTTCCTGCGTATCTGGGTCAGGAAGTCATTGCGCAGAATGGTGAAGAGCCAGGCCTGCATGCTGGTGCCGGGCTGGAATTTGTCGAAATTGCTCAAGCCCTTGAGCAGGGCGCTCTGCACCAGATCATCCGCCCTGTCGACACTGCCGGAGAGGGAGATGGCGAAGGCGCGCAGATGCGGGATGGCTGCAAGCATCTGCTCCTTCAGGGAGTTTTCGATTGACACTCTACCGATCCCTTCCGATTCGAGCCTTTCAGCAAGCCCTGCTCGGCGCAATCCCGCATTAACCTATGCGAAGCCTGACAATATTCCGCGATGAAGTTTGGGGTTTCATCTTCAGAAATCGAACAAAATAGATTGTTTCTCGCTGCTGTTGGCTGCGTCAGCCGCGCCTGAATGGGAATGATCGAAGCGCCCCATCACAAGACAATGTGCGGTCAAGATTTACATGCAGCAATGAAACGAATGTCAGCTGAGGGTACATCTGTCCCTTGAGGCGGACATGTTTGCGCTCCGCCTTTCATGCTGCGCCAGCAGCCGCCGTCCGGTGGCGGATCCACGTTCTGACAACGGTAATCGATAGAGGACATTATGACTCAAACCCGCTGCATGATCGTGGAAGATCAGGCCTTGATCGGCATGTCCCTCGAAGCCTTCCTGGAGGATGCCGGTTTTGAGGTGGCCGGGGTCTTCATGAGCAATGCTCAGGCCCTGCAATGGCTCGAAGGCGACCTGCCCGACATCGCGGTGCTGGACGTGATGATCAAGGACGGCACCTCCGTGGCGGTGGCGCAGGTGCTCAAGAGGCTGGGTGTACCCTTCATCGTTTACTCTGGTCTGCCGTCCAGAACCGAGTGCCCGGTCGAACTGCAGGACGTTCCCTGGCTTGAAAAGCCCGTGAGTCGCGAAACCCTAGTGGGTGTTCTCGACGGGTTGACCGATCCCAAGGAAGGCCAGCTCGATGCCCTCCAGTCGTTTTGAAACGAGGGTTTTTAAGGATCCGCGGCCTTGATGACAGCGGACCAAACCGGAACATGGAAGCGCGGCTAACCGTTATTCTGAAGGCTCCTGATTCTTGGAGGGCACCATGCGTGTGTCGTTCAATACCCTGATGACGGCGAGCCTTGCTCTCGCCGGTTCCATGATCGTTCAGCCCGCTCCCGCCGAAGCCCAGCCCTATTGGGGACCCAATTACAGAGCCGGCTGGGGCTATCGCCCCTACGCCTATGCTCCCCGCGCCTATTATGGGCCGCGTTACTACGGCGGCTATCGGTCCGCCTATTACGGTCCGCGTCGCTATTACGGCTATCCCTATCGCACGTACCGGCGCTCGAACGGGGGCGCCATCGCGGCTGGTCTGATCGGAGGCTTGGCCCTGGGAGCCATCGCAAGCGCGGCGGCCAACCCCTATTATGCCCCGGCCTATTACGCTCCGCCCCGCTGCTTCATTGAGCGCCGTCGGATCGTCACCCCCTATGGGCGGGTCATCGTTCGCCGAGTCCAGACCTGCTACTGAAGGCTGGCGCCATCGAAACCAAGAAAGCCCCGCCTCCGCGGGGCTTTTCTCATCCGTTGAAGCCGGGGACCAGACGCGTTACAGCCTGTTCTGTCAGATTTTTTGGATACCCCATGACCGTACGCTTTCATCGCGGCGATCTGCCCGCGAATTACCAGCCCGGCTCCGCCATCGCCATCGATACCGAGACGTTGGGGCTCAACCCGCACCGGGACAGGCTCTGCGTGGTGCAGATCTCCACCGGCGACGGCAGCGCGGACGTGGTGCAGATCCTCAAGGATGGCCCCCTGCCGGAGAACCTGATCCGCGTCTTGTCCGACGAGAGCGTGCTCAAGATCTTCCATTATGCCCGCTTCGATCTCGCCGTGCTCTTCCATACATTCGGGGTCATGCCGCGCCCGGTCTACTGCACCAAGGTGGCCTCGCGGCTCGTGCGCACCTATACGGACCGTCACGGCCTGAAGGACTTGGCGCGGGAGCAGCTCGGCGTGGAGCTGTCGAAGCAGCAGCAATCCTCCGACTGGGGCGCCGACACGCTCACCCCAGCCCAACTGGACTATGCGGCCTCCGACGTGCTGCACCTTCATGCCCTAAAGGAGAAGCTCGACCGCATGCTGGAGCGGGAGAACCGTCTTGGCATTGCCCACCAATGCTTCAGCTTCCTGCCGACTCGGGCGCAGCTCGATCTTCTCGGCTGGTCCGAGACCGATATTTTCGCCCATTCTTGACGGGCGCTTAAACTTTCCCGCATAAAACCCAGATCCGTCATAACATCGCCATGTCCTTCCGGCATGGCGCAGGGCCGATTGTGAGGCGGAAGGGGTTCAGAAGTGGCGGTAATCCAGGGCACCACGATGCGTGACGGCCCGGCCTTGAGGCCGGCCGGCCGGTCGACGCGCGCCTATACCAAGGCCCGCCGCCATTCCCGCTGGGTGCGCTTTGCCAAGATCGCCATTCCCCTCGGCGCCCTGATCGGCATGGGCGCCGTGGGCTTCGTGGCCTATTACGATCCGTTCCGGCACATCGAGAACGTAAGCTTCGGCTCCATAGGGGTGAGCGGCACCAACGTCACCATGGCGAGCCCGAAGCTGACCGGCTTCAAGAACGACAACCGCCCCTACGAGGTGACCGCCACCGAGGCCACGCAGGATGTGCGCAAGCCCGACCTGGTGCAGCTCAAGGGCCTTAAGGCACGCATCGTCACGGATGATCGCGGCAGCGTCGCATGGCTCCAGGCCGCGAATGGTACCCTGGACACCAAGCGGGAGCAGATGCGGTTGCGCGACAACATCGTGGTCACCACGGATGCAGGCCACGAGGTCAAGCTCCGGTCGGCCTTCGTCCAGTTCAAGTCCGGCAACGTGACGTCCAATGAACCCGTCGAGGTCTTGTTCGGCAACGGCTCCATCGAGGCCGACAAGCTGAAAGTAACGGACAACGGCAAGGTCATGAGCTTCGAGGGCCGCGTGCGCACCGTTCTGGAACCGTCCCGCTCCGCCCCATCGTCCAAGGACGCCGCCGGCACGGGCTCCACAATGCCCGCATCGGTCACAGCGCCCCAACAGACAAGTACCCGTCCATGATGAGTTTTCCACGCGCCGCTCTTGCCATCGCGCTTCTCGCCTCCGTCCCGATTCAGGCCGCCTGGGCCCAGGCCGGCAAGGAGCGCGCGGTCGGCTTCGGCAATTTCGGCTCCAGCAAGGAGCCGATCAAGATCGATGCCAACAAGCTCGATGTCTTCGACAAGGAAGGGCGCGCCGTCTTCACCGGAGACGTGGTGGCGGTTCAGGGCGAAAGCACCATGAAGTGCACGGTCATGACCGTGTTCTATGAGCAGCGGGACCAGAATGGTGGACAGGCGGCAGCGCCTGCCGCACAGGGGGCCGATGACAGCGCGATCAAGAAGATCGACTGCAAGGGCCCGGTCACCATCGTGTCCCGCACCCAGGTTGCCACCGGCGAAAACGCCACCTTCGACCGTGGCTCTAACAAGATCCTGCTCACCGGCAATGCCACGTTGAGCGACGGGCCCAATGTCACCAAGGGCGAGCGGGTGCTCTACGACATCAACACCGGCGTGGCCAATATCGAAACAACCCCCGGCGGCCGCGTGAGGGCGCTGTTCGTGCCCGGCAACGGCGGCCCGGCCCCGACCGGCGCCGGCGGAGCGAACGCGCCGGCCAACGCTGCCAAGCCGAAGCCCCAGCAAAGGCCAGCGACGAACTAAGGTGGGAAGAAACCTTCCCGACCCATCCCTTCCATCACCAGCGATGATCCTGTGAAACCGCTTTTCAACCGTTCTCAACCCGGCCCTTCGGACGTGAGCCTCCTGGAGCCCTATGCGGCCGGGCCGGTTCCGCATGGCTCTTCCCGGAGCGAGGGCGAGGCCGTATTCGGAGGCGCAGGCATCCTGGCCGTGAAAGGCCTGCAGAAGAGCTATCGCGGCCGCACGGTGGTGCAGGATGCAGGCCTGCAGGTGCGGGCCGGCGAGGCCGTCGGCCTGCTCGGGCCGAACGGCGCGGGCAAGACCACGATCTTCTACATGATCACGGGCCTCGTCGCGGCGGATCGCGGCGTCATCAGCCTCGACGGCCATGACGTGACGGGCCTGCCCATGTACCGCCGCGCCCGGCTGGGCATCGGCTATCTCCCGCAGGAGGCCTCGATTTTTCGCGGCCTCAACGTGGAGGACAACATCCGTGCCGTGCTCGAAATCGTGGAGCCCAGCCGCAAGGAGCGTGAGCGCAAGCTCGACGCGCTCCTCGAGGAGTTCAACATCACGCGCTTGCGCAAATCGCCTTCGATCGCGCTCTCGGGCGGTGAGCGGCGGCGCTGCGAAATCGCCCGGGCGCTCGCGGGCGAGCCGACCTTCATGCTCCTCGACGAGCCCTTCGCGGGCATCGACCCCATTGCTGTCGGCGACATCCAGAACCTCGTGCGGCACCTGACGCGCCGGGGCATCGGCGTGCTCATCACGGACCACAACGTCCGCGAGACCTTAGGCCTCATCGACCGCGCCTACATCATCCATTCCGGCCGCGTGCTCACCGAGGGCACGCCGGACGCCATCGTGGCGAACGAGGAAGTGCGCCGCCTGTATCTGGGTGAGGATTTCCGGCTCTAGGATCACCCGCCTTTTGACGGATCGCTCCCGATCCCGTTAAAAATGAACGGCATGCAAGAAGCATGCCGTTTCGGGTGCGTTCATGAGTGCGATGCAACAGCTGGAGCTGCGCCAGGGCCAGTCCCTGACCATGACGCCCCAGCTCGTCCAATCCATCAAGCTTTTGCAGCTCTCCCATGCGGAGCTCGCGGCCTATGTGGCGGCCGAGCTTGAGCGCAACCCCCTCCTGCAGGAAGGCGAGATCCGGGCCGATGCTCCGAGCCTGAGCCTCGCCGATTTCCTGCGCGCCAAGCAGAAGGCACAGGCCCTGGGGCCCCGGATCGTGCCCGGTCCTCCACCCTTGCGGAGCCCGGTCGCTCCGGGATCGTCCGGCTCGCCCGGCGCGACTCACGGCGAGATTGGGCCGGAGCTGGAGGAGACGCTGGCCCGCACCACCAGCCTGACCGAGCACCTGGAGGCGCAGCTCGATCTTGTCACCTCCGATCCTCGTCTCCGCGCGATCGGTGAGCACCTGATCCACAGCCTCGACGAGGCCGGCTACCTCAGGGACGATCCGGCGGAGATCGCCGCATATCTGGAGGTGGAGCCCGCCGATGTAGAAGCGGCCCTGCGGCTGATTCAAACCTTCGAGCCGTCCGGCGTAGGAGCGCGCGACCTCGCCGAATGTCTCGCGATTCAGCTGAGGGAGCGTAGTCGGCTCGATCCGGCCATGCAGGCGCTGCTTCAGCATCTTCATCTCGTCGCACGGCAAGATTTTTCTGCCCTGCAAAAGGTGTGTGGTGTCGACGGGCAAGATCTCGCCGGCATGCTGGCCGAGATCCGCCGCCTGGAGCCGAAGCCAGGCCTTGCCTTCACGCCTGTCAGGGTCGACGTGCTCGTGCCGGACGTGCTGGTCCGTCCCGCACCGGATGGCAGCCTGTCTGTCGAGCTCAATCCCGAGACCCTGCCCCGCATCCTGCTCAACCGCGCCTATTATGCCGAGGTGGCCAAAGTTCTGCGCAAGGAGGAGGACAAGAGTTTCCTGTCCGAGTGCGTTCAGACCGCGAGCTGGCTCACCCGCAGCCTGGAGCAGCGCGCCAGGACCATCCTGAAGGTCGCGGCCGAGATCGCCCGCCAGCAGGAGGCGTTCTTTCGCGACGGAGTCTCAGGGTTGCGTCCGCTCACGCTGAAAAGCGTGGCGGAAGCCATCGCCATGCACGAATCCACCGTGTCTCGGGTTGCGGCAAACAAGGCTATAGGATCGGGGCGCGGCACCTACCCGATGAAGTTCTTCTTCGGCGCCGCTACGGGTGAGGGCGAACATGCCGCCAAGGCCGTGCAGCATCGCATCGGTCAGCTGATCGGTGCCGAGAAGCCCGGGAATGTGCTCTCCGATGAGGCAATTGCCCAGAAATTGAAGCAGGAAGGCATTCAGGTCGCCCGCCGCACGGTGGCGAAATACCGGGAGGCGCTCCGCATCCCGTCATCGGCGGATCGTCGCCGCCGGCACAGTCGTGAAGCTTGACCGCTTAGGCTCAAGATTTCAAGACTTGCATTGGTCCCCATTCGGCTCATCATCACCAAGCGTCATCCCTGAAGGGGTGCAGCCAAGCGAGGGCGCCCATGAGAGCGCCAAGATGAGGAGGATACGATGACATTGAGAGTGTCGGGGAAGAATCTCGATATCGGCGAAGCTCTCAGGTCTCAGGTCCAGGCCCGGATGGCCGGCGCGCTGGCGAAGTATTTCGACGGCGGCTATTCCGGCCATGTGACCGTCACCCGCGACGGCGGCGGATTTCGCACCGACTGCGTGCTGCATCTCACCTCCGGCATGACCTTGGAAGCCTCCGGGGCCGCCGGCGATGCCTATGCCAGCTTCGACCAGACCGCAGCCCGCATCGAGAATCGCCTGCGCCGCTACAAGCAGCGGCTCAAGGGCAAGTCAGGCGCGGGTGCGCGCACCGGCGGCATCGAGGTGCCCTATGCGGTGTTCGAGGCGCCGGGCGATGAGGCCGTCGAGGAAGAAGGCTTTCATCCTATCGTCGTAGCCGAGACCACGAAGCCGCTTCACACGCTCTCCGTCAGCGACGCCGTGATGCAGCTCGACTTTACGGGAGCGGCCGCTCTGGTGTTCATCCACGCTAGCACCGGACGCGTGAACGTCGTATATCGCCGCGGCGACGGAGCAATCGGGTGGGTTGATCCGCCGCTTGCACAGGCTTGAGGGGATCTACCTCTTT
The DNA here is from genome assembly GCF_016811235.1 of Microvirga arabica. Lineage (GTDB taxonomy): Bacteria > Pseudomonadota > Alphaproteobacteria > Rhizobiales > Beijerinckiaceae > Microvirga > Microvirga arabica. Next base: position 17,367 of record NZ_JAFBID010000008.1, read on the forward strand.
TGGCCCAGTTCTTGCGTGGAACGGTGAGAGGCCTTCCAGGCTTCACATCAAGAATGCAGCGTGATCGATGCCCTTGCTGGACTTTTTAGACCCCCAGGCCGTCCTGCCCGCCTTGCGCGTCAACGGCAAGAAGCAGGCTCTTCAGGAACTGGCTTCCCAGGCGGCCCGGCTCACGGGCCTTCCCGACAGCGCCATCTATGAGGCTCTCCTCCAGCGCGAGCGCCTCGGCTCGACCGGGATCGGCGAGGGCATTGCCATTCCCCACGGCAAGCTGGCGGGCCTAACCCGGATCTTCGGTCTCGTGGCGCGGCTCGACAAGCCCGTGAACTTCGAGGCTCTCGACAGCCAGCCGGTCGATGTGCTGTTCCTGCTTCTGGCCCCGGAAGGCGCCGGCGCGGATCACCTGAAGGCCCTGGCGCGGGTCGCCCGTGTGCTGCGTGAGCCCGGCCTCATCGAGCGGGTGCGCGCCACCCGGGACGCTGAAGCCCTCTACGCCATCATGACCGAGCTGCCGAAGGCTGCCTGAGTCGCTACGGCCGGATTTCTTACCTAACGTAAACATCTCTTTAACGCGTCCCCCGCAATCTTGCCGCAGCGTGACAAGAGGGATTCGGGGGCAATGGCGTTTCTGGCTCGGTTGAAGCAACCGTCGGTGCGGATGCGCGTCGCGACGTTGAGCGGCGTGATGGTGCTTGGCTTTGCGGTGATCGGTGCGGTGTTCCAGACCGGACGCTCCGAGGTGGAGCAGGCTTTGGCGGCACAGCAGACCTATTCGGCGCTCGCCGAGAAGGCCAACGGGTTCCGCGGCCGGGCCGACGGACTAAAGGTGGTGGCGGGCGAATGGACCACGAGCCGCCTCAGCCATCACGGCCAAGCCTTCATGGACCAGCACAAGGCTTTGACGGCCCAGCTCGACGAGATGAGCGCAGCACCGGGCGCCGCTCTGATCGAGCCCGAGATCGCCGCCTTGAAGCAGCATGCTTCCGCCCTGCTGGGCCAGGGCAGATCCCTCGACAAGCTCTATACCGGCATCGGCACCAAGCCCGACGAGGGCGCGCAGGGGCGCCTGCTCAAGGCCGAGGCGAATCTCGAGAAGCTGGTGCGGCCGCTGACGGGCAGCGGCGAGACCATCGCCTGGCGCCTTTGGGCCGCCATGCTCGGCATGTTCAACCAGGAGGCCCGCGCCCGGATCCTGCTCGAGGAGAGCATCCTCGGGGCGTTCGAAGTCGAGCAGGGGCGGTTTACCCGTGCCCTGTCCCAGCTCTCCGGCGACCTCGCCAAGGAGAAGGCCGCTGTCGAGAGCGCCAGCGTGTCGTTCCAGGAGGCCTTTCACGCCTGGGGCGAGCTCGAGCGGGAGGTGGCGGGCCAGAGCGAGAAGCTGATAGGCCAGTTCGACCTGCTCGTTCCGGTGCTCGATCAGCTGCTCGCCAAGGTGCGCGCCGAGGCGCACAAGACCGATGAGCAGCTCACCGCCTCGCAGCAGCGCACCTTCACCCTGATCCTGTGGGCCATGGGCGCGACGCTCCTGTTCGGCCTTGTCCTGAACTTCATCGTGGGACGTTCAATCTCCCTCCCACTTACCCGCCTGCAGCAGGCCATGCGCCGGCTCGCCGACGGCGATGCCTCCGTCGAAATCCCCTCCACCAAGGGAACCGACGAGATCGGCGCCATGGCCCGCACCGTGCTGGTCTTCCGCGACAATGCCCGCGAGCGCGAGCGGCTCACCCAGGAGCGCGAGGGCATGGCGGCGCTCGATGCAGAGCGCGCCCATGCGATCTCCAACGCGATCATGGCGTTCGACGCCACGGTCGAGCAGATCCTGGCGGAGGTCCGCGAGGTGACGGGCGATCTCGCCAGGGCCTCCGGACAGCTGGAAGGCTCGGCGAACCACGTGACCCAGCAGGCACAGATCGCAGGCAGCGCCTCCATGCGGACGGCGCACAACATGGCGGCGGTGGCGAGCGCCGCCGAGGAGCTCGACGCGTCCCTGTCCGAAGTGGCCGCCCAGACGAATGCTTCGGCAAAAGCCTCCGAGCGCGCCGTAGCGGAGGCCCGGGGCGCCTCGAGCAGCATGACGACGCTGTCGGCCGCGACGTCCCAGATCGGCGAAGTGGCGGGCCTCATCCGCACCATTGCGGCGCAAACCAACCTGCTGGCGCTCAACGCCACCATCGAGGCGGCCCGGGCCGGCGAGGCTGGCAAGGGCTTTGCCGTCGTGGCCAATGAGGTGAAGGACCTGGCCGGCCAGACCGCCAAGGCCACCGAGGAGATCGCCCGGCAGATCGAAGCGGTGCAGGCGGCCTCACGGGAAACCCTGGTGGCGCTCGGCACCGTGCAGGCCTCCGTGGAGGATCTGGCCGGGGTCGTGTCCACGGTGGCCGGAACCGTGAGCCAGCAGACGGCGGCGGTATCGGAGATCGCCCAGTCGGTGGCTCAGGTCTCCACGGAAGCGCAGGCCGGCACCTCGGCGATCGAGACCACGCAGGGCGTTGCCGTGCAGTCTCTCGATGCCGCCCGGGCAGTCGCGGATCTCTCGGTGGCCCTGGAGCACCAGGCGAAGCGGCTCGGCGCGGAGATCGGCCACTTCCTCAACAGCGTCAGAGCGGCATAGAAATCGAATGGCCGGGGCTTAGGGCTGCCCGGCCATTTCCCAGACGAGCTGGACATTGGCCGTGTAGCGGATCGTTGCCGGCGGGACGATCGGCACCGACTCGGCGCCCTTGGCCATCGCCATCGACATGCGCATATCAGGCTGCGGCTCGAAGGGCTGAGCCGAGCCGTCGCGGATCTCCAGGAGCCGGCCGAGCGACACGCCGGCCGCAGCGGCATAGACGTCGGCTTGGCGTCTGGCATCCCGCACGGCGGCTTCGCGCGCCTTGTCCGCGCCCTCCTCCTGCCGGTCGAGACCGAAGGTCACCGCCTGGAAGGTCATGTCGCCGCTTGCCAGGATCTCGCCCGCGAGGCGCCCGACGCCGTCGAGATCACGGGTGGTGATCCGCAACTGATGATGGGCGGAGAACTTCGGGGTCTTCACCTCCTTGCCGTCGGGGCCGACCTGCTGGGGCGTCTGGAAGACTTGGAAATTCGCCGTCCTGATGTCCTCCCGCTTGACGCCGAGGCCCTGGATGCGGGCGAGCACCCGCTCCGTGGCCGTGGTGTTGGCAGCGCTCGCCTGCGCCACCGTCTCGGCCTGCGTTGCCACCGTCACATGGATGCGCGCGAAATCGGGCTTCAGCTCCGCCTCGCCGGTGCCCATCACGCTGATCGTCGGCTGGCGCGGAGAGGTGGGAGCCTGCGCGAAGACGGGAGAGACGAGGCTCATTGCAAGGAGTGCGACGGCTGCGGAACGCATGACGAGATGTCCTTCTTCGAAAAGAAAAGCCTCGCCCGAAGGCGAGGCTTGGCGGGCGCGCCGAATGTGCGCGACCGAGTCTGAGCGCCGGATTAACGGCCGGTCTTCACGCGGGTCCAGAGCCGGGTGACGGTGCGCTGGGAGCGCTCGTCATAGGCCGTGTTGGTGAAGAGCCGCTTCATGGTGGCCTCGTCCGGATAGATGCCGGGATTGTCGAGGATCGCCTTGTCGATGTGCTGCTTCGCGGCAAGGTTGCCGGAGGCATAGGACACGAAGTTCGTGTTCATGGCGGCGATCTCGGGGCGGAGCATGAAGTTGATGAACTCATGCGCTTCCGTGACGTTCTTCGCGTCCGCCGGGATCACGAAGCTGTCGAACCACATCAGCGCGCCTTCACGCGGGATGACATAGCCGACCTCGACGTTGTTCTTGGCTTCCTCGGCGCGGCTCTTGGCCTGGATCATGTCGCCCGAATAGCCCACCGCCACGCAGATATCGCCGTTGGCGAGCGCGTTGATGTACTCGGAGGAGTGGAACTTCTGGATGTTGCCGCGCACGCGGAACAGGGCATCGCCTGCCTTGTTCAGGTCCTCGACGCGCTTGGAATCCGGGTTGAGGCCGAGATAGGCGAGCACGCCGGGGAAGAGGTCCTCAGGGCTATCGAGCATGTAGATGCCGCAGCTTTTAAGCTTTGAGGAGATCTCCGGCTTCAGCACCAGGTCCCAGGTGTTGAGCGGCATGTCGCCCAGGATCTCTTTCACCTTCTTGACGTTCACGCCGATGCCGGTGGTGCCCCACATGTAGTTGACGGCAAACTGATTGCCGGGATCGAACACCGCCAGGCGCTGCGTCACCTCCGGCCATTGGTTGGCGAGGTTCGGCAGCTTTGCCTTGTCGAGCTTCTGGAACACCTTGGCGCCGATCAGGCGCTGCACGAATGGGCCCGACGGCACCACGATGTCGTAGCCCGATTTGCCGGCCAGAAGCTTGGTCTCGACAATCTCGTTGTTGTCGTAGGTGTCGTAGACCACCTTGATGCCGGTCTGTTTCGTGAACTCGTCCAGCGCCTTCGGGTCCACGTAGTCGGACCAGTTGTAGACGTTGACCACACGCTCCTGGGCGGCGGCGGCGGTGACAAGGCCGAGGCCCAGAGCAACCGAAGCGAGAAGACGGATCATCAGGGGTGGGAACTCCTCAAGATAAGAGAAAGCCTTGATCGGCCAGGCGCTCAATTGAAATCCTATTGCCCCGCACGTCAAGGCCGTTTGATCGGGGTCGGTTGGGCAGCCCGCCATTGAAGGAGACGCTCGTAGATCGAAACGGCTTCCTCGTAGCCGGCGGAGCTGCAGATCTTGCTCAGATTGCCGATACGGCGGCGCAGTTTTGCATCGAAGCTCACGTCGCCAAAGCCCGCACTCACGCCGCAATACAGCCTTCGACAGGCTCCCTCTGCATCGTCGAAAACGATCCTGTTGGCCTGAAGCCGCACGGAGAACGTACAAGCCGGCCAGGGATCGTCCTCGCCCGGAACGCTGCGGTAGACCAGCTCTGAACCTTCGACCTCCGCAATGCCGGAGAGATAGCAGGCATGATGGCCGTTGATCTCGGTGTTGATATAGAAGCTGCCCTGTCGGTAAGGAATGATCTCAAGAAGGTGTTGGGTTCTGAAGGGGCGCTTGGGATCGGGAAAGTTTACCGTGACGGGGACCCGGTAAACGCCGGTCAGAGCGTCAAACCTGGAAGGCTCAGCCGAAGCGGCTGACTGGCCAAGGCAGAGGACAGCCCAGAGAGGTGCCAAGATGCGCATCGACCATTCTCTGCTATCTAGTGCTTCTTACCGTGTCTGCCTTACCGCTCTCGCCAACCGCTCCAGCCCGGCATCCAGCGTCGAATCCTTCTTGGCGAAGCAGAAGCGCACCACGTTCTTGACCGCACCCTCCGCATAGAAGGCCGAGACCGGGATCGCCGCGACCCCGTGCTCCATGACGAGGCGGCGGCAGAAGGCGACGTCGTCGGTCTCGCCGAGGGGCGCGATGTCGATGTTGACGAAATAGGTGCCTTGGCTCGGGATCACGTCGAAGCCCAGCGTCCTCAGGCCGTCCGTGAAGCGGTCGCGGCTGCGGGCAAAGTTTTTGCGCATGTCGTTGAAGTAAGCATCGTCCTTGGCAAGCCCGTAGGCCACCGCGGCTTGCAGGTTTGGCGCTGTTGTAAAGGTGAGGAACTGGTGGGATTTCGCCAGCACCTTCATGATTTGGGGTGCGGCGCAGACGAAGCCGACCTTCCAGCCCGTGAGGCTGAAGATTTTTCCGGCCGACCCGATCTTCACCGAGCGCTCGCGCAACCCGTCGAGCGCGAGGATCGGCCGGTGCTGCCGGCCGTCGAACACCACGTGCTCCCAGACCTCGTCGGAGATCGCGATGGCGTCAAACCGGCGACAGAAATCGGCCAGCAGCTTCAGGTTCTCGTCCGAGAAGGTCGTGGCGGTCGGGTTGAGCGGGTTGTTGAACACAACCGCCTTAGTCTTAGGCGAGAAGGCCTGGGCCAGCGCTTCCTCGGTCAGGCGGAAATGCGGGGGCTGCAGGGTGACGAATTTCGGCACGCCGCCGGCAAGCCGCACGAGGGGCAGGTAGGCATCGTACATGGGCTCGAACAGCACCACCTCGTCGCCCGGCTCCACGATGCCGAGGATCGCGCCCGCGAGCGCCTCCGTGGCGCCTGAGGTCACCATCACCTCGGTGTTCGCATCGAGATCGACGCCCTGCCAGTGCTTGTAGTGCGTGGCGATGGCGGAGCGCAGCTCCGGAATGCCCATCATCGAGGGATACTGGTTGTAGCCGTTCAGCACCGCATCGGCCGCCGCCCGCCGCACGTCCTCCGGCCCCGGATCGTCCGGAAAGCCCTGGCCGAGATTGATGGCGCCGGTCTCCCGGGCCAAGCTCGACATCACTTCGAAGACGGTGGTGGGCAGGTTGGCGAACAGACGATTCATGCCGCTTTCTCTCGGATGGGGTTCTGAGGCGTTGATGTGCTTCGTATCATGGAGCGGCGGGAGATCGAACCGGCAATCGTTCTAAAAAAACCAGCACCGTGTGGCCCGCAGCCGGTGGGCTGCGAGCCTGTGGGTGAGATCGAGGGTGGCGTGTTGGGCAGCCCGGCTCGATGTGGTGTGGTGAGAATGGAAGAGCCGAGATGCCTCTTCGCGCACGGCTTGTTTAGGCGGACAAGCGGTGCCGGCCCGGTGACCGCCTCAGGCGGGGTCCGTCTGCTCGACGGGGGCCTGAGACCGATTCCGACCACCGGCCCACAGCCTGGGCCTCCCGCCAGACCCGCTTGCGAGGCAAGCCTGCGAGACTGTGCCTGCCTCCACACTGCGACGCCTCGCGAGCGCGCCCCTCGAGAGAGGCAGGTCTAAGGCAACTGTATAGCCGAGCTTGCAGCAACAGTCAAGAACAAAGTGAGAACATGCACGCGCCCCCTGCTCGTCATGGCCGCACTTGTTGCGGCCATCCACGTCTTCACCCTTGCGTCTCCCTCTGCTCTCATCCTGAGGAGCAGACGCAGTCTGCGTCTCGAAGGATCGTCCAGTGCCCGCTGGTGCCTCCTTCGAGACGGTCGCTGACGCGACCTCCTCAGGATGAGGCTGGAGAAGCGGAAAGGGAAAACTTGGATCCCCGGACCAAGTCCGGGGATGACGAACAGGGTGCCGGTACAAGTGGGTGTCATTCCCGGAAGGACGCGCAGCGGAGGGGAGGGGAATCTATGGCACTGCGCGTGCAGGTGGATTCCCTTCCCGCACTTCGTGCGCCGGGGATGACACGCCGATGCGGCTTCCTGTGACAAGTCCGAAGATGATGAAGCGGGAGACCGAGGCGCTTTGTCCCCACGGCGTTTCATGCTCTATCGACGGGAGCAACGAACCTGCCAGCCATGCTCCTCCCCCGCTCACCTCTCATCCCCAGCCTGATCGCCCTCCTCGGCGCGTTGAGCCTCGCCTCGCTGGTGATCGGCCCGGCGTCGGTCTCGATCCCTACGGCGCTCAAGGCCCTCGCGTCGGACCAGGGCGCCGCCAGCATCGTCGTCCGGGAGATCCGCCTGCCGCGCACTCTGCTCGCTCTCATGATCGGATGGATCTTTGGCCTGTCCGGCGCGGCGCTTCAAGGGCTGCTGCGCAATCCGCTCGCCGACGCGGCGGTGTTCGGCGCTCCGCAGGCGGCGGCCTTCGGGGCGGTGCTCGTGATCTATTCCGGCCTCGTCGGCACCCTGTCCTGGGCGCTGCCTTTCGCGGCCATCGCCGGGGCCCTCCTGTCGATCGGCCTCGTGGTGGCGGTGGCGGGGCGCAGCGCCACCATTGTGGTGCTGGTTCTCGCGGGTCTCGCGGTCGGGAGCCTCGCGGGTGCCGGCACCTCGCTCGCCATCAGCCTCTCGCCCAACCCTTTTGCGGTCACGGAGATCGTGTTCTGGCTGCTGGGCTCCTTCGAGGACCGGTCCATGGTCCATGTGCTCCTTGCCGCCCCGTTCATTCTCGTCGCCTCGCTCCTGATCCTGAGGGCCGCCTCGGGCCTGCGGGCCTTAAGCCTCGGGGAGGAGACGGCGCGCAGCCTCGGAACCGATGTGGCCCGGCTCCGGGGCCTCATCGTCGCCGGAGCCGCCATCGGCACCGGCGCCTCGGTGGCGGTGGCCGGGTCCATCGGCTTCGTCGGCCTCGTGGCGCCCCATCTGGTGCGGCCACTCACCGGCTACGATCCGGCCCGCACCCTCGTGCCCGCGGGCCTTGCGGGCGCAGCCCTGCTGCTCGCGGCGGATTGCGCTGTGCGCCTCATTCCCTCCGGAGCCGAGGTCAAGGTCGGGGTGCTGACGGCGCTCATCGGCGTGCCGTTCTTCCTTTGGGTGATCGCCCGCCGCAAGGCCGAGCTGGTGGAGGCGCCCGCATGATGCGCCTGGAGATCAGCTCCCTATCGGTCGATCTCGGGATCCGCCGTGTGCTCCAGGGCATCGACCTGTCCCTGGAACCCGGCCGCCTGACGGCGCTGATCGGCCCCAACGGCGCCGGAAAGACGACCCTGCTGCGCGCCATGGCCGGGCTGGTGCGGCCATCGGCCGGCGAAGTTGCCCTGAACGGAATTGCCGTCGCCCGGATGGGAGCCTCCGAGCGGGCGCGGTCCATCGCCTATCTGCCGCAGGGCGGCGGGGTGGCCTGGCCCCTGCCGGTCGCAAGCGTCGTGGCGCTCGGCCGTTTGCCGCATAGGGAGGAGCCGGACCGTCTGCCGGCGCACGGCCGGGAGGCGGTGGCGGCGGCGCTCCTGTCCGTTGGATTGCGGGGCTTCGAGACCCGGCCCGCCACCGCCCTGTCCGGCGGCGAGCGCGCCCGCATGCTGCTGGCCCGCGCTTTCGCGACGCAGGCACCGGTGCTCCTGGCCGACGAGCCCGTCGCGGCGCTCGATCCGCGCCATCAGCTCATCGTGCTCGATGGGCTCAAGGCCCATGCCCGGGCCGGCGCCACCGTCGTGGCGATCCTGCACGACCTGAACCTGGCGGCCCGGTTCGCCGACCGTATCGTCCTGCTGGATCAGGGAAAACACGAAGCCTCGGGCCCTCCCGAGGCGGTCCTGACCGAGGCCCGGCTCGCCTCCAGCTTCGGCATCCGGGCAAGCGTCGCAACCGAGGAAGGCCGCCTCCTGGTCGTGCCGCACAGCCCCTTGCCCGACGCGTGAGGGAGTTGCACCGAGGTCATCGATCATGGGACAAGGTTACATTGACAAAGAGGTGAGCCCATCCGATACCCCGGGGCAGCAGGCGGCAGGGCCATGAATCGGCAGGACTTCAAGAAAACTCTCATCGTTGTGCATGATCTCGTGATGACGGGCGTGGCCGTCCTCGCGACGTTCTTCGTGCGCTTCGAGGGGACGCTGCTCAGCGAGCGGCTGGTTCACCTGCCGCTGTTCCTGCCGCCCTTCATCGCCTTCGCCGGCGTGGTGTACTGGTTCTCGCAGCTCTACCGCTCCAAGTGGCGCTTCGCCTCCCTGCCGGACCTGTTCAACATCTTCCGGGCCTCCAGCATCCTGGCCCTGACCCTGCTGGTGGTGGACTACATTCTCCTGTCGCCGCAATTCCTGGGCACCTTCTTCTTCGGCAAGATCTCGATCGCCCTGTACTGGCTGATCCAGATGTTCCTTTTGGGCGGCCCGCGTCTTGCCTTCCGCTACCTGAAATACGCCCGGTCCCGGAACAGCCTGCAGCGCGACTCCAGCACGCCGACCCTGCTGCTCGGGCGGGTCGCCGACGTGGAGGTGATCCTGCGGGCCATCGAGGCGGGCACCGTCAAGAAGATCCAGCCCAGGGGCATTCTCTCCTACCGCGGCGACGATCTCGGCCAGTCCATGCGCGGCGTTCCGGTGCTTGGCACCTTCGACGATCTCGATCAGGTGGTGCAGGACTTCCAGGAGCGGGGCGTGCCGATCCGCCGGCTGGTGGCGACCCCGAGCGCGCTGACCCCGGAGGCGAACCCGGACATGCTGCTCGCCCGCGCGCGCCGCCTCGGCCTGCCGCTGGTGCGGGTCACGAGCCTCGGCGAGGGCATGCGCAACGCCGAGCTCGCGCCGCTCGAGATCGAGGACCTGCTCCTGCGCCCCACCGTGCAGATCGACCGGCAGCGGCTTGAGACCTTCATCCGCGGCAAGCGCGTTCTGGTCACGGGCGGCGGCGGCTCCATCGGGGCCGAGATCTGCACCCGCGTGGTGGCCTTCGGGGCGAGCGATCTTCTGATCCTGGAAAGCTCCGAACCGTCCCTGCACCACATTCTCGAAAACCCCACGCTCCTGTCCAGCGACACCAACGTGGACGGGGTGATTGCTGATGTGCGCGACCGGGAGCGGGTGCGCGAGGTCATGAACGCGTTCAGGCCGGAGGTGGTGTTCCACGCGGCCGCCCTCAAGCACGTGCCCTATCTCGAGAAGAACTGGACCGAGGGCATCAAGACCAACGTGTTCGGCTCGGTGAACGTGGCCGATGCGGCGGTCGAGGCGGGCGCCGACACCATCGTGATGATCTCCACCGACAAGGCCATCGACCCAGTCTCCATGCTGGGCGCCACCAAGCGCTTCGCCGAGATGTACGGGCAGGCGCTCGATGCCGAGTTCATGGGCCGCAACGGCGCCACCCGCACCATCGCGGTGCGCTTCGGCAACGTGCTGGGCTCGGTGGGCTCCGTGGTGCCGAAGTTCAAGGCGCAGATCGCCCGTGGCGGGCCCGTCACGGTCACCCACCCGGACATGGTGCGCTACTTCATGACCACCCGTGAGGCGGCGGACCTGGTGCTCACCTCCGCGTCCCATGCGGAGGAAAGCCGCTCGCTCACGGAACGCTCCAACGGCGACGAGCGCGCCTCGGTCTATGTGCTGAAGATGGGCCAGCCGGTGCGCATCTACGAGTTGGCCGAGCGCATGATCCGGCTTGCCGGCTACGAGCCCGGCGAGGACATCGAGATCGCCGTCACCGGAGCCCGCGCCGGCGAGCGCCTGCACGAGATCCTGTTCGCCCGCGAGGAGCCGCGCACGGAGATCGGCATCGACGGCGTCATGGCGGCGAAACCCATCTTCGCCGACCGCGAGCGGGTCGAGCAATGGCTCAGGATCCTGAACCGCGCCCTCGCGGAGGGCGACCGGGCCCTGGCCGAGCGGGTGTTCGAGGAGGCGATCCCGGAATTCAAGCGCCGGACGCCGGCCCCCCAGCTTGCCGCGCCAGTTCCGCAAGCGCGTCGCGCGTCGAACTGACCGGCTGCCAGCCCAGATTTCTCAGGGCCTCCGGGCTCGCCACCAGCGAGCCCGCCAGCCGCTCGTAGGCCTCGGCTTTGCCCGTAAGAGCCGCCGCTCCTCTGAGCACGAAGGACGGAACCGGGATCAGCCCCGGACCGCGGCCCAGGCCCTCGCGCAGGGCGCTCACCATTTCGGGGATCGTCACCGGCTCGGGATCGGCCACGATGAGCGGGCGCTTCAAAGGCCCCTCGGCCTTCAGGACCGTGTCCACCGCCGCTGCCAGATTGTCGAGGGAGAGAAGCGAACGCTTGGCCGTCAGGCCGCCAAGCGGCAACGGCCAGGGGGACTGCGCGAGACCGAGCAGGGCCGCCATGTTGCCCTTCACGCCGGAGCCGTAGACGAGAACCGGGCGCAGGGCCACCCAGTCGAGGCCGAGTTCGGCCAGACCCCGCTCAGCCTCCAGCTTGGAGCGGCCATAGGCATCCGTGGGGTTGGGCTCCATCTTCTCCGTCAGGACGCCATCGGCCGAGGGGCCCGTCTGGGCGCGGATCGAGGAGAGGAACACGAACCGCTTCACGCCGGCCCGCTCGGCGGCCTGCGCGAGCTTCACGGTCGCCTGCGTGTTGATGCTGCGGTAATCGTCCTCCGGGCGGCCCGACATGGCATGCGCCAGGCCCGCCGAGTGGATCACCATGTCCACATCGCGCAGGGCCGCCGCCATGTTGTGCGGCGAGGCGATGTCGCCGATCACGGCGCTCGCGGCCCCCGCCGGCACCTCGGAGGGGCGGCGCAGCAGCACCCGGACCCGGTAGCCGCGCTTGGGCAATTCGCTGAGAAGGTGATGTCCGATGAAACCCGTTGCGCCGGTCAGGGCAATCAGGGGTGCGTTCATCGGGAAACCTCCAAGGGAATTGTCTGACGGGGTGTGGAAAAGCGCCTGAGGACCAGGCCGACGAGGACGATGCCTAAGACGAGAGCCGCAGCCTGCACGGCGCCCGAGGGCCAGACCAATGTCATAGCGGCGAGACCGGCCAGGACAAGGTTGAGCCCGAACACATGGGCGCTGACGTCGAGCGCCGAGAAGCCGTTGTCGGTGGCCTTCTGGTAGAAATGGCTGCGATGCGCCTCCCACACTTTTTCGCCCCGGCGTAAGCGGCGCAGCAGGGTGATGGTGGCGTCCATCAGGTAGTAGAGCGGCAGCAGGAGGGCGGCGGTGATGGCGCCGGTTCCAGCGAGCTCCAGCAACATCCAGCCGACGAGCAGGCCGATGGGGAGGGAACCGACGTCGCCGAGGAAGAGCCGGGCGACGGGCTTGTTGAAAGGCGCGAAGCCGAGGAGGGCGCCGCAGAGAAGAGCCGCAACAACCGCTGTATTCGTAGGATAGAATCCCAGAAATGGGATCAGAGCGATGAACGCCGTGACAGGCACCATCTCGGCGACTGTGATCCAATCAAGCCCGTCCATGAAGTTAACGAGGTTCACGAACCATACGCCACCAAGGATCAGAAGGATCCGCTCCACTCCAAGGGGGAGCCAATCCGGAAAAATGCGTGCTTCATTGACCAGAATCACAGCTGCGACGGCAGCGATCTGGAGAACAAGGCGCAATATCGCAGGCAGGGGCCTGATGTCGTCCAGCGCTCCAATGAGCGCAAGACCGGCAACGGATAGGCTCAGCACCTGCAATTGGATGGATTCGCTGATCGGGAGAAAAAACAGAATTCCTGGCAGGAGGCATGCGCCGATTACGGCGATCCCGCCGCCTTGTGGCGTAGGGATCTTATGACTCGAGCGCGCATTCGGACGCGCCAGTGCATACCGAATGAGCAGCGGCTTCAGAAGAAGGATGAGAAGAGCCGAGGCAACTGCTCCTCCCACCAGGGCGACCGACAGGCCGATGAGCAACAGGATTGAATCCTCTGCCATTTCAAGCCCCGTGATACTCGCGATACCACGCGACGAAGCGCCGGATGCCTTCCTCCAGCGACGTCGATGGCGCAAAGCCCACGTCGCGGCGCAGATCCGTCACATCCGCGCGGGTCTCCAGCACGTCGCCGGGCGGCAGGGGCACGTCGACGCGGTTGGCTTGTTTGCCCAGCGCCTGCTCGATCAGGGCGATCAGCCGGTTCACCTCTTCGGGTGAATCGTTGCCGATGTTGTAGACCCGGTGCGGCGCCGCGCTCGTGGCCGGGTCGGGGCTTTCCGCGTTCCAGGCCGGATCGCCCGAGGGCGCGCGCTCGACCAGCCGCACGATGCCCTCCACGATGTCGTCGATATAGGTGAAGTCGCGCCAGACCTGTCCGGCATTGGCCACCTGGATCTCGCGCCCTTCCGCGATGGCGTGGGTGAACTTGTACACCGCCATGTCGGGCCGGCCCCAGGGCCCGTAGACCGTGAAGAAGCGCAGGCCCGTGGAGGCTAAGCCGAACAGCGACGCGTAGGAATGCGCCATCATCTCATTGGCCTTCTTGGTGGCGGCATAGAGGCTTATGGGATGATCCGTGGTGTCGTGCTCGGAAAACGGCAGCTTGCGGTTGGCGCCGTAGACCGAGCTCGACGAGGCATAGACAAGGTGCTGAATCCCGCCGTGCCGACAGGCCTCCAGCATGCTCATGAATCCCATGAGGTTGGAGGCCGCATAGGGCTGGGGATCGACGAAGCGCACGCCCGGCTGGGCGGCGAGGTGGATGACCCGTTCGAAGCGATGATGCTGGAACAGGTCGCGCGTCGCCTGCTGGTCCGCCAGATCGAGGCGTTCGCCCAGAAAGGTGTTGTGCGGGGAAAGCCTAGCGAAGCGGGCCTCTTTCAGGCCGATGTCGTAATAGGGCGTGAAGCTGTCGACGCCCACCACCTGGTGCCCGTCGGCCAGAAGTCTCTGCACCACATGAAAGCCGATGAACCCGGCCGCGCCGGTCACGAGAATGGGAGAGGTCATGATGGGCCCGCGATCAGATCGCCGGCACCTTAGCGGTCTCTCCCCGATCCGCAACCGTCTCGTCGTCGGCGGGCTCGAAGGCGATGAACTGGCGCTCGCGGGCCATGAAGGCGGTGGGCATCACGGCCTGCATCTCGGCTTCGGCGGCTTTCAGGTAGGCGTCGTCGTGGCCGGGATAGAGGTGGAAGATGGCGAGCGCCTTCACGCCGGCGGCCTTCGAGAGCTCCACGCCCTTCTGCCAGGTGGAATGGCCCCAGCCGCGGCAATAGGAATACTCGGCATCGGAGAACATGCCGTCGAAGATCATCAGGTCGGTGTCGCGCACGAAGGCGGCGAGATCCGGGTCAGGCCAGGGATCGCTGTGCTCCACGTCGCTGATGTAGCAGACGCTGCGGCCACTGTGGCTGAGGCGGTAGCCGGTGGCGCCGCCGGGGTGGTTGAGGAGATGGGTTTCGATCCGGGTTCCGTCATCGAAGGTGATCGGCTCGCCGGCCCTGAAGCCGTGGTACTCGAAACGGGCCGGAAGCTGGCCGAGGCGCACCGGAAACAACGGCGGGGCGAAGAGGCGGCCGAGAGGCTCCATGGCGCTCTCGCCCTCCAGATGCCCGCAATAGGTGCGGATCACGCGTTCGGTGGAGAGCAGGGCCGGCTTGAAGAAGGGCAGGCCGCTGATGTGGTCGAGGTGGAGGTGGCTGAGGAGGATGTCGATCTTTTCGGGAGCGTTCGGGCCGAGATCCATCCCGAGGGATGACAGGCCGGTGCCCGCGTCGAGAATGAAGAGACGCTCGCCGCATCGGACCTCGACGCAGGGCGTGTGCGATCCGAATTCGACGAATTGAGGGCCGGATGCGCAGGTGGAGCCGCGTGTGCCCCAGAACCGGACCTGCAATGCGTCAGAGGATGCAACACGCCTTACCATGGCAGGATCATGATGTAACGAAAACCCCTCTTATGTGCGCTGGCGCACATGGCCGCGGTAAGCTGCCCACGACAAGGATGACCGGTCAAGACCAAAGATGTCACGCACTTAACGCCTCCAGACGCCGGGTGCGACGCTCCATCACGGGTTCGCCCCGCTCGAAATGGATAACAGCATCGAAGGGCGGTTGATCCATGGCGGGCGAGATCTCGGGCGTCACCAGGATCAGGCCGCGGCCCACGAGCGCCCGGCGCAGGTTCATCACAAGCCGGTCGGCGGCCGGTCCCGGCAGGCCGTCGAGGGCCCGCTGAACCACCAGGATGCTCGGCCGGCGCACGAGGCCGCGCACGAGATCGACGGCCGCCAGCTCGGTGAGGGTCAGGTCGTCCCCTTGCGGATCGATCGGCGTGTCGAGGCCGATGCGCGAGACCTCGCCGTCGAGGCCGCGCTGGGTCAGCACCCGGCGGGTCACCTCCTGCACGGCGTCGAGGGCGCCGGCCTGGTCGGCCGCGATGCGGCCGAAGAGCAGGTTGTCCTGAATGCTCGCCGCCGCGCAGAACCGCGCTTCGTCGTAGAACTCGATGGAGGATTTCAGGCTCACCGGCAGCATGCGGGCGAAATCGGCCCGGGCCACGAGGATGCGCTCCTCCAGGGTCGGTTCGAGCAACCCCAGGCGGTGCCGGCTCTCGTTGTAGCGCAGCGCCAGGCCGATCAGGCGCTCCTGATCGCGGGATGTCTTGTCGCTGCGGCGCTGCTCGTTCTTCCGGTCGACGAGATCCTGGAAATAGGGCCGGTCCGCGGACGAGAAGAAGGAGAAGCGGTCGAAGAGCGGGGACCCGTCCGGGATCTCCGCGAAGATCTCGATCATGCTGGTGGCGATGGACAGGCCCATGCGGGCGAGCGGCTTGGTGAGCTCGTTGGCCTCCAGGACGGCGCGCACGAAGGGGTGGCTCGACAGGCGATCCTCGTGGAAGGCATCGCCGATGGGTTTGCCGAAGAGCAGGTTCTCACCGATCGTGGCATAGCGGTTGTAGCGGGCCGCGTTGAAGGGATCGACGAAGCGGTCGAGGTTCTCGGCCGCGAGCGCCGCCTCGACGAAGCGGCGCGCGGCCACCACGGCCTCGGCGAATTTCGGCTCCCGGGCGGGATCGATGGTGCCGGAGAGGCCGCGGGCATGGGTCAGGCGGTCGAGCCCGGCGATGGCGATGGCCTCGGAGAGGCGGTGGTCCCGTTCGCCCGCCGGTGCGGAGCAGCCATAAAGCAGGTTGTCCTTCAGGCTGCCCTCGATCAGCACCGTCTGCCCCGTGAAGGCGATGCGCTGGCTGCGCTCCACGGGGCTGGCAGCGGAAAGATCGACGCCGCCATAGGTCAGGCGGCCCATGGAGGGCGGCAGCTGGCCGCTCATGAGCGCCGCGAGAAGCCGCGGGCCCGCATCCCCGTCGCCCACCAGGGCCACGTGGGACGGGAAGGCGAGGGTGAGATTGACGGAGGCAACGCGTGCGCCGCTGGCCGGATCGTAGGCGGAGACTCCTTGGGCCACGAGCGCACCGTTCTCTGGCAGGCTCGCCTTGCCCTTGAGGGCGGCGCGCAGCTTCAGCGGTGCCAGGCCCTTGCCGAGATCGATGAGCAATGCCCTGGCCCGCATGATCAGCCGGTGCCACTGCACCACCTCGCGGGTGCCGTAGGCGGCGAGCGCCGCCGCGAGCACACTGGCCGCGACCGTTCCGGCCGTCAGGGGGCGGGACTGCGAGAACCAGGCGCCGAGGGCCAGAACCGCCAGGGGGGCCATCATCAGCATGGCCGCCGAGGCTGCCTCCGTGATGGCCAGGCGGTACTCCTGCCGCATCACCGGACGATGGCCGCCGACCAGGGCCTGGCGCACCCGGTCGCGCTCGAAAGGCGCGGTGCCGTGGGCGCGCAGGGCCGGCAGGCGCTGCTCGAGACCCGCGAACACGCCTTCGGCCTCGTCGCCCTCCCGGCTGCGGGCGGCAGCGGCGTCGAAGCGCAGGAGCGCCCGGCGCGCGCTCACGACGGCCGCAAGGGCAAGCGCCACGGCCAGAACCGCACCCAGATGCCAGTCCATGACGAACACATAGGCGCAGGCGAGCCCGATCATGCCTCCGAGCTTCACCGGAACCAGAAGGCTCGACCCCAGCACGCCGTTTTCGCGGGCGAGCCCCCGGGAGGCGAGCGTCGCGATCATGGCGATCTCGTCGTGCGACGCTGAGGGCACTTTCAGGATGATGTCGAGGGCCGCCGACTGGGCCCTGGTCAGCATGCGCAGGCCGATGCCGACCGCCACCCATTCGAGCGCCACCAGGATCAGGCCGAGGGCCAGGGGGACGAGCAGCACGCCGGCAACGGCCGCGATGGCGAAGCTCTCGGGATCGAGGGCAAAGCCGGGGAACAGAACCACGGATTCCGGCCACAGGTCGGCCGGCGGGGTGAGGGCGATCCGCAGAAAGCTGGCTGGCGCGTTCCAGGCGTCAGGCCCGCCGGTCGCCCGATCGACGATCTGCCGGACCAGATCGAGGCCGATCAGGATCAGGAAGCCCGCCAGCATCAGGAGGCCGAAGCCCGCAACATGGCGGACGGGCGAGGTTTTCCAGGCCAGGCGCAGCGGGTCGCGCTCGATGACGGCTCCCAAGAGCAGCTCCAATGATCGTTCGGCTTCGATGACGTTAGCGGAACCTAGAGCATCGGACCGAAAAGTGGAAACCACTTTTGGAACTCACCCGATGCTTCATCATGTAAGTAGCGCATCGCGCCGACGGGAAAACCGGGGGTGCTTGTCACCGGCGCGGCCCTTCGGCTGCGCAGGCCGCATCGGAGCGCCTTTCTGCACGGGCGCCGATTTGCCCTCTCGCCGGGCCGCGCTTCGACTCTATGTCCCCTGCCTTGGCTGCCTGCCATGGAGGATCGGTAAGCCCGCCCATGACGTCCCCCCTGCCGTCCCCCTTGCCGCTCGATCCGGTTTTCCAGCTCGTTCTCGAGGTTCCGACCCACACCCCACACCCGGATCTGCCGCGCCGCCTGACCGCTCTCTTCCAGGAGCTCGCGATGGACGAGCCGCCCCGGCCCGTGGAGGAGATCGAAGACCAGATCTGGGCCTTGTGGAGCTCGCACGAGGACCGGATCGCCGAGGAGACCATGGCGGCGGCCGTGGAGGCCTTGGGGTCCGGCTCGCTCAAGAAGGCCCGGCCGCTGCTCGACCATCTGGTCGCCCTATATCCGGGCTGGCCCGAGGCCTGGAACAAGCGAGCGACGCTCGCCTCCATCGAGAAGCGCGATGCGGACAGCCTGCTCGACATCGCCCAGACCCTGCGCCTCGAACCGCGCCATTTCGGCGCCGTCGCCGGGTTCGGCAACATCTGCCTGCGCCACGGCCACCTCAACGAGGCGCGCGCCGCCTTCCAGATCGCGCTCGGGATCAATCCGCACATGGAGGACCTGCGCGACATGCTGGAGAACCTGTCGCCGCACCACCTGATGCTGCATTAGAGCCTCGGACCCGTCCGTCATTGGGCGTGGTTGTCTCCGGAAGCGTTCAGGAGACCTTCGATGGCAGACGATCCTCAACATCAAGCACCGGCACCGAGCGAGGACGAGCGCTGGAACGCCCTGGCCGAACTCGACGAATGGCTGCGGACCCCGATGCTGGTGCTCAGCTTTCTGTGGCTCCTGCTGGTGGTGGTCGAGCTGATCTGGGGGACCTCCGACGCGCTGGAGACCTTCGGCACCGCGATCTGGATCGCCTTCATCGTCGAGTTCGTCGTTCGCTTCGCGCTCGCGCCTGAAAAGACCGCCTTCCTCAGCCGGAACTGGCTCACGATCATCGCCCTGGCCGTTCCCGCCTTCCGGCTCTTTCGCGCCTTCCGCGTCCTGCGGGCGGCGCGCGCCGCCCGCAGCCTTCGGCTGGTGCGCATCGTCGGCACCGCCAACAGGGGCATGAACGCCCTGCGGGCGAGCCTGAGCCGGCGCGGGCTGGGCTACGTCACGGGCCTCACCGTGCTGGTCGCGCTCCTGGGCGCCGGCGGAATGCTTGCCTTCGAGCCGGCATCGCAGGTGGAGGGCGGGTTCGAGAGCTATCCCGATGCCCTATGGTGGACCGGGATGCTGCTCGCCACCATGGGGTCGGAGTTCTGGCCGAAGACCCCGGAGGGGCGCATCCTGTGCTTCCTGCTCGCTCTCTACGGCTTTGCCGTGTTCGGCTACATCACGGCGAGCTTCGCGTCCTTCTTCGTCGGGCGCGATGCAGCGTCGGATCAGGGCGAGGTGGCGGGCGCGAAGGAGATCGCCGCGCTGCGGGGCGAGATTGCGGCCCTGCGCCGGGACCTGCGGCCGGAACGGGAGGTCTCCGGCGCCCCGCAGCCATGATCAGGACCGGCGCCGCGAAGGCGGCCTGCCCTCCTCGGGGCGTGAGCGGTCGGACCCGCCCTCGACCACCACCTCGTTGAGGTGGCGGGGCGCGGGCGGTGCGTCTCCCGCCGGCCAGCCCTCCCGCTGGCGGCGACGGTCGCCGTCCGCCTCCTCGGTCTGGTCGTGCAGGAGAACCACGCTGGTGGAGAAGGGCAGATCGATCTCGGCCTCGGTGAGGGCCTTCTTCATCGCCCGGACCACGCGGCCCTGGGTGCGCACTACCTCGGAGCGCTTGGAATGGGTCCACCACCGGACGCGGATATTGATGGACGAGCTGGCGATCTCCCAGGCGAAGGCCTCCGGCGCCGGGTCCTCCGCCACGCCCTCGACGTTGCGGATCGCCGCGAGGATGACGTCGCAGGCGTGGTCGATGTCGTCGCTGTACCCGATGCCCACATCGTACTGGCTGCGGCGCAGCGGGAAGGCGGTGTTGACCGTCACCGCATCCGTATAGACGGCGCTGTTCGGAATGATCACCCGGCGCCCGTCATAGGTTTTGATCAGGGTCGCCCGCGCTTCGATGTGCTCAACCGTGCCCTCGTGCTTGCCGACGACGATCTGGTCGCCTTGCCGGAACGGCTGGCGCAGGAGGATGAGCAGGCCGGCGAGCCAGTTCTGCAGGATGTCCTTGAAGGCGAAGCCGATAGCAATCGACCCGATGCCGAGGGTCGAGAGAAGATTCGCCGGGCTGATCGACGGAAAAATGATGGTGGCCACCACCAGGAAGCCGAGCCCGATGACAGCCCAGCGCGCGGCACCGGCCAGCATGGTGGCGAGGTCAGGCCGGCTCCGCCGCTTGAACACCCGCAATACGGCCCGGCGCGCGATGCCGGCGGCCACCAGGAAGACCCCGGAGACGACAAGGGCGATGCCGAGGTTGGGCAGGATCCACCAAAAGCCCTCGATGTAGCCTTCAATGCGCTCCAGGGTGATTCTGGTATCGGGCTGCAAACGGACCTCCGCGGCGGTGGGCAATCGGGTCGAACGTGACAGCCGCGCAATCGGTTCCTGGCCGCGTCACCGGCCGGTCGATGCGCCGCACGGGCGGGGATCCGGTTCCATCGTCCCGGGGCATGCCAGCCCCCCGTTTCCGGCATTTGCAACCCTCCCTGTAGCC
Source organism: Microvirga arabica (assembly GCF_016811235.1). Lineage (GTDB taxonomy): Bacteria > Pseudomonadota > Alphaproteobacteria > Rhizobiales > Beijerinckiaceae > Microvirga > Microvirga arabica. The sequence goes on from NZ_JAFBID010000008.1 coordinate 37,860, forward strand.
GAGCTATGCAACATCATGGCCTTGCGCGACCTCTTTCTGATGTTCCTCGTCTGCTTCCTGTGGGCGGCCCATACCATCGTCAGCAAGATCGTCGTCTCAGACATGGAAATCCCGCCCCTGTTCTATGCGGCCGTGCGCTTCGGCATCGTGGCGGTGCTCGCCCTGCCCTGGCTCCTGCCGGCCCCGCGGCCGCGATGGCGCATCCTCCTGGTCGGGTTCCTAATGGGCGGCGGCGGCTTCGCGCTGTTCTTCCTCGGCATCAAGACCGCGAGCCCGTCCAGCGCCGCGGTGGTCAGCCAGCTCGGCATCCCGATCACGGCGCTTCTCTCCCTTCTGATGTTGGGCGAGCGGATTGATGCCAAGCGGGCCCTCGGCATCGTGCTCACCTTCGCCGGCGGCGTGCTCGTGATGTGGGACCCGAACGGCGGCTTTCCGCTTTCCGCGGGCCTGCTCCTGGTTCTGGCCTCCACGGCCGTGGGGTCGCTCGCCGCCGTAATGATGAAGCAGATCGAGGGCGTGAAGCCGCTGCAGTTTCAGGCTTGGATCGGGCTGTCCTCGGTGATGCCCATGATCCTCCTGACAACGACGCTCGAGACCGGTCAGGCGGACAAGGCGCTCGCAGCCGGCTGGAGCTTCGTGGCAGCGCTCTTGTTTTCCGCCCTCATCGTGTCGCTGATCGCTCACACGATCTATTACGGCCTGATCAGGAGATATCCCGCCAACATGATCGCCCCTCTGCTGATCATGAACCCGCTGCTGACGGTGACGCTGGGCATTCTCGTGACGGGCGACCGCTTCGACGCACGCATGGCGGTTGGGACGGGGCTGGCGCTTTGCGGCGTCATGGTCATCGCGCTCCGGCGCAACCACGTCATGCCGCTGACCTCGGTGCTGAGGAGCCGCTTTCGATCATCTTAACGAGCGGCCCTCAGATGGCCGTCGAGCGTGCCGTGGGCCTCGCCTTGCTCGTGCGCATCTGCACGCCGTCCAGGTAGGGATCGACAACACCTGCGGCGCGGAAGGCCCGGATGGTTTCATCCAGATAGGCCCGGTTGGTGCCCGCCGGTCCGGCACGGGCGGCAATGATGGCGGCTGCTTGTGCCTCATCGGGTTCGGGGCGATAGAACGGTCCGTTCCGGTTCGCGTCGAAGGTCAGGATTGTGCGGCTGCCGTCCGGAAGCGAAGCCTGCCTCCAGATCGGCTCGTAGCAGGGAAAGCGCATTTCCTGCCGCCAGACGGCGCTCAGACCCTCGCGCAGATCCTTGGCGGCGATCCGATAGGCCAGCCCGTCGCAACCCTCTCCCGGCTCCAGCCCGAGCACCAGGCCGGGCGCTTGTTCCGTGCCGCGGTTGAAGGGATCGTGGAGGCAGAACGAGCGCCGAAAACCGGGCAGGGTCGCCTTGGCACGATCCTGATAGGCGAAAGGAGGATCAGCCGCGAGAACCCCGTAGACGAACAGCCAGACGTCGCCCTCACGGTCGGGCCGCAAGTTCAAAGCCGCATCGATGGAAGCTTGCAGAGCCGCTTCATCGCGGGCCTGACCTGAGGATGTCATGAGGAACCTGGAAAAACACCTGTGGGGGATTGCGCATCGGATCGGCCAACGCGTGGCGGCTTCAGCCGAGGGTCTGGAAACGCAACCTTGTCTCCACCGTTCCAGTGCCCCGTTCACGTTTGCGAGGGCAGGGAGCAGCGGCAAACGCGACAACGGAGCCGTTGCGGGACGCCAACGAGCGGCTACCCTGGATCCATGTCCGATTCGCCTGCAGCCCTTTCCCGCCCCATCATCCTGCCCGTCGACGGGCGCCAGTCGCCGGTGGCGGCCGGCGTTCAGCGCGGCGTGCGTCGCCTGTTCTCGCAGCTTGGTCACGTGACCCTGCCTGAGTTCACCCTTGCCAACGGCCGGCGCGCCGATCTCATCGCGCTCGCGCCCGACGGGGCGCTCACCATCGTCGAGATCAAGTCGAGCGTGGCGGATTTCCGGGCCGACCGGAAATGGCCCGACTACGAGGATTTCTGCGACCGGTTCTATTTTGCCGTGCCGGAAACCGTGCCGTTCGATATCCTGCCGGAAGATCGCGGCCTGATCATCGCCGACAGCTTCGGCGCGGCGATCCTGCGCGAGGCGTCCCATCACCCGCTGGCGGGCGCGCGCCGCAAGGCCGTGACCCTGCGCTTCGCGCATGCGGCCGCATCCCTGCTGCATGCGCTGGCCGATCCTGACAGGGTCGCGGACGGACGATTGTAACGCGACCTTGTCATTCCGGGGCGAGCGAAGCGAGAGCCCGGAATCCATGAACGCTAACGGAGCAGCGTAAGGTAGAGCGGCACCCGATGCGCTTGGTCGATAGAGGTCGTGTTTATGGATTCCGGGCTCCGCCTTTGGCGGCCCCGGAATGACAGGCAGGGGAGTTACCGAGGCGCGCGTTTGGCGAGGATGCGCTGCAGGGTCCGGCGGTGCATGTTGAGGCGCCGCGCCGTCTCCGACACGTTGCGGCCGCAGAGCTCGTAGACCCGCTGGATATGCTCCCAGCGCACCCGGTCGGCCGACATGGGGTTTTCCGGCGGAAGCGCCCGTTCGCCCGGCTGGGCCATGAGGGCGGCATGAATCTCGTCCGCATCGGCAGGCTTCGCGAGATAGTCGAAAGCCCCCATCTTCACGGCCGTCACGGCCGTGGCGATGTTGCCGTAGCCGGTGAGGACGACGCCGCGGGCATCCGGGCGGCGGTGCTTCAGGCGCTCGATCACGTCGAGACCATTGCCGTCGCCGAGGCGCATGTCGATCACCGCAAAGGCCGGCGGTTCGTTTTCAACGGCCGCAATGCCGTCCGCCACGCTCTCGGCCACGCGAACTTGGTAGCCGCGGCCTTCCATGGCGCGGGCCAGACGGGTCGAGAACGGCCGGTCGTCGTCGACGATCAAGAGACTCTTGTCGGCGCGATCTTCGAATGCGGCAGGCGCATCGGCCATCAGACTATCTCCTTGCATCCTAAGGACATTCCTTCATGAGGCGAGCCCGATCAGCTCCTTTCTCATATGGGAATTCATCCCCTAATCTTTGAGAGGCTCCAGCGAACCTCCCTGCGGCGAAATTGCCGCACTTCGTTCAAACGCCTGACGCGGCCAAACGATCCGCGCGATGGCGCCCGAGGCCGGCGGGGCGGCATTCGTCAGGGTCAGTTCGGCCCCCGATCGCTCGACCAGGGTCTTGGCGATGAACAGGCCCAAGCCAAGCCCTCCGCCCTCCTCGCTGTCCTCCGTCCGCTCGGCGGCGCTGCGCGTGGTGACATAGGGCTCGCCGACCCTGAGCAGGATATCGGGCGCGTAACCGGGGCCGTCATCCCGGATCTCGATGAAAACCTCGTGAGGAGACCAGCAGGCCTCGATCGTCACTTGGCTCTCGGCAAAGTCCGTGGCGTTGTCGAGGATGTTGGACAGTCCGTAGACCACCCCCGGATTGCGGCGGCACAGGGGTTCGGGTCCGTCGCCCTTCGTGATCACCTTCACGTCGAAGCCGACCGCCCGCTGCGGCTCAACAATGTCCTCCACCAGATGGCTCAGCGATACCGTCTCCAGGAACTCTCCCCCGTCGTCCTCGTCCATGGAGGTGAGCTTCGTCAGGATGGTGCGGCAGCGCTCCACCTGCTCCTGCAGGAGGCGCAGGTCCTCGCCCACGGGGCCGTCCTTAGGCATGGCATGGCTCAGCTCCTTGGTGACCAGCGCGATGGTGGCCAGCGGCGTTCCGAGCTCATGGGCCGCCGCCGCCGCCAAGCCGTCGAGCTGGGACAGGTGCTGCTCGCGGGCGAGCACCAGCTCGGTGGCGGCAAGCGCCTGGGCGAGCTGGCGGGCTTCTTCAGCCACGCGCCAGGCATAGATGCCGGTAAAGGCCGTGCCGAGCAGGATCGCGGTCCAGATCCCGCTCACATAAAGGAACGGCAGGGAGAAGGCCTGCCCCGGAAACCAGGGCAAGGGCCGGTGGGCGAGCACGAGAAAGGTCGCGCAGCCCACGGCCAGCAGCCCGAGCCCCAGGGTCCGCTCCGGCGTGAGCGCCGTGGCCGAGATGAGCACGGGCGCCAGAAACAGCATGGCGAAGGGGTTTTCCAGCCCGCCGGTCAGATAGAGGAGGCCGGCGAGCTGCAGGATGTCGAAGGCGAGCAGCGCCGTGGCCACGTTGTCGCTGAGCCGGTGGCTGGCCGGATACTGGATGCGCAGCAGCAGGTTGACCCAGACCGAGGCGACGATCACCAGAAGGCACAGGGCGAAGGGCAGGGGGAATCCGAGGCCGAAGCGGACCCCGATGACGGCTGCGGCCTGACCGGCGATGGCCAGCCAGCGCAGGCGGACGAGAGTGTCCAGGCGCAGGTGCCGGGCGTGGTGCGTCAGGGTCTTCGGCTCGATTCGGGACATCATCGAACAGAATAGGGCCGGCCCCCTGTTCGCCAAGCAGGAGGTCTCAGCCTATTTTCCTACCCACGACTTGGGCTCCGACCGGCAAGCCTCAGGCAATGCATCGAAACCAAAGTATGGTGCCCGTTTTCGCAGTGGACAGACAAGGTTGTTGCAATAGGCTGAAGGAACTTTAATCTTAATATTACGGTTGAGGATAAAGCCTACTGCATTGTGCAAGAACCAGGCGCCCGGCCTTTGGGGACACTCTATGAACTTTTCTTATGTTTGGTACGATACCGCGCATTGGCTCTTAAGCCCCGCCCGCGCGGCCTCCGATTTGACGAAGCATTTTTTCGATAATCCCGGCAATCCGCTCACCAACACCCCTTACGGCCGCACCGTTTCCGCCGCCTGCGAGTTGTTCGAACGCACCACCCGCCGCTACGGCAAGCCCGCCTTCGACCTGCCTACCACCGTGATCGACGGTGCCGAGGTGGCGGTCATGGAGCGGATCGTGTGGGAGCGCCCGTTCTGCCGAATCATCTCCTTCGAGCGGGATCATCCCGTGGCCAAAAGCCAGCCGAAGCTGCTGATCGTGGCGCCCATGTCAGGCCACTACGCCACGCTCCTGCGCGGCACGGTGGAGACCTTCCTGCCCACCCATCAGGTGATGATCACCGACTGGACCGATGCCCGTATGGTGCCCCTGGCCGAGGGACGCTTCGATCTCGACGACTACATCGACTACGTCAAAGACCTGTGCCGCGCGTTCGGCCCCGACCTGCACCTGATGGCCGTGTGCCAGCCGGCAGTTCCGGTCATCGCGGCCGTCGCCCGCCTCGAGGCCGAGAACGACCCGTGCATTCCGCGCTCCATGACCCTCATGGGCGGCCCCATCGACACCCGCCGCTCCCCCACGGCCGTGAACCGGCTGGCCGAGGAGCGCGGCATTGAGTGGTTCGAGCGCCACTGCATCACCAAGGTGCCGCCGTCCCATCCGGGCTTCTGGCGCGATGTCTATCCGGGCTTCCAGCAGCTCTCCGGCTTCATGGCCATGAACATCGACCGGCACCTGACCGCCCATTACGACATGTTCAACCACCTGGTGGAGGGCGACGGCGATTCAGCCGAGAAGCACCGGGAGTTCTACGACGAGTATCTCGCCGTCATGGACCTGACCGCCGAGTTCTACCTCCAGACGGTCGAGAAGGTGTTCGTGAACCACGAACTGCCCAAGGGCGAGATGATGCACCGGGACCAGCCGGTGGACCTCATGGCCATCCGGCGCTGCGCCATCATGGCGGTCGAAGGCGAGCGGGACGACATTTCGGGCGTGGGCCAGACCCTCGCTGCCCTCGAGCTGACCCCCAACCTGTCCTCCGACAAGAAGCTCTATCATCTGCAGGCCAAGGTCGGTCACTATGGCGTCTTCAACGGTTCTCGGTTCCGGTCTCAGATCGCTCCTCGAATCGCTGAATTCATTGAGACTCACGATCGAGAACCAGCCCGGAAGAAGGCGTCAAGAGCCTGAGCCTGTTCCTGATACGTTCTTAGGAGCGGCAAACGGCTGCGCTGACAGAATCAGCGTGACAGGGCAGATTGCGGACATGAAATCCGCCCTGTTCCGCCGCGTCCCTGCGGACCCGCCTCATCTCAAGGTTCTGCATGAGGGCCAAGCCTTTAAGGTGGCCCTCAAACGCCGTCCCACGGCCAAACGGATCACGCTGCGCGTCTCCAACGCGACCGGCGAGGTCGTGCTGTCGATCCCCGAGCGCACCGATGTGGGCCTGGCCCAGAAATTCGCCGACAGCCACAGCCAGTGGATCGCCACCCGGCTCGCCAGGGTGCCCGAGCGGGTGGTTTTCGAGCCGGGCGCGGTGGTGCCCGTTCGCGGCGTCCTCCACCGGATCGTCCACTGGTCGTCGATCCGCGGCGTGACCCAGGTCGCAAAGGGCGGCGCCGGTGAGCCGATCATCGCGGTGGCGGGCGAGGCCGCCCATGTGGCTCGCCGGGTACGGGACTTCCTCGAGGTGGAGGCCAAGAAGGATTTCGCCGCTGCGGTGAAGAAGCATACGGCCCAGCTGGGCGTCTCGGCCAAGCGCATCACCGTGCGCGACACCAAGAGCCGCTGGGGGTCGTGCTCGGCCAATGGGGCGCTCAACTTCTCCTGGCGCCTGATCATGGCCCCGCCCTTCGTGCTCGACTACCTCGCGGCCCACGAGGTGGCGCACCTGCGCGAACTCAACCATTCCCACCGCTTCTGGAAGATCACCCACCAGCTCTGCCCCCGCACCGACGAGGCGGAGGCCTGGCTCAAAGCCTACGGCAGCGCCCTGCACCGGATCGGGTGAGGGGCACCGCATCATCGTGGCAGGTCCTGTGTCGGCCGCCCCTTTTTGAACCACAGCCTCATTCTGAGAAGCAGACGCAATCTGCGTCTCGAAGGATCATCCAGTGCCTTCTGGAGCCTCCTTCGAGACGGCGCTGACGCGCCTCCTCAGGATGAGGTCGGAGGGAAACGACACGGAGTGAAGGGGCGAGGGCGGTGATGACGTGAGAGGCCTCTTAGTGAGTGACAGGTCCTTCGTTTCGGCTTAGTCGAAACCCTCCGTCATTGCTGCTGTCCCAAAGAAATGCTCAAGCCCGACACCCTGGCCCTCACCGTCGTCCTGGCGCTGCTCACCGCTTTGGGGCCCCTGTCAACGGACATGTACCTGCCCTCGCTGCCGGCGATCGCGGCGGGCCTTGGGGCGACCACGGGCCAGACGCAGCTCACGCTCTCGGCCTTTCTCCTCGGCTTTGCCGCCGGGCAGTTCTTCTATGGGCCGATCTCCGACCGGATCGGGAGGAAGCCCGTGCTGCTGTTCGGGCTCGGGCTCTTCACCCTGGCGAGCCTCATCTGCGCGTTCGCACCCAACATTGAGACCCTGATCGGCGCGCGCTTCCTGCAGGCGCTGGGCGCCTCCGGCCCCATCGTGCTCGGGCGCGCCATCGTGCGCGATTTCTACGAGGGGCCGCGGGCCGGGCGGGAATTGTCGCGCATGGGCACGATCATGGGCGTGGTTCCGGCTGCCGCCCCTATCCTCGGCGGCGTGATCGAGCGCGTCTCGGGGTGGCGCGTGACCTTCGCGGTCATGATCCTGTTCGGCATCGCCATGGCGGCCGTCATCAGCCTGCGCATGCCGGAGACCATCCGGAAGAAGTCTGAGATGCCGATCTCCTTCGGGACGATCCTGCGCGGCTTCCAAGTGCTGCTTGGCCACCCGGGCTACCGCACCTATGTGGGCCTCTCCATGCTCACCTATGGCGGGCTCTTCGCCTTCATCTCGGGCTCGTCCTTCGTGCTGCAGCAGATCTACGGGCTGGATGAACTGGCTTTTGCCTTCTCCTTCACCTTCGTGGTGGTGGGCTTCATCGGCGGCACATACCTCGCGCAGCATCTCGTGGGACGGCGCGGGCTCGACGGCACGATCCGGCTCGGCGTTGCGTGCCTCGCCATCGGCGGCGCCATCATGCTGGCCCTGGTTCTTGCAGGCGTGCCGTCCTCGCTCAGCATCAGCGCCCCCATGGCGATCTATGGCATCGGCGTCGGCCTCACCATGCCGCAATCCATGGCCTCGGCCCTGATGCCCTTCCCGGAGCGGGCCGGCGCGGCGTCGTCGCTGCTCGGCATCTGCCAGATGACGTTTGCCGCCATCGTGGGCATCGCCCTCGGGCGCAACCTCGATGCCTCGGCGATTCCGCTGCCCGCGACGATCGCGACAACCGGTGTGCTGGCGCTGATCCTGTTCCTGGCAACGAGCCGTGCACGAGGGCATCAGCCCAGGGGCTGATCCGCCGGGACTCCGGCGAGCACATCCGTTGCCTTGTGATCGGCATCGACGCCCTCGATGAAAAAGACATCGCCGCGCGAGTTTCGGGTGCGCAGGGGCAGGATCTGCCGATACGCGGGAGAGTCATACCACGCGTGGGCGCTGTCCCGGTCCGGAAACGCGATCACGATCAGGTCTCCCGACCAGGAGCCTTCCATCATTGTCACCTTTCCCCCGTGAATGATGAAACGGCCGCCGAAGGGCTCGAGCGTTGCGTCGATGTGCTTGAGATACGCGACGATGTCGGGACCGACATTCACATCGTGCAGATGACCGACGGCATAGGCAGGCATGGCAGGCTCCTTCGTTTGATGAAGGGAGCATGTCGTGTGGAGAGAGGGCTGGCGATTACGTGCGGGGTAATCTCTACCGAGCTTGTTCAAGCCCGCCACTGTCATTCCGGGGCGAGCGGTAGCGAGAGCCCGGAATCCATAACCGCTAACGCTGCAGAATTAGGAGCCGGGTGAGCCGAGATGTTCTTTCCTGACGCTGTCATTCCGGGCTCGCCTGCGGCGCCCCGGAATGACAGCGTCAGAGGTAAAGGCGAGCCTTAAAGTCCGAACAGCTTCTCAAAGAAGTTCTTCTCGCGGCTCGCGCGTCGCTGGGGCGCGGGCGCGACCCAGCTGCCTTCGCCGTCCGCATTGGCGTAGCGCGGTCCGCCTGCGCCTGCGCCGGGAATGTCCGACGGGGTGCGCATGCGCTCGAGGCCGGGCAGGGGGACGGGCTGCTTGTCCTTGAGGGCAGCCGTCATGAAGTTGTGCCAGACTTCCGTGGGCAGGTTACCGCCGGTCACGCGCTTCGTGAGCGCGCCGTCGTCGTTGCCGAGCCACACGCCGGCCACGAGATTGCCGGAAAAGCCCACGAACCAGGCATCCTTGTAGTCGTCGGTGGTGCCGGTCTTGCCGGCGAGAGTCCAGCCGGGGATCTGTGCCTTCTGGGCAGTGCCGATGACGAAGACGTTGTGCATCATGTCGTTCATCTGGGCCACGACGCCGGGATCGATGACGCGCCCGAGGCCGCCCGAGCTCGGGCGCTTGTAGATGAGCTTGCCGTCGGTGGTCTTCACCTGGGTGATCACGTAGGGCGTCACGCCGATGCCGCCATTGGCGAAGGCCGCGTAGGCGGAGACCAGCTCCAGCGGCGTCACCTCGGAGGTGCCGAGCGCGAGCGAGCCGTTGGCCTGCAGCGGAGACGAGATGCCGAGACGCTGCGCGGTCTGCGCCACCGTCTTGGGACCCACCTCCATGTTGAGCTTCACCGCGACGGTGTTGAGCGAGAGCGCCAGCGCATCGCGGATCGTGATCGGCCCGCGATACTTGCGGTCGTAGTTCTTGGGCGCCCAGCCCTTGTAGGCGACGGGCGCATCCTCCATCACCATGTCGGGGGTGTAGCCTCGCTCCATGGCGGCGAGATAGACGAAGGGCTTGAAGGACGAGCCCGGCTGGCGGCGGGCCGCGATGGCCCGGTTGAACTGGCTCGTCTCGTAATTGCGCCCGCCGACCAGGGCTTTGACGGCCCCGTCCGGCTGCATGGCGACGACCGCGCCCTGGCTCACGTTGAACTTCTGGCCCTTGGCGTTGAGCTCGTCCACCAGCACGCGTTCGGCTGCGGATTGCAGCGCAGGCTCGACGGTGGTCGAGACCACGATGTCGGACTCGACGGTGCCGACGAAATCGTCGAGCACGTCCATCACGTAATCGGCCGCGTAATTGGCCGATCCCGCGCCGTTCGGGCGAACAGGCTCGGCGGGCGCGCTGAGGGCCGTCTTGGTCATCCCCGGCGTGATGAAGCCGAGGTCGTTCATGGCCGCGATCACGAGCTCAGCGCGCGCCTGCGCCCGCTCCGGATAGCGGTTGGGAGCGAGCCGCGACGGCGACTGGACGAGGCCCGCCAGCACGGCGGCTTCCGACAGCGACACGCTGCGCGCGGACTTGCCGTAATAGCGCTGGGCGGCCGCCTCGACGCCATAGGCGCCGGCGCCGAAATAGACCCGGTTGAGATAGAGTTCGAGGAGCTGGTCCTTCGAGTAGTTGCGCTCGAGCCAGAGCGCCAGGATCGCCTCCTGGATCTTGCGCGAGGCGGTGCGCTCCTGGGTGAGGAACAGGTTCTTGGCAAGCTGTTGGGTAAGTGTCGAGCCGCCCTGCAGACCGCCGCTGTTGCTCAGGTTGCGGTAGACCGCGCGGGCGATGCCGATCGGGTCGATGCCGTAATGGTCGTAGAAGCGCCGGTCCTCGATGGCCACGAAGGCTCTTGGAAGATAGGGCGGCAATTCCTTGAGCGTGACCGTGCGGCCGCCCGTCTCGCCGCGATTGGCGAGGAACGAGCCGTCGCTCGCCAGGATGGCGATGTTCGGCGGGCGCTTGGGCACCGCAAGCTGGTCGATGGGCGGGAGCTGCGAGGCATAATAGGCCACGATGCCGCCGACGCCGATCACGCCCCAGAGGCAGAGCACGAGACCGGCATAGATCAGCTTGCTGAAGAGCGAGCGGCCGCCGCGGCGCTTGGCTTTCTTAGGCCGTGAAGGCCTGCCGCCGCCTGGTCCAGAAGCTCGCCTGCGCGCCATCGTTCCCCCTGCCCGGTCCTCGGGCGAGAGGCGAAATTCCAGCTCCCCCGCTTGCTCAGCGGGCGCATCGAACACCGGCTCGCGCCGATCACGTCCGTTCGCCACGTCTTTTATGACCCCGCATTCACGCGACCGGTAGGTCCGGCCTTTCATGCTCTGAGGCACCCTAATTGTGGCGGTTTAAGGGGCAGTTAATGGGGATTAACGGCTTCACGCTCGGAACTGCCGAGTCTGGCCCGCGTTCGCTGCCTTATGAATGCTTACATCCTCGTCCTGGCCGGGTTCGGAGCCCTTGTGCTGCTGACCGCGTGGCTCCCGATGCTCCTGAAGGAGCTGCCGTTGTCCCTGCCGATCTTCTGCGTCGGCCTCGGAGCAGTGATCTTTTCCCTTCCGCCTGTGCCCGGCATCGCTCCCCACCCGCAGGAGCATCTGGCGATCACGGAACGGCTGACGGAGTTCATCGTAATCATCGCGCTGATGGGCGCAGGCCTGAAGCTCGACCGGCCCCTCGCCTGGGCGAGCTGCATGCTCACCTGGCGCCTGCTCGGCATCGCCATGCCGCTCACCATCGCGGCTCTGGCGATTCTGGGCCACACCCTGCTCGGGCTTGGTGCTGCCACGGCGATCCTGCTGGCGGCCTCTCTTGCCCCTACCGATCCGGTTCTGGCGAGCGATGTGCAGGTCGGGCCGCCAGGGGAGGGCATGGAGGACGAGGTCCGCTTCACCTTGACGTCGGAGGCAGGCCTCAATGACGGGCTGGCCTTTCCCTTCGTCAACCTTGCCGTTGCCCTCGCGCTTGCCAGCCAGTCCGGCGAGCCCTGGCTCCTCCACTGGCTGAGCGTGGATGTGATCTGGAAGCTGGGGGCGGGGGTTGCCATGGGCTGGGTGGTCGGGCGAAGCCTTGGATGGCTGACCTTCCGGCTCCCCAACCGCGCCAAGCTCTCCCGCACCGGAGACGGCTTCGTAGCCCTGGGCATCACCTGCCTAGCTTATGGCCTGACCGAAATGGTCCATGGCTATGGCTTTCTCGCCGTGTTCGTGGCGGCGCTCGGCCTGAGGTCGGTGGAGCGGAATCATGAATACCACGAGAAGCTGCACGACTTTGTGGAGCAGCTCGAGCGGCTGCTCATGATGGTGCTTCTCGTCATCTTCGGTGGCGCCCTGGCGGAAGGGGGGCTCCTCATCCTGAACTGGCAGGTTGTTCTTTATGCCATTCTGGCGATCTTCCTGGTGCGGCCCCTGATCGGATGGATCAGCCTTCTCGGGCGGGACCAGAAATGGGACGAGAAAGCCGTGATCAGCTTCTTCGGCATCCGGGGCCTCGGCTCGGCCTATTATCTCGCCTATGGGCTCAATCACGCGTCGTTCGAGGAGCCGCATCTGCTGTGGGGCACCATGGGGCTGATCGTGCTGATCTCCATCGTGCTGCACGGAACGACCGTCACGCCCATCATGCGCTATCTTGACCGACAGCGACAGAAAGGCGGCGATGCGGCGGATGCTGCCGGTCCGACCCATGTGGAACCGGCTCCTGCTTCCGCACTATCGAGTCACCGTACAGGATAGATCCTTCACGCACCCGGCTTCAGGAGGCGATCGCTTTAATCGGCCGTTGTCGGATCGATGACTGAGCGGACCTGCGAGATGCTGTCGGCCGGGAATCCTGCCTTCTGGGCATGCTCGCGGATCATCCCCTCGTCCGGTGCCCGGTAGACGCAGTAGATCTTGTTGTCCGTGACATAGCTGTGAACCCACTGGATCTCGGGGCCCAGCTCGCGAAGGGTATCGCACGAGGTTCTGGAGGCCTGCTGCAGGTCCGCGGCAGACAGATTGCCCACGTTCGGCATATTTCGTTCGATCACGAATTGCGGCATGGCTCATTCGCCGGTTTTCCGGCGCCTCCCTCTGCCGAACCAAAGCGGCTCCGGCGTCGGTCAGGGTCTGCTCATATCGCAAGCCTGGCAACTCCCCCAGAGGGGTAGGCCAGCGCCCCTGCTACTCCGCTGCGAGCGGCAGCTCGCCGGTTTCCAGGTTGGCCTGGGCCAGATCGTGGATGCGGCGCAGATCACCCAGAAATGCCTCGTAGGCCTCCCGCTTCGTCGCCTCGTCGGGCAGGCGCAGCAGGTAGCTCGGATGCACAGTGATGTAGCCCTCATAGGCGCCGAACTTGGCGCGTCCCCGCGAGCGCGTGATCGGCGTCGCCTTGCCGGAGAGCGCGAGAACGGCGGTCGCGCCGAGCGCCACCACGAGCTTGGGCCGCACCAGCTCCAGCTCCTTCATCAGCCAGGGCCGGTAGTGCTTCACCTCGCCGGCCGTGGGCTTGGAATGGATGCGCCGGTGGCCGCGCTGCTCGAACTTGAAGTGCTTCACCGCATTGGTGAGATAGGCTTGGCTACGCCCAATCCCGGTTTCCCTCATGGCTTTGGTGAGAAGCTTGCCGGCGGGGCCAACGAAGGGCCGCCCCTGCAGGTCCTCCTGGTCGCCCGGCTGCTCGCCGACGAAGACGATCTCGGCATGGTGCGGGCCTTCGCCGAAGACGGCCTGCGTGGCGCCGGGCACCAGCGGGCCAGCTTTCGCGATGATGGCGTTGAGCTCTTCAAGCGTCTTCGGTTCCTGATCCCACATGGCCTCGAGGGCGCGTTCCGGCGTGCGTTTGGTGGGCATCGTCGCCTCCTGTTCGATCATCCGTTCAACGCGCTGAGCGGCGGTTTGGATCAGGCCGGGAATGGCGGCGGTCTCGGGCATGTTGCGCCAGTACTTCTTGGGCATCTCGGCCCGCATGGCCGTGGGATTGACACGCGCCGGGTTGAACACGCTCTCGTAATAGCCGCGCCAGCCCTCCTCGAAGCTGTCCTCCACGGGCGCATCTTCCCGTTGCGCGGGCGGGCCGAAGGCGAGCTCATGCCGATCCCAGCGCGCGGAGCCGATGGGCGTGAGGATCGTCCAGTCCATCGACCGGAAACGGTCGACGAAGAAGGGCGCTGCCGCCTCCAAAATGAAATGCTCCGGCTCGAACCAGGCGGCGAAGCGTTCAAGCTCTCCCTGCATCCGGCGGAAGCGCACGAAGGCGTGCATCTTGTGCAGGTCGCGCCGCACGGAGCGGGCCATCAGGTCGATGCGGTGCACCAGCGGATCGCTTGCGACCTCCAACAGATCGCGTTCGCCGTTCAGGACGCGCCAGACGAGGCTGTAAAGCAGAGCGTAGCGCTCGGGATCGCTGTGGCAGACCACCTGCTCGATCAGCCGCGACACGCCTTTCGGGATGGTGACCGGCGGCGCCTCAGCGACCGTCTCGTTGCCGAAGAGTCCCGGCGCATCGTCGACGGCGAACATCACATGCTGCGGCGCGAGTTCCTCGGCAATCAGCCAGCGCACCGCCTTGCGGAAGGTTTGCAGATCCGCGCCGGTTTTGAGGGTGATGCGGTGGAGGGTCATGACTGCTCTCCCGTGTCATTCCGGGGCGAGTGAAACGAGAGCCCGGAATCCATAACCGCTGACGGCGCAGGAAGAGGCGCAACACGGATCATCCCTTCTTGATCCGTCGTGTTTATGGATTTCCACACCTTCGGCGCGGCTTCGGAATGATAGCTCGTTGTTTGGATCATACGAACAGACTCAGCTGTTCCGGCTTCTCGATCAGCCGCTCGCGCAGGTCGAGCTTGTCGAGCCGCGCTTTCGGATGATGATCGGCCGTGATGAGGAAGGGCTTGGCGCGTTTCAGCCCGGAGGTGAGGCGGGCGACATCCTCCAGGCGCAGGGTCGTGTGCTTGCGCGCCACCACGATCTTGTCGACGGCGCGGGCGCCGAGGCCCGGCACGCGCAGCAGCATCTCGCGATCGGCCCGGTTCACATCCACCGGAAAGCGGTGGCGGTTCTTGAGGGCCCAGGCGAGCTTCGGGTCGACATCGAGGTCGAGCATGCCTTGTTCGGTGCTTGAAGCGATCTCGTCCACGTCGAAGCCGTAATAGCGCAGCAGCCAATCGGCCTGGTAGAGCCTGTTCTCGCGCATGAGCGGCGGCGATTTCAGGGGCAGGATCGCGCTCGAATCCGGAATCGGGCTGAAGGCGGAGTAATAGACGCGCTTCATGGCGTAATGGCCGTAGAGCGTGGCCGACTTGCGCAGCACATCCGCATCCGTCGTCTCGTCCGCGCCCACGATCATCTGCGTGGTCTGGCCGGCGGGCGAGAAATGGCGCCGCTCCTCGCGCGCCTCTTCGATGCGCTCGGACATCTGCTCCATGGCGGTCTCGATCGATGCGCCGTCCTTTTCCGGCGCCAACTGCTCCAGGCTCTTCTCCGTCGGCAGTTCGAGGTTGATCGACAGGCGGTCGGCCCACAGGCCCGCCTCCTCGATGAGCCAGGGGCTCGCCTCGGGAATCGTCTTCAGGTGGATATAGCCGCGAAAGCCATGGTCGCGCCGCAGCTTCTTCGCCACCAGGATCATCTGCTCCATGGTGTAGTCGGGCGAGCGGATGATGCCGGAGGACAGGAACAGGCCCTCGATGTAGTTGCGCTTGTAGAACTCCACCGTGAGCGTCACCACCTCGTCCACGGAGAACTTCGCCCGCTTCACATTGGACGAGCGCCGGTTCACGCAATAGGCGCAGTCGAACAGGCAGTAATTGGTGAGCAGGATCTTGAGCAGGGACACGCAACGCCCGTCCGGCGTGTAGGCGTGACAGATCCCGGTCCCAACCGTGGAGCCGAGACCATCGGGATCCGACTTGCGCTTGGGCGCCCCCGAGGAGGAGCAGGAGGCGTCATACTTCGCCGCGTCCGCCAGAATGCGCAGCTTCTTCGAAAGCTTCTCGTCCATCGGTCTTCCGCAGAATTGTTCGTGTTTTGTTCTAGCATGAAGATAGGGTGCTGGCGAGGGCTTCAGGAGAGGGGCGGGAGGTCGCATAGGGAGGCGGTGGTGTCATCCTCGGTGGCCGTAAGGCCGGGAAGGGGACCCATGGCGCTGAGCGGCTGAGTGGATTCCCTTCCCCTCCGCTGCGCTTTGGGCGGGAATGACACCAAGGTTCGAGAGCATTGCCCACTCCTCCGGCACAAAGCGGCGCAAGCTTATGCATTCAATCCCAGACAGGCCCTTGCCCTTACCCACCGTGACGGTAAGCTCAGCCTGCGCGTCACGACCGGGAGAGAACGCTTCGCATGATCAGAACCCTGCTCGACGGTCTCTATCTCTTCGCCGGATATCTGGCAGGCGTCTTCCTGATCACGATCTTCCTCCTGATGATGACTCTCTCGCTCGGACGCGAGTTCGGGATCAACGTCCCGGCGGGTGACGATTACGCCGCCTGGTCCATGGCCGCGATGGCGTTCTTAGGTCTCGCCCACACCTTCAGGTCGGGCGAGCTGATCCGCATCGGGCTGGTGCTCGAACGGCTTCCTGCCGGCGCGCGGCGCGGCATCGAGATCCTGTGCCTTCTCATCGGCACGGCGGTGATCGGGTTCTTCGCCTGGTACGCGGTGCACATGACCTATGACAGCTGGCGCTTCAACGACATGTCCCAGGGAGCGGTCGCGGTGCCGCTCTGGTTTCCCCAGCTCGGTTATTCGATCGGCCTGACGATCCTCGCGATCGCGTTCATCGACGAACTCGTGCACGTTCTCAGAGGCCATGGGCCGCGATACGAAAAACCGCCGGCCGAAACGCCGGAGGAGATCGTCAACCGCGCAGCCGAGAGCGGGCTCTAAACGATGTTTGCAGATCTCGGCCTCGTCACCACCGCCACCATTCTCCTCGGCCTGCTCATGGGCCTCCTGGCCCTAGGGGTCTGGATCGGAATCGCGCTGCTGATCGTGGGGTTTGCGGCCATCCTGATGGTCACGTCGGTTCCCATCGGGCCGGTGCTCGCCACCACCGTGTGGTCGAGCTCCGCCTCCTGGTCTCTCGCGGCCCTGCCGCTCTTCATCTGGATGGGCGAGATCCTCTTTCGCACGCGCCTGTCCGAGCAGATGTTCCTCGGCCTCGCGCCCTGGCTCAACTGGCTGCCCGGGCGCCTGCTGCACGTGAACGTGGTCGGCTGCGGCGTGTTCGCGGCGGTGTCGGGCTCGTCCGCCGCCACCTGCGCGACCATCGGAAAGATCGCGCTGCCAGAATTAAAGAAGCGCGGCTACGACGACCTGATGAGCCTCGGCAGCCTTGCCGGCTCCGGCACCCTCGGGCTTCTCATCCCGCCGTCCATTCCCATGGTGGTCTACGCCATCGCGGCGAATGTCTCGGTGATCCAGGTCTTTCTTGCGGGCTTCCTGCCGGGCCTTCTCGTGATGGCGCTCTATTCCGGCTACATCACCCTGTGGTCGGCCCTCAATCCGAAGAAATCCCCGCCGCCCGAGCCGCGCACGAGCCTCGGCTACAAGCTGCGGAGTTCGGCCAAGCTCCTGCCGGTCCTGCTGCTGATCGCCCTCATCTTCTGCGCGCTTATCTTCGGCTGGGCGACGGCCACCGAATGCGCCGCCTGGGGTGTGACGGGCGCTCTCATCCTGGCCTGGTGGTCGGGCACGCTCACCTGGGCGACGTTCCGCGACTCTCTGTTGAGCGCCACGCGCCTCACCGTCACGATCATGCTGATCCTGGCGGGCGCGGCCTTCACCACGGCCGCCATGGCCTATACGGGCATTCCCGCGGCGCTCGCCGCCTGGGTGGAGTCGCTTGAGCTGTCGCCCTACGTGCTGATCGCGGCGCTCACGGTCATGTACATCCTGCTCGGCTGCCTCATCGACGGCATCTCGATGATCGTGCTCACCACCGTGGTGGTGCTGCCGATGATCAAGCAGGCGGGCTTCGACCTGATCTGGTTCGGCGTCTTCCTCATCATCCTGGTCGAGATGGCGCAGATCACGCCGCCGGTCGGGTTCAACCTCTTCGTGCTGCAGAACATGAGCGGGCGCGACAGCTTCACCGTCGCCAGGGCGGCGCTGCCGTTCTTTTTCCTGCTCGTGGCGGCGGTCGCCATCATCACGGCTTTTCCGGACATCGCATTGTGGCTGCCACGGCTCGCCTTTCCGGGATAGGATCCACCATAACCAGAGGGAGAAGGATCACATGAAGCATATGACACGACTGGGCCTCAGCCTCGCCGGCGCGCTGCTGCTGGCAGCCCCCGCCATGGCGCAGACCAAATGGAACCTGCCGGCCGCCTATCCGGCCGACAACTTCCACACCGAGAACCTCACCCAGTTCTCCAAGGACGTGGCGGACGCGACCGGCGGCAAGCTGCAGATCACCGTTCATCCCAACGCCTCGCTCTTCAAGGCGCCGGAGATCAAGCGCGCGGTGCAGACCGGCCAGGCCCAGGCCGGCGAGGTGCTGATGTCGCTGCACGAGAACGAGGATCCGCTCTACGGCCTCGACGTGGTGCCGTTCCTCGCCACCTCCTTCGACCAGTCGAAGAAGCTGTGGGACGTGCAGCGCCCGGCCATCGAGAAGAAGCTCGCCGGCCAGGGCCTGATGCTGCTCTTCGCCGTGCCGTGGCCGCCGCAAGGTATCTTCGCTAAGCAGGACATCAACAAGGTCGAGGACCTGAAGGGCGTGAAGTGGCGCGCCTACAACGTGGGCACCTCGCGCATCGCCGAGATCGTCGGCGCGCAGCCCGTGACCGTGCAGGCGGCAGAGCTGCCGCAGGCGCTCGCCACCGGAGTGGTCACCACCTTCATGACCTCCGGCGCAACCGGCTACGACGCGAAGGTGTGGGAGTCGCTGTCGCACTTCTACGACACGCAGGCTTGGATTCCGAAGAACATGACCTTCGTCAACAAGGCGGCGTTCGATGCTCTCGACAAGCCCACCCAGGAGGCCATCCTCAAAGCCGCCAAGACGGCCGAGGAGCGTGGCTGGCAGACGGCTCAGGAAAAGACCAAGTGGTATCTCGAGCAGTTGGCCAAGAACGGCATGAAGGTGCAGCCTCCCGGCCCCGAGCTGAAGACGGGCCTGCAGAAGGTGGGCGAGCAGCTGACGGCCGACTGGCTGAAGAAGGCCGGCAACGACGGGCAGGCCATTGTGGATGCCTACAAGAAGGCCGGGTCGTAATCCTGCTCATTCACTCACCCGTCATGCCCGCACTTGTTGCGGGCATCCACGTATTCAAACCTCTTAAAACGTGGATGGCCGGGACAAGCCCGGCCATGACGAGGGGAGTTTGAGAAGCCTTACGCCAGCGTGAAATCCATCGTGATCTCGGCGTTGAGCACCTTCGACACCGGGCAGTTCTTCTCGGCCGCGCGCGCGAGTTCCTCGAATTTGGCCCGGTCGATGCCCGGCACGTTGGCGTTCAGCGTCAGGGCCGATTTCTTGATCGCAAATCCGCTGCCTTCCTGTTCGAGGGAGACCACCGCTTCCGTCGCGAGCTCGTTGGGCGTGAAGCCCGCGCCCTGGAGCTGGAAGGCGAGCGCCATGGTGAAGCAGCCTGCGTGCGCGGCGGCGATCAGCTCTTCCGGGTTCGTGCCCTTCTCGTTCTCGAAGCGGGTCTTAAAGGAATAGGGCGTCGAGGACAGGACGCCGGAATCCGAGGTGAGATGGCCGGTGCCCTCCTTGCCTGTGCCCTGCCAGACGGCTCTTGCCTTGCGGTTCATTCCTGATCTCCTTGTGCGGTGAGGTTGGTGATCTAGGACAGGTCGCGTCAGCCTCCAGGCCTTGTTCTGCAAAGCCGGCTTGTGGCGCTGCCGTCTTGAGCCTTGCCCGGCTGCCTTGTATGCGGTGTCCTGCATAGAGACGAGAAACGCATGTCGAATCCCCTCTCCGCCGAAACCGTTCCGGCCATCGAAACGGACCGCCTCACCCTGCGGGGGCACAGGCTCGACGACTTCGACGACTACCTCGCGCTCTGGACCGATCCGGAGGTGACGCGCTTCATCGGCGGCCGGCCTTCGATGCGTGAAGAGGTATGGGGGCGGCTGCTGCGCAATGTCGGACATTGGGCGTCCCTCGGTTTCGGCTACTGGGTCATCGTCGAGAAAGGGACCGAGCGCTTCATCGGCGAGGTCGGGTTCGCGGATTTCCGACGCGAGATCGAGCCGTCCCTCGACGGTATGCCGGAAATCGGCTGGGCGCTCGCGCCCAATGCCCATGGCAAAGGCTATGCGACGGAAGCCACGCGCGCCGCCATCGCGTGGGGCGACGCGCATTTCGGCTCCCGGCGCACGGCCTGCATCATCGCGCCCGAGAACGAGCCGTCCATCCGGGTGGCGGAAAAATGCGGCTACCGGGAGTTCTGCCGCACCACCTACAAGGACAAGCCGACGATCATGTTCGTGCGGTAGAGGCGCTCCGTTCGCTGGAAGGGGTTCATGCCTCGCTTACGAAGGCGGAGCCGGCCAGCCGCTCGGCATGGTCGCGAAGATCCTTGGGCCATAGGCGGATCAAGGCCTCGAAAAGCTTCTGATCCCCGGCAAAGAGGGCGCGCGAGGCCTCTTCGAAGCCCGCTTCGTCTCCGGCGAGCGTCGACATGAACCGATAGAGCGCCTCCCGCGACTGCCGCACCCGGTCCTTCGCCTCGTTGCTGCGCCGTGCCTCCTCGACCAGCTTGCGCAGGGCCACGGAGGCGCCACCCGGCTGGGCGTTGAGCCATTCCCAGTGCCGCGGGAGCAGCGTGACTTCGCGAGCCACGACACCGAGCTTGGGCCGGCCCGGTCCCCGCGGCTCCGGCTTGCCGGAGGTCTGCTCCAGCCGTTTCACCACATCGTCCGCCGTTCCGCGGAAATCGATGTCGACGACCCGGCAGGTCTCGTCTTCGAGGATCAGGATGGGGGTCCCTTGGTCCTGATCGAGGGAGGCCTTGGCCTTTGCCGCGACCGTCGCGAGATCGCCTGACGCGATCCGGCGCATACCCGCGAAGGCCGTGTAGGTTTGGTTTTCGTCAGCCATGATCATCCCCTGCAGCAATAAGCGAGGCAGGGTTTTACCCGGGTTAAAAACCCATGTCAATAATACCCGGGTGAAATAGGCTGGGGCTAGGGCCCGTCCTGGTCCTCATCGCGCTCGCCCTCGACAATCCGCCGCGCCACATCGAAGCGGAAACCCGCGCGGGCCATGGCGGCCAGGTCCTTGTCGCGATAGGGCGCCCGCTCGCCGGGACGGAAGGGGCCCAGCTTGCGGCGGCGGGCAAAGGCGCGGGCTGCCTGCTCTTCGTCGCCTTCTTCTCCCTCCAAGGCTGCCGCGATGGTGCTCCGGTCGACGCCCTTGGCGGAGAGTTTCGCCTGGATGGCGCGCGCCGATCCGCCCCGGCGGCGTAAGGATGCGACGCGCGCTTCCGCATAGCGGGTGTCGTCGATGAGGCCGATCTTCAGGCTCTTTGCCACCACCTCGTCGATCATGTCGTGGAACTCGGCCGGATCCTCGCCGCGCAGGCGGCAGCGCTTGTCGACCTTGCGCCGCAGCACCCGGCGCAGGTTCTCGGCCGAGGAGGCATAGCGCTCGAGGTAGGACATGGCGGCTCGCTGCAGATAAGCCTCCGACACCTTGCGCGGCGGCTTGCGGACGGGTTTGCCGGTCTCGTCCGTCATTCCGGCTTGTCGTCGGATGAGCGCGAGGTTTCGCCGGGTTTCTCCACCTGGCCGCGGCGCTGCAGCTGAAGTGCCACGAACCAGCACAAGGCTGCCCAAGCCGCGCCCACCGACCAGCCGGCCACCACGTCGCTCGGCCAGTGAACGCCGAGATAGACGCGGCTGACGCCGACGAGCAGGGTCATGATGATGGCCAGCCCCATGATGAAGGCGCTGGCGCGCCGGCTCTTCTCCACGCGGGCGAGCAGGGCCCCGAGGGTCAGGTAGGTGATGGCCGACATCATGGCATGGCCGCTGGGAAAGCTCGCGGTGTAGATCCGGGTGGCGTGGGGCACCAGATCCGGGCGCGGCCGCTCGAAGCCCATCTTGAGGCCGGTGGAGATCAGCGTGCCACCGACGATGGCGACAATCACCAGAAGCGCTGCGCCCTGCCTGCGGGTCATCATCAGATAGACCCATGTGGCCAGGGTGATGATCGACAGAATGGCGTAACCGCCAAGGCCGGTGATGTCTCTGGCCGCTTCCTCCACCCAGGAGGGGCCGAGGGGATTGGCCGGATTCTGCGGATCCCGGAGCGCCAGCAGAAGCTCGCTGTCGAGCGCATGGGTCTCGCCCTCCTGCACCTCATCGGCAAGCGTGATGAAGGCCCAGGCGAAGAAGCCGGAGGCGGACACGGAGAGCAGCGGGCCGACCTCGTTGAGACGCAGGCGCAGCCAGAGGCGGGTGGCGGGGGCAAGAAGCGTGTTCATGATCCCCTGGACATAGGAAAGTCTGAGGCGTCTGGCGAGAGGCGTCTACCAGCGCAACCAGCGTCTGCCGAGTTTGGCCCCGATGAAGCTGACCGCCAGAGCCGCCGGCACGTGCCATGCTGCAATGTAGAGAAGCGAAGGCTCCGGACAGTGCAGCACGTACAGCATGGAGGTGACGCCGACCGAGAGCAGCCCTGCCATGGCGCCCTGAAGGCCGGGCTCAATCGGCGCACCCTGTTTCAGCACGCCGAGAGCCGCGATCAGAACGGGGAGGGACAGGCCCGAAACCAGCAGGAAGCAGTTCAAGGGATCCTCGCCGATCAGGCGTCTTGTCCAGGTCGATGAAGGGTGCAGGATCAGTTCGATGGCGACTCCCACAAGGAGCAGCAGAATGGGCCATGCAAGGGTGCCGAAGCCGATCCGAGCGTCAGGCCGCTGCATCAGAAGTGAGAGGCGGAACGCGCAGATCGTCAGGGCCAGAGCCGCCATCAAGGTCACGGCCGTGGTGAGGTTGGGGCCATGGGCGAGGTGCGGACTCGGAGCGAGGAACAGGAGAATCACCGCAGCCACGAACAGGCCCGACACCAGGAGCGCTGCCATAAGCCGTGCAGCCGCCAACCGGCCTCCGTTCTGCGGCCTGTCCGGCAGATCCCTTGCAAGGGCGTGAATGAGATGATCCGTCTTCACTCCGATCCTCCTAGTTTTGCGGCCAGGGCCGCAAGACCGCGATGCAAGGCGACGCGCACGGCGCCTTCGCTCATCTTAAGCCGCTCGGCGGCCTCGCGGATACTCGCACCGTCGAGGGCCAGCGCCTCCAGCACCTCCCGCTGCCGGCGCGGGAGCATTTCGAGAAAGCGGCCTGTCGATGCCGGAAGTTCCGGCTCCGGCTCCGGAGCCGGAATGATCTCGGCCACGCTCTCGATCGGAACACTGACCCGACGCCCGCTCCTGCGTGCATGATCGAGAGCCTTGTAATGGGCAATCGCCCGCAGCCAGGGCACGATGGGACGGGTCTCGTCCCAGGTATGCCGCTTCAGGTGAATGGCCAGCAACGCATCCTGCAAGACATCCTCCACGTCGGTGCCGCCCAAACCCAGCCGGATGGAATCGTAGGCGATGACACGACGAAGCGCGCGCGCGACATCGCTCAGCAGACGCGCATAAGCATCTGCGTCGCCGCGGTTCGCCGACCGCATGGCGCTTGCCCAGGCTTCCTCGTGTTCCGTCACACGATCCCCTTCAAAGCCTATTCGCGGTGAATGGCCCCAATGTTACGTGACGGATATCTATAACATTTCACTTCACAAAATTGTGAACGAAGTAACATAAGTGAGTGGCAGCCGAATAAGAGGCTGGACGGCGGTTCGGGGCGGCGCCTCGGACGGCGAAAAGATCCACAACAACGCGGGGCTGGACCTTCACCTCAAGGATAAGGATCTCAGCATGTATCGCTCTCGTACTCT
The DNA here is from genome assembly GCF_016811235.1 of Microvirga arabica. GTDB lineage: Bacteria > Pseudomonadota > Alphaproteobacteria > Rhizobiales > Beijerinckiaceae > Microvirga > Microvirga arabica. Next base: position 61,402 of record NZ_JAFBID010000008.1, read on the forward strand.
CGTGACCGCTCTTGCCCTCGGTCTCGTCTCCTCATCGGCAGCTTTTGCGCAGTCGCGGCCCACATCGGATTCCATGAATGCCCAGGGCGAAGGCAAGCGCATCCGCATCACCATCGAGAACCTGACCACCGGCCAGACCCTGTCGCCGCCGGTTTTCGTCAGCCACAACTCCAAGGCGCCGATGCTGTTCAAGGAGGGCGAGGAGGCCTCCTTCGGCCTGATGCGCATCGCCGAGGAAGGTAATGCGGGGCCGCTGCTCTCGTCCGTGGTGACGAAGAACATCGGCGAGGAGTTCGGCGCCGTCGGATCAGGCACCCCGATCCTGCCAGGCCAGAGCCGCGTGGTGGAATTGGAGGTCACCCGCGAGTTCCCGATGGTGTCCGGCGCAGCCATGCTCGTCATGACCAATGACGGCTTTACCGGCATCAATGGCCTGAATGCCTATGAGCTGTCCTCGCCTCGCCGCATCGAGGCGATGGCCTACGATGCGGGCACCGAGAAGAACAACGAGCGCAAGTCGGCGCTGATCGCCATGATGGGCACCGACCGCGATCCGGAGAACGGCAAGGTCCAGATGCATGCGGGCATCCGCGGCAATGCCGATGCGCCGGACGACTGGAAGTTCGATCCGTCGAAGTCGGTGGCGCGCATCACCGTGACCCCGGTTGGCATGGAGGCAACCGGCTCCGTGAACAGCGACGGCATGATGAAGCGCTGATGCATGATTTCGGCCCCTTGCTTCGGCAGGGGGCCGGATTGTCCTTAGACAGCAAGGCGCTTCCGCCACTCCTTCGGCGCAGTGATGCTGCCGAGATTAAGCCACTCGGCCATCAGGCGCAGCTCGTCTCCCAGAGCTGGGGCAATCTCCTCCGGGGCAACCGAGGCCTCCGGGTGGACGGAGTGGACGATGAGATCGCCCGCGGCCCGGTCGGCCTTCAGGTCGACGCGGGCGACGATCCGCTCGCCCAGCACGAAGGGCAGGCAGTAATAGCCGAATTCCCGCTTCTCGGCCGGGGTGTAGATCTCGATGCGGTAGCGGAAATCGAACAGGCGCTCCGTGCGCGTGCGCTCCCAGACGATGGGGTCGAAGGGCGACACGAGCGCCCGCGCCTCCACACGGCGCGGGACTTTGGCCTGCGGATCGAGATAGACTGGGCCATCCCAGCCCTTGACGGTGACGGGCATGAGGTCGCCCGCCTCCACCAATTCGGGAATGCGCGCCTTCGCATCCTTGGGCTCCAGGCGGAAATAGTCGCGCAGGCAGCGCTCCGAGGCGATGCCGAGCGCCCGGATGGACAACCGCAGGAGTTCCCGCTGCGCCTCCTCGGCCGAGGGTGTCGGCATGGCCAAGATGTCTGAGGGCAGCACCCGTTCCGGCAGGTCGTAGAGACGCTCGAAACCGCGCCGCGTCGCCGTGGTGACTTGGCCTGCCCAGAACAGCCATTCGAGCGCCCGCTTGCCGTCGCTCCAGCCCCACCAGGATCCCTGCCCCTTGCCGCCGATCGAGAGCTCGCCCGCGCCGATCGGTCCGCGCGTCTCGATCTCGCGGCGCACCTCCTCGATGAAGGCGCGCTTCTCGCGCCCGAAGCGGGCGAGACCCCCATAGGTGCCGTCACCGCGCGCGGCGCGCTCCATGCGCCAGCGGAACAGGGGCTGCAGGTCCAGCCGGATCAGGGAGGCTTCATGGCCCCAATATTCGAACGCTTCCCGCTTCTTCGGGTGATAGGCGATCTTTTCGAGCAATCCCCGATCGTAAGAACCGAGCCGCGAGAACAGCGGCATGTAATGGGCGCGCACCAGCACGTTGACCGAATCGATCTGCAGCAGATGCGAGCGCTGCAGCACACGGCTGACATGGCGCTTCGTCGCTGCCGCTGGGCGGCCCTCATGAAAACCCTGGGCGGCGAGCGCAATCCGTCGGGCTTGGGCGAGCGTGATGTGGGTGCGGGACGGCATGGCGCGAACAATAGAGGAACATCATCGTTCATTGCCAGAGGCAGGGCGGCGAAACCGTCGGGCCCGAAGGTGGAACCTGTGGACGGAGCTGCCACTTAGCCCAGTCTTGAGCCCGGACGCATACCAGCCCTGCAGGCAAGGGTTCGACACGGCCTCGATTTGTCTCCTAGATGAGCCTGCCCGAACCCGATGGACACGATGGACCAATCTCCTCCCGCACAGCCTCACCCCGGCCAGAGCAAGGCTCTCAGCCAGACCGAGATCCGCACCATCATCATCGGCGTCCTGCTCGCCATGTTCCTGGCGGCCCTCGACCAGACCATCATCGCAACGGCGCTGCCCACCATCGGCCGCGAGCTCGGCGACCTTGAGCACCTGTCCTGGATCGTGACCGTCTATCTCCTGACATCCACGGCCGTGACGCCGCTCTACGGCAAGCTCAGCGACTCGTATGGCCGGCGCAGCATCATGCTGGTGGGCATCGTGGTCTTCATCGCCGGCTCCATCGCCTGTGCGCTCGCTCCCAGCATGTTCGTGCTCATTCTCGCCCGCGGTCTGCAGGGCATCGGCGGCGGCGGGCTGATCGCGCTGGCCCAGACCATCATCGCCGATCTCGTGCCGCCGAAGGAGCGCGGGCGCTATCAGGTCTATTTCGCCAGCGTGTTCATGACCTCAAGTCTGCTCGGTCCCGTGCTGGGTGGGTTCTTCGCCGAGCATTTGCACTGGTCGGTGATCTTCTGGATCAACCTGCCGCTGGGCCTGATCGCCTTCGCCATCGCGTTCCAGAGCCTGAAGAAGCTGCCCCGGTTCGAGCGCCCGCACCGGCTGGACCTGTTAGGCGCCACCCTTCTGATCACCGCCACGGTCGCGCTGCTTCTGGCCCTGAGCTGGGGCGGAATCCACTTTCCCTGGAGCTCCCTGCCGATCCTCGGGCTCTTCGCCGGTTCGGTTGCCCTCTGGATCCTGTTCGCCCTGCGCATGCGCCTGGCGCCCGAGCCGCTGATCCCCTCCGGGGTGCTGCACAACCCCGTGGTGCGCATGGGCGTGCTCGCCGCCTGCTTCGGCATGGGCACCTATATCGGGCTGACCATCTATCTTCCGATCTATTTCGAATCCGTGCGCGGCCTCTCGGCGAGCCTGTCGGGGCTGGCCCTCATCCCCCTCATGGCCGGCACCGTGATTGGCGCCACGCTCTCAGGGCGCACCATGGCGCGGGTCAAGCACTACAAGCGGCTGCCCACGATCGGCCTCCTGGTGGCCATCGCGGCGACCGGGGTGCTCGTGCTCTACGGTGAAGCCCTGTCCGTCACGATGGTCGAGATCCTGCTCGGCATCATCAGCATCGGGCTGGGCACGCTGCTCCCCGTCACCATGGTGACGACTCAGAATGCGGTGGCGCCGCACCAGATGGGAACCGCCACGGGTACGGCCAATTTCTTCCGCTCGCTCGGCGGCGCCTTCATCGTGGCGATCTTCGGCGCCATCGTGCTGAGCGGCTCGGGAATCACGGGGGCTGCGAGCTTCGAGGCCCTGGGCGAAGCCGCAGCCCGGAGCGGCGTTAATCTCGCCGACGTGTTCAGCTACGTGTTCCTGGCCGCCATGGCGGGCTTCGGGCTGGCGCTCGCCTTCCTGCTCGCCCTGGAGGAGAGGCCCCTGCGCGGCAGCGCCGCCAAGGCCGCCGACGTTGCGATAGCCGACTGATCAGCGCTGGTTACGCGAGCGCAGGTAGAGCAGCACGATGGCGAAGATGATGATCAGGCCCGAGATCATCATCCCGAGAATGCCGAACGCCCCTTCCGTCTCCGCCGCGCCGGGCGGGGTGGTCTGTGACCCTGGCGTCTCCGTGCCGGGGGTCGTGCTCTGGGCTCGGACAATCATGGGGTTGTCGGTGATTCGGTAGGCAGGGATCGGCATCGTCCATCCTAGGCGGAGCTGTGGCCCGGATTAATGATCCTCAAGCCCAAGGGTTTCCTTGATCCTGCGGCGTCGTGGCTGGGGATAGCCGATCTCGCCTGTGGAGAGCGTGCCTGCGACCGGCACTTCCTTAAGCCTTGCCGTGTTAGGACCGTGCCGGGTTATGACGGCAACGGCAAGAGGGAGGCTGATGAAGGCTGGCATTGATATGGGAGTGGCGTCCTCCGCCCCCGGAGGGCAATCGGCCTTGCTCGATCTCGAAGAGCTTCTGGCGACGCGTCTGCTCGTCCAGGGCAATTCGGGCTCCGGCAAGTCGCATCTCCTGCGCCGCCTTCTCGAGCAGAGCGCCAACCTCGTCCAGCAGGCCATCATCGACCCCGAGGGCGATTTCGTCACCCTCGCCGACAAATTCGGCCATGTGGTGGTGGATGCCTCCCGGTCCGAGGGCGACCTGCAGCGCATCGCCGCCCGCGTGCGCCAGCACCGGGTCTCCGTAGTCTTGAGCCTGGAAGGACTCGACGCCGAGGCGCAGATGCGCTGCGCGGCGGCCTTCCTGGGCGGCCTCTTCGATGCGGAGCGCGACTACTGGTACCCGATGCTCGTGGTGGTGGACGAGGCGCAGCTCTTCGCGCCCGCCGCCGCCGGCGAGGTGTCGGACGAGGCGAGGAAAGTCTCGCTCGGGGCCATGACCAACCTCATGTGCCGCGGCCGCAAGAGGGGATTGGCCGGCATCATCGCGACGCAGCGCCTCGCCAAGCTCGCCAAGAACGTGGCGGCGGAAGCCTCCAACTTCCTCATGGGCCGCACCTTCCTCGACATCGACATGGCCCGCGCCGCCGACCTCTTGGGCATGGAGCGCCGCCAAGCCGAGATGTTCCGCGATCTCGAGCGCGGTCATTTCGTGGCCCTCGGCCCGGCTCTGTCGCGCCGCCCGCTGCCGATCCGCATCGGCGCAGTCGAAACCTCCACCCGCACGGGCACTTTCAAGCTCATGCCGCTCCCCGAGCAGCCCAAGGAAGATGCCCGCGACCTCATCTTCAAGGCCGGCGAGGACGAGGTGGCGGCCCGCCCGGTCATGCCGCGACGCGCGCCTCCGCCACCGCCGGCACCCTCCACCAACGACCTCCTAGCCCAGCTCGCCCGTACCCGGCCTGCCGCAGCACCCGAGCCGCAAGCGGAGGAGACCGCGCAGTCCAAGGCGGAGCGCGAGGCCGCCCTCGACGTGATCCTGCGCGAGATCCTCGACGATCCCGAGGCCGCCTTCCGCTCCGTGGCCGTGCTGTATCAGGATTTTCTGGTCCGCTGCCGCATCCGCCGCGTGGCAGGCGAACCGTTGAACCTCAACGCCTTCCGCCGCCGCCTCGCGGTCGCCCGCGCCGGCGTCGACACCGCCACCGCCGAGGGCACCGAGTGGGACCGCGCGGTCGCCTTCGCGGCCGATCTGGCGGAAGACATTCAGGGCATCTACCTGCTCATCGCCCGCGCTGCCATGGAGGCCTCGCCCTGCCCGCCGGACGGCGAGATCGCGCGGGCCTGCGGCAGCCGCTCGCCCGGCCGGGCGCGGCGCCTCATCGCCTATATGGAAAGCCGCAACATCGTCGTGACCCGCAACGACCCACGGGGCCTGCGCATCATCGCGCTCCCCGACCTCGGCTGGGAAACCGCCCCCGGCGACCCGAATGCCTTCGAGGAGCCGCAAGGCCCCGAGACGCGGGATCTGTTTGCGGTGGGGTAAGTCTTCACTTCACCGCGATTGCCACCCTCAAGACAAAGAATGTTGCATTATTCCGGCCTGCGGTCCGTTTGATTCGGACTCCAATGAACGCAGGCCCTGATGTTCCGCTTTTTCGAAACCCGCATCGATTTCAGGAAGAAGCCGCCGGAGGAATCGCCTCCGGATACGCTCTGGGGCTTCTACTGGCACTTCATCCGGCAGGCGAAGGGCCTGTTTATCGCCCTTTTCGCGCTCGGCTTCGTGCTCGCGGTCTTCGAGGCGCTGATCCCCTGGCTCATCGGCCGTCTGGTAAACGCTCTCTCGACCACCTCGCCGGAAGGCATCTTCGACGAGGCCGGGCCGCTGCTGATCGCCATGGCGGCGATCATCCTGGTGGTGCGGCCCGTCGGCACGATTCTGTTCCGGCTCCTCGTCAACCATTCGCTCGCGGTCTCCTTCACCACCATGGTGCATTGGCAGAACTACTGGCACGTGGTGCGCCAGCCCCTGGGCTTCTTCCAAGAGGATTTTGCCGGGCGCATCGCCAACCGGGTGCTACAGACGGGACGCCCTTTACGCGAGACGGTTCTCTCCGTCGCCCGCGCGGTCTGGCAGATCCTGATCTTCGGTGCGGCCTCCATCGGTCTCCTCGGCACGCAGGATTGGCGGCTTGCCATCCCCATGGCCGGATGGTTCGTGCTCTATGCCACGCTGCTCGGCGTTTCCGTGCCACGCATCCAGACGCGCTCGCGGCTCTCCAGCGAGGCGCGCTCCGCCGTCACCGGCAAGGTGGTGGACAGCTTCACCAACATCATGACGGTGAAGCTGTTCGGGCGCCGCAAGGATGAGGACGAATACATCAGCGAGGGCTACAGCCGGCTCAACGATGCCTTCATGAGCCAGCAGCGCATCAACACGCTCTATGTGGCGGGCCTGACCCTTCTCAACGCGATCTTCCTGGTGGCCACCGGCGCCGTGGCCGTGTGGCTCTTCAGCGCCAATCGGGTCGATGCCGGCACCATGACCACGGCGCTGCTGCTCTCCACGCAGATCGTCTCCATGTCGGGCTGGGTGGCCTTCGAGGTCATGGGCATCTTCGAGAATGTCGGCACGGTGCAGGAGGGCATGAAGACGATCTCGCGCCCGCTCACCATGCAGGACAAGCCGACGGCCAAGCCTCTGACCGTGCCGCGCGGAGAAATCCGCTTCGAGGATGTCACCTTCTCCTACGGCGAGGGCGATACGGTGATCGAGCGGCTCGATCTCACCTTGAAGCCCGGCGAGAAGATCGGCCTCGTGGGCCGCTCCGGCGTCGGCAAGACCACGCTGGTCAACCTGCTCCTGCGCTTCTTCGAGCCGCAGGAAGGCCGCATCCTCATCGACGGGCAGGACATCGCCGACGTGCAGGAGGAAAGCCTGCGCGGAAAAATCTCCGTGGTGACGCAGGACACGTCGCTGCTGCACCGCTCCATCCGCGAGAACATCCTCTACGGGCGGCCCGACGCCAGCGAGGAAGCCATGCGCGAGGCCGCGCGTCAGGCTCACGCCACCGACTTCATCGAGCGCCTCGTCGACGGCAGAGGGCGGCGCGGCTTCGACGCCCATGTGGGCGAGCGCGGCGTAAAGCTCTCCGGCGGCCAGCGTCAGCGCATCGCAATTGCCCGCGTGATCCTGAAGGATGCGCCGATCCTGATCCTGGACGAGGCGACATCGGCGCTCGACTCCGAGGTCGAGGCGGCAATCCAGGAATCGCTCGCGACCCTCATGGAGGGCAAGACGGTGATCGCCATCGCGCACCGCCTCTCGACCCTGCAGCTCATGGACCGTCTCATCGTCATGGATGAGGCCCGGATCGTCGAGGAGGGCACGCACGCGGAGCTGCTGGAGAACGGCGGCCTCTATGCCGGCCTCTGGTCGCGCCAGTCCGGCGGGTTTCTCGCGCCGCGCCGGGAGAGCAAGGGCGAGACGGTCTAGGCCGCCTCTTTCATCACGGCGCGATCATGGACTATGGTCGCGCCATTCCCACGATCCTGAGTTTTGATTCACCATGCATAACGACCGCCTGAGCCTTGATGTCATCGCCCGCTACGTCGACGCCAAGGCTGAGGATTACTGTGCCTTGAGCGACCGCATCTGGGCCACGCCCGAGCTCGCCTTCGAAGAGCATCGCTCGGTGGCGGAGCAGATCGCCATGCTGGAGCGCGAGGGTTTTCGCATCACGCCGCATGTAGGCGGCATGGCCACCGCCTTCGTGGCCGAATGGGGCTCGGGCGGTCCCGTGGTCGGGATCCTCGGCGAGTTCGACGCCCTTCCGGATCTGGCGCAGGTCTCCGGCCTTGCCGAGCACAAGCCGACGGTGACGGGCGCGCCGGGCCATGGCTGCGGCCATAACCTGCTCGGAGCAGGATCCGCGCTCGCCGCCGTCGCGCTGAAAGATGCGCTGGAGGCTGAGGGCATTGCCGGCACCGTGCGCTATTACGGCTGCCCGGCCGAGGAGAGCGGATCCGGCAAGACCTTCATGGCCCGCGCCGGCCTGTTCGACGATCTCGATGCCGCCTTCTGCTGGCACCCGAACGTGATCAACGAGGTCTCGACCACCTCGTCGCTTGCCTGCATCCAGGCTTACTTTCGCTTCCGGGGCCGGGCGGCGCATGCGGCCGCCGCGCCGCATGTGGGCCGCTCGGCGCTCGATGCGGTGGAGCTCATGAATGTGGGCGTGAACTACATGCGCGAGCACATGCCCTCCGATGCACGCGTGCATTACGCCATCACGAACACCGGCGGCGACGCCCCCAACGTGGTGCAGGCTTACGCAGAATCGCTCTACCTCGTGCGCTCGCCGCACCTGCCCGATGCGGAACGACTGTTCGAGCGCGTGAAGAAGATCGCCGAGGGCGCGGCGCTGATGACCGAGACCAGCGTGTCGGTGCAGATCACGGACGCGACCTCCAACGTCGTGCCCAACAAGGCGCTGCAGGAGGCCATGTACGAGAACATGCGCCGTCTCGGCCCGCCGGCTTTCGATGAGTCCGATGTCGCCTTTGCGGAAAAGCTCCAGAAGTCGGCGCTGACGGAGGAGGAGATCCTTGCGAGCGTGAAGCCGTATGACATGTCCCTGAAAACAAAAGTGCTGCACGACGGCGTGCTTGCCATGCCGGCCCGCGAGGAGGTGATGATGGGCACCACCGATGTGGGCGATGTGAGCTGGATCGTGCCGACCGTGCAGTGCCACACCGCGTGCTTTGCCATCGGCACGCCGTTTCACACCTGGCAGCTCGTCACGCAGGGCAACCTGCCCGCCGCGCACAAGGGCATGGTGCTCGCTGCGAAAGCCATGGCGGCCACCGCCGCCGATTGCCTGCGCAACCCCGACCTCGTCGCCCGCGCCAAGGCGGAGCTGCGCGAGCGCACCGGCGGCCGCGCCTATCGCTGCCCGATCCCGGATGATGTCACGCCGGACGATCTGCGCGCAAAGGCGGCCTGAACGTCAGAGGCGTCTGATTTGTTTGCAGACGCCCCTGCTCGACGCTGGGGCGCTTTGCATTCAAGCAAAGTCGGCTTGGCTGTCCGAGGACTCGCCGCGGCGGGAATGCGGGCTTATTTACGCCTCTCAAGAATGGAGAGCGCCATGAAGCTGACCGGAATTCATCATCTCACCGCCGTCACGGCGGATGCGCGCGGCAATCACGCCTTCTACACCCAGATCCTCGGCCTGCGGCTCGTGAAGAAAACGGTCAACCAGGACGATGTGAGCGCCTATCACCTGTTCTACGCGGACGCGAAGGCGTCGCCCGGCACGGACATCACCTTCTTCGACTGGCCGGTAGACCGCGAGCGGCGCGGCACCCACAGCATCGCGCAGACGGCCCTGCGGGTGAACGGCGAGAGGGCTCTTTCATGGTGGAAGGACCGCTTCGGCAGCCTCAATGTGCGCAGCGACGAGATCGTCGAGCGTGACGGCCGGCTCACCCTCGACTTCGAGGATTTCGAAGGCCAGCGCCTGAGCCTCGTCGACGATGGCGGGCAGGGCGAGGCCCATCCGTGGGAGCGCAGCCCCGTGCCGGCCGAGCACCAGATCCGGGGCCTCGGTCCGATCCGGATCAGCGTGCCGAAGCTGGAGCGCACGGCCCGCGTCCTGACCGAGGCCATGGATATGCGGGCAGTCCGGGAGTATCGCGTCGGCGACACGCCGGTGCACGTGTTCGAGATGGGCCTGGGCGGCCCTGCCGCGGAACTGCATGTGGCTGTTGAGCCGGGCCTCGCGCCTGCCCGTCCGGGGGCGGGCGGCGTGCACCACGTGGCCTTCCGCACGCCCGACGAGCAAACCTACCAGGAATGCTGGGAGCGCCTGCAATCCTTGAGGGCGCCGTCGAGCGGTCCGGTCGACCGCTATTACTTCCAGAGCCTCTATTTCCGCGAGCCGAACGGCATCCTGTTCGAGATCGCCACCGACGGTCCGGGCTTTGCCACCGACGAGCCCATGGACAAGCTCGGCGAGCGCCTCGCCCTGCCGCCGTTCCTGGAGCCGCGCCGGGCCGAGATCGAGGCGGGGCTCAAGCCGCTCTAGAGACTGAATCACGTCGGATCCATCGACTGCCGCGAGCCGCCCTGCCTATCACAGGGCGGCTTACTTTTTTGCCGGAGGACATCGCCTTTTGCGGCATTGCGCCTCAAGCGATTGGCCGCGGATCCGTGTAGAAGGTCGGACCTCCGGAAGTAAGAATTCATCAATCGTAACATTGTTGTATTTGTTTTTTTGCTTCCATTGCAGAGTTGTGTAAGACTTTGCTTAAGTTAATCGGTTTCATGTGCTTCATTACTTTTTGTGTAGGGGTTCCCCATGTTTCGCGCCAAGGTGAAGACCGGCTTGGTGGGAGCGCTGCTTGCGCTGACCGCTTTCGTGGGCGCCGCATACGCGGCTTCGCTGGCCACGCCGACCGAGAGGCCTATCCTGACCATCTCGGGCAAGATCTCCGAGACCAATAAGGACAACACGGCGCAGTTCGATCGGAAAATGCTGGAATCCATGGGCCTGGTGACGGTCGAGACCACGACGCCCTGGCATGAGGGGAGGGTAAAGTTCGAGGGCGTTCCGCTCGACAAGCTGATGAAGCAGGTTGGTGCTTCCGGTCAGCGGGTCATCGTGGTTGCGCTGAACGACTATACCACCGAAATTCCGATAGAAGACTTTGCGAAGTTCAATGTGATCCTCGCCATCAAGCGCAACGGCGAATACATGTCCGTTCGCGACAAGGGTCCTCTGTTCGTGATCTACCCTTATGACAGCAACCCGGACCTGAAGAGCCAGACCTATTACGCACGTTCGGCTTGGCAGGTTGCCAAGATCGACGTCCGCTAGCCGAGGCCAGTCAGGGGCGGAGGCCTCCCATTGTCGCTGCGCACATTCAAAACGGTGATCGCCCTCGTGATCGGTGGGTTCCTGATCGCCGCCATCTACATCTCGGTGCTGGTCGTCCAGCGCCAGGGTGCGCTGCGGCAGATCGCTGTCTACAATCCGGCCTGGGAGGCCAGTCAGGCCTCGTCCGAGTTCATCCGGCTGGAGCACCGGCTGTCTGAATTCGAGCGACCGGGAAGCGGCGTCGACAAGGATGAGGTGGCGCTTCGCTACGACATTCTCGCCGGCCGTGTGAAGCAGCTGAACGAGGGCGATTTCCATGCCCTGCTCCAGCGGGATCCGGATCATCAGGCCATGCTGCGGCGGCTCGAGCTGGCGCTCGAGGACATGGATCCGCTCATCCAGAACCTGGAGCAGCCGGGCAATGTCCAGAAGGTGATCGACCGCTTGAAGCCGTTCGACGGCGCTCTGGCCCAGATCGCATCGACCGTGCTCATCTACGGGTCTGAAACCGTCCAGAAGGATCAGCAGGAGCTGATCCGCCTGCATTGGCTCTTCTCCGGCATCGCGGCCAGCCTCGTTCTGATCGGGATTGCACTCATCGTCCTTCTCGACAGGCACAATCGGCTGCTGGGGCGGGCTCACCAGGAGCTGCACGTCCTGGCGCATCAGGATGCCTTGACAGGCCTGCCCAATCGCGTCGTGCTCCGCAACCAGCTGGAGCATGCGCTGGCCGGCCCCAAGCCGAACGGCCGCACGATCGCCGTGTCCTATCTTGATCTCGACCACTTCAAGGACGTCAACGATTCCTTCGGTCACGAGACGGGCGACGAGTTGCTCAAGGCTGTGGCCGAGCGTCTCCGGAACTGCATTCCCGCGAGCGAGGGACAGGTTCGTAACCTGATTTCCCGGTTCGGCGGCGACGAGTTCGCAATCCTCCAGACCGGAATCCGCAAGCCCAGCGAAAGCGCTGCCCTTGCGTCGAAAATCGTCGAGGCGATGCGAGCGCCTTTTACCGTGAACGGCCAGGAAATCTTTATCGGCACCAGCATCGGCATTGCGCTGCCTCAGGGACACGTCACCCCGAGCCAGATCCTGAAGCATGCCGACATGGCCCTCTACCACGCCAAGGCCGATGGACGGGGCACGTTCCGCTTCTTCGAAACGCACATGGACGTTCAGCTGCAGGCGCGCCGGGCGCTCGAAGTCGATCTGCGCAAGGCCGCGACCAACGGTGAGTTCGAACTGTTCTACCAGCCGCAGATCAACATCAACGACAATGAGATCGGCGGCTACGAGGCTCTCCTGCGCTGGCATCATCCGGAGCGCGGACTTGTTCCGCCCGCCGAGTTCATCCCGGTCATCGAGGACACGGGCCTCATCGTGTCCCTGGGCGATTGGATCCTCGAGCAGGCCTGCAGGGAAGCGGCAAGATGGCCTCGCAACATCCATGTGGCCGTCAACCTCTCGCCCGTGCAGTTCCGCAGCCGGGGATTGGTGCAGAGCGTCAGCCGGGCCCTGGCTGCATCGGGTCTCGCCCCGAGCCGGCTGGAGCTGGAGATCACCGAATCGGTGCTTCTGCAGGACAACGAGGCGACCGTTTCGATGCTGCACGATCTGCGCCGTCTCGGCGTGCGCATCGCCATGGACGATTTCGGCACCGGGTATTCGTCGCTGAGCTACCTGCGCAGCTTCCCGTTCGACAAGATCAAGATCGACCAGTCCTTCGTGCGTGAAATGTCCCAGCGGTCGGATTGTCTCGCCATCGTGCAATCCGTGGCCAATCTGGGCAGCAGCCTCGGCATGCCGACTGTGGCTGAAGGTGTGGAGACGGAGGAGCATCTGCGCCAGATTCAAGCAGCGGGATGCACCGATGCGCAAGGCTATTATTTCGGCCGTCCGAGGCCGGCACGGGACCTGGTGCACACGCTGGCAGACCTCAGGCAGAAGGCCCGCGTGGCCTGAGGGTCAACACATCGATCGATCTACGCGTTGCCTGCACCCTTCTGTTGAGAAGAGCCTCATGAAAACCATCTTCGAGAGCGCCCTGCAGGGCATACCGTTGTCGGAGCAGGTCACCAACCCGCACATCGTCGTCGGGCGGTACAGCTACTACTCCGGATACTATCATGGGCATTCCTTCGACGACTGCGCGCGCTACCTGCTGCCCGACGAGCCCGAGGCCGACAAGCTCATCATCGGCAGCTTCTGCTCCATCGCCACCGGCGCGACATTCATGATGCATGGCAATCAGGGCCATCGCCGGGATTGGATCTCGACCTTTCCGTTCTTCTACATGAACAAGGATGGTGCCTTCGGCGAGCCGCAGGATCCTTTCCTGCCCGCAGGCGATACGGTGGTGGGCAACGATGTCTGGATCGGCACGGAAGCGATGATCATGCCGGGGGTCCGGATCGGCCATGGGGCCGTGGTCGCGAGCCGAGCCGTCGTGACCCGCGACGTGGAGCCCTACACCATCGTGGCCGGCAATCCCGCGCGCCCTGTCCGCAAGCGCTTCTCCGAGGAGGAGATCGCCATGCTGCTGGAGATGGCCTGGTGGGACTGGCCGCTCGAGCGCATCAGGGAAGCGATGCCGCTCATGTGCGGCTCGGACATCGCAGGGCTCCACCGCTTCTGGCGTGAGAGATAAAGCCCAAGATGGGATGCAGCGCGAAATGCCGCATCGCGGTGTGGCCCTAAGAGAAAATACCTCCACGCTCTTTGCCGATCCCTGCCACCTATGTTACCCAGGATCACCTGCCGAAGCGTCAGCCGGCAGGGCGATTTTGACGATTGTTTGGGAGCAGGGGCAATGAAGACCTATTGCGAGTTCACGTTCGATGCCGCTCACTCGGTGGCTCCCTATTCCGGGCTGCATGGGCATACCTTCATCGTCAAGCTCACCTTCGGCGGGCCCGTCGACGAGGTCTATGGCTGGCCGGTCAACCTCTATGACGTCGAGAACTACATCAAGGAGATCAAGGGCGAGCATGGGTCGGGCCTCGATCACGGCAATCTCGACCTCAACCCGGCCATCGGCGTGGCCTCGCTCGAGAACGTCACCAAATACGTCTGGAAGCTGGTGAAGGAACGCTTCCCCGGCCTCGAGGAAGTGGAGCTCAAGCGCGGCATGTCCGGCTCGCAGGAAGGCTGCATCTATCGCGGCGAGGATGCTGCCGCGGGCAAGAGCCTCGCAGCCTGAGGGTCCGTCACAATCCTGAAACGAAAAGAGCCGCCCTGTGAGGCGGCTCTTCGCGTTTTGGAGATGCGGCTCCCGTCAGGGCGTGTAGCCGAAGGAATAGGACACGGTGAGCCCCAGGCCGACCTGGTGCTCGGAGCCGAAGCGCTCGACGATGGGGCTGTCGGCCGCGTCGCTCACGAGATGCTTGTAGGTGACGAAGGCGGTGGTCGACCATTGCGGCGACCAGTCATAGCTGACGGCGCCCGTGGCGCCCACGGACGTGATGCCGCCGGAGGGACGATAAGCCGTCACCTGACCGTTGAGCGCCGCCTCCTCGGGGGTCACGCCGAAATAGGTGCGGGTGAATTCGCTGTCGCCAAGGGACAGCCTCGGGCCCAGCGACAAGGTGACGGCGCCGAAGCGATGCACCGCGTCGAGACCGAAATCAGCCACGAAGCCCTCATGCCCGCCAAAGCCGCGCCGGATCTCGGCGCGGGCGCGCAGAAACTCCAGGGGCCAGTATTCCACGAACACGCCGGGCTCCACCGCCCAGTCGATCTTGTCGAGGCCGACGAGCTCCCGGTTGTCCTCGTAGTAGCGCCCGCCCACGAAGCGGCCGACCACGCCGACGCGGAACACGGATTCGTCCAGGAACGAGAAGCTCAGGCCGTCGTCGGGAGCGCTGAAGCGCTCCACCGTCCCCGCGCGGCGGAAGCTGAGCGAGGGATAGCCGATAAAGCTGAAATCGTCGGAGCCGGGATAGGACGGCCCTGCCCGCAGGTTGCCCTTCACGGTGACGATCCAGCCCGAGGCGCTCTGGATGGGCTCGGGCGAGAACACGGGGTCGGCCGCCTGGGCCAGGGTCCACCCGCTGACGAGGAAGGCGAGGAAGGCAAGGGATCGGGCTGCGCGCATGATTCTTCCGGCTCGTGGTTCCACCCTGTCGTCGTGACCCCAAACGGACGTAAGGTCAAGCCGAGAGCTTGCCTATGGTTTCGTAAGTCTGACCGGTCATGCCGATTTGAAGCAGGGCTGCAGGAGAACCTTTGTCAGAGCTGAACGGTTGTCACGGACAGATCCAGGGAGAGTGTCTTGTCCCCGCACCGCGCCAGCAGCCGTCCGCAGCCGGACGAGTTCTATCCCAAGCCGCCTCCGACCGAGCCTATTCCGGCCATACCGATGCCCCCCGACACGCCTGCGCCATCCATGCCGCCCGGCGTTCCGTCTTCCCTGCCGGAGCAGCCGCCGGAGCCGGACAAGCCGGTGCTTCATCCGACGCCTCAGCCAGAGGTGCCGTGAGGAGCGCATCTCTCAGTGAAATTGTCGTCCAGGCGCAGCAAGCCTGGAACGATCCGGGCAATGCTTCCTGCGGCAACCGGCGACAGCACCTCGATCGTAGCGGCCGCGGCGTTCTTCATCAGGCCCATGCCGATGTCATTGCCGTCAGGGTCAGCCAATCCCACCAGGAGATCGACCGGAAGGGGCGCACCCGCGCCCATCCCCTCGACCAATCCGGGTGCAAGACGATGGATGGCGGCGCCCGCAAAATAATGTCGGAATGCCTCCCGCCGCACGGCGCGGCGCTCCCCATCGGTCTTGCGCCGGGCCATGGGTGAGGACGGCAGGCGGAGCACCGGCAGCGACGCCCTCCCGTCGGCAATGGCCGCGAGAGCCGGATCTTCCCCGAGGGCGATCAGCACGTCGGGCTGCACTTCATCGATCTTCGCCGCCTTGAGGCGTAGGCCCGGTCCCGCCAGCAGCCCGCTGGTGTTGACGACCAGGAGATCCGCGTTAGTCCGTTCCATCAGGCGGCGCGTGCCCCGGATGAGGTTCTGCCAGCCGAGAGCGGGATTGGTGGTGCCGACGAAGGCCAGGAACAGGCCCTGTGCATCGCTCATGGTGACGCAGGCCGGCGGGCCGATGGCTTTCTGGCCGACATCCGTATCGAGCAGGGCCGTGCTTCGGCCGGACTGCACCGATATCATCGTGAGGAAGCGGCAGAGCGTGCTCTTGCCCGTGTCCCGGGCGCCGAGCACGACGATCCGGTGGACCTCGTGGCGGCGCACATGCTCTGCCGCAGCAGCCCATTCGGGCGGAATGTGCAGGTGAGTGTCAGCCAAGAAAGCGCGCCACCCCACGCTCGACCATGTCGGGCGGAACCACATGGCCGCCGTCGAACTCATGGTAGTCCACGTCGTAGCCGGCCCGGCGAAGTGCCGGGACGATCCTGCGGCTGCAGGGGTCGATGGGCAGCACCTCGTCGTGGACGCCGTGAGAGATGAAGATCCGCGGCGTATCGGCCGTCGTTGTCGGCACCAGGAAGCCCGGTGAGAAGGCGAGGATATGATCGAACAGATCGCCGTTGATGACGCCGAGCGACAAGGCATAGGAGGCGCCATCCGAGAACCCGGACACCGCGATGCGCGCGGGGTCGACGGGATGAAGCCCGAACACCTTCGTCAACGCCCGGTCGATGAAAGCAACGTCGGGGCCGTAACCGCCCCTGATCACATCCCAAGTGGGGCCGCGCGACTCCGGCGCCAGAACGATAACGCCATGCCGCTCCGCCTGCGTGGCCACGAGGTCGAGGATATGCGTGGCGATGCCGCCGGCGCCATGAAGCGCCACGATCAGCGGAGCGGGCTTTGCCGGATCGAGTCCGCCTGGCACCAGGAAGGCGCCATCGCGCTGGCCATCCAGGCCCAGGGGATGGTGGCCGGGCGCTACAGAGGGAGGCGCTGCAATCTGCTCAGGGCGCGACCCGATTCGTCCCGATCCGTGATCTGCGCTGCCGGCCATGAAGATCGCACCTCGTTTCAGGTTGCGCGCCAACGCCGGAACGTGCCCCGCTGTTCCTCCACCACGCGAGCCATGCCGGAATGGCGCAGGAACATCGCGGGAGGCATGACGTTAGTGGCCTCTCAACGCAAAGGCGCCTCTCGATGTCCCTCATGGACTACACCGGCTACGCGGCCGCGATCTGCACCACCTCGGCCTATATCCCGCAGGTGGTCAGGGTCTGGCGCACGCGCTCGACGAAGGACATTTCGCTCAAGATGTTCCTGGTGCTGGTCACCGGTCTTGCCCTGTGGCTGACCTATGGATTCCTGAAAGGTGAAATTCCCATCATCGCGGCGAACGGCGTCACGCTCATGCTCGCGGGCATTATCCTCTTTTTCAAGCTCAGGCACGGGTAGCGCCCGGACACGGAGATCCTCAGCACATGATCAAAGCCGTTGTATTCGACGTCGATGGCACCCTCATCGATACCGTGGATCTCCATGCGGACGCCTGGGTGAAGGCCCTCCAGCATTTCGGATTCGAGATCGCCTTTCGGGATATGCGCTCGCAGATCGGCAAGGGCGGCGACCAGATCCTGCACGGGCTTCTGCCCCCTGAGGTGATCGAGACGCAGGGCGACGCCATTAAGGATTTTCGGTCCGATCTCTTCAAGCGCGATTACCTGCACCGGGCGCGCGCCTTTCCCGCTGTGCGCGATCTCTTCGAGCGCATCCGCGCGGCAGGGCAGAAAGCGGTGCTGGCGTCCTCCGGCAACGCGGACGAGGTCGAGCAGTACAAGGAGATCGCAGGCATCGCGGACCTCATCGACTCGGCCACATCGTCGGACGATGCGGAGCGCTCGAAGCCATTCCCAGACATCTTCGAGGCGGCTCTCGGGAAGCTTGCGCCGCTGACGTCGGACGAAGCGGTGGTGATCGGCGATACGCCCTATGATGCGGAAGCAGCCCGCAAGGCGCAGATGAAATCCATCGGGGTCCTGTCCGGCGGCTTCACCGAGCAGGCCCTGAAGGACGCCGGCTGCATCGCGGTCTATCGCGACGTCGAGGATCTGCTGCGCCACTACGACAGCTCACCTCTCGCGTCGTGACATACGAAAGGCAGCCCTGTCCGAAGCAGGGCTGCCCCAGGTTCAGACGCCCTGCACGCGAAGATTGTTTTGGACGTGCGAGACGCCTGAAGCCAGTTCCGCCAGATCCTCGGCGCGGCGCTTGAGCCCGCGGCTCGTGACGGTGCCGTTGAGGGTGATCTCGCCCTCCTTGACGACGACTTCGATGTTCGAGGCATCGATCAAAGGATCCTCCGTCAGTCGCTCGCACACATCCTCATGGATGCGCTCGTCCGATCGCCGGTAGCCCTTGGGACCACGGCCCCGATGCTGGCCTGCACTGGGCCGGCCCTCATCCCGACCGGAGCGGACATCGGCATCGTTCGGGTCGCGGTCGCCGAAGGCGCCGTAACCGGAGCGGGGCCGGCTGTAGCCCGGGTCGAAGCCTTCGTCGTCCGGCGGGCCGCCCCGCCCGTCGTCGACCACCCCGCCGGAAAACGGGTCGGCGTCGCTGCCGTAGCCTCCGGGATATTCCCGACCCTCGCCGCGAAAGCCCACGGCGCCTTGGGGCACGTCACCGTAGCCGTTGTCATCGTCGAAGGGGTTCCGGTTCCTGCGGCGGGTGTCTACCATGGCGTATGCTCCTGTGATTGCAGGAGCAACCACCCGGCTTGCCCGTGGTTCCACACGACGATCCCACCGCAGCGAAGAGCCCCAGCCCCATGAAAGCCGCGCAACGCATCAAGCTCTTCGAGGATGTCTATGCCCGCGACGGAGGGCGCTGCGTCTATTGCGGAGTCCCGGCGCGCCGTCCCGGTCCGGGGGTGAAGCGCGCTCCAGATCTCGCGACCCTGGACCATGTCCATCCGCGATCCTTCGGCGGCCCGCTCACCCGTGACAACTTGGTTCTGGCCTGTTCCGCCTGCAACAACGAGCGCGGCACCATGGAGGCCGAAGCATTCAGGGCATCCAAGGCGGGCAAGCCCACAGCCTGAGCACCGGCGGCGGATGTGGAACAGGGCTGCTCGCGCCGACGTTCGACAGCCGGGTGCATTCTTCGAACGGAGACAGCGATGAACATCGAGGATCAGGTGCGCGAGGCCATCATCGCGGAACTGAAGCGCCAGTCCGAGGCCGGCGAGCAGGGCCTGCGCGTCAGGACGGGCGAGGCCGAGACGATCACCATCGAAGGCCAGGTCAATCTCGACGAACTCACCATGGCGGTGGTGGGATCGCTCGCCGGCGGGCCTTGAGCGTTCAGCCGCGGCCCGCTCCGGCGCCGGCTTCTGCCGAAGCCGCTTCCTGCTTGGGACTCAGAGCAAGATAGCGCAAGCGGTGCCGCTCAGCGGGAGCGGAATTCAGAAGCGCGAGGCTCTTGTTCATATCGCGTTGCCCGGCCGCCCAGCGGTCGCGGACTGAGGACGGCGAATAGTCGAAGGTCTTGCCTGCCCGCTCGTCGCTTCCGGCGAAATAGGCCATGTGCAGCAGGGTGGCCAGGGGGCCATCGGGTTCCAGCTGTTCGCGAAGGGCATATTCGCGCTCGAGCCCCTTCAGGGTCCGTCGCGTGGGGCTCGCAAAGATCAAGTCGTTGGCCCGTTCCGCAGCCGAGTCGAGCGAAGCGGGACGTGCGGCGTGCAGGCTGAACAGCTCGACGGCGATGCAGGTGAAATCCTCTTGCAGCGGCTCGGCGAAAGGCACCTCGAGGGGCAGGTTGTTGGTGTAGCCCGGATCGCAGAGCAGACGCCCGTCGATTTCCACCGGCGGGAAGATCGGCGTGATGGCGGAGCTCGCCAGGAAGTGCTCGGGGGCAAGCGTGTCGCGGGTGTTGTCGAAGAGAACATCCTCGCCGGTTTCGAGATCGACGCAGCCGACCGTCAGGCGAATGTCGGCCCGGTTCAGCCGGTCGAAATCAACAAGCCGTTCCAGCGTCTGCCGAAGTGGGCTGTGGTCATAGAGCGAAACGTCGCTCGGCATCCATGGCAGCATGGACAGCATGCCGGGAAAGCGGTGCCCGAACAGGCCGGGCCGGCCGAACAGGAGCGCCGTGATCGTGTGCAGCTCATTATAGGTGTGCCGGATCTTCGTGCCGCGCCCGAGCAGGCCCGGCGTGCTGATCATCGCCTCGTCCCAGAACGCCTTGAGCCGCGGCAGGCGATCCTCGGGCGCGTTGCCGGCGATGATGGCTCCCGTGACCGCGCCGATGGAGCCGCCGACGATCCATTGCGGCTCGATCTCCTGCTTCTGCAGCTGCTCGTAGGCGCCCGCGAGATAGGAGCCCAGCGCGTTGCCGCCGCCGAGCACGAGAACGAGCGGCTGGTCCCGACCCAGCTTCGACGACGCAGTCATATGATTGCCTTGGTAAGAAAAGCCTGCCGGATTTGAATTAGCGCTCCCATGCGGTCATAGGAGAGGGCAGGGAACGCACGCAGGCGGCAGCGGTTCCGGGGCAGGCATGAGGGGAGACGGACATGGTCAAGCAGGACATCGCGATCAGGACCCAGGACGGGACCGCCAAGGCTGGCCTGTTTCAGTCGGGCCGACCGCCAGCGTCGGAGGCCCCTGGTGTGATCCTCTACATGGATGCTTTCGGACCCCGCCCCGCGCTCGATGCCATGGCCGAGCGCCTTGCAGGCGAGGGCTACGTCGTGCTTCTGCCCGACCTCTTCTATCGCTACGGCGATTACGGCCCCTTCGATGCCAGGACGGCTTTCAGCGAGGAGCCCACCCGCACCCGGTTGCGCGCCATGATCGGCGACACCACCCAGGACATGACCCGGCGCGACAGCGCGGCGTTTCTGGAGACGCTGACCCGAGCGGGAGCGACGGGCCGGATCGGTGTTGTCGGCTATTGCATGGGCGGCAGCCGCGCCATCACCGCGGCGGCGGCCTATCCGGAGCGCATCGCCGCGGCTGCCAGCTTCCACGGCGGGCGTCTGGCCAACGATGCGCCCGACAGTCCGCACCTCCATGTGGCGACGATCAAGGGCCGGGTCTATGTGGGCAGCGCCGGCGTCGACGAGAGCTTCCCGCCCGAGCAGTCGGCGCGCCTGGCCGAGGCCCTGCGCCGGGCCGAGATCGACCATGTGATCGAGAACTATGTGGGCATGGCCCATGGCTGGGCGGTTTCCGACAACAAGGTTTATGACGAGCGCGGCGCTGAGCGCCATTGGAAACGCCTGCTCACGCTGTTCGACGAGACACTGCGCTAGGCCGGCTTTGCGGCCTTCGGCGGCAGGGGAAACAGGCTGACGAAACGCCGAGCAAGAGCGCGGTCGCCCTCGACCTGCAGGGCCCCTGCCTTCTCAAGCGCCTCCAGCGGCTGCCCGCCATAGATCGCACCTGCGAGAACCGGCGGCGTGCCGGTGAAGATCAGGTCGGCGCTGTCGACCGGGCTGCGGCCGATCTCGATCCGGCCTTCCGTCAGATGCGCGAGAAACGTCTCCTCGCCGAGGCGGAAACCCACTCGCGCCTCCAGGCCTTTCGCACGCTCGGAATCGAGCATCGTCCGCAACGACAGGAGGAAGGACGCCGTGCTGAACGGCAGGGTCGGATCGTGCAGGGGCGAGCGCGCGGCCCAGCGGCCGAGGGCTTGGAAGATCGGCTCGCTCTCATAGCCCCATTCCGTCAGTTCGTAGACCTGGGCGGAAGCGGGCGGCGGCAGCTTGCGCCGCACGAGAACGCCGGCGGCCTCCAGGCCTTCGAGCCGCTGGGTCAGCACATTGGCGCTGATCCCTGGCAGGCTCTCGCGCAGGTCGCCGAAGCGCTTCGGACCCATCATGAGCTCGCGCATCACCAGCAAAGCCCAGCGCTCGCCGACGAGGTCGAGGCCGTGAGCCGCAGCGCAGGCATCCTCGTAATGGCGCTTGGAGCGGGTGTCTGGCTTTTGAGTTATTTTTTCTAACTTCATAGTTGCTATTTATAACTGAACGTGGAATCAATGTCAAAACCACGCCAGAGGGAGAGACCCAATGTCCAAGCTGATCTTCGTGAACCTGCCTGTCAGCGACCTGCCCCGGTCGATGGCGTTCTATGCGGCACTCGGGGCCGTCAACAACGAGCAGTTCACCGACCACACCGCCGCCTGCATGGTGTTCTCCGAGACCATCCACGTGATGCTCCTGACACACGACAAATTCCGCCAGTTCACGCCCAAAGCGATTGCTGATGCCAAGAAGACCACCGAGGTGCTGATCTGCATGTCCGCCGACAGCCGCGACGATGTCGATGCGACGCTCGCCAGAGCCGAAGCAGCCGGCGGCACGGTCGATGTCGGCCCGAAGCAGGATTACGGCTTCATGTACGGCCGCAGCTTCGAGGACCTCGACGGTCATATCTGGGAAGTGATGTGGATGGACCTTGAGGCGGCCAAGGAAGCCATGGGCGAGATGGCACCGGCGTGATGGTCCACCGAGCATGGCAAAAGCAGGCCGATCAATCGGATCTGCGTGGAATCCAGGAGAGAAAACGATGCGCGTAATGGTTCTGGTGAAGGCGACGAAGGACAGCGAGGCGGGCATCATGCCCTCGGCCGAGCTCCTTGAGGCCATGGGCAAGTTCAACGAGGAGTTGGTCAATGCCGGCATCATGCGGGCCGGCGATGGGCTGAAGCCTTCGTCTCATGGCAAGCGCGTGGCCTTCGACGGCCCGAACCGCACCGTCATCGACGGGCCCTTCGCTCAGACCAATGAGCTGGTTGCCGGCTACTGGCTCTGGGAGGTCAAGGACATGGCCGAGGCGGTGGAGTGGGTGAAGCGCTGCCCCAATCCCATGCCCGGTCCAAGCGAGATCGAAATCCGCCCGTTCTATGAAATGGCGGATTTTGGAGAGGTCATGACGCCCGAGGTCTCCGAACGGTTCGACCGGACAAGCGAAAAGCTGGCGAGCCGCTGACATTCCGTCGGCTGCTGCCGAATAAAGGGGAAGGGAAGGAACGAATGACCACGATGCTAAACACAGCAACGGCAGAGGCCGCTCCCACGAGCAGCGGACTTGTCTGGACCGGACGAGTCTTGAGCGGCCTCATCGTTCTCTTCCTCCTGTTCGATGGTGCCATCAAACTGGTGCCGCTTCAGGTGGTGATCGATACCGTGATCCCACTTGGCTGGCCGGCGGATCCCGTCACCTGGCGCGCTCTCGGCCTCGTGCTCATCGCCTCCACCCTTCTCTATGCCTATCCGCGCACCGCATTCCTCGGAGCGGTCCTGCTCACCGCCTATCTCGGCGGCGCCGTTGCCGCCCATGTGCGGGTCGGCAGTCCTCTGTTCAGCCACATCCTGTTCGGCGTCTATGTGGGCGTCGCCCTGTGGGTCGGGCTCTGGTTGCGCGATCCGCGCATCCGGGCGCTGCTGCGCTGACGTCCAAGCGACTCTCGACATCACGCGGAAGGATCTTTCGGTGTTCAAGATCGCCCCTTCCCTGTGGTTCGATGGAAAGGCCGAGGAGGCGGCACGGTTCTACGTCTCGCTGCTGCCGGATTCTCGCACGATGCCGTGCTGCCCTACACCGTCGAGCCCCTGGCGGACAACCGGGGGACACGATGCTGGTGGAGTTCACGCTGGCGGGCGAGGGCTACATGGCTCTGAACGGCGGCCCGAATCTCCAGTTCACGCCGGCCATGTCGCTGTTCGTGAGCTGCAACGATCAGGCGGAGGTCGACCGGCTCTGGAATGCTCTGCTGGACGGCGGCACGCCGGTGCAATGCGGCTGGATCACGGATCGCTACGGCGTCTCCTGGCAGATCGTGCCGGCGGCGCTCGGCGTCATGATAAAGGACAAGGACGCCGCGAAGGTTCGCCGTCACCGAGGCGATGCTGCAGATGATAAAGCTCGATGCCAGCCTTCTGGAGAAAGCCTACGCCGGGACCTGAAAGCGCTATCCGGCGAACGAAGCTAACGTGTCGCCCAATCGACGAAATCGAGCAGCACTGCTTCGATGCACTCGTCGTCGAACTCGTCCAGATCCAGATCAGCGCGCCGCGTTCCCGTCGCGAGATAGGTGTAGAGATGGGCGATGCCATTTTCAGACACGTCGAATTCGAGGCTCTTCGTCGTGGGCATGTCGTTCTCGAAGATCACGAGCCTCAAATGCCCGATCGAGGGGTATTCGTGCGGCGTGTAGGCATGCGGCTTGGCTTGCGCGATCCTCACATCAACATGAATTGGTGCGAGCCGTTTCCTGAGGGTGTCGAGACGATGCTCGATCCGCCCGCGGACGTTCAGCCACTTCGCCACGGGGTCCAGCACCATCGAGGCTCTGGCATCTGCTTCGGCGACGGCATCCTGGGCATTGGGTCCGCGCCGCTCGAAAGCCTCGCGATAGAGGATCTGCTTCAGGTGGTGCTCATTGTTCTTGCTCATGTCCCGCTTCCCCGATCGTTGCCTGATTGATGGTCAGGATTAGAGGAGGCCTTCAGGGGTGTCATTGAGCCGTGTCAAAGGCTCCTCAGGCCACCGCGGTGGCGAGCTGGATCTGCATCCCGTCGATGACTACCCGGTTGCGGCCTGCCGCTTTGGCCCGGTAGAGCGCTGAATCCGCCCTCTCGATCACCTCCTGCACGTCCTCGTCGCTGCGGTGGGCCATGGCGCCTCCGACGCTGACCGTCACCGCGATCCGATGGTCCTGATGCTCGATGGTGAGCGCCTCGACAGCCCGGCGCAGGTTCTGGGCGACGGTGATGATTCCGGCTGCATCGACCTCGTGCACGAGAACCACGAATTCCTCGCCGCCGAACCGCGCCACCTTGTCGGAGGTGCGCAAGGCCTTGGTCAAAGCCGCTCCCACCGACCGGATCACCGCATCTCCGGCAGCATGGCCATAGGTGTCGTTGATGGTCTTGAACAGGTCGATATCGAGGATCAGCACGGCGAGAGAGCGCTCGTAGCGCCGGTAGAGACCGAACGCGTCGTCGGCGAGAAGGCTGAAGCCGCGGCGGTTGAGCAGCCCGGACAGCGCATCCGTCTCAGCCAGATGGCGCAGCGTGGAAACATCCTTGGCATGCTGGGACGAGGTTGCGATCACCTGCTGCTCCGCAGCGCCGGCTCTGCGTAGGAGCGAGCGAAGGGCCGAGGAGAGTTGCACGATCTCCAGCGATCCGGTGACGCGTGGCAGCTGGGTGATGGCCGGGTCGCGGCCGATGCGGTTGGCGGCTGCAATGATGGTCTGCAGGGGGCGAACCACGCCTTTTGCAATGTAGAGTGCACAGATCAGCCCGATGACCGCGATGGCGCAGCCCAGCCCCATGATCATCCAGACGATGCCTCGTGTCGCCGCAAACGCGATGCTGTCCGGCTGGCGCGAGACGACGATCCAGCCGAGCCCTGGATAGTCCCGGTAGCCTTCGGCGGCGGCAAAGCCTGTGAGCATGGGCTCTGAGCCCGCTTCATCCTCGAAGGCGCCGGCTTTCGCCTGACGCATGGCCAGCACCTGCTCGTCCAGGAAGGGCTTGCTGCCGATCTGAGGCCCCAGGAGCATCGTTCCGTCGGCGGACAGGATCCAGAGTGATCTCCCGCCGGCATTGAACCGGCTGCCGAGGATGGACTGGCGTGTCTCGTCGGCCCATGTCCAGCTCAGATGAACGCCAACCACGCCTATGACGCGACCGGCCTCGTCGCGCACTGGAGCGGCCACATCGACGAAACGGAAAGGCTCATTGTTCGGCGCCGGGCCGAGGAGCTTGGCCAGGAGCTTCGCCTCGTGCACGTCACCGACGGCAGGGCCCTTCAGCCCGTCCTGAAACCAGGGCCGTGCCTGCACGGACTGGCCTTCTAGCATGCCCTGCGTTGCCGCGCGCACCGTCCCGTCGGGCGTGGCATATCCGATCCAGGCATAGTCCGGGTAGGAGGCCTGGATCCGCTCAAGCGTCTGACGGATGCCCGCGGGCTCTCCGGTCCAGATGGACTTCAAGGCCGGCATCGCGGCGAGATTGCGGGCCTCTCGGTAACGCTCGAACATGCCGCGGTCCAGGATGGTCGCGATCACGGCAGCCTGCTGCGCCTCATGGGCCATGACGATGGCGCGAACCCGGCTTTGGGCGATATAGGCCGCACCCACGGCAACGATGCAGACGAGCGCGAAGCACAGGAGGCCGACCAGCAGGGTCACCTGCTGCCGGAGCGATCGATGGCGCATGGCCAGCATCGCGGCTGTCCGCCGAAGATCAATCATAGGCGTCGAGCCTTACCCTGTCTTGCCTTGTCACGACATATTTCCGACAGATCGGTTAAGGGATTCCTTCCGCAACGGCATTTCGCTTTGAAAATCAAGCGGTAGCCCCACGATCCGACCGCCTTTCGTGCCCGGCCCGTGAGCTGTGCGGGCGCAAGCCGGGGGTGTTACAGATCCGCCTTAACCTCGTCCTCGAGCCTCTTCCGTTCGCGGCGGGATCGGATCTGATGTGTCGCGACCGCATGTCCCTTCAGGAGCAGCCGGTTCTGCTGTCTGATCACGTCGAACCGGCGGACGGCCCCGCTCAGAAGATCCTCGGAGCCGTGCACCGCGATCACCTTGATCTCGAAGGCGACGAGATTGTCCAGGTCGCTTGGGGCAACAGTGCCATCCAGCCCCATTCCTCTCCGAAGCACAGGCTGGATAAGGCTTTGGAACGACCCTATGTCGATGAGCTGTCCCGTCTGCAGAGGCCCCTGCCGGGTCGCAAGCTCCAGGTCCGAGCGGCCTTCCAGCAGCTCGGTCACCGGATAACTCCAATGCCCGTCGGTCGTCTCAACACTCACGATGAGACTCTCGATGTAGATTGCCTCGGCGCTCATGTTGCTGATCAGGCACCGGGCCTCAAGCCCTGACCCCGCCCCGCGGTTGATCAGGATCTTCGACCTCTTCTGCCGGCGATAGCTGCTGACAAACACCTGCAGATACGCGATCCAGACAAACAGCATGGCGATATTCGCCATCGCGCCGATGACTTGATGGTTGCTCGCAATCCAGTTCCACATGGTTGCCTGCTTGCCGTCAGCCTACCCGGACGCATGTCATGATTTTCCCTGATCGCATTCCGGTACAGCGCGCTCGGGAACGAAGCTTCATCTGCGTCATCATCACCTTTCCATTTTCTCGGAGGCGCCGACAAAAGTGCCTGTCACGGCGAAGGAGGATCAAGCTCATGTTCCGGAGCGCCGTGGACGAGTTGCGTGGCTGGCGATTGGACGAGCAGCAGATAACGCTCGAACTGGACCAGGACGTCCGCGATGATCTGGTCGCGGTTCATGCCCATGATGTCGTAGCCGCGCCCGCCGCTGGAGAAGTAGGTGCGGGCCTCGTAGCGGTAGTCAGGTTTGCCGGCGAGCGGAGAGAAGGTGGCCACGGGCTGGGCGCTGCGGCTGACGCCATAGACGAAATCGCGGACGCCATCGGCCGGCGAGCGCAGGGCGATGGCACCGCCATCTTCCTCGACGACATGGGAGGTGCGTCCGCGTGAGCTCAACTCTCCCGCAACCTGCTCGAGTGCCGGACGCACCTGAGTGGTGATGAACTCTCCCACTTCGGCTTCGGTCGGGGCATGAAGGATGAGTGCGAGACGGCGCTGCCACGTGAGGCCGGCGGCGGGATGGGCCGTGGGAATATACGATCTGGTGGCGTGAGCCTGCTGCTGGGCGAGGTCCGCGCGCATGCCGACCAGCAGGGACCAGACAAGCGCCAGCATGACGAGGGTGAAGGGCAGGGCGCTGGCCACGGTCGCCGATTGCAGCGCGCCAAGGCCGCCGGCAAGGAGCAGGCTGGCCGCTACGACACCTTCGAGGACGCACCAGAAGATGCGCTGGCCGGTCGTGGTCTGGGTCTCGCCGCCTGCGGCGATGGCGTCGATCACCAGCGATCCGGAATCCGCTGACGTGATGAAGAAGATGGTGACCAGGAGTACGGCCAGGGTGGAGGTGAGGCCCGAAAACGGCAAGTACTCGAAAAACTTGAAGAGGCCGACCGAGACGTCGTTGGCGATGGCAGCACCGAGCGCACCAGCTGCCGCGCCGGTATCCACGAAGATCGCGGTGTTGCCGAAAACGGTCATCCAGAAGAAGGTGAAGCCCGCCGGAATGAACAGCACGGCGGTCACGAACTCGCGCACCGTGCGGCCGCGCGAGATGCGGGCGATGAACATGCCGACAAACGGCGACCAGGAAATCCACCAGGCCCAGTAGAAGAGCGTCCAGGCATCGATCCATGGCGTCGGCTGATAGGCATAGATGTTGAAGGTCCGCAGCACGAGCGAGTCGAGATAAAGGCCCAGATTCTGCACGAAGTCGCGAAAGAGCAGCGCCGTCGGCCCCACCAGCAGGACGAAGATCATCAGCAGGATGGCGACAATCAGATTGGTTTCCGACAGGATGCGCACGCCCTTGTCCAAACCGGTGACGACGGAAACTGTGGCGAGGGCAATGATGACCGCAATCAGGGGCAGCTGAATTTCAATCCCCATAGGGATGCCCAGAAGATAGTTGAGGCCGGCATTGATCTGGGAAACCCCTACACCGAGCGAGGTGGCGATGCCGAAGATCGTTCCCACAATGGCGAAGATGTCGACCGCATGACCGATAGGACCGTCGATGCGCTCCTTGAGGAGCGGGTAGAGACCGGAACGGATGGTGAGCGGCAGGTTATAGCGATAGCCGAAATACGCCAGCGACAGACCGACCACGGCATAGATGGCCCAGGCATGAATGCCCCAGTGAAAGAAGGTGACCGACATCGCTTCGCGCATCGCCGCGATGGAGCGCGGCTCGGCCGTCGGAGGAGCCATGAAGTGAGTCATCGGCTCGCCTACCGCATAGAACATCAGGCCGATGCCCATGCCGGCGGCGAACAGCATGGCGATCCAGGAGGTGAACCTGAAATCGGGCGTGGACTCGTCCGGTCCGAGTTTCAACCGGCCGTATCGGCCCAGGCAGAGGAGCAGCACGGTCACAAGGAAGATGCCGACGGCGAGGAGATAAAGCCAGCCGAAGCTGTTGAGAATGGCCTCTTGCAGGGACTTGAAGACCTCGCCGGCCCGATCCGGGAGAACAACCCCGATCGCGAGGAAAATGCCGATGACGGCGACGGCGCCGAAGAAGACCGGCGGGTTGATGATGAAGCGTTTGAACATGCGGCATCCCTTGGATGCTCCGTCGCCAGCCGCAGCCTGTACTGGAGCAGTGAGCGTCCGCTACTGGAACGCCCACGTTCCCGATTCAGGATAGAAAGCGGCGAGGGAGGAAGAGTTCCTTCTCAATGAGGCTCCATGCCGGGCGGTAAGGACGGCTTGACCTGGAACATCGCCAGGAAGGGAAAGCCGTGCGACTCGGCCTAGGGGAAGCGCTCCACGAACGCGAAAAGGTCACGCCTCCACTCGGTGAGGGCGTGACCTCGCATGAATACGTGGCCCAACGGGAAACCCAGCCCCTGCGCCGCCTCTCGCAGCCGCAGGCTGTGGGACCGGAGGATCAGACTTCTGTCCCCGGAGACAGGAAGGTGCGCAGCCCACGAAATAAAGCGAAACCAAACCCGGAATTTTCAATTACTTAGCAGCGCATTTCCATGGAAAACGAGAAAATTGTCCATTAATTAGTGAGAATTATGAACGACTTTCCATAGATACATGAGAAATGAATTCTCACATTGAAAATCACAATGTGACCCCCATGATCATCGTTGAACACTTTCAGCATGCTACGTTCGCCAGAATGAGAAGCTATTTCTGCCATCTGCCGGAAACACAATTTTTGTTTCCGAGAAGCACGTGGCTCATGGGCGAGCTCTGCAACTGCATCACGGCATAGTATCGACTTGTAACATTCAAACTCGCTCGCTGTGACGGATGCTACTTTGACATGTCCATCAAGGACACTTTTCAGAAGGCCTTCGATACCCAAACTTTTAGTAACGTGAAGCACAGAAGAAGCCGACGAAATCCGCATTCGGTCTCACTTCCGCTTGCGCGTGGCCACCATCCCATCAATTGCCCCGACGCGAGCGACATAGAACGTGATGCTCATGTGGTCGGCTGATGAACTTACAGTCCCGTACGCACTGGCGCCTTCACATGGTCAAAGCTCACTCCACACAATTGGTCGGCACCGTCACACATGGTTGCATCCGGTTCTTGGTTGGATTTCTGGTGCATCGAAATAATGTTAGGCGCGGACTCTCCACTTCTGTCTTGCCAAACAAAGAGGTGAGTGATCTCGCCGTCAGTTACGAACGATCCCACGAGCAGCCAATCTAACCATTCGCAAGATCGTGTTTTCGTTAATGCCAAGCTTGCGCGCCGCGTGGTGACGGTTGATCCATTGGCCCGTGCTATTTCTACCAGCCGGTTGCTGCAAAGATGCTGTCTCGTCCAAATGAGCGACAAGTTCATCGATTAATACCGACCGAGCCGCAGAAGGCAGGAGCGAACTACGGGACCCTTGCCCCAGCAGCCTATAGTAGAAACCCGCGAACCGATGCCGGAGGCTGCGTCTGCCCGCTGCATCGCTTGCAAACTCCCCCAACAGCAAATGAAAATGATGCGGCCAATCCATGAGTACGTCCGAAGTTGCTTTCATCACATCCTCAGGACGAGTTATACGTTGCCTTCGGTGTCCTCCTAGCGACGTTAAAGGCAGGCCGATCCCCGCAATCAAGCGGATTATGTCGGTCGCATCTAAGTGTCCAAACGCATGCCAAAGCGTTGAACGTCGCGGAAGATCAGAGAAGGCCAATTTCTCCGCCAGCAGTAAGATCACTTCGATCTCGGCTTGAGGTGCAGGTTCCGGATTGGCATTCGAGAGCAAACCATCACAATGTGGGTCCGAACAACGATTAATTCCCGGTCGTCGCCACGTGATCAAAGCCCCACAGGCTGGACAAGATATTGCGAGGCGGCAATTGTGCCAAGGACAACATGTCCAAAACCCGAGATCCCAGATTGCAGGCACCACTCGCCGCTCGGCTAGACAGCGTGGGCATACACTGAAGTGTTTAGACGCTACCATCCAAGGCGG
The DNA here is from genome assembly GCF_016811235.1 of Microvirga arabica. Classification (GTDB taxonomy): domain Bacteria; phylum Pseudomonadota; class Alphaproteobacteria; order Rhizobiales; family Beijerinckiaceae; genus Microvirga; species Microvirga arabica. The sequence goes on from NZ_JAFBID010000008.1 coordinate 92,342, forward strand.
TAGTTCCAGGCCCGGTACGACGCTCCTAGAATATCCCGTACCACGCTTGAGGGGAATCAGCTCCGCGAAATCCTCAGGACTTCGCCCAACCATCTCGGCGAGCCTGTGCATCACATCCCGGCGTGCGACGTGTCTCCTCCCCAGAATGCCAGCCTGCGTGAGAATCCAGCTTGGATCTGGATGGCCATTCAGCTCGGCCATACGTAGTGCCCAGCCCCATATCCCCTCACCTCTGATTGGTGGAGTTCGGATAGGCATTCGGTACGATTGATAAGAACCGGGATGATCCCGAAGGTAGCCTCGTGTCTTCGCACTCGTTGATGTTCTTTGAACAGACATCTTTACCCTCGACTAGCTTTCAGCACCTCAGTCGAAAGTAGGTCTAACCTCAATCAATCGATCTTGACCGAATTAGACCAGGGATGAGCAATCCCTAAGGACTTTGTACTCACGACCTTATTAAGAGATCTCCTGCCCCTTACCGAAATCAATTGCATCGAGTTCCGACAACTTCCACACGGCTGAAATCCCGTTTGCGGTGTTCGAATGTATTAAAGGTTCAACACCAGCAACCTTCAATCTTTCACAGATGACCCGCGTGCTCGTTCCGAACTCGCGTGCCAACCGACTCGAAAGAGTGAACCGGCTATGGAAACCAGTTACAGAAACAGCGGAGATACTGCACTTGGAATCGCTGGATTGATTGTACGTCTCGATTCTCTCCAAGCATCCGTATTCAATGAGAAGCGGTATCATACGTATTGAGACCGACAATTGCTTGGCCGCAGCCGCTACGCTCAATGCGGCGCCCTCCGACCTAAACCGAGTCCCGAATATTGCATCCTTAGAAATCAATAAACGCCGAAAAACTGGCGATGAACCATCGGATGAGGCATCTACAGCCAGTTTGAGAGTGCCCTGAAAGACCGCAGTTACAAGATCCGCGAGACGGACCCGGCGCAGTTCTGGAACGTTTGCCAGTGGTATGTGATCAACGTTTGAGTGCGTAGATATAGCCGCGTCTTCGAGCCGCCTCCTGAACGCGTCGAGGTCATCGATATGGAAACGATACTCGTGCCTTCTCTTCCCAACGTAACGGGCCGCCGTCAGCAATCCGATCCTTCGGAAGGTCTCGACCTGGAATGCTGAGATACCGAGCCATCGGCCGGCCTCAGTCGATCCGAAGCTGCTTGCACGCTGATCCAGAACCTTACCTAGATGCTGGTAGTCAATGAGCCGAACGTGGCGCGTGACTATCGTTTGGCTTATTCCCGAGAGGCGTCCATCCAAAATCATTTTACCAATCGATGCATTCGTAACACCAAGCTGGCGGGCTGCCACGGCAGCAGTAACATATCTTTGTCTCAGGGGCGGATCGGCATAGAAGAACGACCAGTGTTTGACCGGCAATCCACTTACATCATTGGCCAAGATAGCTCGGACCCCATCCAATATCCGTTCAAGACCTGGGTGATCGAATGCGACCCTCATCCGTTCGATGAGGGGCCCGAAAGTCGCCGCCAACCCGCCTATGCTTGGTCGACGATGTTCCTTCAACCAATCTCGGAGCCCGTGCGGCCAGTCAAGTAAAACTGGCGCTCCTCTCTGCACCACATCCAACGCCGTCATGAGCGGTGGCTTGGCTATGAATATGGAGCGCCAATTCGCCAAGCCTGGAGCGTGTGTGCCAGCGAACCAAAGAAGACGGACAGCGGCATCGAGACTTACTACCGGAGCGATGCCATCGAACGGGCCCAATGTAGAACCGGCAAATTTTTCCAGGGCGTGTGCTACATTCAATACCTCGTGAGGGACGGATAGGTTCGAGCTTGCAATCTCCTTTCCACAGCGGCAGATTTTAGAGGATCGCCGAAACCATGACAGTCGGCTGCCGCAGTCGTGGCATATGTCGGTCAGGACCTCGCTATGTTCATAGCAGGCAAGGTAACAGCGTAGATCCCAAATGCGCTTGCAGAACTTTCCCTCGCGCAAGCAGGACACACAAACCTTGGCGTGGACCATGTCGAGCCCTGACGCAGCGATCTCTTGCCTACCGAAATGAACCATGTTTGATCGTGTCGCCACAGGCCAAGCTGACATCAACTCGAGATCTTCTACCTTCGCCAAATGGTCTACGGCAGCAGCCAATGGACCCAAGTCGCATTCCTTGGTAGCAAAGCATCTCGGTAGCCCTGCCGCGGTCAGGAGCCATCGCAGATCATTCAACCCGTTTGCCTCGGTCAAGGCAAGGGCATAGCCGAGCAAACTGCTCTCGGCGTCTGGTTTCAATCGAACAGGCAGTCGCATGACTCATCCGCCGTTATGCCTTGGTCAATGCAGTCGTTAGCTCGGCGCGACGTTCGGACTTTTTCTTTTTTCCCTTACGCTTCGGCTGATTGAGGAGCGTATGGTCGCGTACCGGAGGCGGCATACGTCCATCCCATTCAAGACCCCACGGGTTGATCAATTTTTCATGCAGCTTCTCCTTGCGAAATGCCTTATCGAAGGCTCGTCTGAGGAGATCAGCACTTACAATTTCATCTCCATCCCTCGTTGCGATCCACATCGCTCTTAAGAGCAGCTTTTTAAGAAGGCCAACAACGCCCCTGGATGCATAGTAAAATTTCTTGGCTTCGTCTTCATTCAAGACGTCGATCTCAGGTGCATACGGGAGAGGTGACTGCTCCTTGAATGCAACCAGGAGGGCAATGAAGAATAGGCGGCTCTCGGGAACTGGGTCAGTATCCTCCTTTGGATCCTCGCCCCACAGGTAAGGCGGCATCTGAATCTCCTCGTCCCAACGCCTGTCGATCTGGTCATCGTGATCAAACAAGTGACGGACACGTCCCATCCCAAGCAGGATGAATGAGACATTGATCTGACTATGAATTTCCTTTAACCATTCGGCCAAGTCTTCACGCCGGACTACCCCATCCCGATCGACGGCGCGTTGTGCCTCATCAATTATAATACCTCTGACACCACACGCCCGCGTATATAGTACCAGTCGTGTATTGAGGTCGTCACGGCCTCCCCGACGCCAAAACCCGTCACCAAGATGCTCCAGCAGCACGCGGGCTAAGGAGTTGGCAGTTGGCTGCGAGGGCATGTCGACGCATAGCAGAGGAACGGAGTCACATTCTGCCTCAATTCCAGAGAGAAGATTTACTTGGCGGCCATTGACTACCCGCGGAAAGCTCTCTGCAACTTTTTCGACGAGTGTTGTCTTTCCGATGCCAGACGGTCCGGTAATGAAAAGGTTTGGAGCCTCCCGTAGTTTACCGTGGAGGCCGATGGTCGCGATGACATCATCTACGACATCCTGGAAGGCTGGATGTTCAACGAAGATGCTGTCAAGTTCACCTATGATTTCTTCAGAAGGTGGAGTTTTCGTCGCCATCAAGCTTTCTCCCTGGTTTGATTCAGTCTCTGGGACGAAGTGAGCGCGTCGCCGTGAAGCGGGGAGGTGTGAGACGTCTTTGAATGGGCACCACGGCAGAGCTGCTGGGGATCTCGTGTTGAATCAATGGAGCCTCATGATCGTTCGATGCGTCTATCAACGGAGGGGTTCCGACTGCAAAATGCGGATTGAGAGCTCCGAAATGCCCCTCCGGATTGAGGAGGTTGAAGATGGTATGTGTGCCTATCCCGGCGGCACGGGCGATTAAGGTGTTGGTGCGCATGCCCATCGCTTGGGGAACAGCTTGCTTGATCAAGTCATGAAGTGCCATCTTTGCCCTGAGGCGCGCTTCAAGATCAGTGCTGCCGGAAATTCTTTCGGCATGGCGGGTGTAGAGTATGTGGCGGTGCAAATCGAGGCCAGAAGCATATTTCTGGTCAAGTGCGTAGCAAGGTATCCAAGTCTCACTCTTGGAGTCATAGACGTGCACTTTACCGATGTTGAGGGGATTGACTCGCACACGAACCTTGAGGCTAGCACCCTGATTGCGTCGTAGAATGTCCACGCCATCACTATAGTAGCGGAGGTTTGCGTAGAGGACTCCGCGCGAGTCCAGGAGAGATCCTTCCCTGTCAATACCACAGAGGAAATCCAAATCGGTCCCGACCCTCGGGAATCGCGGCTTGATTATCCGAGTGCCTTCGATCCAGCGCTGGTTCGGGCTCATGTTAAGGCGAGGCAACGCGCCAGTATTGTAAACCTCTACAATCCACTTATGTATGATCCAAAGAAGATGCGAAAATCCGATGCATCCGTTCTCGGCGGGGTTATAGTCGCAGGGGTCGATCTCCTTCGACAATACGAAGCCTGGCATTTCGCGCAGAAGAGTCTGATTCAGCACCCGAAACGTATTTTCAACGACCCCCTTTACCCAAGGCATCCGGGGCGGAGTGAAATCATAGGCAATGTCGAGATCATTCATTAAGCGCTCGATCGTTCGCCCGTGAGCTGCCAACTCATTGTCGAACGTTACGAAGCGTGGGAGGCCACCCATAATATAATCGCTTGCAATGTCAGGATACGCTTGTCGGACGTAGGATTTCGGAAGCGACGCATGACGGAAAACGCTTGTGAAAACCAGATCACCAGGAGGTTCGAAGCCGCAGTAGAAGCCAATGATCGCCTTGGAGTACACGTCGACCAGCCAAGCCAACCAGGGACGCCCAAGAGGGATCCCCAGCAGGTCATCGAAGCTGTAAACGTCCAACAGCGTTTCATCGTATTGAACATCGCTCAAGCATGCCGCAGGCTCCTCATGCCCGCGAGGACCGCGAAAATCCTTCTGCGTCTTGGTTCGCCCTCTCAAAGCGAGACTTGCAAGGTAGGCTGGAATGTCGTCGAGGATATTATAAAAGGTGGATTTACAGGGCAGCTTTATATACTCTGCTAATTCTGGCTCGCTGACCTTGAGAGCATCCAGCCGAGTCAGGCTCTCGATCATGATGTCAGTCATGGTCACGGTTGGCTTGTCGCCTTTGGACTTCTCGCGGGCCGCCTCCAGCTTTTCCATCATCACTTTTCGAATGATGGCCTTGACTTTCTTGAATACTACCCGGCGATACCCGCGCTTGTCGAAGTCCCCCTCGAGATCGCGCACGTCGTTCGCTACATCAAGTTTGCCTTTCCAGCGATAATAAGTTGCTGTGCTGACCTCCTTATCTTGACCGTAGTGTTTCTGGCCGAGCTCCTTCCCAAGTTCCATAAGCGTTCGTGCTAGGATAGTCTCCTTGGTCTTCTCTCCATTGACGACCATTCTCGATGTCTTGAGACCAGGAGGAAGTCTCCTTTCGACTTCCCGGATGATATCTCTGCGAAACTCAATTCGCTTTCTTACATGATCGGGCTTGTCAGAAAGTAACGTCGACCGCCTTTTGGTTCGCTTCGCGGTCTGTTCAGGAGTGTCCTCATCGCGCTCTAGGTCAAATTCGACAGTTCCGTTTGCAAACCATGTCTCGAGATCAGAGGTGCGTTGGCGCTCAATGACGGCCCCGCGAGTCGGCCCATGAAGCGAGACTGCATTTACCGGAACCATCTGCCAATGCGGGATGCCTTCGATAGCGATTTCGTTAAGTAGACGGTAGCGCTTCTTATCGAGAAGGATGCGCACACCTTCCTCAAAGGCGAACGATTCCATGCTCGGTCATCCAAGTAGGGTCAGGCCGTCAAGATTCGTCCAGCCGAGGGAAACGGGTATGTTGGTTCCAAGTGGTAGATTGAGATTGATTGCGAGGAACCCTCGACGGATCAGGGCGTGAATCTGGTCGGTTGACACGCCCAGGTCTGCGACGATCATCCCTAGAGTGACAGGCTTGGTCCTGGATAGCTTTTCGGTAAGGGCGATCAAGGCCGCACGGTTAGGGAGAGGCGTCATCCGGTCCTCGTACACCTGCCAGACGGTGTCGTAACGAGGCAGGCACCTAACTTGGTTTTCTGTTCGAACCCGGTAGCCAAAACCTAAGCCGTTGAGTGCGGAGGCAATGGCCTCCCAACGGAGTTCGTTCTCCCGCTCGCTTGCTTCAATTTCGAACTTTACCTCTTGGAACTCAGGGTACCCTTCCCAGATGACAAAAGCGTCCGGTCGATGTCGCTGAACCTTGCCGTCCAAGATGTATCTCAGCCAAATCGGTTGCTCGACAAATCCGTGTCTAGCTGGGTCGAGCTCGCAGTCCAACATATTGTCAAACTCCAGACTCGACGCTGCCCTCATGACCCTCTTGCTTTTTATGCTCGGAAATCGGCTCTGACGTCCGCGCTGACATCCTCGTGGTGAGCGCCCAATCTTCATTTCGGGATAGTCTAGGAATGGTTCGTATAGGGCTGGATGGCGTGAAATGATCTTGACGCCTGGTTGCGGAGCCGGAGTCTCGGGCGCTGGCCAGAAGCGCTCTCTTTTATTCCCCTTAAATACTGTGGGCGCTGGGGCCGGAGGACGCTGCTGGATCAGGCTTTGCATCCAGCCGCCTAAGTCGTCTGTATCGAAGAAGTCGACGTCCGGTGCACTCATGAGGATTTTCCTCCAAGCAATCTCTGGAAATAGGTTCCCGGTACTCTGCTCCGAAAGCTCTGTAGATGCTGAAGACCAGATGTGGCCTTCAAGGTAGCTCATATTTGACCGAGAGGTGCGCCTGAACGCACCCCGGCCGAGACATAAATTTAACGCTTTGATAGAAATGTCAATTGCATTAAGTGAGTATAATACCAAAGTACGTAGTATGATCAGAATGAAATGTTTAGGAATCGCCAATCAAAATAGTAGTGAACGAATCCTTCGGTGATTTCTACTCTACAATAAATCGGAAGGATTCAGTTAATACTGTGGACTTGCCCCTTAGGATCGAATCCTTCCTCGTTGATCTCTAAAGAATTGGTCGCAATGTACTGGGGGATGTCGTCAATGTGGCTCCCAACAAGGATTCGAAGGGCGCTAATCCTGACATGGTTTCGGATGGCTCGTGGGCAGACATGGCTTCCAGGCCAGAGATCCTAGGCCGATGTCATGAACGACCGTACGGGAGTAAGGCAAGGCAGGGACAGGAGCAGAGGTTGTATTTACCTCCACTACTCTGACATCGCGGATGTAAGTATAAAAGGACCATCGAGAATAGTTATATTGTAATACCATCTAAAAATATAGTTGATAAAACTACAAATGGCACCAATAATTTGAGGTTGTCGTTTTAACATGGGAATGTACTCGGGGGTGATCTTTCTAATCGGGCCTTCAGCGACAGTAGCACCATTTTAATATTATAGTGATATGCTGAATTACTCGTGATTGCCAGGAGATGCATCGCACGAGCGTCGAGCCATCCATGAGGGCTGGTTCGGGGAACGACTGTCTAAACCAAGGAGCTTTAACCATGCAGATCAACGAAGCCTTCGCCGCCCTCGTCGCCCGTAGGAAAGAAGAAGCCCGCCAGCGCGTCGACCGATTTTCGGCGGATGTTCTGGCCCATCCAGTTTCCGCCCTATCCGGCAGCACGGATGCGGCCCTTAAGTACGGCGCTATGCTGAAGGTTTGGACCAACATCGATGAGTGGACCTCCGAGAAGTCCATGATCCAGATCGCGGAACTTGCCGTCTGGAACTTGGTCCGGCTTGCCTCACATCCCGAGTGCAGCTCGAACACGGCAGGCAACGTCTTCGCCCGTTGGGAAATTGCCGCATGGTCCGAGGCCACCAGTGTCATTGAGGAGGAGATCAAGGTTGCAAGGGCCGCAGCCTGATACGAGCGTCAGAACCCCCCTGGCTTCCCAGAGCCGTTGCCATGGCTAGATCTGGGAGGGCCAACAACGACTGGGCCTCCATCCAGGAAGAGATCATGACCGGCCTTGAGAGCCTCAATACCGAAGAACTCGTTCCGGGCTCTGCCGCTGTCAGGTGGCCGGCGCGATCGCCTCAGTTGATCAGAGTGGGATGGTTGCGAAGCCTTGACGGTGCTTCAGCCACCCAGTGGAGCTCTACGCCACCGACACGACTGTTCCAGGAGAACAATGCCGCCAATGCGTGTCACGTATGCCTATGGTGATCTGCCAGCGGGGTGATCATGGGAGACATCGAACAGAACTCGACGGCCATAGCGGTTTCTCAGCAGCAGCTCGACGAATATCAGCAGTAATTCTGCCAGGCACCAAGCGGGAATTTTCGCCTTCTGGCTCCCGCTGGGAGCGGAAAGACCCAATCACTCCTGTGGAGATGCGCGGAGCTTTACCGCCATGCTGATGGAAAAGGCCGCTTCCTGGTCGTGACGTTCACCCGCGCGGCCCGGGACGAACTACGCGCACGGCTCTCTAGCCAAGACTTCGCGTCTGCACAAACGCCGTAGGCTCATCGCGCTCTGCTCGGTGACGTTGTCGGTGATCACCATGCGCCGGCGGTGAGTCCGTTCCCGCATGCAAGGCTTGCACGGGGCAGTTTATAAGGAGTTTATCCCAGTTTATCGAAAATCGATAAACTTCGACAAGCTCCCCATAACTGCCTTGTGCGAAGCGGCGACGGGAACGCTCCACCGCAGCCCCGGGGTTCTGCTTGCGCGGATGGCGGCCAGGAGGCACATCCGCCAAGACGTACGACACGGCCTACATGAGTGAGGAGGGCTTCAATGACGGTCCCGCAATGGGCGCTTCTCGGCTTTGCTGTCTGGACACTGCTTGTGCTCTTCGGAACGGTCGGTGTCTATCGATGGTCGAGAATTCTCACAGGACGGGTGAGGATTTCCGAATGGCAGGCTGACCAGCCCCAAGGGAGTGATTGGTACCAGCGCGCCATGAGGGCTCACATGAACTGCGTCGAGAACCTGCCAGTCTTTGCCGCCATTGTCCTCTGCGCCACCGCGGCCGGTGCGGACAGCCGCCCCCTGGACTTGCTTGCCGGAGCCATTCTGGTCGCACGCATCTGTCAGACGACGGTCCATCTCGCTTTTGCGCCCTCCGATCTCGCCGCCTCGGTTCGGTTCGCGTTCTTCTTCGTGCAGGCGATCTGCATGCTAGCAATGGCCGCATCCGTTGCAGTCTCGGCAGCAGGATAAAGGCGGCCTCCGAGCATCGCGGATGTGGTTGGTCAGCTTGATCGGACCCAGGCGATCCGTCGACGTCCTGCACCGTCGATACTTGGCACCTTCCGGAAGTACGCCGAACTTCTGCAAAGGCACGACGAGCGGACGTTCATTTAGCCTGCTCAACGTTACACTTTGACCCTGAGCAGACTTTCCTCATCCTATCCTGGTACCCGAGGCGGCACTCGCGTAAATCGGCGTGGATGGTTTCGGGTGATCCACATCAGCAGGGGTTGAGACCGCCTGAAGCTCGTGGAGCGACACCAGCATCCGACATCCCAAGCCTTCAACGGCAAAGTCGAGATGGGTCTCACCATCCAGATCGCGGGCAATTCCCTGCTGGAGCAGGCGCGAGCCGAAGCCCATGCGGGACGGTTGCCTCACAGTAGGGCCACCTGTCTCCTTCCAGCTCAGGTGCAGATGGGTGCCGTCCCTGCTTGTGGTCACCTCCCAGCATACGCGAACCCTGCCTTCCGGTACGGAGAGGCTGCCGTGCTTGGCGGCATTCGTCGTCAGCTCGTGCGCGGCCATCCCGAGCGCAACCGCCACCCGAGGCGCCAACGGCACCGGTGGGCCGTCCAGCACAACCCGACTGCCTGAACCGTCATCGTAAGGCTCCAGCTCGGCCCGCATAACGTCCCGCAGGGACACCGTCTCCCAGGCTGCCTCGGTGAGCAGGTTGTGGGTCTTCGACAGCGCGAGGATCCGGGCCTCAAGGCTCTCCTTGTACGCCTCATGATCCGGTGCTGACCGCGACGTCAGCCGCGCCATCGTCTGCACGGTGGCCAGTGTGTTCTTCACCCGGTGGTTCAATTCGTTGATCAGAAGGGTCTGTCGCCGGTCCTTCTCGGCAAGCTTCCGCGATGCTGCCGCCATGGCGTCGGCCACTTGCCCGACCTCACTTGGGGCACGCTGCGGCACCCGGATCGGTTCTCCCCGCCCGAGCGCTTGCGCCGAACCGGCGAGGACCCGCAGAGGGCGAGCGACCAACTCCGCAGCAAACCAGGCGAGAACACCGATGAAAAGCGCCACGAGCGCACCCCATCCGGCGATCCTGCGCTGGATTGCACTGACGGGTGCAAATGCGGTGTTGGCATCCTGCCGGACAAGAACGGTCCAGCCCAATCCCGGGTAGTCCCGGTGCCCCGTCGTCCTGGTGAAGCCGCTCAGGTACTCGCGTCCGTCAGGCCAAGTCTCGACGTTCGATCCGCGGGCCCCGCCCGCGGCACTCTTTGCCCCAGCGGTTTGGAGTGAGGTCTTGAGCAGATCCCTGGGGCCGAGCAGCACCGTGCCATCGCGGGCTAGGACCAGGACCTCGATGCCCGGGTAGCGTTCCCGTGCGGCGCTCCGAAGCGCCTGTTCCAGTTCCTGAGCCCAGGTCCAATACAGATGGGCGCCGATGACGCCTATGAGCGATCCGTCGGCGGCGCGCACCGGTGCAGCAAGGTCGACGAAGCGCGGCGGGTCGGCGGGATCGTTGCCGAGGATCTTGGCCAGCAGGATAGCGTCGTGCACGTCGCCCACGAACGGAGCCTTGCTGCCTTCCACAAAGAAGTCGCGCTGGGCGATGTTGGCGCCCACCATCTGCGGGACCGTGGCCGCTTTGACCTGCCCGTCAGGGCTCATGAAGGCGACAGCCGCATATTCAGGATAGGTCGAGCGCAGGCGCTCGATCACAACGCTCTTTGCGTCCATGCCGGTCGGGTTCCGCATGGTATCGAGGGAGGCGGCAACCTGGATGTCGCGCCAGCGCTCGAACATGCCCCGGTCGAGCTTGTCGGCCATGTGGGTAGCGAGTTCCGCCAGGTCGGCCCCGATGTCGCGGCGCAGGCGTTCGCTGGTCTCCCGGCTCGCCAGGACTGTAACGAAAGCCGTGGCCAGAAGCGCGATGGCCGCAATGGTGACTGCGAACACCAGCCTCAGCGACAGCCTGTGGCCCGCAATCATCCGCATTCCCTTTTGTTAGCGAACCACAACCTAGGGCATCCCAGGGCTCTGCGATAGTGGCGAGTGCACGGAGGCTGGCCAACACGCCGTAGAGTTGACTAATTTCTCAGAATGCTTGGGCGAGCGGCATCCGGAAGATAAAGAGCGTTTCTTCGTGGTCAGAGGTCACATCCAGTGAGCCCCCATGGGCTTTGGCAATCTCGCAGGCGATGTATAGCCCCAGCCCCTGCTGGCTCGGGCGAGCCGCCACCCGAAAGAACGGCTGGAACAGGCGCTCCAAGGTGGATGGCGGGATCGGCTCGCCCTTGTTCGCGACAGAAAGCTCGAAGCTCCCGTCCAGGGTTGCGGCACGGACCAGGATCGGCTCTTCGCTCGCGCCATGGGTGAGGGCATTCGCCACCAGGTTCGAGAGCAATTGCGCAACACGGGCCCGGTCACAGCTCACGGTCTTCGTCACGGCCAATTGCGTCTCGATCCGCCGCTCGGGCCAGGCCGTGCGCAACTCGTCGACAACCTGCTCCAGCACCTCTCCCAGGGGCACGTGCGCATCGCGCTCCAAGGTCAGGCCGCTGCCCAGGCGGCCATGGGCAAAATCGAGCACGTTGTCGATCAGCTCGGCCATGCGCCCGACGCTGCTCTGGATCAGACCGACAAGGGTGGTGCCTTTCGCGGTAAGCGGCTCCTTCAGCAGCATTCTGGCGCCGGCATCGATGGATGCGAGCGGGTTGCGCAGGTCATGGCCCAGCACCGCGATGAACTGCTCGCGCAGCTCAGAGGTCTTGCGCTCGTCCAGAAGGTTCGCTTCGCTGGTAGCCAATCGTTCGCTGGCACTCAGGTGAAAGCCGATCAGCTCGGCAAACAGCTTGAACATGCCGATGGTCTCAGGGTTGTTCAGCCGTGCCGGGCGCGGGTCGATGGCGCAGAGGGTGCCCCAGAAGGAGCCGTCGCTAAGGACAATCGGCATCGAGATGTAACTCTGGAACCCGTACATCGCCGGGGTGTGATGCTGGCAGTAGGCCTCATCCTCGGACACATAGTCGATGACGACCTCTTTTCCCGACTGCCGGATCTCGTGGCAGATCGTGGTCTCGACCTTCAGTTCGCCGCCGGGACGGAGGCCGAACTGGATGTCGTCGCGCACCGCACAGGCAATCCAGCGGTCCTCTGTCACCCGGGCGACAGCCGCAAAGTCCATGCCGGTGGTGCGGCAGACAACTTCCAGAATGGTCGGCACGGCTTGGATGCGGTCGATGGAGGCAAGATCCGCCTCAAAGTCGGTCGGCACGTCTGAATGGTCCCCTGGTCTCAAGGTACCTTAACCAGCCTGAGCCGTCGTGTCACGAACCCAGAAAGGCCTGGAACTGGCACCCGATGGACCTTAGCCGAAGTTCCGCGTTCTCAGCGTGAGCCGACCATTGTAGGCGAGGGCTCAATGGCTCAGGTTGACCCGCAGCGGACCGTCCCGTGGCTTGAGCATGCGCGGGCCGAGAGCCGAATGTCATTAGGCTTGAATTCCCTCACCAGGACGGTGCATCGCTTGAATGTACCTGCAAGTAATCACCGACTGGCCGAGGCTCCCGTCAGGGCGGGTTAGACTGGATGTCTGCCGGTGCAAAGTGCGCATCCAGGAAATCGTCTTCCGAATACTCTCAAACGGAACTCTATCCGGATCCATAAATGGGCTTATCGGAACTTCGCACGGCGTTTGTGCGCGCGTGAGAGCCGCCAAATCGTCCTAAAACATGACCCATGTGAAGGCGGGGCTCCTCCAGAGCGGCTATAAGCTGTCGGATGAGTGAACAGCTATTTCAGACCGTTGCCGCCATCACCCGACGCGTCAGCCAATCTTCTTCCAAGTCGCACCAGCAGGTCAAAAACAGCCAGGAGGCAATTCTCCAATCTCGGCAGTTGCTGAAGGCGCAACGCATCTACCCTTATGACTGGAGCGCACCGGAACTCGTGATTGGCCCTGTTCCATAAGGGGCTTATCGGAAATTAAGTGGTGGGTTTTTTGTCGCGCGCGAGAGGCTCGGAAGCGGCCTCTTGGTGCTCGTCATCCGCTGCAAACGCCTCCAGGCGTCGGGCGGTCTCGAGAAGTTCATGGCGTACGTCCATAAGGGAAATCTGTACGGCAAGGTTGCGGATTTCTCGGGCCTGCCGACGATAGTCGGCTGCCTTGCTGGAATGGGACACAGGTTCGCTCATGACTTCTGATGGATCTACTCGTCTACCAGGCACGCGTTACGCGGCTTTGCGCATCAGGGTTTGCTCAACCCAGGCTCCGGCTTCTTCGGGCGTCCTGAACAAGGGTGCCTTCTGGCTGTTGCACTTGCCGAACCCGGCTTCCAGGTACCACCACCCTATGTGCTCAGGGTCATGGTGCGTGCCGTCGAGGCGGACGAACACGGCCGCAAGCTGGTTGTCGGCGAGGACGAGTCTGCCGTCAGTGTCATGGCCGTCGATGAGTACGCGGATAGGCTGAAACGAGATGTCGAGGGGCATAGCCTTCGCCTTCATGTTGGGGCGAAAGGTCAGTGCCAAGTGGCCGGACACCCTGAAAAATTCGTTCTGATAAAGCAACTTACTTGCAGCCCCTTTACATAGCTTTATCTAGCTGTCAAACAAGTATTTTGATGAAAAAGCTCAAATGAATCCTAAAATTGTGCGTCTCGCCGATGATGTTAATCTTAGAGATTAACATACATCAATGACAGGTATTCGCTTGTGTGCCATGGTGTGCTCATTGTCAGCAACTGATCTTGGGCGCTGATACCTGAGAGATACGACGTGCTCCCGCCTGCAACCGAGGGAGCGCCATCGTGTCCGCACCTTTTCATCCTGACTACAATCCGCTCATCCTTAAGCTGGAAAGCATCTTCGATCTGACCGACGAGGAGCGGCAGGCGCTTGAAAAGCTGCCGATGCAGGTGCAGGTCATCAAGGCCGACCAGGACATCGTGCGTGAGGGGGATCGTCCCTCCCGGTCCTGCCTGCTTCTTAGCGGCTTTACCTGCGTCTACAAGATCACGGCAGGCGGCAAGCGCCAGATCGTCTCCTTCAACATTCCCGGTGACATTCCCGACCTCCAGAGCCTGCACCTGAAGGTGCTCGACAACAGCGTGGCCACCATCAGCCAGTGCCGGGTCGGGTTCATCACCCATGACGACCTACGCGACCTCTGCAACCGCTATCCCCGGATCACGAGTGCCTTCTGGCGCGAGACCCTGATCGAGGCGGCCATCTTCCGCGAGTGGGTGACCAATGTCGGCCGACGGGAAGGCGTGAGCCGCATGGCCCATGTGCTGTGCGAGCTGCTGGTGCGCCTCAAAGCGGTGGGCCTAGTCGAGGACCATGCCTGCGACCTGCCAATCACCCAGAGCGAGTTCGCCGATGCGCTCGGCTTCACGACGGTTCACGTCAACCGGGTGCTCCAGCAGATGCGGGCCGAGGGCCTGATCGTGACCCAAGGGACACGGCTGACCATTCCCGACTGGGATAGGCTGAAGCAGGTGGGCGAGTTCGATCCGACCTACCTTCATCTCAAGAGCGATCAGGCCGCCGCATGAGCCTCACCCTTCAGCCCATCCGCGTGGCGACAGGTTTTGACGAGGAAGGTATGCTGGTCCTCGATGAGGAGCAGCGGCTGCTAGCGGTGCTGACCCATCTCTCGGACCAGTATGATGGCCTGTCCGGGCATTGGTACCTGGAGGCCAAGTTCGGTGTGCTGGAAGGCCTGGGCCAGCCCACATACCCTGATCTGGATGCCGCCAAAGAAGCAATCGCCCAGCACCTTGCCAGACGGCGCTAGGCGGCTTGGCAGTTCCATAAACGGCCTTCCGCGAAATTTTGCCGTAAGTCGTTGACGGGTATAGGACGAGCTTACAGATAAAAGCTGCGCTCAGAACGGGCTCCTGCGAAGGACGGTTGCCAATACTCCTCAGCTTAGCGGACCACGCGCAGGAAGAGGAGAGCGACTGACATGACCTTGTCCGTCAGGGTTTTTGAACCCAAGCTCCGGCTTCCTGGTGCCAACACCCTTATGCTCAGCCACCTACGAGGGTACCGCCGCTCGGGTCAGGCAACGGACAGGCTAAGGCTTGACGCTCCTGGGCTAGCCTAGCGGAACGAACCGATCAGACGTTCATATTCCGCCTCTGGCACGCCATAGCTGTCCCCGGCTGTTTCCTCCAAACGAAGGCGATCCAGAACGACGATATTGCCCCGATTGGTTTGGATGATCTCCCGCTCTTCGAGGATTTTGAGCGCCTCCGTCACACTGGCCCGGCGCACTCCCAGCATCAGCGCGATGAACTCGTGCGTGAGGGCCAGGTCATCCCCATCCACGCGGTCGTGGCACATCAGAAGCCAGCGGGCGAGACGCTCCTCGATCCTGTGGCTGCCGTTGGACAAAGCCGTGTGCGACGTCTGAATGGTAAAGGCCTGAACATACCGAAGCAGCAGGGAATGCAGCGAGGAACTCTGCCGGAGCGCCTGCCGCAGGCGCTCCGTCTCGATCCTCAGGCCTGACCCTCCGATCTGCATGAACGTCTCGTGCGGGGTGCTGTCGACCCCGAGAAGAACAGGGGTGCCCGCCAGACCATCCCGTCCGGTGAGGCCGATCTCAATGCGCCGTCCGCTTGCGGTGTTCGCGATGATTGACGTGATGCCTGCCTCGAGGAAGTAGACGTACTCAATCGGCTGGTTGGGCGTGATCAGCACATCGCCTCGGTTGAGGGGCACAAGCTCAAGATGCGGCTTGAGAAGGTTAAAGTCCTCGGGACACAGCTTCGCCAGCAGCCGATTGCGAACAGAGGACTGGGTCGGGTCAGACATGGCGGCGAAGAGATCAGAACGAGATAACAGTTATGGGTTGGGCTGCCAGGATGACCAGCAGGAGCGGATATACCGGCTGATTGCCCCAGTTCAAGCGAGGAGGTCGGCGGCAGGCGGCGTGCGGCAAATGTGCGGTACCGTACATTTCCTGCGCAACTTCGGCTCAGCTCTGACGTTGGGTGTTGGTGCAGAGCGGCTGATGATGGGGCAGCGTATGTCGATTACTGAAGATCGCGGCCCCCCTTTGGAGCCCTTTCCGTTCGTCCGACCCGGTGAAGAGACCAGCCCGGTACTCGGTCCTACGGCCCAGCGCCACATCGCTTCCAATCTGCGAACAATGTATAATGATCTCGTGCAGGAACCGCTTCCGGAGCGGTTCCTTGATCTCATCGCTCGACTGGATCAGGGCCACCCGAAGGGGGAATGAGGGTCAACCCTCCCCACCGGGAGCGGGCGCCGCTAGCGTCCGGAGCATACCTATCGCATTTCATGGATGACTTCTGTTGACGGCCGGCGCTCCCGTGCCGGGGACCGTCAATGCGCGTCCGCACTGAAGCACAGCAAAGCCATCCCGCCTAGTTCTTCAACGGCAACCCAATAAGCCTCGCGTATTCAGCCTCCGGGAGGCCATAGCAGTCGCCTGCGACTTCTTCGAGCTTCTCCCGGTTAAGGATATGAATGCGGCCACGGCTAGTTTTGACGATCTTCACACCCTCCAGAACATGAAGGGCCTCCGTCACTCCTGAACGCCTGACCCCCAGCATCAGGGAGAGGAACTCGTGCGTGAGGGGCAGGTCGTCGCCATCTAGGCGGTCATGGCACATGAGCAGCCATCGTGCGAGGCGCTCCTGGATGGGGAAGCGGCCATTTGCCAGGGCTGATTGGGCGGTCTGGATCATCAACACCTGCACCCAGTGCAGCAAGATAGCCTTGAGCGAGGGGCTGACCTCCAGGGCGACAGAGAGGTCCTCGGCCCGCATCCGCAAGCCTGATCCAGCCACCTGAATGAAGGTCTGGTGAGGAGTGTGATCAACCGTGAGGAGGATGGGCTCGCCTGTCATTCCTTCGCGACCAATGTGCCCGACCTCCAGGCGCTCGTTGTCCGGGCTGATCGCCACTACGGATGCCAGCCCTGCTTCCAGGAAGTGGACGTACTCAATGGGCTCGTTTGCCTCGACCAGCACCTGCTTCACGCTCAAGGTGACCGGCTCAAGATGCGACTTCAGACGCGCATAGTCGCCCGGTGTCATGGCCTTGAGCAGTCGATTGCGAACATTGGCTTGGGCGATGGTCATGGCTCTTTCCCATTTGGGGCAAGAGCACACAGGGTCTCCCAGTCACCGGTGCCCAGAGGAAACTGTGCCGGTGATGCGACCCGGTATGAGGCCGAACAGAGGCGCCGCCAACAACATGGATCGGTTCTGTACGAATTCGACCAAGAAAGCGGACCGAAACCTCGCCTGACGCATTGGTCCAAGGCCAGCCTTCCCGTGCGGCATTGTGAGAGGCACATCGTGGCGAACCCCTGGACCATGAAGATGGAGCAGTTCACCCGCTTCTCCGAGGAGGAGCGGAAGATGCTCGACAGGCTGATCTCGGAGCGGCAGCGGCAATACGCACCCGGCGAGGACATTCTCAGGGAAGGCGATCACTCGCCCGACTGCCACGTCGTGCTGTCGGGCTTTGCCTCCCGCTACAAACTTCTGCCGGACGGTGGGCGCCAGATCATGGCATTCCTGGTGCCGGGCGACCTGTGCGACGCGGAGATCTTCATCCTCAAGGAGATGGATCATTCGGTTGTGGCGATGATGCCCACGAATGTAGCCTTGATCTCGGGCGACCAGATGAAGGATCTGCTCAGCGGCCGGGGCCGGATTGCCCAAGCGCTCTGGTGGGGCACGCTCACCGACCTGGCGGTGTTGCGCGAGTGGGTGGTCAACCACGGCCGGCGGGACGCCTACGAGCAGATCGCGCATCTCCTCTACGAGATGCTGGTGCGCTACCGAATAGTGGAAAGGGCCAAGGGCGAGACCCTGGAGTTCCCACTCACCCAGGTTGACCTGGCCGATGCGACGGGGCTCACGCCCATGCACGTCAACCGCATGCTCAACAAGCTCAGGGACGAGAACCTGATCAGCCTCAAGAGCAAGACCCTGACGATCCTCGATCCCGAGCGCCTGAAGGAGATTGCAGGCTACAACCCGAACTACCTCCATCTCGACCGGGCTCATGACCAGCGGGACGGTGTCGCTGCTCGTGCAGGCGATCTGGTCTGACGGTCTGCCGTGCCGACTGCGTGAGATCAGGGCAGATGCTCCCCACCGACCCCGGTCAGCCACGGAACCTAACAGCCGATGCTGAACTCGCAGGGCTGACGAAGGGGCACGGGATCACCCAGGTGCTCACCCGCCTGCATCTGACCTTCTCAATCCACGCCATCGATGGTCTGGAGACGATAGCTGAGGGCGCTGAGGCGGACATCGTCTATGTCATCATCTCAGGCTACGGCGTCCTGCGTTGCCGGGACGGAGCCCGGATCGAGTTTACCGCAGGCGATGTGATGATGGTGCCTGCCGGCGCTTGGCACCAGCTCGAGGAGGTGAGCCCGAAGTTCAGGACGTGGAGGATCGTGGTGGGACAGCCCGCTGACGGCGGAGCCAAAGAGAGTGGGCCGGCATTGCCCCTGACCTGAGATACCATCCGAGCCTGCCAGGTGAGACACGATGACCTTTTGGTCGAAATCGTACATAACGGCCTTACTTCCGCTCTGTTCGGTATCGTACAAAAGATACTCTTTCCCCTGGGTGTCCGCAGGACCATGCTCACGCCCTAACCAAGGCGTAGCTGTGCCCAAGATGATTACGTTCCAAGCCATTCCCATTCTTATCGACGGCCATGACACGCAGGGTCAGCTTGTGCTGGCGGACGGCGAGTTGACGGCCGTGCTGGCCCGTCTGGACGGGGACGCTCATGATCCCAAGATGAAGGGATGGTGGCACTTGGAGGCAGGCTTCGGCCGCTGCGACGCAGCCAAATCTCTGGTCGTGTTCAAGACGTTTGAAGAAGCGGGTCCATGGGTCCAGGCACGACTGGACAACGTCTACTCCTTGCGACAGGCGAACGGGTAAGACATCGGATCGACTCAGGCTCGTCTGCGGGCAAGCTCAACATCGCCAGCCAAGGCGTCGGGGTAAGCGCCATACCGTTGATGATGAATACGTGACGGAGCCCAGCGCCGGCACACGTGAATGCTCCGTCCCAACCATGCCTCTTTGTGCAGTTTTTGCCATACCGAGCTTGTGTACCGGGTGGAACGGCAGCTTCTGGCACTCCTGAGACGTAAGCACTTGGTCCACTTCGGTGGTCATGAGCCGACGTCCGTTGGGCGGCTGGAAAGTGAAAGGTTGACCCGAAGCAGACCTTCTACCTTTGCTGATGGCTGCCAATCGTCAGGCCAGTGGAGCATTCACGGTGCAGATCACCCCGGTCGGGGTGAAGTTGATGTGAACCTGCCCGCCAAGATCCTGCGCCAGGCTCCGCTCGATCAACCGGGAGCCGAACCCTCTGCGGGTGGGTATCCGCACGACAGGCCCTCCGCTCTCCGCCCAACGCAGTTCGAGCGTGGATCGCTCGCCTGGCGCCACGTTCCAGGTGATCGTGATCTGGCCTATGGCGTTGGACAGGGCGCCGTACTTGACGGCATTCGTCACCAGTTCCTGAAGGGCCATGGCAAGGGGCAGCGCCATGCGCGGCGCCAGGCGAACCTTGGGCCCGCTCAGATGAAGCCTGTCCTCGCCTTGGCTGCAATAGGGAGCCATCGCCTGCTCCACGATCTCGTGCAGATCCGCCCCCTCCCAGTTCTCCCGCGTGAGCACGTCGTGGGTTCGGGAGAGGGCGAGCAGGCGGCCCTCGATGGCCGCCTTGGCTTCCGCTGCCGTCTCGGTGTTGCGCAGGGTCTGTGACGCAATCGACTGCACCGTCGCCAGGGTGTTCTTGACGCGATGGTTGAGCTCGTTGATCAGGAGCATCTGGTGCTCCTCCCACTGCTTCTGTTCGGTGATATCCTCGAACACACCCACCTCGCGCTCGGGTCGACCTTGGGCGTCCCGGTAGAGTTGGCTCAGGCTGGCGATGTGTCGGATCGAGCCGTCCGGCAAGCGGATGCGGTACTGCGTGTCCAGCCTCCCAGGGCCGCGGAGCGTCATCTCGATTTCAGCCCGCACCCGTTCGACGTCGTCGGGCACGATCCGGCCGAAATAATCCTCGGCCCGTCCGCCTTTGCCTTCGCCGAACCCGAATATCGCACGGGTTCGCTCCGACGCCGTAACGGTGTCGTCACGCAGGTTCCAGTCGAAGGTTCCCAGCTCCGCGATAGTCAGAGCCGTTGAGAAGCGCTCCTCACTGTGCCTCAGGGCGATCTCTGCCTGCTTGAGGTCGGTGACGTCGTGCCCCTCACCGAAGATGCCGATCACCTTGCCTTGGCTGTTGGTGATCGGCTGGTAGACGAAATCGAAGTAGAGGCTGCGCGGAGGCTCGCCGGGCCGCTGAAGCGTGATCGGCATATGGCGACCGACGAACGGCTCGCCGCTGGCGTAGACCCCGTCGAGGATCTCGAAGAAGCCCTGACCCGCGAGTTCGGGCAAGGCCTCGCGCACCGTCTTGCCGATGACCTCGCGCTCGCCGACAAGCTCCAGGTAGGAAGGGTTTGCCAGCTCGAACACGTGCTCGGGTCCGCTGAGCATCACCATCATGCCGGGTGCCTGCCGGAAGAAGCTCTGAAGGCGGTCCTTCTCGGCCCTCAGATCCGCGCGAGCCTCTACCTCCCGGGTGGTCTCTGTGACGGCGCAGAACATGCCGCCGATGCCGCCCGTCTCGTCATGAACCGGGCTGTAGGAGAAGGTGAAGTAAGCCTGCTCGTCAAAGCCCCGGCGTCGCACGACCAGCGGCAGATCCTCACGGTAGCTGGCCTCACCTGCGAGAGCCTTGCCGATCAGCGGCTCGATGTCGGGCCAAATCTCGGACCAAATGTCCCTGAAGCGCTCGCCCATGGCAGCCGGGTGCTTGGCCCCTAGGATCTCGGCATAGCCGTCATTGTAGAGGAACCCGAGTTCAGGCCCCCATGCCACGAACATCGGGAACCTGGAGTTGAGCAGCAGGCTCACGACCGTTCGCAGGCTCTGCGGCCAGTGCTTCGGTGCTCCGAGCGGAGACGCGGACCAGTCCATGGAGCGCATGAGGGCTCCCGCTTCCCC
This sequence comes from Microvirga arabica, assembly GCF_016811235.1. GTDB lineage: Bacteria > Pseudomonadota > Alphaproteobacteria > Rhizobiales > Beijerinckiaceae > Microvirga > Microvirga arabica. Next base: position 113,388 of record NZ_JAFBID010000008.1, read on the forward strand.
ATCCCCGCGGAGGAAGTACAGTTCAGGTTTGGTGACATCAGAGCGCATATGCGCCCTCGGCAGATCGGCACGGCCGACATGGTCCTTCAGCGGCCTTCGCCCCGCACGCGACCAAGGCGGAGTGAACGGCTTCCCTGCCTTCGCGGCAGGGGATCAACAGGCATCCGACCCACGCACCGGAAGACTGGTCCGGGTTCATGAACCCGGGCGAAGGGGAGTTGGTGGACATTGATTAGGATACGACAGGACGGCTGGAAGGATGTCGGGTGGCTAGATAAGCCAGGAAGCCACCTGGGCAATGGGCCGAGTTGACGCGTTCGGCCTGTCTCGCTCCATGCGGGCGCGCCCGGCACCCCATTGGCCCAGGCCCTCGGCCGGTGCGCGGGAGACATGAAGGCGATTGCCGCTTGCGACATTCCGCACCCATGCAAGGGTGGCGTTGGCTGCGAGGAATAGCTTGACCCATGCCCCGCCTGCCATAGCTACCGCTGCTCGCGGACAGGGACGGACATTCCACGCCTCCGCATCCCGTCGTGCCTCTCGAAACTTCGCCTCCAGGCGCCGTAGGTTCCCCATGACTGAGAATGACGCGCCCGAGGGCGCGGGAAGCAATCCGCCGTCCCTGGATGTTCAGGGAGACGGGCAAAGCATCGGTGTTCCCGCAGCCGGCGAGCACCAGAACGGCTCCTACAGCCCGACAGGCGGGCCGGGCATCCACCACTGGCAGAGGGCGGCAATCACACAACCGGGTCTTGATGAGCGGGGCAGCGTGTTCTTTGCCGCCATCGAGATGACCCGGATGCCGATCATCCTCACGGATCCCAACCTGCCGGACAACCCCATCGTCTTCGCCAACCGCGCCTTCCAGGACCTGACCGGCTACACGGAGGACGAGGTTCGCGGGCGCAACTGCCGCTTCCTCCAGGGTGCTCACACGGATCGAGAGGCCGTTGCCGAACTGCGGCAGGCCGTCGAGGAGAGCCGGGCCGTCTCGGTCGAGCTCCTGAACTACAAGCGGGACGGAACCCCGTTCTGGAACGCCTGCTTCATCGCGCCCGTCTTCGACAAGGACGACAGGCTCCTCTACTTCTTTGCCTCCCAGCTCGACGTGACCCGGCGACGGACCTCGGAGCAGGCTTACCGCCAAGCGCAGAAGATGGAGAGCATCGGCCAGCTCACGGCAGGCCTCGCGCATGACTTCAACAATCTCCTGCAAGTGGTCTCGGGCAACCTGGAGCTGGCGCTCTCGCGCACGGACGACGAATCCTTGCGCCGCCCGCTGGAGAACGCCAGCCGGGCCGCCGAGCGCGGCGCCAAGCTGACAAAGCAGCTCCTGGCCTTCGCCCGCAAGACCCGGCTTGAGGCGAAACCGACCAACCTGAACACCCTGATCACCGAGTTCGGCGACATGCTGGGGAACTCGGTCGGTCCGCAGATCGAGATCCAGCTCAACCTGCGCTCCCGGGTACCGGCGGCTCTGGTCGATCCGGTGCATCTGGAGATGGCCGTGCTCAACGTGCTGATCAATGCCCGCGACGCCATGCCGAAGGGCGGCTGCGTCACCATTGCGACGTCCAAGGTGCACCTCAACGGGAACGCGTCCGCCCATCATCTCCCACCGGGCGATTACGTTGCGCTGACGATCAGCGACGAGGGCGAAGGCATGCCCCCGCATGTGCTGGAGCGGGCAACCGAGCCGTTCTTCACCACAAAGAGCCAGGGCAAGGGCACAGGCCTCGGGCTCGCCATGGTGCATGGCTTCGTGCAGCAGTCCCTCGGGCGACTTGAGATTGAGAGCCAACGCGGCAAGGGCACGACGATCCGCATGCTGTTTCCAGCGGCTGACACGCAGGCGCATGCACCCCGTCAGCCCACCCGGAGCTTAGCGCACGCCGAACCGAGGGGACAGGCGGAGACGGTCCTCGTCGTCGAGGACAGCCACGACGTGCTCGAACTCGCGCGCGAGCACCTGACGGCACTTGGCTACACCGTCCTGACCGCCCGGGACGCCGACGAGGCTCTCACCGTGTTCGACAAGGCCGAGGGCAGGATCGACCTCTTGTTCACCGATCTTGTCATGCCAGGCAGCATGAACGGACTGGCGCTGGCGGATGTCATCCGGGAGCGTGCGCCTGACATCGGGGTGCTCCTGACCACGGGTTACAACGACGACCTCCTGAGGGAGGGAAAGGCATCGGCCGGAGCCGACGTGCTCGGAAAGCCGTACCGCCGGTCCGATCTCGCCGACCGGGTTCGAGCAGCCCTGAACGGCCGCGGGCGGGAGCGGCGGATGCCCGAGGCCAGCCCATCGCGGGGGCCGCGGCACGAGGGTTGATCCCGTGTTGCCAACGGCGGCTGCGGGATTACAGGCTCAAGGATGGTTCAGCCGATCATGACGTCGTTCGCCTCAACCGGAGACATGGATCCAGGCCAGCAGGTCCATTTCCAGGCCCAGCTCCTCAATGCGGTCGAGCAGGCGATTATCGCGACCGACCTTGACGGCGTCGTCACCTACTGGAACCGCTGCGCCGAGCGGCTGTACGGATGGGCCGCCGAGGAGGCGCTCGGGCGCAACATCCTGGAGCTGAACGTTCCCCCGGAGGGACTCCCGCAGGCTCAAGAGATCATAGACTGCCTCAGGGCCGGCAAGGTGTGGTCCGGAGATGTCATCCTGAGGCACAAGGACGGACATAGCTTCCCGGTTCAGGTGACCGACTCGCCCGTTCTGGATGACGGCGGGCAGATGGTGGGCATCGTCGGCATCTCGATGGAGATCGGCGACCGGGTGCGCACCTTGGCGGCGCTTGCCAGCAGCGAGGAACGGCTGCGGATCGCCCAGCATGCCGGGGGAATCGGTACCTTCGAGTGGAACATCCGCTCAGGCGAAGTGATGGTGACGGAGGAGTTCTGCCGCATCTGGGGAATAGGGCAGCACACGTCGATCCGGGTTGGTGCGTTCGCGGAGTTCGTCCATCCCGATGACCGTCACCTGATTGCAACATCAATGGCCAACTCCCTGGAGGATCTGGTCGGCTACACGGAGTACCGCATCATCCGCCAGGATGATCGGCAGGTGCGATGGCTGGCACGGCGCGGAGAGATCGTCCGCGACGAAGCCGGCGGGCCTTCGCGGGTCATCGGCGCCGTCTACGACATCACAGACCGGAAACAGGCGGAGGAGCAGCGCCAGCTCCTGATGCAGGAACTGGCGCACCGGGTGAAGAACACCCTTGCCATGGTTCAGGCGATCTCCACCCAAACGATGCGAAGCGCCGCTTCCCTGGAAGAGGCGGGCACCATCTTCGGCGAGAGGTTGACAGCCCTTGCCCGGGCGAATGACACGCTGCTGCAAGAGAACTGGGCCAGTGCCGGCATCAGGGTGATCGTCGAAGGCGCCGTCCAGTCGCACAAAGATCATGGCCGGATCCATATCCGCGGACCTGATATCAGACTTGGTCCCAAGGCAGCGCTTGCGCTCTCCCTAGCCCTTCACGAACTGTGCACCAATGCGGCCAAGTACGGGGCGCTGTCGACGGACGCCGGGCAGGTCGGGATCACCTGGCACGTGGACGGGGACGGGGATGCTGCCCTGTTCCGGTTCAGGTGGCAGGAAAGCGGCGGTCCGCCCGTCAAGACCCCCGAGCGAAAGGGCTTCGGCTCGCGCCTGATCGAGCGAAGCCTCGCGGGGAGCTTCGGTGGACAGGCCGCAATCCGCTACGAGCCGACTGGGGTCGTCTGGAGCATTGAGACCCCGCTATCGGCCCTTCAGGAGCCAGGTTCCGGCTGATCCGGCTCGGAGGCGCCGACCACGTCACCAGTGTCAGCTTGTCCGTCGGCCGAGACACTGGGCCAACTGCCCTGGCGCTCCCGCCGCGACAGTCGAAGTGCGAAGGTCCTGTTCTGGCACATCGCGGAAGTACACCGAAGGTCCGCAGTGTGGTGATAACCGGACTGTTGGACATCTGCCGATTTGCTTGAGCCTATCCAGCAAGCTCCGGTTGCATGCCTCGTGCGGCGCAGTCCTGTGTCCCTCCGTCGGCTATTCGCCGCGGTGCTCTGTGCACGGCACCTGTGTCGGACCGTCCTCGAGCAGTAATAGGTCGTGTCGCCGATCAGGGTTTTGGCCAGTCCATCGATCTGCTGCGCAACTCGTTCGACTTGGCGGTCTTCCAGGCCGCCGATCGGGATGTCGGCGAGCACCCGCGTGAGGGAGATGGCGGGTCGGCCGCAGGGACGCCACCAGCCTGTCGGCAATCTCTCAGGTCATGACTGCCGGGATCGTCTCGAGTGAACGTCCCGTACGGGAATTAGCCCCTGCGTCCCGCATCTGTTCCACTGTTGGGTTTGGGAATGACAAGGGTGTTGGCAAGGTTTCCACCTAGTTTTATGGTGCAGCCTCTTGAGGCTTTATGGCCCCGCCCGATCCGATTACCATCCGGCCACGTCCGGCTACGCGATCATATCACACCTGCCAGAGGTCGTCTGGACCGAGATAACTCAGTAATATTTTTCCAGCCTCAGCCAAGGCGGATGCACGTACAACGCCTCGTCGTGCCGGGTTCAAGGGCGCTTTGAGCCTGCCGATCGGCAAGCCGTCTGGGGCAAGCACCATTGGCTCACCATTGAGATGGAACAGGCTCACAGGTTCACTCGGTTTCAGTATGGTCCCCGGCAGCCACTCGACCCAAGCCCAGTAACGGCGCTCAGCCCAGATACTCCTGTCATGAGGTACAAATCCTTTCACAAAGTCCAACCACATCGACTTGGTTTCAGCAGTTGGCCAATCTGGTAGCTCACTCAAATGTGCAACACTCTCTGAAGAGAGCCACTCTTGTAATCCGAAAGCATTGGAGAAGGTGGCACCTGTATCGATCACGGCCTTGATGGCCGCAAGACGTGAATTGAAGCCAGCTTGGATCAAAATCGATGCTGAGCGATTGAGCGTTCCGGTTTCTACCGCCGGAACGGCAAACCCCAGATCGTAGTCAGCGAGTGTCAGTCCGAACGTTCCGACGACGTCGCCGTTGGCGATCCCGCGGACACGAATTGCCTCTAACGCCCATGGCAGCCGATAAACAAGCCCGCCTTCAACGAACTGGAGGGTCTCGCCCTCGTGTCCTGCTCCGATATCCGCGAGCGGCTCACCCAAGAGCCAACTCCGTAGGATAGCCTGCCAGTTTGCTGGCACATTGTCAGGCTTAAACGGATCGAAGGCGAAGACACGTTCAGCGATTGCCGTGATTGCGTTGATGGCGGCCTCCGCCTCCCCAGCCAGAATGGCACTGTTCGCTTGAACGAGCAGGGTGTTGCACTCAGGGGCGACAGAGTCTAACGCAAGGCCACCCCGCAATCCAATCCCAGCGAGGAAGTATCCACGTCGACCCACTGCGGTTGATTGGGTCCAGATAAGGCGGCTTCGTGCGAGGAGAGCGGCTCTCAATGCCTGTTGCGCACCTTCGCGACGACGATTGATGCGACGTTCCCAAAGGGATGAGTTAAGAATGTGGTCAAGTGCCGTGGCGATTCCATCGTCAGGGATGTCATTGTCACCGATTAGGCCCAGGATAGCGGTATCTAGCGTCGCGATGTGATGCTCCCATTCGGCGAGCGCCCGCTCGCGGACGTCGGGTGTCTCGTTCGGGAGTTCAGGGAAGATCCAGGCGCCTGCATTGTTCATCACATACTCAATGAGTTGTTCAATGGTGCCATTTACGTGCTTATCCATGCGAACCAGCAGGGACAAAACAAGGCGGACGAGCCCGCTCTCCATCTCGCGAGTGCTAAGGTCGGAAATCAACTCCTGCCACTGTTTTAGGCGTTTGGCACGTTTATCAAAGATGGGGTAAAGGACGAGCCCTTCGACATCGACATACGCGCGTCCCGCTCGTCCAATGACATTCTTGAATTCGGCTGTCTCGATCCGAGCCCTATTGCGAAAAAGAGATTGAATGATCACGGTAGTCGCTGAAAGATTGAGCCCCTGCGCGAGCGTCGGGGACGAGATGGTCACCTTCAGGACACCATCCCGCAAGAGACGTTCAACCTCCTTGCGGTATGGTGTGGGAAGAGCGCCATGGTGAATAGCGACCCCTAGCTTCAGGCACTTCAGGATTGGGTGGTCCTTCCCAAGCCACTCTTGACCGAGAACGAGTGCGGTATTCAGCGCTTCTGACTCCACCGTAAGGAGTGATCGAAGCGCCCCCCGTTCGTGGAGGTCGAGAATGACATTCGCGAACGGTTCCACACTCCTTCGTTCGGGGCAGAATATCAGGACTGTCTGACCATCTTCTACGAGCCGCCAGGCCGTGGCCAGGCACAGTTCCCTGTGATCTTTGGGAAATGGCGTGACGCGCTTTTTGTTAGGAGGAACGAACCCTGTGATGTAGTTAGGAACAAAAGGGCGTTCGTCACCGACACGCAAGTTGAGATGGGCACTTTGTCCCGTCCAGACTACCTCTCCGTAGCGAAGGCGCGTAGGACGCCAATCATTCCTGATGACGCCACCAGAATGGTCGCGCCGCAGCCAGTTCGCGAAGTCGTCAAGTTGGCTGCCGTCAGGTAGGATAGCTGATAGGCAGACAATCCGGCGTTGATGTGCATCCGACCGTTTCAGGAGACGTTGGATTTGCACCTCATAGCGAACTTCGCGTTCATTGAGGCCGATCATATGGCCTTCGTCGAAGACGAGCAGGCCAACATCATCCAATAGGCTAGGATCGTTGCGCAGTGCAAAGTCGAGCTTCTCAGGCGTTGCAACGACAATGTGTCGCTGCCTGACAGCATCCTCGTCAAATCCACTAACACCAATGCAGCCGTAAAGGGCGGAAACGGTCTTACCTAGCGGCCCAAAGGTGCGTTGGAGAGAGGCTTCGGTCTGAGCGGACAGTGCCCGCAGGGGGGTAACAAAAAAGACGCGCTTGCCACCCGCGAGGCATCGCAGAATACAGAGTTCGGCAATGCGCGTCTTGCCTGCACTGGTTGGCAAGGACACTACGAGGTCATCAGATTGATCCACGGCACGTTCAGCCGCGGCAATCTGCGAAGGCCATAGGTCTACCTCGGCCCTAGAGCGCCGCAGGAGTGAAGCGATGAACAATTCACGCAATGATGGCCACGAAGCGGCATCTCCGCCCATTGGGGATGACGGTAGTCTTTCGTGGAACGTCGCATCCCAAAGGTCGGAAAGGAGGTGTAATGCGATCCTATATGACCACCACTGCGGTAAGAGGCTGATCTCACCGCAGATGTCCTGTCCCTCCCGCAATCTAACTAGAGCCGATTCCAAAAGCACCCGCTCGCCACGCTCCAGTGCTAGCAGGAAGATCGATAGAGCCGCGAAGAAGTTGTCGGTAAGCGCGAGATTGAGGCCATCGGCAACAAAAGACAAACTGCCTTCATCACCTTCGCCGTCGACGTCCGCGCGCTCCAGAATGGCTTGCAATACTGCGGTGATTTGTTCATCACTTCCCCGCCCTAAGGCTCGGAAGCTGATCACCATGCGTTGCAACTCTCTGAGATCACGGAGCATGATCTGCGCAAGCGCGCGTTCCATGAGCGAGAAGTTCTCTTCAGTCCGGACCGTCGCGAGCAGTGAATACGCGCGAGCCGACAGATGCGCGAGATGATAGCCTGCGGCGGCCATTACAAAATGGAAGTCACGATCACTCTCGCCGCGATGTCCCTTAGCAATCGCAGCCTCAAGAGCGGTAGCCGCCTGTTCGAACGCCACCCGGGCGTGTATGGGATTGCCGCCGAGTTCCCGAAGGCGGAGGCCCAGACCTAAGAGGGAGTAGCCGTAGGAATGCAGATCGTAGCTAAGCTGCGGGGAGAATGACGGTGCATCAGGCGGGAGAACACCATTGCGCCAGATCATGGCCCGAGCCTGTCCCCGCGCGATGAGCCTACCTCGAAAGCCGGGACTTGCGGCCTCCTCGATGTCTGTCTCAATGGCTTCAACGGTTGTAGGCATTGAATATCACCTGATCGTAGATGGCACCTACAAATCCGGTATGCCCATCAACTCTGAGTCCAACACTCCACTGTGCTATCGGACCTGTATAAGTCTGTAGAGCTGCCGTGAGATAGGCATCAGGGGCGTTCCCAGAGAACGTAAACAGCAGGTGCCGAGTATCTTGCACGGCGATGCCGATCTTCAGTTGGGCGTCAATAATTGCATCGGCGAGTGCGTGTTCACCGAGTTCCTGCAAGCGCGACGATATGAACGATAAGGCGTGGGCGGAAGGCAACCCGCCATCCTTGTCGAGCCCGTCGCGGGCCTGGGCAACAACTCCGCCTCCAAGCATGGCGCGGCTCTTCGCCTCTGCCTTTAGAAATCGAAGGCGGTCAGTCACCTGATCCTTTGTAATACCTATAACGTCATCGCCACGCATTGCCATGTTGCGGTGGTCTTTCCACCGGAGACGCTTGACTGGTACGGTGTAGCCACCTTGGGAAGCAATATACTCTGTTGCCAGGATCTCACCGAGGTCGCCGGATCGAATAGATTTGGTGGCTGGAAGCTTTCCCTGGATGAACTCGGCAGAGGCTGGCTTGCCAAGGCGTGTTAGTACCCTGGCGATCTGCTCCTCGGCAGCGTAGTGGCCGGGAACAACTACTGCTATCGCATCGATCGCGATTTTCAGCCGCGCTGGATCGGCGGATAAGACGCACAGGGAATGGGCGCCGATCGTTGTGTTGGCTGTCGAACACCAGTCGTTAAACCGAACCATGAACTCGCCTCTTACCCAACTGCCGACGGAAGAGGCCGTGAACACAGACGTGGGATGATGCGGTGTCGGACAGCGCCTCCATATGTTTGCCCCTGATCGGCTGCGTCTCGGCTCATTGGCGCGGATGCTACGTGCATCAACAGCAGCTTCAAGTGCAGTGTGCAGGCAGACAAGGATTCCCACAGAAAATTCGCGGGACTGTTAAGACCCAGGCAATGGCTAGAAGTGGGCTGATGACTCTCGAAAACGTTAGATCATGGTAGGTTCGACCAAGATGAACATGCCCGTATGGATCTTGCTGGCCTCAGGCTACGACCATCCCATTCGGCCACGCAACGAGCATTAGCATGCGAGCCACAAGATTGGATTCAGCCCAGCATCCGTCGTTCTCTCCGAGGGACACGTACCATTAGTGGCCGCCGAGTTCAGCCAAACCAACCGGGATGATGTCGCCTGCTTCGCCCGCTTAACCGAGGTTACTTTGCCCCTCGTCGCTGCTTCCATCCCGATCTCCCCAAGTGCCGCGGAGATGATCCATTGGTACGCGGAAGCCCGATCCCAAACTTTCGCTTTCTCCTAGGAAAACGACGCCTTTGCCCTCCAAGGCCTGCTGGACCAGTCGGATCGTACGGAACGTGGTGTCCTGATCGCAGGCCTCAAGCTTTTGCAGGATGCGAGGACTGATACCGGCAAGAGCCGCGACCTCGTTCTGGGTGAGGTCCAAGGCGAGTCTAGCGAGTTTGAGGATCTTCGGGTGCGCCAACATTCCCGGCACTTTCCGAGGCCCTAACTGCTTGTCAACAATTGCGTGTTAAGGATTCATGGATGCGTATAAACCCGTCCTAGTTGCGAGTTTATGTTTAGGGCCGTATGAATGTTGGACTGGATTGATTCGCCGGACGGCACAATCAGGAGTGACGGAGGACAGGATGGAAACATTCCTTTTCATGGGGTCGACGGGGGGAGCTGGTCGGACAACCTCCAGCCTTCTGTTTGCTGCCGGACTAACCGCGCTCGGCTTTCGCCCACTCCATGTTCAGGTCATGACCGCTGGCCGCCAGCCTGCCGTCATGGGACTTAAGGAGGTTCCTTTCCAGACGGAGTGGGTCGGAACGAGCCAGGATTTCCTTGCCGGAGAGTATGTGAGCTGGCACGTGGGCCAGCACCCGAATTGCTTCCCGATCATTGTGGACATGCCTGCCGAAAGGATTCGCAACGCGTTCGTCACGGAGCCGGAGATACGAATCCTGCTCCCGATGAGGGAGGGCGCTCACGAGATAGAGGCGGCGGCGCGGGACCTGCGGGATGCCCAGGAGGAGCACCGAAGGCGCGGACGATCACGGCGTAATACCGATTCCGTGCCGCCGGCTTGGCTTCTCCCGATTGGCTGGCCCCGTGGTCTGCGTCCAGAAGACTATGCCACCATCCTCGGACGTCGTTTCGCCCATCAGGAAATTCCTGGCACTTTCCCCGTCATCCGCCCCGGACTGCGGGGTTTCGATCCGCAAGATCTTACGTTCAGTGATGATGCGGGGCGCTTCCGGCTAACAGGAGAACAATGGGATGCCGCCACGAACCTCGCGTGGGGAATCCTGATGGCGACCGACAGTACAGGCTTGATGAACCTCGCTGCCCGAACGCGGGGACGACACGAGGTGATCGTGGACACTGCTAGGTCTAAGTAGCCGACAGGGCTGCGTCCCCGACACTTGCTCCCATCGATGACAATTTTACCCAACCATCTGGTGATGGCGTCCTGTGCCTATGCCAATCCCTTTTGCAGTTAAAGGAAACCCGAATGTTCACGCTGACCGGCGAACGCGGCCCAGATTCCAGACTCCTCACCCTTGAAATCGAACGTCTCCTTCGGCTGGTCACCGACCTTAAGGCAATCAGGGACAACAGCGGCCCGACTCCGTCCGACCTTGAGGATGCGCCGATCCTTGGCAACTGGGAGCGAGGTGCCAGGCCAGCCGCCTGCTTGTTCGGGAACGTCTGCGATCACCCAACAGTGATAGGCATGGGTCACCCGATCGTCACCTCCGATGTTTGGGTCCTGGCTCCGGACCAGGGATGGGCCCGCACTCTCTCACGCTGGTACCGCCTCGGCCTGCCGCGTGATGCTAGCTCGGTGTCGTGACAGAGGGGCACATTGGTGGCCTTTGGCGACACATCCCGGGAAGCTCGTCGGGAGAGAAGGGCACGCAAGCACTTCGATCGGCGTAAGGAAGCGGCGCTGGCTGGCCTTCACCTGCCCACCGAGCACGAATTGCTTGTTGGGATGCCTTTCCTTGCGAAAGACATCCAGCAGGACATGCAGGCCTTCGCCGAGAGGGTGATGCCCCGGCTTCGGAGGAAGGCGGATCACGCTCATTTCGCAATGGTCTTGGACCGTATGGGGGAACTCACCGTCAATGCCGGCGTGGACGAGGTCAAGGAACTCTCGAACGTACTCGACTTGGCCGCGACCAGCCTCCCGGGCGACGGCCGATCCTGGCGGTTGCGGTGCCGGATCTATCTCGCGCATCTTGGTGACCATCGTGCTGCCGTCGATTTAGCCCGTGAAGCGCTCACCACAGCCGCCGCGTTGGAGCCATATCCGAGCGAGTGGGTACATGTCGTCCCAATGATCACGGCGGCTCTGGGATGGCTTTCCCTTGCGGCATCCGATCCCGCATTTCCCTACCTTGGTGATGAAGCACGAGTTTTGCGCCGAGGGACTGCTGCGCAACTGGTGGCCCGTTACGGAAAGCTGCTGACCGAAGTGATCGAAATCCAGGCGCGAACTGTTGCAGCGGATGACACCCAGGCTGCGAGCAGGAAGCTGCTAGGCGCGACGGCAGGACAGGCTTCGTCCGCCCAGATCCAGGAGGGGTACGTTGAAGCTGCTTCCCAGCCTTCAGCGGTCGTGTTCAATCAGGTTGGGAATGCGAACACGGGGGAAGGAAAGAAGGTCGCAAGGGAGCTCGATGAGTTTGCCGGAAAGGCCCTGCCGCTGGTTCCCGTTCCGGATCTCACGATGGCTCGGGCGGCCTTGCGAGCTGAGTTCCCCTATGCAACGGATGTGACAGACCACATTCTCGCGGACATCGTGCCACGCTCCTACGTCCGGATCCGTCCAACCATCCTCGTTGGTTCGCCGGGATCCGGCAAATCCCGCTTCGCACGCCGCCTCCTCAACGTGCTCAAGGTGCCGCACGATGTAGTTCCGTGCGGCGGGGTGTCTGACGGAGCCTTCGCGGGTACACCCCGCCGGTGGACCACGGGTGAGCCGTCCCTTCCGGTCGCCCTCATCACCCGGTACCGGATCGCGGGGCCGGGCGCGGTTCTGGACGAGATCGAGAAGGTCGGCACCTCCCGCCACAACGGGCAGGCGCACGATGCGCTCCTCGCCTTCCTGGAGCATGAGACGGCGTGTCGCTTCCATGATCCGTACGTCCAAGCGCCATGCGACGTCTCCCACGTCACTTGGGTGATGACCGCCAATTCGCTTGATGACCTTTCGGCTCCGCTCAGGGACCGCTGCCGGGTAATACGTTTCCCCGAGCCGAGATGTCAGCATCTTCCAGCTCTTAGCCGCTATATCATCACCGACATCATGGCCGAGCACGGATTAGACCAGCGGTGGGTCGTTCCCCTCGATGAGATCGAGATGGAAGCAATTGCCGGACTGTGGCCGGGAGGATCCTTGCGCAAGTTGCGGAGAATGATTGAAGTTGCTCTGTCGGCGAGGCGATTGCAGCACTGACAAAGGTCGATCTTATGTGCGAAGGCCCAGCCACAAGGGTCTTGTGGCTGGGCCTGTGCATGACATTCAGTGACGAAGTTTACAATTTAATGTGACCGGTTCCTGATTATTTACAAAGGTATCCAGGACCCCAATGGAAATTTCTCATTTCTTCATGCACATTTCTTATTATTTCATGGACTGTGCAGAAGGGTGCCGGATCAGACGTCCAGGTTCGCCACCGAGAGGGCATTCTCCTGGATGAACTCGCGGCGCGGTTCCACCACGTCGCCCATGAGCTTGACGAAGAGGTCGTCGGCGTCGGTGGTGTCCTTCACCTTCACCTGCAGCAGCGAGCGCACGTCGCGGTCGAGCGTCGTCTCCCAGAGCTGCTGAGCGGTCATCTCGCCGAGCCCTTTGTAGCGCTGGAGCTGCAGGCCCTTGCGGCCGGCGGAGAGAACCGACTGGAACAGCGAGAGCGGACCGTCGATCTGCATCTCGTCGTTCTTGCGCACGAGCTTCGCGGGCCTCGCATAGACGTCCTGCAGGGAGTTGGCGCGCTCGTCGAGCTTCTTGGCCTCCTGGCTGGCGATGAGCGCCTGGTCGAGAACGGCGGTCTGCGTCACGCCGCGCACGGTGCGGGTGAAGACATAGCCGCCCTCGCGAACCTCGCCGGCCCAGCCGCGCTCGAGTTCATCCGAGATCGCATCGAGGCGCTGGGCAATGTAGGCCGCCTTCGTGGGACCCTGCTGAGGGTCCTCGGCAACGTCGGGACGAAGCGCGCCGGCAATCGCTGCCTGCTCCACGATCTTGCGGTCGTAGCGGGTGTGCAGGCTGTTGAGCACCTGCCGCACAAGCCGCGACTCGTCGATCAGCCCTCGGAGCTGATCGCCCTGGAACGACACACCGGTTTCGAGCTGCAGCGCGGCGTTCTCAATCCCTTCGCCGACAAGGTAGTCTTCCAACGCGCGCTCGTCCTTCAGGTAGATCGAGGACTTGCCGCGGGTCGCCTTGTAGAGCGGCGGCTGCGCGATGTAGAGGTGCCCGCGCTCGATCAGCTCCGGCATCTGCCGGAAGAAGAAGGTGAGCAGCAGGGTGCGGATGTGCGAGCCGTCCACGTCCGCGTCGGTCATGATGATGATGCGGTGGTAGCGCAGCTTGTCGAGGTTGAACTCCTCGCGGCCGATGCCGGTGCCGAGCGCGGTGATCAGCGTGCCGATCTCCTGGCTGGAGAGCATCTTGTCGAAGCGCGCGCGCTCCACGTTGAGGATCTTTCCACGCAGCGGCAGCACGGCCTGGAAGGCGCGGTCGCGACCCTGCTTGGCGGATCCACCGGCCGAGTCGCCCTCGACGAGGAGCAGTTCGCATTTCGACGGATCGCGCTCCTGGCAGTCGGCGAGCTTGCCGGGCAACGACGCAATATCGAGCGCGCCCTTGCGGCGGGTGAGCTCGCGCGCCTTGCGGGCGGCCTCGCGGGCGGCGGCGGCTTCCACCACCTTGCCGATCAGCGTGCGGGCCTCCTGCGGATGCTCCTCAAGCCAGTTGTTGAGCGCTTCGTTGACCACGTTCTCGACGGCCGGGCGCACCTCGGAGGAGACGAGCTTGTCCTTCGTCTGCGACGAGAATTTCGGGTCCGGCACCTTCACGGACACGACGGCTGTGAGGCCCTCGCGGCAATCGTCGCCGGTGAGCGAAACCTTTTCCTTCTTCGTCATACCGGAGGATTCCGCATAGCCGTTCACCTGGCGGGTGAGCGCTGCGCGGAAGCCCGCGAGGTGCGTGCCGCCATCCCGCTGCGGGATGTTGTTGGTGAAGCACAGCACGTTCTCGTGGTACGAGTCGTTCCACCAGAGCGCCACCTCGACGCCGATGCCGTCCTTCTCGGAGCGGATCATGATCGGCTGCTGGATCAGCGGGGTCTTGGCGCGGTCGAGATAGCGCACGAAGGCCTCGACGCCGCCCTCGTACATCAGCTCCTCGCGCTTGTGCTCCGCGTGACGCTTGTCGGTCAGGACGATGCGCACGCCCGAGTTCAGGAAGGCGAGCTCGCGCAGGCGGTGCTCCAGGGTGTTGTAATCATACTCCACCATGGTGAAGGTTTCCGTGGAGGCCAGGAAGGTCACTTCCGTGCCGCGCTTGCCGTCGGCGTCGCCAACGACCGCGAGAGGCGCAACCGCATTGCCGTGCTTGAACTCGATCTCATGAGCCTTGCCGTTGCGGTAGATGCGCAGCTTGAGCCAGCTCGAGAGCGCGTTCACCACCGAGACGCCCACGCCGTGCAGGCCGCCGGAGACCTTGTAGGAATTCTGGTCGAACTTACCGCCCGCGTGCAGCTGGGTCATGATGACCTCGGCTGCCGAGATGCCTTCGCCCTTGTGGATGTCGGTGGGAATGCCGCGGCCGTTGTCGGTGACAGTCACCGAGCCGTCGGCGTTGAGCGTGACTGTGACTTCCGTAGCGTGACCGGCGAGCGCCTCGTCGATGGCGTTGTCCACCACCTCGTAGACCATGTGGTGGAGGCCCGAGCCGTCGTCGGTATCGCCGATATACATGCCCGGCCGCTTGCGCACCGCATCAAGGCCCTTGAGCACCTTGATCGATTCCGCGCCATAGGCGTCAGCATTCACGTTGATAGCAGGTTCGGCCATTTGGGATCCTTCGGAGCGCAGCAAAAGGGGTGAGGCGTGCGCTCGAGTTTTGATTCGTCAGATCAGTTATTTAGGGACGAATGGTTGAAATTTCACCCCCACGCGCCTACGCGCGCGTGGAAAGCGGCAAAAAATCCACGAAAAACTGCCGAATCGGGACATCTCAAGGGCGGTTTGTTGCCTCAGGGCTGGAGGTGCCTCTCAGCGCGCCGCAACGGCAGCCGCAGCCCCTGCCATGACCGTGCCGGTGGTGCGGTTGAGGATCCGGATCGCCCGCGGGCTGGTGAATAGCCGGCGGGCACGAGCGGCGAGAGCGATATAGCCGGCAAAGACCACGCCGAGCACCGTCAGGGTCGCAACCACGAGCTCGGCAAATCCCAGAGGCGTGATCCGGGTGAGATCGAGGAAGGTGGGCAGGAGCGCCAGGTAGAACACCATGACCTTTGGATTGCCCAAGGTTAGCGCGAGCCCGCCGAAAAGAAGCTTGGCGGGGTGCTCCGCCCTGGCCTCGGCCTCAATGTCCTGCGGCACCGCAGGGGCCGTCCAGATCTTGTAGGCGATGTAGAGGAGATAGGCCGCTCCTAAGTATTTCACCACCAGGAACACGCCGTGAAAGGCCTGGGCCAGAGCGGCGAGCCCCAGGATAGCGAAAGACAGCCAGACCACATCGCCCAGAGCGACGCCGATGCTGAACGCCACCGCACCTTTCGGGCCGCGCCCCAGGACCCGCGCCACGATGGCGGCGATGCCTGGACCCGGCGAGGCCGCGGCAATGAACAGGGCGGAGGAGAAGAGCAGAAGGCCTGCGAGATCCATGGGGTTCACCCGAAGACAGGAGCGTCGTTGCCGCTCAGCATAGAACGATCGGCCTTGAGGCGCTATTCAGCTCTTGTGATGGGTTCGATCACGCCGGGAGAGACCTGCAGCACGTCGGCGCGGCCCTCGAGTTCGGCGAAGAGGCTCGGGTCGGCTCCCGTCATCCAGACTTGGCCGCCAAGCGATTCCAGCGCCGCGAAAAGGCCGGCCCGGCGGCGGGGGTCGAGATGGGCCGCCACTTCGTCGAGCAGCACGAAGGGCGCGATGCCGCTCATGCTGGCCACAAGCCGGGCATGGGCGAGCACGAGGCCGATGAGCAGCGCTTTCTGCTCGCCGGTGGAGGCCGTGTTGGCCGGGATGTCCTTGGGGCCGTGGCGAACGAGCAGGTCTGAGGCCTGAGGCCCGACGAGGGTGCGTCCGGCAGCCCGGTCGCGGGTGCGATAGTCGCGTAAGGTGGCCCGGTAGCAATCTTCGGCATCGACGGCCGGCAGGGTAGCCACCAGGGTATCGAGATCGCCTTCCAGGCCCATCGTGGCGAAGGGGAAAGGAGAATCCTCCTCCCGGGTCTCCAGGATCAGGCTTGCAAGGCGCTCCACCGTCTCACGTCGCGCGGCCGCGACCGCGATGGCGAGCTCCGCCACCTCGCGCTCCAGCGCATCGAGCCAGAGCCGGTCGTCGGGGTTCTCCTCCAGCACGCGGTTGCGCGAGCGCAGCGCCCGCTCCAGCGCATTCACCCGCGTGCCATGCTCCGCATCGACCGCGAGCACGAGCCGGTCGAGAAAGCGCCGCCGGTCGCCCGCGGGGCCGCGGAACAGGGCGTCGAGATCGGGGGTGAGCCAGACGATGCGCAGGTATTCGGCAAAGGCGGTGGGCGAGGACGCCGGCATGCCGTCGATGCGGCAGATCCGCGAGGCGCGTGCCGTCTCGCTCTGCGGTTCTAGACCGGTGCCGAGCCGGTGTTCGCCGTAAGGGGCATCGAGGGTGACGGACACGGCAAAGGAGCCCGGCCCTTCCTTGCGTGCCATCTCGGCGAGTTCCGTACGCCTCAGGCCTCGACCCGGCATGAACAACGAGATCGCCTCCAGCACGTTGGTCTTGCCGGCCCCGTTCTCGCCCACCAGCGCCACGAGCGGGCGTGAGACAGTGAGGTCCAGACTCGCATAGGTGCGGAAATCCTGGAGGATCAGACGAGCGATTCGGGAAGCAGCGACGGGGGCGGAGGACATGCGCCCCCTTCATTCAGGAGCGGGAGCTAAAGATCAAGCACGAGATCAGCCGCTGTCATTCCGGGGCCGCGTAGCGGAGCCCGGAATCCATAAACACGACGTTCCAAGAAAGAGCGGCCGACGTCGTGCCTTGTTCTGCAACGTTAGCGGTTATGGATTCCGGGCTCGCCTTCGGCGCCCTGGAATGACAGGAGGTGTTTACACCCGCATCGGCATCAGCACGTAGAGCGCCGCAGCGCCCTCGCGATCTTGGACGATGGTGGGGGAGCCGGGATCGGCGAGCTTGAACACGGCCGTGTCGCCGTCGAGCTGAGATGCGATGTCGAGGAGGTAGCGGGCGTTGAAGCCGATATCGATTGGCGCCGCATCGTAATCGACCTCGAGCTCTTCCGTTGCGCTGCCCGAATCCGGGTTGTTGACGGTGAGCGTCAGGCGCCCGTCGCCCAGCGCGAGCTTCACGGCACGGCCACGCTCCGACGAGATCGTCGAGACGCGGTCCACGGCCTTCGAGAAATCGGCGCGCTCGACAACGAGAACCTTGTCGTTCCCGGCCGGGATGACGCGCTGGTAGTCGGGGAAGGTGCCGTCGATGAGCTTGGAGGTCAGCACCACGCCGTCAAAAGTCAGTCTCACCTTGGCGGAGGACAACTCGATGGTGATGTTTTCCGAGCCGTCTTCCACGAGCTTGACGATCTCGGCCACGGCCTTGCGCGGAATGATGACGCCGGGCATGCCTTCCGAGCCGCCCGGTGCCGGAATCTCGACGCGAGCGAGACGATGGCCGTCCGTGGCGACGGCGCGCATGACCACCGAGCCGCCCGCATCCAGCGTGTGGAGATAGATGCCGTTGAGGTAGTAGCGCGTCTCTTCCGTCGAGATCGCGAACTGCGTCTTCTCGATCAGGCGCTTGAGGTCGGCGGCCGCCAGCGTGAAGCGGTGCGGCAGGTCGCCGGCGGCGAGATCCGGGAAGTCGCTTTCGGGCAGAGCCTGCAGCATGAAGCGCGAGCGGCCGGAGCGGATCTGCATCTGGCCCATGTCGGGCGTCATCTCGAGGGAGACCTGCGCCCCGTCCGGGAGCTTTCGCACGATGTCGTAGATCATGTAGGCCGGGACGGTGGTGGAGCCGGCCTCCGTGATGTCGGCCGGGATCGTCTCTGTCACCTCGATGTCGAGGTCCGTGGCCTTCAGGCGCAGGGAGCCCTCTCCGGCCCGCAGCAGGATGTTGGACAGGATCGGAATGGTGTTGCGGCGCTCGACGACGCGGTGCACGTGCCCCAGCGCCTTCAGCAGAGCGGCGCGCTCAACGGTAACTCTCATAACCTTCGATACCCGGTTTCGGTGAAATTCTTGGCCCGTGCCTGCGGCAGGTCGCCCTTGAACGGGACAAGCAGGGCAGCAAGATTGGCTTTTGTCGGCGGAGAAAGCAAGGCCGGGGCCATTCTAACCCCTGACGCCAGGGCAGACCGGCCTCGATTGCCCTATTCCTGCAGCATGCGCTTGAGGAGCTCGACCTCGTCGGAGAGGGCGTGGTCCTCCCCCAAAGCCTTCTCGATCTTGCGCACGGCGTGGAGCACCGTGGTGTGGTCGCGCCCGCCGAAGCGGCGGCCGATCTCGGGCAGGGAGCGTAACGTCAACACCTTGGACAGGTACATGGCAATCTGGCGCGGCTTCACCACGGCGGCGGTGCGGCGCTCCGAGAGAATGTCGGAGCGGGAGACGTTGTAGCGCGAGGCCACCAGCTTCTGGATGTCCTCGATCTTGACCCGCTTGGGCTCCCGGTTGCGCACGAGATCGCGGATCGCGGTCTCGGCGGTCTCCAGGGTGATGGCGGAGTTCGTGAGCGTCGCGTGCGCCAGCAGGCGGTTCACGGCGCCTTCGAGGTCGCGGCCGTTGGCCGTGATGGAGCGGGCCACGAAGGCAATCACGCTGGGGCCCACCTCAAAGGTGGGATGGATGGTTTTCAGGGCCTCGATGCGGGTGGTGAGGATCGAGGTGCGAAGCGCCTCGTCGAGGGCACTGACCTCGACCACGAGGCCGCCGGCGAGGCGCGAGCGCACCCGCTCGTCGAGATTCTCAAGATCCGCCGGCGGTCGGTCGGCAGCGATCACGATCTGGCGGCCCGCATCGATGAGGGCGTTCAGGGTGTGGCCGAATTCCTGCTGGATCTGCTTGCCCTGGATGAACTGCACGTCGTCGATGATGAGCAGGTCGATGCCGCGCAGGCGCTCCTTGAAGGCAAGCGATGTCTGCGCCTTCAGGGAGGCGACGAAGCCGTACATGAAACGGTCGGCCGTGAGATAGATCACCCGGCGGCCCTGGGCGCGCACCGCATGGCCGATAGCATGCAGAAGATGCGTCTTGCCGAGGCCGACGCCCGCATGGAGATAGAGCGGGTTGTAGATGGCCTGCCCGTTCTGGGCATGGGCGACCCGATCCGCCGCCGCATGGGCCAGCGCATTGGAGCGGCCGACAATGAAGCTCTCGAAGGTCAGGCGTGGATCGAGCGGGGCGCCGCCGAGATCGCCGGCCTCGCCGCGTTCCTCCTGAGACGAGGGTGCGGAAGAACTCTTGATCTCATGGGCCATGCTCGGCATGGCCATGGAAGGAGCCGGCACTGGGCGCGGCGCTTCGCTCGCCCGGCGCTGGGCTGCGGGATCGCGCCCGAGGGTGCTGCGCACGCCGATGGACACGCGCTCCACGTCGCCGGACTCAGAGCGGTAAACCGCGAGCACCCGGTCGGCGTAATGGGATTCGATCCAGCTCTTCAGGAACCGCGTGGGAACGGTCAGATAAGCGCAGCCCTCGACCACCGAGTCCAGCTCCAGGCGTCCGAACCAGCTGGCGAAGATGTCCTCGCCCAGTTCGGCCCGAAGGCGGCGCTTGACCCGCGTCCAAACCTCGGACGCCGATTGCTCGCCTGGAACATCCATGCCGTTCTCGCTCGGAGCGGCAAAGGTGCGGTGATCTTCGCTGCGATACATCAATGTTCCTCCACGAGGCTTCGACGCGCTACACCGTCGAAACCCCCACGCATGACCCGTCTTGAACACCAAGGCACAGCTGCCTCACAGGTTATCCAAAACGTGGCGCCCCCAATTGTACTAAAGATTATTCGATGTTCTTTAAGTGGAGATGGTCGTCAACTGCCACCTCCTTTGTCTTCACTCAAGGTCTATCAAGTTTACCTCGCGACAAAGGATGAGCCTTCGCTTGCTTCTTATGAGAATGAAACAACGACTGATCTCCGCACATGCTGTCTTTGATTCAGGCTTTGAGTGAATGACTTAACGGCGAGCCGTTGAAGCAAGTTGACCTTACACAGGGTGCGGGAAGGCGTGCAATATGGCTGACTCGACTCGCAAGCTCCTTGAGCCACCCGGCTGCGTTCACAGCCTCGTCCACAGGTTTTGAATCTGAGCTGTAAAGCGCTGACTCTTCAACTGATTCACTGTGTCATCACAGCCTGTGCGCAGGCCCGAAAAAAGAGTTTTTGCGCAACCTTGATTCACAACCGATTCACTCCGAATCGAGAGTGATTCTGATGCTTCGCGAAGCTTTGCCTGCTAAGCTGTTGAATGCACTTCATCTTTTATGTGCATTTTGAATCCGGGCTGTTGAGCTTTCACCCTGTCACACGGGGATAAAGTCAAGCTCCCGTGTGGATAAAATTCGCGCTGAAAATCGGGATCCGGAAACGAAAAAACCCGGCCTCTCGGCCGGGTCTGATCCATGATGAAAAGACAGCTTTGAGGGCTGCTTTTTAGGCGCTCAGCGTCTTGATGCGGCTCGCGAGGCGCGAGACCTTTCGAGACGCGGTGTTCTTGTGCACGATGCCCTTCTGGGCCGCGCGCATCATCTCCGGCTCGGCGGCGCGCAGAGCGGCCGCGGCCTCGGTCTGGTTGCCGGACGCGATGGCCTCTTCAACCTTGCGGACGAAAGTCCGCATGCGGCTGCGACGCGACTTGTTGATCGCGGTGCGCTTCGCGATCTTGCGGGTCATCTTCTTGGCGGACACGGTGTTGGCCATGGCCCATCCTCGTTCTTTTCAAAATCCCGATGGCCAAGCTCAAGCCCTTGGGAGAGCTCCGGCAGCGATCGGTTGATTGCATGGAAACCGAAGAGCCCGCGGGACGCGCGGGCTCATGTGAGGCGGCTTATAGACGTGATGCCTGCGAACGTCAACGACCATAGGCCTTTGCGCGTCAAAAAAGCGCCAAAAGGCCCTGGCGCCAGGGGTTAGCCGGGTCGAGCAGGAGCCTCAGGGCCATCAGGCTCGACACCAGGACCAGGAGCGGGCGGATGAGCCGGGAGCCTAGCCTCATGGCCAGCCGAGCCCCCACCTGGGCGCCGAGCAGGGATGCCACGGCCATGGCGATCCCCAAAAGCCATACCACAGCGCCGGTCGCCGCATACAGAAGGAGGCTGCCGAAATTGCTCGCGAAATTGACGAGCTTGGTATGGGCCGTGGCCTTGACCACCCCGTAGCCCAGCAGCGTCACGAAGGCGAGCATATAGAAGGAGCCCGCACCGGGGCCGAAGATGCCGTCGTAGAAGCCGATGGCCACGGGCGCCGTGAGGCCGAAGGCAAGCGCCGTCATGCGGGCATGGGCATCCTCGTCCTTCATCTTGCGCGAGAGAGCGAAATAGATCGCCATCGCGATCAGCATGACCGGGATCAGCACCTCGAGCACGGCGCGCGGAAGGAACTGCACGCATAATGCTCCCGCGATGCTGCTGGCGAAGGCCACCAGGGTGAAGCCCCAGGCCTTTTCCCACTCGATCAGGCCCTTGCGGCCGAAGGTATAGGTGGCGGAGGCCGCCGCCACCGAGCCCTGCACCTTGTTGGTGGCGATCGCCTGCGCCGGATCGAGGCCCGCGAGCATGAGCGCCGGCACGGTGAGAAGCCCGCCGCCGCCGGCAATGGCATCCACGAAGCCCGCCAGAAAAGAGATCGCGGCGAGCGCCGCGACCATGTCGAAGCCGATGTCGAACACGATCAGCCGTTCTTGAACTCAGGGGGGCGCTTGTCCACGAAGGCCGCCATGCCTTCCTTCTGGTCGGCGGTGGCGAACATGGCATGGAACAGGCGCCGCTCGAAGCGGATGCCCTCGGACAGCGACACCTCGTCGGCCCTGTTGACCGTTTCCTTGGTCATCATGGCGATGGGCAGCGACATACCGGCGATAGTCTCGGCCGTCTTCATCGCTTCAGTGAGGAGGTCGGCCGCCGGCACCACGCGGGCCACAAGCCCGGAGCGCTCGGCTTCCTCGGCCCCCATCATGCGGCCCGTCAGGCACATCTCCATGGCCTTGGCCCGGCCGATGAGCCGGGTGAGGCGCTGGGTGCCGCCCATGCCCGGCATGACGCCGAGCTTGATCTCCGGCTGGCCGAACTTGGCGTTGTCCGCCGCGATGATGAAGTCGCACATCATGGCGAACTCGCAGCCGCCGCCGAGCGCAAAGCCCGCCACCGCGGCGATCATGGGCTTGCGCCGTCCCGACACCTTCTCCCAGCCGGAGAAGAAATCGGCCATGTAGGTGTGCGGATAATTGAGCTCCGCCATCTCCTTGATGTCGGCCCCAGCCGCAAAGGCCTTCTCCGAGCCGGTGATGATGATGCAACCGATATTCGGATCCGCTTCGAAGGCGTCGAGCGCCTGGTTCACCTCGCCCAGGAGCGTGGAATTGAGGGCGTTCAGGGCCTGTGGCCGATTGAGGGTGATGAGCCCCACCCTGCCGCGCGTCTCCGCGAGAATCGTCTCAAAAGCCATGGGACATCTCCTGCTCGATGATGGGACACCGGTAGGCGAGGGCGAAAAGCCCGGCAAGTGAAAATCGGAAGGCTTTCCCCGAGATCAGGAGCGTTTCTGGCATTCCGGGCAGTAGAAGGTCGAGCGGCCGGACTGTACGAGGCGGGTGACCGTCCCGGTGCAGTCGGGTGTGATGCAGGGCTCGTTCTCCCGGTCATAGACCCGGAAGGAGTGCTGGAAGTAGCCCAGGGACCCGTCGACCTGCGCATGGTCGCGCAGGGTCGAGCCGCCGGCCTCCACCGCCTCGGCGAGCACGTCGCGGATGACGTCGGCAAGCT
>NZ_JAFBID010000090.1 GCF_016811235.1 Microvirga arabica
CCTCGTCCTTCCGCTCCGTGCCCGTGACGCTCACGTCCAGATCGCCATCAGCCAACCGGCCCATCGCTCCCGTCATCGCACCAAGAGGACGCGCAACGGCGAAGATGACAATGGAACCGAGAAGGGCAATCGCCAGGAGAATGCCGATGGCGGATGAGGCCATGAGGGTTGTGGACGTGGATCCGGCCAGCGCTTCGGCTTCAGCTCCAGCGGCGATGAGGGCCTTCTGGTTAGCATCGACACGCTCGCTCAGGAGGTTCCGGACCTTGATGCGCGCATCACGTCCCTCGCCGTTGGAGATCTGGAGAGCGGCCGCATCCTCATCCTTCACGGCATGGGCAACGCTCTTGTCCAACAGGGTGAAGTAAGTGGAAACAGTCGCCTTGACGGTTTCGTTGATGACGCGCCGTTCTGCCGTGCCGGACAATGCGACGAGTTCATCAGCATGCTGCAGGACGAGCGCCCTGTACTGCTGATACACCTTCTCGGCGCTCTTCATCTTTTCGGAATCGGCCAAGGTATAGAGGATCAGGTTCTTTTCCTGAATGCTCGCTTCGTTCACCTCGGCATTGATCTTGAGGATCGTTGTCAGGCGGGCCGCGTCGACGTCAGCCAGTTCCTTGGTATCCGCCGAGAGAGAATCCAAACCGTTCTTTGCGATCATCACCAGGCCAATTGCAATGGCCACGAAGATCGCTGCCGGGATAGCCAGTTTGACGATCAGCTTGAGATTATTGAGAAAACGCATTGTCTTTCAGAGGCCCGCCCGCATCGCCGCGGGAAGCGCGCGCCCCCACGACGCACAGTATCCAGGCAGAGCGACCATCGATCACAGAAGTGAACGATAGATTAAGTAGAAGCACAAAACTGGGTTGAATATATTCTTTACGAAATAGTACGTATGTAATTGTTCACACGTGAACTTCTTGTATTCACCTGAATACTGATGAACTCGTCCCTTCAGCACCTGACGCAGTCATTGCCTTTCAGTCGGATGGGGGCAGGCGGCCGGATGTCAGACGTCTCAGTAAGAAATCCTGTCGCCGACGCTGCCTACTCCGCAGCCTCGCTGTGCCCCTGCTCTCCGGTGAACTGCAGCCGCGCGAGCCGCGCATAGAGGCCGCTCTGGGCGATCAGGGCCTCGTGGGTTCCCTCCTCGACGATCCGGCCCTGGTCCATGACGAGGATCCGATCGGCGGAGCGCACGGTGGCGAGGCGGTGGGCGATGACCAGCGTGGTGCGGCCTTCCATGAGCCGGTCGAGGGCGCCTTGCACCTTGCGCTCGCTCTCCGCATCCAGTGCGGAGGTGGCCTCGTCGAGGAGCAGGATCGGGGCGTCCTTAAGGATGGCGCGGGCGATGGCGAGGCGCTGGCGCTGGCCGCCGGAGAGCGTCACGCCGCGTTCGCCGATCAGAGTCCGGTAGCCCTGCGGCAGGGCCCGGATGAACCCGTCGGCGGAGGCGAGTTCGGCCGCGCGGCGCACGTCGTCCTCCGTAGCCTCGGGCTTGCCGTACCGGATGTTGTCGAGAACGCTCGTGGCGAAGATCGTCGGCTCCTGCGGCACGAGGGCCATGCGGGCGCGTAAAGCGACGGGATCGGCCTCGTTGATGGGCACCCCATCGACCCAGATCGTACCCCCCTGCGGATCGTAGAAGCGCAGGAGCAGTTGCAGGATCGTGCTCTTGCCGGCGCCCGAAGGTCCCACGATGGCAACCCTTTCGCCGGAACTCACGGTGAGATTCAGGCCATGAAGAGCCCGCTGTTCAGAGCGGGTCGGATAGGCGAAATGCACGTCCTTGAACGCCACCGTGCCCCGCGGCGGGTTCGGCAGGGGCTTCGGGTTGCGTGGTGCTTCGATGGCGGGCTTGGCGGCGAGGATCTCCCCCAATCGCTCCGCCGCGCCGGCGGCTTGCGCGAGTTCGCCATAGACCTCCGAGAGCTGGCCGAGAGAGCTTGCGGCGAAGACCGCGTAGAGCACGAACTGTGACAGCCGCCCGCCCGTCATGGTGCCGGCCAGCACGTCCTGCGCGCCGTACCAGAGCACCGCCACCACGCTGGCCGAAACCAGGAAGAGGCCCGCGCCCGTCAGAAAGGCCCGCATGGTGGTGGAGAGCCGGGCCGCACTGAACGCCTCCTCGGCGGCGGCGGCGAAGTTGGACGCGGTGGCCCGTTCCATGCCGAAGGCCTGCATGGTGCGCACGGCCCCAACGGCTTCCGCCGCATAGGCCGAGGCGTCGGCGAGGCGATCCTGCGCCGCCCGCGACCGCCGCCGCACGGCGCGGCCCGAAAACACGAGCGGCAGGATGATGACCGGGATGGCAAGCAGCACGAGGGCCGAGAGCTTCGGGCTCGTGACGATCATGAGCACCGTTGCGCCCAGAAACAGGAAAAGGTTGCGCAGCGCGATCGAGATGCTGACCCCGAAGGCCGCCTTGACTTGGGTGGTGTCGGCGGTGAGCCGCGAGACGATCTCGCCGCTCTTGGTCTGATCGAAGAAAGCCGGATCGAGGGAGGTCAGGTGCCGGAACACGGCGGAGCGCAGGTCCGCCACCACCCGCTCGCCCAGGGTGATGACGCAGTAATAGCGGAACGCGCTGGCCAGGGCGAGCATGCCCACAACCCCGATCAGGAGGAGGAAATAGGCATTAATGTAGTCGCGGCCCTGGTCCGAGAAGCCGAAATCGATCACCCGGCGAACGGCGATGGGAACGATGAGCGTGGCCGCGGAGGCCAGAATGAGGGCCGCCAGCGCTGCGGCGATCCTGCCCTTGTAAGCGAGACCGTAGGGGATGAGCGGTTTCAGAGCGCTGAGCGCGGCCTTGGAGCGGGACGGGTCGGAGGGCAAATCGGCCATGTCAGCCTTCGTTGACGAAAATTCGCGGGTTGGGCTGTTTCCAATGGCATGGAAGCAAGCCTTTTCTCTTGAGCTGTCTCAATTTCCGGGAGCGAACCGGGCTCACCTCACTGAAAAGTGCTCTGGGACGGTTTAGCACCTTTGCTCCGGCTTGTTTCAACCCCTTAAGTGAGGTATAGGCGCGCATTCATCAATTCAGGCTCGATCTCACATTGCGGGCTGACCAGACTTGGCTGGCCGCGAGAAGGACTATGGCAATGGCGCGCAAAGCAACCGAACATCCCGATTACCACTTCATCAAAGTGGTCCTGACCAACGGCACCGAATATCAG
This sequence comes from Microvirga arabica, assembly GCF_016811235.1. GTDB lineage: Bacteria > Pseudomonadota > Alphaproteobacteria > Rhizobiales > Beijerinckiaceae > Microvirga > Microvirga arabica. The sequence continues at coordinate 3,186 of NZ_JAFBID010000090.1, forward strand.
ACCCGGTCGACCTACGGCAAAGAGGGCGACACCCTCAACCTCGACATTGACCCGAGCACCCACCCGGCCTGGACCGGCGGTTCGCAGCAGCTGCTCGACCGCGGCGGCCGCGTGTCGCGCTTCAACTCGAAGTTCGCCGGCCTGGGCCTCGGCGCCAAGAAGTAACCGGGCGCCTCGCGCAGGTTGTTTCACCCGGAATACAAAAAGCCCCGCTTCGGCGGGGCTTTTTCGTTGCTGGCAGGACTTCCAGCAACCTCATCCTGAGGAGGCGCGAAGCGCTCTATTCTTACTCCGCCGACCCGAAAACCTTTTGCAGCATGCCCAGCTGGGCGGCCACAGGATTGGCGGAGGCCGTCTGGGGAGCAGATCCTGCCTCGGCGATCAGGCGCTCCAGATGGAGGATCCGGGCGTGGAGGCGGGTCGCGAGGCCGATCAGATCCCGCAGGCGCTCCGGAAGAGCCTCATAGTCTTCGATGCTCGTTTTGGTGTCCGGCGAGTTCAGCCGGACCCTGTTCTTCTCGGTCTGAGCCTGATCGGGGGAGATCTCCCCTTCAGCCACCGCACGCTGCAGCAGGAGCCAGGAGGCGACCTGCATCAGGCGGGTGGTGAGCCGCATGCTCTCGCTGGCATAGACGAGACTCGTCTGGCGCTCCAGGTGACGGGATTCCTCCCGGCCCGGACCGTCCAGATAGGCGGCCGTTTCCTCGATCAGCTCCATGCCTTCCTGGAACAGGGCTCGGAAAGCATCGGACCCCACGAAGCTCTGCCCGAACCGGACAGGATCGACACCAAGCTGGATCACGTCGGGCTCGTTCACGCGTCTCTCCCAAAGACCTGTCCCCCGCCGGGAGCGGAGGGCTGCAACTGATGAGAGGATTATAGGACGGTCCGCGCAGACTTGCCTCGGTAACCTCTTCTTAAGGTTAAGCCGGCGCATCGGGCGGAAAAGCGGTTCCGGTTTTTCGCGCCAAAACCGCGCAAGGTAAAATGCATCGGATGGATCCCAAAAGTGCAGATCCACTTTTTGGTCCGATGCACTAAAAAATTGAGCCGCTCTTGGCGGCTCTTGAAGTCTAACAGGGAAGCGTCAAACAGAGTGGGCCTCTAAGCCACTCGACATCCAGGGAGAGACCTGGATGCCGTATTCATGCTTGAGAATGGTTAATGCGCAGTTAAATGCCCTCAGGCCTGCCCGAGCTTGAAGAAGGCGCTCGCGGCAGCCATGGAGTTTTCCTTCTTGGCCCTCGCCTCCTTGAGGCGGGAAATCTCCCGCTCGAGCATCTCGACACGCTCATCAAGCTCGTCGATGGAGAGCATCGACAGGTCCTGGCCGATTTCGTGTCCGCTGACGATGCGCCGCGGTTCATCGGCGAAAGGATCGAGGGCCATGGCATTCTCCTCTTCAAGGTTGGTCGTGAGGTTAGTTCGACATGTATTCCTTGCCAACGGGGCCTATATCCCGGGAGCTTGTTGACCAAAGGAGGGAAAAATGGGGCAGATTCCGGACATGATGCGCGCCGTCGTCGCGGAAGGAAGCGGCGGACCCGAGGTCCTCAAGGTCGTGCAGCGCCCCGTCCCCCGGCCCGGAGACGGTGAAATCCTGGTGCGCGTGAAGGCGGCGGGCGTGAACCGCCCCGACGTGATCCAGCGCCAGGGCGGCTATCCGCCGCCGCCCGGAGCACCGGATATCCTCGGGCTCGAAGTCGCCGGCGAGGTGGTGGCCGTAGGTCCCAGCGCAGGGCGTTTCTCTGTCGGCGAGCCCGTCATGGCTCTGGTGCCGGGCGGGGGCTATGCGGAATATGCGGTCGTGCACGAGAGCAATGCCCTGCCGGTTCCTCCAGGCCTCTCCTACGAGGAGGCCGGGGCGATTCCGGAAACCTATTTCACCGTCTGGACCAACGTGTTCGACCGGGGCCGCCTCCAGGCCGGCGAGACCTTCCTGGTCCATGGCGGCACCTCGGGCATCGGCACCACGGCGATCCAGCTCGCCAAGGCCTTCGGGACCACGGTCATTGCCACGGCCGGAACCCGGGACAAATGCGACGCCTGCCTGCGTCTCGGGGCCGACGTGGCGGTCAATTACCGAAGCCAGGACTTCGTGGCGGCCGTGAAGGAGGCCACCGGCGGCCGGGGGGCGGACCTGATCCTCGACATGGTGGGCGGCGACTACATCACCCGGAACTACGACGCGGCGGCCCAGGACGGGCGGATCGTGCAGATCGCCTTCCTGCAAAACCCCAAGGTCGAGGTCGATTTCCGCCGGCTCATGGTCAAGCGGCTCACCCACACGGGTTCGACCCTGCGGCCCCGTTCGCCGGCGGAAAAGGCAGTCATCGCCCGCGCGCTCGAGGACAAGGTCTGGCCGCTTCTCGCCCAGGGACGCTGCCGGCCCGTGATGGACTCAACCTTTGCCTTCGAGGACGTGGTCAAGGCCCATGCCCGCATGGACGGGGGCGAGCATATCGGGAAGATCGTCTTGAGGCTCTAGCGACAGGGCGGAGCGTCGGACCGGACAATCTGAAACCAATTTCCCGGTCCGATGCTCAAAAGTTTGCAACATCGCGGCACGATCCCTATAATCACCCCGTTTCCCTCACATCGTGAGACGAGATGCTCCGGTCCGCACCGGTTCGGAGCGCAAGAGAGTTTTGCCGCGCGGCGCCGAAATGTCCGGCGCCCGGCCTGAAGGAGGTTCGCTTACATGTCCCAGGGACCGCTGATGCCGAAGGCGACGGCCGTTTGGCTCGTCGAGAATACATCGCTGTCGTTCGATCAGATCGCCGACTTCTGCAAGCTCCACCCGCTCGAGGTGAAGGGCATTGCCGACGGTGAAGTGGCGGCGGGCATCAAGGGTGCCGACCCCATCAGCATGGGCCAGCTGACCCGCGAAGAGATCGAGAAGGCGCAAGGGGACACGAACCACCGCCTCCGCCTCGCTGAATCCCGCGTGAAGCTGCCGGAGCAGAAGCGCGTCAAGAAGGGTCCGCGCTACACGCCCGTGTCGCGCCGCCACGACCGTCCGAACGCGATCCTCTGGCTCGTGCGCAACCACCCGGAGCTCAAGGACGCGCAGATCATGCGGCTGGTGGGCACCACCAAGACCACGATCCAGCAGGTTCGCGAGCGCACCCACTGGAACTCCGCGAGCCTCACCCCCATGGACCCGGTGACGCTCGGCCTGTGCTCGCAGATCGATCTCGATTTCGAGGTGCAGCGCGCCGCCAAGGACCGTCCGCAGGTAGAAGCCCAGGAGCATGGCGGCACCCTGATGCCGGCGGAAGTCTCCACGGCGCCCGAGCGGCCCGCCGACCCCTTCGCCGACATGAGCCGCCCGAAGCCGGTCGAGGAAGAGGCCATCGACGTCAACTCCGTCTTCGCCAAGCTCAAGACGCTCAAGCGCGACGACGAAGACGAGGAATAAGGTTCAAGCAAAAGGCCCGGAGCGATCCGGGCCTTTTCGTTTGTGCCCTGTGGTCATCCCGGACGAAGCGCAGCGCAGATCCAGTATCGCGTAAACCAGTCTAGCATTGTCATCCCGGGGCTGCGGAGCAGAGCCCGGGATCCATAACCGCTGACGATGCAGCAAGAGGCGCAACGCGGTTCGCCCTATTCTGAGATGTCGGCATTTATGGATCCCCGCCTGCGCGGGGATGACAGCGTTGAGCTTCCGGCGCTCTATTCCGCCCCTGATCCCGGATCGGTTTCGCCGTCCGGGATGACGCCTGCAGCCTTACCCCGTCACTCCCCTCGCCTTCAGCACCTCCCCGATCTCCTCCAAGATGATCGGATCATCGATGGTGGCCGGCGTGGTCCAGGGATCGCCGTCGGCGATTTTCTTCATGGTGCCGCGCAGGATCTTGCCGGAGCGGGTCTTGGGCAGCCGCGGCACGGTGATGGCGAGCTTGAAGGCGGCCACAGGCCCGATCTTTTCGCGCACGAGGCCAATGAGATCCTTCTCAATCTCCTCAGGGGTCTTCTGCACGCCGGATTTCAGCACCACGAAGCCGCAGGGCACTTCGCCCTTGAGCGCATCCTTCACGCCGATGACGGCGCATTCGGCAACCGCCGGATGGGAGGCCAGGACCTCCTCCATGCCGCCGGTCGAGAGGCGGTGGCCCGCCACGTTGATGATGTCGTCCGTGCGGCCCATCACCCAGACATAGCCGTCCTCGTCGATGTAGCCCGCATCCGAGGTGTTGTAGTAGCCGGGATAGACGGAAAGATAGGCGTCCCGGAACCGCTCTTCCGCCTGCCAGAGGGTCGGCAGGGCGCCGGGCGGGAGCGGCAGCTTGATGACGATGGCGCCCATGGTGCTGGGCGCGACAGGCTTGCCGCCCTCGTCCAGCACCTCAACCGTGTAGCCCGGCAAAGGCACCGTGGGCGAACCGTGCTTGACCGGAAGCGCGCCTAAACCCAGCGGATTGCCGACCACCGGCCAGCCGGTCTCCGTCTGCCACCAATGGTCGATGACCGGAACCTGCAGGATGTCTTCGGCCCATTTCACTGTGTCGGGATCGGCCCGCTCGCCGGCAAGGAACAGGGCGCGGAAGGCCGAGAGATCGTACTGCTTCAGGAGCGCCGCACCGGGATCCTCCTTCTTGATCGCCCGGAAGGCAGTCGGCGCGGTGAACAGGGTCACGACCCCGTGGTCGGCGATCACCCGCCAATAGGCCCCGGCATCGGGCGTGCCCACGGGCTTGCCCTCGTAGAGGATCGCCGTGCAGCCATGGAGCAGCGGGCCGTAGACGATGTAGGAATGGCCGACCACCCAGCCCACGTCGGAAGCCGCCCAGAACACCTCGCCCGGTTGAACGCCGAAGAAGTTCCCCATGGACCATTTCAGCGCGACCATGTAGCCGCCGTTGTCGCGCACGACGCCTTTGGGTTTTCCGGTCGTGCCCGAGGTGTAGAGCACGTAGAGCGGATCGGTGGAGGCGACCGGCACGCACTCGGCCTGCTTGCCGGCCTGCCGGGCGTCTGCGACCGCCTTCTGCCAGTCCAGGTCGCGGCCCTCGACAAGGGAGGCCTCGCATTGCGGCCGCTGGTAGACGAGACAGGCATCGGGCTTCGAGGCTGAGAGCGTGATCGCCTCGTCCAGGAGCGGCTTATAGGGGATCGTGCGGGCGCCCTCGATGCCGCAGGAAGCGGAGAGGATCACCTTCGGCTTGGCGTCATCGATGCGGGTGGCGAGTTCCTTCGCGGCAAAGCCGCCGAACACCACCGAGTGGATGGCGCCGATGCGGGCGCAGGCCAGCATGGCGAAGGCCGCCTCCGGGATCATCGGCATGTAAATGACGACGCGGTCACCCTTTTGAACACCCATGTCCTGCAGCACGGCGGCAAGCGTCGCCACCTCGTCGCGCAGCTCGGCATAGGAAATGCTGCGCTTCGAATTCGTCACGGGGCTGTCGTAGGTGATCGCCGCCTGATCGCCGCGGGTCGCCGCATGCCGGTCGACGGCATTGTAGCAGGTGTTGCAGACCGCTCCCGTGAACCACGTGCCATAGGCGCCCAATGTGGCGTCGAAGATCTTGTCGGCTGGCTTGATCCAGTCGATCTCGCGCGCGGCCTCGGCCCAGAACCCTTCCGGATCGGCTTTCCAGCCGGCATAGACCTCATGATAACGGCTTTGGGTCGATGACATGGCGCTTCCCCGTTGCGTTCACGGCATGAGACTTCGAATGGCTGCTGTGGTAGCAGGCGGTTGCGTCGTGGTCAGCGGAGACTTTCGGCGAGTCCTGCTTTCGGCGAGTTCCCGTGTGATTACCGATCCTCTCTTCTATGCCGCGGCGATTCCCGCCGTGACGCTTCTGGGCCTCGCCAAGGGCGGATTCTCGGGCCTGGGGATGCTCTCCCTGCCGCTCATGGCCCTAGTGGTCTCGCCCGTGCAGGCGGCGGCCATCACCCTGCCGATCCTGATCGTGCAGGACGTGGTCTCGGTCTGGGCCTATCGCTACACCTGGGACCGGCGCAACGTGGTCATCCTGGTCGTGGGCGCCATCTCGGGCATTCTCACCGGCTACCTCCTGGCGGCCCAGGTGTCGGACGCGGCGATCAAGCTTGCCGTGGGCCTGATCTCCATCGCCTTCGCGGTCCGCCGCCTGGTGCTGGAGCGCGGAGGACGGGAGCCGAAGGCAACGCCTGCCGACGTGCCGCGCGGCATGTTCTGGGGCTGGGTGACCGGGTTCACCAGCATGATTGCCCATGCGGGCGGCCCGCCCTTCCAGATCTACGTGATGCCGCAGCGCCTGCCGCGGGACGTCCTCGTCGGCACGGGCGCGGTCGTGTTCGCGCTGATCAACTGGATCAAGGTGCCGCCCTATCTGGCGCTGGGCCAGTTCACGGCCGAGAACATGGCGACCGCCGGCGCCCTGTTTCCCGTGGCGATCGCCTCCACCTGGGCGGGAGTGCTTCTGGTGCGGCGCGTCTCCGGCCAGCTCTTCTATACGGCCGTTTATGTGCTTCTGGTCTTCGTGGGAGCCAAGCTCGTCTATGACGGGGCGAATGCGCTTCTCTGAAGCGGCCGCGGAAGAAGCGGCCAAGAAAAAGCCGCCGCTCCTGGATGATGCGACGGCTTCATCAGGGATTGTCGAGGATACGCGCGGCTAGTGCACCGCCGATTCGGAGCTTCTCAGCCGAGAAATCTCATCTTTGAGCTGAAGCTTCTTTCGCTTGAGTTCTGCCAGCCTCATGTCATCTGCGGAGGGTCGGTTGAGGGTGTCCTGGATTTCACGCTCGAGAGCCCGATGCTTCCGTTCCAGTTCCGTCAGGTGATTCTGCAGCGGCATGTCAGTTCCTCCTATGTGTCTCTGACCCGGATATTGTGGCAGCCAGAGTGTGGCGAGTCGAAGGCAAAATTTGCGAAATCGAGAGTAGAAGATGCTCGGGCGATCTTGCTCTCCACAGACCCGCAGAGCATACTTCTGCCCCTCTTGGCCTGGCACTCGAGACGGCTTGGCTCTAGCGCATCGTGCGGAAAAGTGGACCCGGTTTTCCGCACCCAACGATGCGCCGCTTAAGGGATTGAGCATCGGATCAATCCCAAAAGTGGAGACCACTTTTGGGTCCGATGCTTTGGGTATTTTGAATGACCGAATTTGCTGAAATGGAAGCGGAATTGGCCCGCCTCAAGCAGGAACACCGTGATCTCGACATGGCCATCGACGCCCTGGAGAGCATGGTCGCCGGCGACCAGCTGCAGGTTCAGCGCCTGAAGAAGCGCAAACTCGCCCTCAAGGACCAGATCATCCGGCTGGAAGACCAGCTCACCCCCGACATCATCGCCTGAGAATTCCTGCCCCTAAACCTGTATCGCCCTTGCCTGCCAGGGGAGCCTTCGCTATTCGGGCTGGAGGTCCAAGGCCTAAAGCATCGGACCCAAAAGTGGACTTGCACTTTTTGGATCCATCCGATGCTTCCTCTATAATCGAGAGCGTCGTTCGGAGCGGAAAACCGGGTCCACTTTTCCGCACGATGCTCTAGCCGGAGCCACGCCATGGCGGGAACCCCCATTGCCATCATCATGGGCAGCCAGTCCGACTGGGCGACCATGCGCCATGCCGCCGAGACGCTGGCGGCGCTGGGCATTCCTTACGACGCCCGCATCGTTTCCGCCCACCGCACCCCGGACCGGCTCTATGCCTTCGCCAAGAAGGCCAAGGCCGACGGTTTCCAGGTGATCATCGCGGGTGCCGGAGGCGCGGCGCACCTGCCCGGCATGACCGCCGCCATGACCCCCTTGCCTGTCTTCGGCGTGCCCGTGGAATCCAAGGCTCTTTCGGGCCAGGACAGCCTGCTCTCCATCGTGCAGATGCCGGCCGGCATCCCGGTCGGGACCCTGGCGATCGGCCGGGCGGGCGCCGTCAATGCGGCGCTCCTCGCCGCAGCCGTGCTCGCCCTCCACGATCCTGCACTCGCCGAACGCCTCGACGCATGGCGCACGCGCCAGAGCGACAGCGTGGCCGAGCGCCCCTCCGATGAAAGCTGACACGCGCATGATCCGCCCCGGCTGCACCCTCGGCATTCTCGGCGGCGGCCAGCTCGGCCGCATGATCGCCATGGCGGCGGCCCAGCTGGGGCTCAGAACCCATGTCTATGCCCCGGACGAGAACAGCCCTGCCTTCGAGGTGGCGGCCGAGTGCACCATCGCGGCTTACGAGGATGAGGCGAACTTGGTGCGCTTCGCCAAGGCAGTGGACGTGGTCACGTATGAATTCGAGAACGTGCCGAGCGAGACCGCTGCAACCTTGAGCGCCCATACCCTGCTGGCGCCCAATGCCCAGGCCCTGGCCGTGTCGCAGGACCGGTTCCTGGAAAAGAGCTTCATCTCAGGGCTCGGCATCGACGTTGCCCCATTCGCGACCTTCTCGGACGAGGCAGAGCTCGCCGAGGCGCTGGAGCGAATCGGCCGGCCCGCCGTGCTCAAGACCCGGCGCTTCGGCTATGACGGCAAGGGGCAGGTGATGATCCGGCCCGATATCGATCCCGCAGCCGCCTGGGCGGAGATTGGCCGCGCCTCCTCCATCATCGAAGGCTTCGTTCCCTTCGAGCGGGAGGTCTCCGTGGTCGCCGCCCGCACCGCCTCCGGGGCCTTTGCGGCCTACGACCTGTGCGCCAACGAGCACCGCCACCACATTCTGGACACCACCCGGGTCCCCGCGGGCGTCTCGCGGGGCACGGAGGAGCAGGCCGTCCACATTGCCCGCTCCATTGCGGATGCCTTGGATTACGTGGGCGTGCTCGCCGTCGAGATGTTCCTGGTCACGGAAGGCGGGCGCGAGCGCCTCGTGGTGAACGAGATCGCCCCGCGCGTGCACAATTCGGGACACTGGACCCTGGGCGGCGCCGCGACCTCGCAGTTCGAGCAGCATGTGCGGGCCGTCTGCGGCTGGCCGCTCGGCAGCACCGCCCGCCTCGGACGGGTCGAGATGAAGAACTTGATCGGGCACGATGCGGATGCCTGGGAGGAAATCCTGGCCGAACCGGGAGCCCATCTGCACCTCTACGGCAAGGCCGAGGCGCGAGCCGGCCGCAAGATGGGACATGTGACCAGGGTCTTTCCGGAGCGGGACTGAACCTTTTTCGGACCCGGCCGTTGTTTCTCTGGCCCGGCGCTTTTCTTGAGAGGCAACCCTGGACAGGCAAGGCTTCTTCTGATACTGACGCCGGCCAGATAGAGGTGCGCCTGACGCGCCTCCTTTGTTTTTTATCACAATCGAAACGGTTCAAATACGAGGAATTCGCGTGCAGGTTCTTGTCCGGGATAACAACGTCGATCAGGCGCTCCGCGCTCTCAAGAAGAAGATGCAGCGTGAGGGCATCTTCCGCGAGATGAAGCTTCGCGGTCATTACGAGAAGCCGTCTGAGAAGAAGGCCCGCGAGAAGGCTGAGGCCGTTCGTCGCGCCCGCAAGCTGATCCGCAAGCGCATGCAGCGCGAAGGCCTTCTGCCTTCGAAGCCCCGCCCGACCCGCTAAGCTTTTCAGGCCCTCCGGGGCTTGGCCTATCGGTTGTGAACCAGCGCCTTCGCGTCAAGCGGGGCGCTGTTTGCATGTCTGGGCCTTGCTTCCTGCGACCCGATGCTCCGCCTTAGAGGCAAACTCCCCTCCAAAACGCCTTTTTGATGCCTTGTTTCACGGCTGTTAAGGATTTCCCGCCAGAGTGCCGCTTCCTGGTACCGAGTAAGAAGCTGGAGACGAACGTGTTCGCCCCATCGATCCGCCGTTTTGCCCCCTTGAGCCTGACCCTTGTTGCCCTTGGCCTCTCCGCCTGCGGAACGACGAGCAGCGGCCCTGCCCAGCGCATCGCCGTGGTGGAGGAGGACACGCAAGGCACGAGCACGGTCAACATCGCGTCCCTGTCGGACGTGATCCAGCGCAATCCCAACGACCCGAGCGCCTACAACACCCGCGGCGCGGCCTATGCCCGCGTGGGCAACTACAGCAGCGCGATGACCGACTTCACCAAGGCGGTGCAGCTCGATCCGAACTATGCGCCGGCCTATACCAACCGGGCGCTGGCCCTGCGCCAGACGAACCGCAACGACCAGGCGCTCGCCGACTTCTCCCGGGCGATCCAGGCCGATCCGAATTACGGCCCGGCCTATATCGGCCGCGCCAATCTCTACCGGGCGCAGAACCAGTTCCAGGAAGCCCTCAGCGACCTGAACATGGCCACCCGCCTCCTGCCCGAATCGGCCGAGGCTCTTCACTCCCGCGGCCTGCTCTATCAGCGCCAGGGCATGCACCAGCAGGCGATCCTCGACTTCGACGCCACCATCGACCGCAACCCCTTCGTGGGCGCGCCCTATGCGGCCCGCGGCCAGAGCCTCGTGGCGACGAACCAGTACGACAAGGCCATCGAGGACTTCAACGCCGCCCTCAACGTCGATTCCAAGGACGCCAATTCCTGGGCGTGGCGCGGCGTGGCCATGGAGCGCAAGGGTGACCGGAGCCAGGCGCTCGAGAGCTATACGCGGGCACTGTCCATCGACAACAGCAACAGCGTCGCCCGCCAGGGCTCGTCGCGCCTGCAGGGCGGCGGTGTCGCTGGCCTGTTCCGTTCCTAAGCTCTCTGGAGTGGCGGCATGAACCCCGCCCCTCCCCTGCGGACGGTCTCCGACATCGAACGGCTTCTCGAAGCGCATGCAGCCTCGCATGCGCTTCTTGTCTATGTGGAGAGCCTCGGGCTTCCCGATGCCTGGATCGGCGCAGGCTTCATCCGCAACAGCGTCTGGGACGTGCTGCATGGGCGACCCATCGACGTGACACGGCTCGCCGATGTGGACGTGCTGTTCTTCGATCCCCATGACACCGGCAAGGAGCGGGAGGCCGGGATCGAGCGCCGGCTTCGTGCCTTGGCGCCCGGCATCCCCTGGTCGGTGAAGAACCAGGCGCGCATGCACCTGCGCAATGGAGATGCGCCCTACCGCAACACGCTCGATGCCGTCGCCCATTGGGCGGAGACCGCTACCGCTGTCGCGGCGCGATCAACCGGAAGGACGGTGGAGTTGATAGCGCCCTATGGTGCCGGCGACCTCGTGAACCTGATCGTGCGACCGTCTATTGTCTTCGGGCACAAGATCGATGTCTATCGCGAGCGGGTCATGGCAAAGGATTGGCCCGCCCGCTGGCCGAAACTGACGGTGCTGATGGCGTGGGAGGAGGCGTATCCTGCGCCTCACAGCTCCTTCGACAGAACCGACACGTAGGGCGCGAAGCCGAAGGCCCGGTAGGTGCGCTCGGCGCGCTCGTTGGCCATGAGAGCCCCGATGACGAGGCGCTTGTGCCCGGCTTCTTTCGTCAGGCGCTCGGCCTCGTTCAGGAGCAACTGGCCGATGCCCTGCCCACGCCAATTGTTATGCACGATCAGATCGGTGACCGTGCCGTGGTTGCGCACATCGTCGATCACGTAAGCCGCATCCTGGTCGAGGGAGAAGCCCATCGCGGCAACGACGACCCTCTCCGCCTCTGCCAGGACGATGCGGCCATTGCGGCGGGACAGGCGTTGCATCAGCTCATCGTAATATTCCTCGGCCGCCCGATAGTCGCGCCGACGGTCGCCCACGAGATCGGCCTCGAAGACATTGAGCTGGTGGATCAGCTCGACGACGGTGCCCCGGTCGGCAGGAAGAGCGGTGCGAAGGGTGATAGAGGGCATGGAGAGATCCGTCTGGCGCAACAGAAACGGCGTTAAAACAGATTTCGCGTTTTCCGTCACCGTTCCACTGTCATTCCGGGGCGAGCGTTAGCGAGAGCCCGGAATCCATAAACACGACGGCTCAAGAGAAGGCCCTCAGCGTTGGGCCTCGTTCTGCATCATAAGCGGTTATGGATTCCGGGCTCGCCTGCGGCGCCCCGGAATGACAAGGGAGAGGTCGATCCCAAACAAAATGCCCGGCACGAGGCCGGGCATGAAGCGCGTCTCTGACCACCCGACTAGAGGTTCTTCAGAACCTCGTCGACCACCTTCTTGGCGTCGCCGAAGAGCATCATGGTGTTGTCTCGGAAGAACAACTCGTTTTCCACGCCCGCATAGCCCGAGCCCATGCCGCGCTTGATGAACAGCACGGTTTTGGCGCGCTCCACGTCGAGGATCGGCATGCCGAAGATGGGCGAAGCCGGATCGGTCTTGGCCGCCGGGTTGGTCACGTCGTTGGCGCCGATCACGAAGGCCACATCGGCCTGGGCGAACTCGCCGTTGATGTCCTCGAGCTCGAACACTTCGTCGTAGGGCACATTGGCTTCGGCGAGCAGCACGTTCATGTGGCCGGGCATGCGGCCCGCCACCGGGTGGATGGCGTACTTCACCTCGACGCCTTCCGCCTTCAGTTCGTCCGCCATTTCGCGCAGCGCATGCTGCGCCTGCGCCACCGCCATGCCGTAGCCTGGCACGATGATGACCTTGGAGGCGTTCTTCATGATGAAGGCGGCATCGTCCGCCGAGCCCTGCTTCACCGGCCGCGTCTCGACCGCGCCGGCGGCCGCGCCGGCGGTCTCGCCGCCGAATCCGCCGAGGATCACGGAGATGAAGGAGCGGTTCATGCCCTTGCACATGATGTAGGACAGGATCGCGCCCGAGGAGCCCACCAGCGCGCCGGTAATAATGAGCGCGAGGTTGCCCAGCGTGAAGCCGATGCCCGCCGCCGCCCAGCCCGAATAGGAGTTGAGCATCGACACCACCACCGGCATGTCCGCGCCGCCGATGGGAATGATGAGCGTGACGCCGAGCACGAAGGAAACCAGCACGATCAGCCAGAAGGCCGCGTGGCTCTCGGTGCGGATGAAGGCGACGAGCAGCACCAGCAGCAGGAGCCCGAGGCTGATGTTGATGAGGTGACGGCTCGGCAACATGATCGGCTTGCCGGACATGCGGCCGTCAAGCTTCAGAAACGCGATCACGGAGCCGGTGAAGGTAATGGCACCGATGGCGACACCCAGAGCCATCTCGAACAGCGAGCCGCCGTGGATGGTGCCTTTTGCGCCGATGCCGAAGGCCTGGGGTGCATAGAGCGCGCCTGCCGCCACCAGCACGGCGGCCAAGCCCACCAGGGAGTGGAAGGCAGCGACCAACTGCGGCATCGCCGTCATGGGTACGCGTCGGGCGATCACCGCGCCGATGCCGCCGCCGATGGCGAGCCCTAAGATCACCAGCGCCCAGCCGCCGAAGCCGTTCGGCGGCGAGACGAACAGGGTGGTGAGGATCGCGATCCCCATGCCCACCATGCCGTAGAGGTTGCCCTGCCGGGAGGTGGTGGGGTGCGACAGGCCCCTGAGGGCCAGGATGAACAGGACACCCGAAACGAGATAGAGGATCGAGGCTAGATTGGCCGACATCGCCTCACCCCTTCTTGCGGTACATGGCGAGCATGCGCTGGGTCACCAGGAAGCCGCCGAAGATGTTGATGGCCGCCAGGATCAGGCCGATGAAGCCGAGCGCCCGGGCCCAGATCGGCCCTTCGCCGAGGCTGGGGGCCACGTTGACGCCCACCGCCAGGACGGCACCCACCACGATCACCGACGAGATGGCGTTGGTCACCGACATGAGCGGCGTATGCAGCGCCGGCGTCACCTGCCAGACCACGTAATAGCCGACGAAGATCGCCAGCACGAAGATGGCCAGGCGAAACACCGTGGGGTCCACCGCCCCGTGGGTGACGGCCGCGGCCGCGTGGCCTGCCGTGTCGGCCAGCTGATCGGCGATGCTCTGGGCCGATTCAGCGGCGCGGCGGGCGGCCTCGGCCGCCGCTCGGGCCTGCTCGACAGCCTGTTCGGGCGTGAGTGCCATGATGTCCTCCCCTGGACGGTTTAAGCGGTCGGCTGGAAGGCGGTGTGAACGATGGCGCCGTCACGGGTCAGGCAGGTAGCCTTGACCAGCTCGTCGTCCCATTTTACGGCCAGTTCCTTGGTGTCCTTGTTCACCAGCGTCTCGACGAAGGCATAGAGATTCTTCGCGTAGAGGCTGGACGCCGTGGCGGCGAGGCGCCCGGGCACGTTGAGGTGGCCCACGATCTTCACGCCGTTATGGTCCACCACCTGTCCGGCCTGAGCCAGCTCCACATTGCCGCCGCGCTCCACCGCGAGATCCACGATCACCGAGCCCGGCTTCATGGATTCGACCATAGCGCGGGTGATGAGCTTGGGGGCTGGGCGGCCGGGGATCAGGGCCGTGGTGATGACGATGTCCTGCTTGGCGATATGGGATGTGACCAGTTCGGCCTGCTTGGCCCGGTACTCGGCCGACATTTCCTTGGCATAGCCGCCGGCGGTCTCGGCCTGCTTGAACTCCTCGTCCTCGACCGCAATGAACTTGGCGCCTAGGCTCTCCACCTGCTCCTTGGCGGCGGGGCGCACGTCCGTGGCGGTGACCACCGCGCCGAGGCGGCGGGCCGTGGCAACGGCCTGGAGGCCGGCGACGCCCGCGCCCATGACGAAGATGCGGGCCGCCGGCACGGTGCCGGCTGCGGTCATCATCATCGGAATGGCGCGGCCGTATTCGGCCGTGGCATCGATAACGGCCCGGTAGCCCGCGAGATTGGCCTGGGAGGACAGCACGTCCATCACCTGCGCGCGGGTGATGCGGGGCATCAGCTCCATGGAGAAGGCTGAAACTTTGGCGTCGGCCAAGGCCTTGAGAGCGGCGTCCTGGCCGTAGGGATCCATGATGGCGATCACGAGGGCGCCGGGCTTGGCACCGGACAGTTCGCCCTCGGCCGGGCGGCGGACCTTCAGGATGACGTCGGCATCCTTGAGGGCCTCAGCGGCACTCACCGCCATCGAGGCGCCTGCGGCCTCGAACTCGGCATCGGGGATGCCGGCCTTGGCGCCGGCACCGGCCTGGACGACCACGTCCGCGCCGAGCGTTTTGTATTTCTTGACCGTCTCAGGGGTGGCGGAAACACGGGTCTCCGCTCCATCGGTTTCGGAGAGAACGGCAATCCGCATTTTAGCCCCCCTGCGATCTGGTCAACGGCTTGAGATCAAGCTCTTGTCTCGTATGGTGGAAACTCCCGCTGCTCAGTAGAAGACGAGCGCTAGGAGGAGAAGAACGCCAACCGCTGCGGGAGCCCGCACTCCGATGGACGGAGCCATGGCCCCAAGCCCGCCTGCGGCCAGGGAGAGGACGACGCCGAAGATCGCTGTCAGCCAAGCGTGCTTGATGCCGCCGACGGCCAGCGCGAGGACGTGGCAGATGACGACAGCTGTCGCGATTTCAGCAAACTGAATGAATCCGTTGTAGGTCGCTTCATGAGCGCGGCCGTCCATATCCGGACTATAGCCCCCATGCGGCGCATGTTTTGTATCGGCCATGATTCAAAGCCCTGTTTGAGCGTCACGTGTTAATTGCTGCGTTTAACGCATGCGGTGAGGAGCCGCAATCTTTCGAATGGCTCCCGGCGAAAACTTTATCAATGTTTCGTGGAATTATTGGATCCCCAGGAATTCGCGCCATTGGTGCAGGCACACCGTTTCGTAATCGTATTTCGCAACGGCGATTCTCCGGGCCTCTGCGGCCATGGCGGCGGACTTCTCCGTCTGGGCCAGAGTCTCCCGCACCCGCTCAGCCAGGGCCTTCTCGTCGAAGAAGGGGAAGAGACGGCCGTTGACCCCGTCCTGAATGATCTCACGCACCGGCTCCGTGTCGGAGGCCACGATCCGGCATTCGAGCGCCATGGATTCGATGGACGACCAGGACAGCACGAAGGGATAGGTCATGTAGACATGGGCCGAGGAGACCTGCAGCACCTTCACGAACTGGTCGTAGGGCAGGTTTCCGACGAAATGGACCCGGGACCAGTCCACCGGACGCTCGATCCTTGCCTTGAACACGTCGAACCAGGACTGCCCGCCCGGAGCTGAGCCGGAATAGCTGGTGCCCTTGCCGCCGATGATCACCACCCGGAGTTCGGGATCGATGTCGAGCAGGTAGGGCAGGCTCTTGAAGACGATGTGGGCGCCCCGCATCGGCTCGATGTTGCGCGTGACATAGGTCACAACGGGCTTGTTGCGGGTGAGCGGCGGCCCGTCCTGGCCGAGCCTGATCCGGACATTCCGGTCGGGGACGAGGCGCTTCGTGTCGATGCCGTCATGAATGATAGCGAGCCGGTCGCGCAGGTAGTCCGGGAAGGTGTCGCGCTGGTAGCGGGTGGGCGCCACCGCGAGATCGGCGGCATCCAGGGCGCCGAGCTGCATGGAGTTCTTGAGGCGCAGGCGCCAGATCACTTCCTCGTTGGTGACCGGGAACTCGGGATCGAAATCGAGATCCTGCCCCTTGGCATGGTAGTAATACTCGAAATAGGCGACGTGCTTGGCCTTCGGCCAGATGTCTTTCAGGAACAGGTTCTCGCCCCAGCCCGTGTTGACCACGACCACATCCGGCTCGAAGCCCTGCTCAGCGAGAGCCTTGGCCCTGTGAGCGACGCCATAGGCCCGGCGCAGGCGCGGAATCACAGGGGAGTAGCGGTTCTGGAAGCGCGCATCCTCCGGCCCCGGCACCGCATCATAGGAGAAGTACTTCACGCCCGGAATGGAGCATTGCTTGACCATTCCCAGCCCCACGACCTCATGCCCTTCTTCGGCGAAGGATCGGGAAAGGCGCAGGAATTGCCCCGGAAAGTTCTGGTGAACGAAAGCGATCTTCATCGGCTGCCCCCTCAAGCCTTTTGCGAGCCCTGGGGCTCGCAAAAGGCTTCGAGTGTTCTTGTCTGGTCGCATTTTCCACGGCGAACCGGAATCCACTTCGCCTGAAAATGCTCTTACCTACCGTCATGCCCTAAAGCGGAACGGCGAAAGATGCAACCTCATTACATGGGTTTTGGTAAACCGGAAGCCGCCAGGACCTCCCCCTGTCTCCGCTCCAGGTTTTCCAGGGAGAACCGCTCGATCTCGTTCTCGAACAGGTGGTGGTAGTTCAACTCGGCCTTCAGGTGCAGGAAGACCGCGCCCAAGCCCACCGCAGCCCGGTCCATGAACACGAACTCGCGCGGCACCGTGACGGGTCCCTTCTCCTTGAGAGCCTTGTGCACCTCGAAGGCCTGCCGGCGGCCGTATTCCCCGGGCTTGACGCCATCGGCCACAGTGCGGACCCGGTCGTCGAGCAGCGGGGCGTAGATGAAACGGGCCCAGATGTTGAGGATGTCGATCAGCTCGTTCGACAGGCTCTTGAAGCCCCAGGTCTCGTAGGCATGGACGATGCGGGCGCGGTCGTCGGTCAGGAGCCCCCGGTAGAGGTCGACCACGCCGCCGACGAAGCGCGGGTGGAAGATGCGGATGCAGCCGTAATCCAGGAGGTTGATGCCCCGTGCCTCCCCGTCCTCGGAGAAAACCGTGTAATTGCCGAGGTGCGGGTCGCCGTGGATCACGGCCGCATGGCTGAACGGGTGCCACCAGGCCTTGAACATGGCCACCGCCAGCCGGTTGCGGATCTCGACAGGCTCCTCGGTGAAGCCCAAGATCTTCTCGCCTTCGAGCCATTCGAGGGACAGGAGTCGCTTGGTGGACAGTTCGGGATGGACCCGCGGCACCCGGACCTCCTTCACGTCGGACAGGGTCCGGGCATAGAGCGCCGCGTGCTTGGCCTCGCGCTCGTAATCGAGCTCCTCGCGCACCCGCTCGCCGATCTCCTTGGCGATCTCCCGCGTGTCGATGGCCGGGTCCATGCGGCGATGAACGGCGAAAACCCATTCGAGCTGGCTCAGATCCGCCTCCACGGCGGATTGCATGTCCGGATACTGGAGCTTGCAGGCGAGCGCCTCGCCGTCCTTCGTGGTGGCCCGGTGCACCTGGCCCAGGGAGGCGGCGGCCGAGGGGGTGAGATCGAAGGAGCCGAACCGGCTCTGCCATTGCGGCCCCAGCTCCGCCTGCATGCGCCTTTTCACGAAGGCTGCCCCCATGGGCGGCGCCTCGCTCTGGAGCTTCTGCAGCTCGGCGGCGTATTCCGGCGGAATGAGGTCGGGGATGGTGGCGAGCAGCTGCGCCACCTTCATGATCGGCCCTTTCAGGCCGCCGAGGGCCTGCGCCAGCACCGCCGCGTTGGAAGCATCGCGATCATCACCCCCGAACAGGCGCGATCCCGCCATGCGGGCCGCCACTCCGCCCATGTTCGCCCCCACGCGGGCATAACGCGCGGCGCGCGCGGAGAAGCGGTTCGCTTCGCGGTCGGACTCGGCCATATCGTGAGATCTCTTGCTCTGAACGGGAGACCTTAAGATATGTCGTGCAGCGGCGATCGCCAGGGCGTCCTGCCGCGGCGTTTTACCGGCGACGCAGCGAAGCCGGATGCATCAGAAGCATCCGATTACAAAAGGAAATCCCCGGCCTTCAAGCTGCGGACGGCGAGGAGACGGATGGTGCCCTCCGCCTGGAGATCAGCATCGGTGTTCAGGAAAACGCGGGCCTCCGATCCAACCGCCTCATACCGGATCTGACCTGCCGCCGTGAAGCCGCCCTTGCCGATGAAGGAGAAAGCCTGATTACCGTCGCGAAGCGTGTTGGCATCGATCCGTGTCAGATCGAGACGGTCATGGGCTCTCGAGCTGAAGTCGCGCACAACGTCTGCTCGATCGAGAGCAGAACCAACGGTGCCAATGGAGAGCCAGCGAAAAACGTCCGCCTCCTGTCCGCCGGAGAGCCAGTCCTTTCCTGCGCTGCCCCAGATGGTATCCCGGCTGGCCTCTCCATAAAGCCTGTCATCACCGGCATTGCCGGACAGGCTGTCGTTCCCTGCACCGCCCCGCAACGTGTTGTGGCTCGCTGAGCCCCTCAGAACATCATTGAATGCACCACCGAATGCGCCCTGGATGCTTGAGAGACGATCGCCGGACGCCTCGCTGCCGGACTGGGTTGTCTTCGACAGGTCAAGGATCACGCGCCCTGAAGCATCGCGGTAATCGGCATAATCGAAGCCGCTGCCGCCCAACAGAAGATCGGCACCGGCTCCGCCTCTGAGGATATCACTGCCGCTGCCGCCATAAAGCGTGTCGTTCCCACCGCCGCCATAGATCCGGTCGTTCCCGCCCCGGCCGTACAGGATGTCGGCCGCATCCGAGCCGGGATGAGGACCTGATCCAGATTTGAGATCCAAGCGAAAGATCTTGCCCCCGTAATCGACGATATAGAGATTTCCGGACGCATCTTCTCCCATCGACGAAACAGAACCAATCGGACCGCCGCCCACGGAGACGGTCCCGGTCAGATCCGTAAATGTCCACGAACCCGATGACCGTTGCAGAGACCAGATCCTGTGACTGACGAAGTCCGAGAAGAAGTACGTGCCCTGGAAATCCTGCTCGGGTCCTCGGTAGACGTAGCCGCCCGTCACTGACTGGCCGCGATCATGATCATAGGCATGGATCGGGTTCGTATAATTGGGGTATGTTCCGGGGTTGAACGGCCCCTCCGTGACGCTCCATCCGTAATTGGCGCCGGGCCTGCCAAGATTGATCTCCTCGTAGGTGTTCTGGCCTACATCCCCGATATACATCTCACCGGTGTGCCGGTCGAAGCTCACCCGCCACGGATTGCGCAGGCCGGCTGCGTAGATCCCTGTTCCCACCGCGCTGCCGTCTATGCCGGCAATGGATGCGGGGTTGTCGGCCGGCAGGGCATAGTTTCTGACGGGATCGGCGGGGAAGGCATCGGCGTTCACATCGAGCCGGAGAATCTTGCCGAGTTGGTTACCCAGGCTCTGCGAGTTGGCTCCGTTTGCCCCGTCTCCGGTTGCCACATAGAGATAGCCGTCAGGGCCGAAACCGATCCATCCCCCGCGATGGTTCGTGGAGGATGGAAAATCGATGCGATTGATGAGCCGCATGCTGGACGTATCGGCAATCAGCGGGTTGCCTGCCAAGGTCTTGTACTCGCGGATCTCCACGTCGCCACTGGTGTTGCTGAGATAGACATAGAATTTCCGGCTGCTGGCGAAGTCTGGAGCAAAGGCAAGGCCGAGGAGTCCCTGCTCTCCGTCGGTTCGCACATCAGACGACACGTTGAGGAACGAGGTCCCGAGGGTCTGGCCCGTGCTGGTGTCATAGACCTTCACCAGCCCGGACCTTCACCAGCCCGCGCTTTTCAAGGATGAAGAGGTGCCTGGCGTTGCCCGGCGCCGAGGTGAGATACAGGGGGTTCTCCAGGCCGGACACGATCACGCTGGCTGCCATTGTGGCCGGGGTCCTGGCATGAGGATCGTACCCGTAGATCGTGTCTGCGGAACCGGTGCCGGTCAGCCTATCTGCAGCGTGAGTTCCGGTACGAACAGCCATAGGCGACCTCCCGATCTGGCCCCACACCGTTCTCATTATGTAGTGCTTCTGTAATCGGCCGTTGGGTGTCAATCCCCTGAGTGACTGTCCTGTCGCCGAAGTCTTGCTTCTGTTCGGGGTCGGCGCGCGGCCG
>NZ_JAFBID010000091.1 GCF_016811235.1 Microvirga arabica
CGCGGGGTGGAGCAGCCCGGTAGCTCGTCAGGCTCATAACCTGAAGGTCACAGGTTCAAATCCTGTCCCCGCAACCACTGACAGTAGCCCTCGCATGGTGTTCCCAGCGAGGGCTTCTTCGTGTTTGGAGCCGGCCACACGGATGGCACGGATCGGCTTCGCCTCTTCAGCGCCCGCTGAGCAAAGGACGAGGATGCGCGCGAGGTCGCCGTGCAGGATAGCCTCGACACCCCCACCCTCTCTCGGCGTCAGATCGATATTGTCAATCAGCGAGCGAATGAGCTCCATCGCCTCGTCCCTGTGCTCGGCATCTTCCAGCAGTTGCTCCAGTTCCTCGACCTTCTTGCGGTACACAGCTGCAAGGTTGGGGTGCACTGAAACGTTCGGGGCGATCGACCCAAACGTTTGCTGAGCCGCGAGGCTCGCCTTCTCAGCTTCAAGCTCGGTCAGACGCGCCTTCATTGACGGCTGGTACAGGCCGTCTTCGATCGCCCGCATGATGCCGTCGATCTTGCGCTGAACACCGATGAGCTTCGCTTCGACCTCCGCGGCCTTGCCGCCCGCTTCCTTTGTCAGCCGGTTCACCTCTTCCTGGTAGGCTCGTGTGAACTCCGCCACCAGCTCCGGCGTGAGCAGGTTCTGCTTCAGGGCCTTGAGGATGCGCGCCTCAATCTCATGCCGGCTGATCGTGCGGTCGTTTGTACACATGCCCTTCGAGCGCCGCCCGGCGCAGCCGTAGCGGTCTTTGGCCATGATCGTGTAGCCGGCGCCGCAGCAGCCACAGGTCAGAAGACCCGACAAGAGGAAGCGGCGACGGTGAGCGCGGTTAAGAGCATTGCCGCTCTCGTTCCGGCCCATCGCGAAGGCGGTTGTCTCCTGCCGCCGCTTCACCTCGTGCCAGAGCGCGTCATCAATGATGCGCAGATGCGGCACCGCCGTGCGCTCCCAGCGCTCGGGCGGGTTCAGGCGTGCCACGCGTTTGCCCGTGCGTGGATCCTTCACATACGAGCAGCGATTCCATACCAGCTGACCGACATAGAGCTCGTTGTTGAGGATGCCCGTACCGCGCTCCTTCTGGCCGCGGACGGTGGTGTCCTGCCACGGGCGGTTCTCAGGGCCTGGGACATGCTCCTCATTCAGTCGCCGGGCGATCGCCCTCGGACTGACCCCGTGGGCGAACATCGTGAAGATGCGCTTGACCACGGCAGCTTCAGTCGGGTTGACAACGCGCCCTCCTCGTTCCGTGTCGTCGACCACGTCATAGCCGAACGCCTTGCCGGCCGCAGCACGCCCCTGCAGCACCCGCCCCAGCTGACCGCGCTTGGTCTTCTCGCGAAGGTCGGAGAGAAACATCTGTGCCATCGTGCCGAGCATGCCGACATGCATGGTGGTCACTGCACCGACATTGACCGCGTGCAGGCTCATGCCGTGGAACTGCAGCTCATCGTGGAGGCTGGCGACATCCGAGAGTTTGCGCGCCAAACGATCGAGCGCCTCGACGATCACGACATCGAAGGCGCCTCGCCTGGATTGCGCCAGAAGCTCCCTATAGCCGGGTCGATTGCTGCTGGCGCCCGAAAGCGCCCGATCCTGGAAGGTGGCCGTGACCTGAAGCCCATGCTGGGCCGCATAGCGCCGGCAGACCTCGATCTGGTCTTCGATCGAGGCCTCGCGCTGGTTCTCGCTCGAGTAGCGGGCATAGATGGCGGCGCGCTTCATGCGAGGTCCTCCGCGGCGGCTTTAAGCTTGTCGAGGATCGATCCAAGGCGCCGGCTCGCAGCGAGGTTGTCCGCCTGAATGTAGTAGCGCTCAGTCGTTGTGAAGTGCCGGTGACCAAGGAGCGGCGCGGCGGCGCGGGCCATGTCAGCCGAGACGGCAGCGAGGCTCGAAGCAGCGCAATCGCGCAGCAAGTGGGGATTGATGGCCACCCCGAACAGGCGCCGGGTCAGCTTGGTGATCCGGTGATAGATCGAATGGGGGTCGCGCATGACACCCTCCTTGCCGAGCCATACCCTCGCCGATTCGCTAGCCTGCGGAAACAGCGGCCGGACCGCGGACAAGTAGCGCGCGAACCAGGGCAGCAGCGGCTCGGGCAAATCGAAGCTGACCGGCTGGCGGGTCTTGGTGTCCGCCGCCGGTATAGTCAGGAGCCAATTGTCCTCTGTCGGGATCAAATGACGTTCCAACTCCAAACCGGTGAAGTTCTTCACCCGCAGTGGTCGGCTGGCCAGGAAGGCCAGCATTAGGGCATCGCGGTAGGCCAGGGCCTGCTTGAGGGAAAGATCAGCCGCAGGCATGCGCTCCAGTTCTGCGAGAGCGGCGGCAAAGATCTCTGCGGTTGGGCGCATCCGCGCCCGCTTGTCCCTGCTCGGTTTGGCATTGATCTGGACCCGGTTGCAGGCGTCCTGCAGCCAACGCCAGTTCCGATCCTGGGCCATGGCCTGCATCATGACCTTGAGGCCAACCAGCGTCGACAGACGCGTGCGCGGGGCGACAAGCGTCTCAAGGTGCCGGTTATAGGCACGGACCGCCTCGCGGCTGACGCGATCGGCGGGGCTTGCGCTACGATCAAGCTGGCCGGCCCAGAGCAGGTAGCCGAGCCAGCGGCCATAATGCTGCTCATTGGTCAGGCGGGTGCGGGACGCCCAATGCGCCGCACCGCCGCCCTCGTCGAAAATGTCGCCCACGGCTTGCGCCGCCATCCAGGCATCTCGGTCAACCTGCGGCCACTCGGAAACCGGCAGAGCGCGACGCATCGGATCAACGGGTCTGGCCATCAGCGCGCCCCCTTTACGGCCTTGGCCTTTGCCTCAGAGAGCAGCCGGTCAACATGGCGGCCGGCCGCCTTCGACTCGGTGCCGAGATAATGGCCCATGGTGGTGTCGAGCGTCGTGTGGCCGAGAACGCGCGAGACAGCGAGGTAAGCACCGGGATCGGCCTCGACCGTGATCTTCGCAATCGCATGGCGGAACAGGTGCGGGTTCATCTCCAGGCCAGCCCGGCACATGCCGCGACGGATCGCGTCCGCCATCGCCGTAGTTGACCGTGGCCCACCGCCGAGTCCGGGGAAGAGATAAGGACTCTCGGTCTCCGGCAGACGGGAGCGAAACGCAGCGATGTGGTACTTCAAGCGAGCTGTGATCTCGGCATTGATCTCGAATTCCAGCGGCCGCCCGGTCTTGGTGCGCTCCGCCGGAACGACCAAAACAGCTCGCCCTGAGCTGAGCCA
Organism: Microvirga arabica; assembly: GCF_016811235.1. Classification (GTDB taxonomy): domain Bacteria; phylum Pseudomonadota; class Alphaproteobacteria; order Rhizobiales; family Beijerinckiaceae; genus Microvirga; species Microvirga arabica. The sequence continues at coordinate 3,230 of NZ_JAFBID010000091.1, forward strand.
GGTGAAGTCGGAGAGCTCCAGCGTCCGCAAGGAGCCGATCCGCAGGCCGCAGCAGATGAGCAGGTCGACCGCGACAGCCCGCTCCATCGCCTTAGCCGCGCGCAGCGGGTTCTTCTCGGCCGCTGCCCGTCTGGCCTCCTGTTCCGGGAAGGTCAGCAGTCGGCCGACGTTGCGCGGATCATCGAACTGGCCCAGGCGCTTGCGGTTGCGTTCGGTCATCTGACGCCGGTCACCGGGATCAAGCTTGCGGCACACCTTCTCCAGGGTCGCGAGTGTCGCCTCGTCCAATCTACCATAGTGCTTGCCGATCAGGCGCATGGACCGGGCAAGGTTATGCACGCGCTGGGTCTTCTTACCGGAGCGATCAAGGAAGAAGCGCAGAGCGGCCTTGAAGGCCTCGGGCTGGAACAGCACGTTCAACGAGGTGATCGCCTCGGCCGGCAGGTGACTGGACTGCACCAAGGCTGAGGCGAACTGGCGGAAGTTATAAATCCGGTGCTCGATTGTGGCGGGCCTGAGCGCACGGGCTGGGGCCTCCTCATCGAGCGGATCGGGGTTTGCCATGCGCTCGCGCCAGAGAACAATATCCCCCTGGAACGAGCTTGGGAAGGCGCTTAGGGGCAGCGCATAGGGCTCCTGTCTGAAGGGTGAGCACAGGAGCGCCTGTGGCCAGCCCGGCACGGTACGTGCCGAGCGGTTCCAGTTGGCGATGGTGTTCTTGAGGACATCCCTTGGGTTCTTGATCGCCTCTTCAGCCTCAACTGCCTCGAAGAGGCCGAGAAGCGTCTCGGTGGTGACCTCCTCCGGTGCGATACCCATGACCGAGCAGTAGGTGGCGAGGCGGTAAAGCGCCTGCCGCTGGTAAGCAATCGCGATGCGATCGAGCAGGTCCTGCCAGGACGGAGATACGGGGATGCGCTTGGTCAGCGGCGAGACCGGCTGGCCATAACGCTGGACAGCCTTGGCCACCAGCGAACGGATATTCGCAAAGGTCTTCTCCGACAAGTCCAGCTGCGCCGGGCTCTTGGACGCGAACACCTCACGCACTCGGCGCGGAACTGCTTCCAGCCGCATGAGCGGGGTCTGGAACAGCTGCTCGACGCGGTTGAGGGCCGAGGCGAGGTCGCGGCGCTGGCTGCCCGTCAGGCTGGAATCAGCCTCGGCAAGGCGCTTCAAGTCGGCCAGCGTGATCTGGTCTTTGGAGAGGAAAGCGGCCTTGCTGCGGGCAAGAAAGGTGGGATCGAAATGGTTCATCGGGATCATCTCGCGTGGTCAGCTCTGGCCTCGGGAGGACAGGCGTGGACAGAAGGGCCAATTCGGGAAATAGCAGCTTTTTGGTCCTACGGCGTTCAGACGGAAGCGTTCTCCCGACACCGGCTCAAGCCATTGACAGCACTGGACAAAAGAGCCGTTGGGAGGACATGCGTGCTAGCGGCGGTGGAGCGCCTCGTAAGCTGCGGCGTCGGGTGGCGAGACGCGGATCTGAGTGCCGATGCGGAGCACCTTGAGCTCGCCACGCGCCACGATGCGGCGCACCGACTTGACGCTGACCTGCCAGCGCTCTGCCAGGTCGTGCAGGGTGAGAAGGGGCTCAGACTTTGGCTTCATAGGCATCCTCCTGTTCGGATCCATCACAACCGGAGGTCCCATTGGGGACAGCCTCTGCGTGGTCGAGGGTGCCCCGAGCCGCCAGCCGCGCTAACAGGCGGACGAATTCCCGAAGCGTTGCGTCCGCTGCCGGTGCGTTCCTCGTCTCCTGCTGTTGATGAGTATCTTTGTGGGCCACTGGCGATCCCTTGGTCGCGAATGGCCCATCGATGTCACAGTTGGCCGCTCAAGGCCCGTGAAAGGCACTCGTATAACTTCACGAAGTTTGTTCGGATGTTGCCTCGCGCTGCCGGAAGTTCCGCAACGCCCTTCGTGCTTGGTCGGCATGCTGCGCCCAAATATCGCGAAGGGTGGTATGATGAATAACTGTCCTTTCAGCGAGCTCCTGGATCGCTGCTTCAATCTTCCAACCCTGCTCCTCAACGAGAACAAGGTGGATCGCAAGGCGAATATCCCGGAGCTGCTTCAGGTGCTCGTGAATGCGCGGGCGCTTGCCCTGGCCCCGCCCCTCCACTTGAAAGGCCTCGCCGAATTTGAGCCTCGTACCGCGAGAGGCGGTGTGGCTGGCTTGATACTGGTTGTACCCTGCAACAATCGCCTCGACAGCCCAGAAGGGGATCATTACGGTTTCTGGCGCCTCGTCCTTTCTCCAATGGTAGGAAGCCACGATCGCCAGCGCCTCAAAGGCGGGCAGCGGGTTGGTGCCGTCAGCTGCAAAGGCTTCCCGTGCGATTGTGAGAAAGATCGCTCTGTCCTGCTCGGCGGTGAACGGCCAGTTAGCGTCAATCCAAGCCGACTCCAGTTCCTGGCCCTTCACACGTTGTCCCTCTGTTCAGCCGACGTTTAGACCGCTCAGGATTATCTGGTCTCAAGCCCTGATGTTCATTTGTGGCCGTCCTGCCTACTTAGACAGACGATACGCCAAAGTGTGATAGATGCGAGCTAGAGGTGCGCGAACGTGTCATTGAATACCCCAGAAGAGTAGCATCAACCTTCTCGACGGGCAGTCGTTGATTATTACTTGATTAATCCCATTCTTGGATTGCAATCGGTCAAGAGTTCGCTGTGTCGCCACCTCTAGGAAAGCCGCTGATCGATGCTCTCCAGCGAATGAGCTGCGGCGGTATTATCCTAGATGCAGCTGGACATGTGCTCCAGTTCAACCCTGAGGCCGAGCGTCTACTGAAGGTCGTGTGCAAGATCCCCTCGGGGCAGGATCTTAAACCTGATGAGGCGCGCAACGCGATCAAATCCCTTCTTCGCATCTGCGGAAACCGCTTCACACTGGACCAGGATAACTGGGCAGTAATCTCAAGCGATCAGCGGCGTCAGCTCGTTGTTCATGCCGTTCAGATCGAGCCGCAGGCCGAAGCGGGCCCGCATACTGTCGCGATCCTGATTGATCTGGATCAGATGCCGGCTCCAAACCCGCTCACTCTCACCCATATCTTTGGCCTCTCTGCTGCCGAGGCTGCACTTGCTCTCCAGCTTGCCCGAGGGGATGCGCTCGCCGACATCGCCGCGGCAAAGGGGATTTCGGTCGCAACGGCACGATCCCAGTTGGCCTCCATCTTCACCAAGACACACACCCATCGCCAGGCTGAGTTGGTGGCGCTGCTGGCGCGTGTGGCAATTCTGCCGTGAACCATCGCGCAAAAGGCTAAGATAGAGAAATTGTGATAGCTCATCATTCAAACAGATGATGCTCGCTCGTCCACACCTAGTAACATGGGCCTTCAGGATTTTTGGAATGGACATGTCCGATCCTCTTCCGCTTATCGACCAAGAGGGCCTGTCGGCTGCAACCGCAGCGCTCACCGAACAGCTACGGGCACAAGCCCAAGAGCAGCGGGCTTACCTGCACAGCTTTGTCGATGGTCGGATCAGCCTGGAGCTAGAGTGGGTGGATCCGCAACAATGGGCCTATGCGGTGGTTCTGGCCTACTTAGCGAGCACACAGTGCCGGTAAGCGCCTACTTTGCTGCACCAATCTCAGCAATAAGAAGCTGCATTCCTCATGCTAAACGCAATTAAGATGCTGAAATGCCAAAAAAAGTTGACCAATCATTCAAATGAATGATGCGGGCCGTCGAATTGCGGTTAACTTGATAGCAACAATGAGCTGAGTGGTAAGATGCTCCCAAGCACAGGGAAGATAGTCAGAGCCATACTCCGCATCTTTGTTCTAGTGGCGTACAATTCAGAAGTATAGTTGTCCAGTAATACTGGGCAACGGGGAGACGTGGAAGCTGGAATTCTGCGATTGCAACCAGCTGGCCTCACGACATCGCTGCAAAACATCAGGGTTGAAGACGAAGGTCTCTAGCTCGATGGTCCCACGCGCGCTCCTCAGAACACGGTGGTGGAATAATGCATGGCGCGCTCTTGTGACCCCTCGAAATCCGAGTTGAGACAAGCTCCTGAGCCGTCACGGGCAGCCTTCCTAGGTGTTGGCCTTTTCAGTGGCGCGTTCAACATTCTGGCGCTCACCGGCTCCATGTTCATGCTGCAGGTCTATGACTGGGTGATCCCCTCCCTCTGCATCCCAATGCAGATCAGCTTGCCAGCATCGATTGGGGGCTTTTTCTTCACCACACTACTAGCTGCCGGCCTGGGCAAGATAAGTCGTCCTCACGACCTGAAGCTCATATCTGGCAGGCAGGTTGAAGCCTTCATCCAGGCAGGTAGGCGCACTGCGCCTACCTGCCTGGTGAACCCCCTCCCCGACCGGCTCTCACGAGCTTGGCGGGAGGGATAGAGCCGACGCAGGAAGAGAGATCAACACGACCTGCGTCATGGGAGAAGTAGGCCTAACACAGCCCGCGGGCAATATACATCCGCCGGGGAGGACCAACACATGCCTGGTAAAGACATCAACGAAAAGTGGACGGGAACAACGGCTCAGTCTGATCCGAACATCCTGCCTCAAGCCACTGACGACGTATTGACCGTACAAGAGAACGGCCTTGTGACCATCACCACCCTGCTCAGCAACGACCGGGGTGGCGAGGCCAAGACGCTCTATAGCGTAGACAGTCTCAACTCCAAGGGTGTTGCAACGATTAGCTCCGATGCCTCGTCGGTGTTGTACGACCCTGGAAAGGCCTTCGACTGGGTACCGGCTGATAAGACAGCGCAGGACGTCTTCTACTACACCATTCGGCTTGCCAACGGCGCGCTAAGCACTGCCAAAGTAACTGTGACCGTGACGGGCACCAATGATGCCCCGGTGGTGACGAGTGCGGTGACAGGTGCGGCCACGGAGGACGATGCGGCTGTTGCGCTGAATGGGTTGGCCAATGCTTCGGACGTGGACCAGGGTGACACCCTAAGTGTTGTGGCCCCAACCTCTCTGCCTGCGGGCGTGACGCTGACCGGCAACACGTTTTCGCTGGATCCGAAGGATGCAGCCTACCAGAGCCTGGCGGCTGGCCAGAGCACGACCGTGACGGTTAACTACAACGTGACAGATGGCAGGGCTACTACGGCGGCCACTGCGTCCTGGACCGTGACGGGCACCAATGATGCCCCGGTGGTGACGAGTGCGGTGACAGGTGCGGCCACGGAGGACGATGCGGCTGTTGCGCTGAATGGGTTGGCCAATGCTTCGGACGTGGACCAGGGTGACACCCTAAGTGTTGTGGCCCCAACCTCTCTGCCTGCGGGCGTGACGCTGACCGGCAACACGTTTTCGCTGGATCCGAAGGATGCAGCCTACCAGAGCCTGGCGGCTGGCCAGAGCACGACCGTGACGGTTAACTACAACGTGACAGATGGCAGGGCTACTACGGCGGCCACTGCGTCCTGGACCGTGACGGGCACCAATGATGCCCCGAACGCAGTTAGTGATGCGGCCTCAACAAACGAGGATACGGCGATAACTATTAATGCAAAGTCTAATGACAGTGACATTGATGGCGACGCCCTCACGATCACCAGCCTCTCGGGTGCAACCAGCACCATGGGAGCTGCAATTAGCATCAATGCAGATGGTAATATCGTCTACAACCCCGCAGGATCAGCAACGCTCCAGTCGATGAACAACGGCCAGAGCAAGACCGACACTTTTAGCTACACAGTTAGCGACGGCCAGGGCGGAAGTGCAACGTCGACAGTTAGCGTCTTGGTTTCTGGGTCGAATGATGGACCTACGGCTGCGCCAGATACAGCCTCCACAGATGAGGACACCAGTATCAACATTAATGTGCTGTCGAACGACAGCGCTGGATCAACTATTACCGGAATTGTTGCTCCAAACGGAACTATATCCCCATTCACGACAAGTGAAAAGGGTGCCTATGTAGAGGTAAAGAATGGACAGCTACTTTACAACCCATCGAGCTCGGGCACTTTGCAGAATCTCAATGCAGGGGAAAATACGACGGACACATTCCAATATCAGATCAGGGATGCGTCCGGAAATGTCTCCTCAGCCACAGTCAGCATCAGCGTAGCAGGCAGAGCTGAGGCGTCCATCATCAACTCTGGCGTTCAATCTACGGTAGATTTCAATTCCGCGGCTGTAAATTCAGCGCCATCTTCTTATTCAGAGGATGGAATGACTGTTAAGTCACTGTACAGCGGTGGAGGCCATCTGCACTTCTACAACCAATACGGAGACTCCAGCATTTCTACCGGGATTGAAATCCAAAATCACGATGGATGCTGCTCCACTCCATACGAGTTCAGGTATCACAATGCCTCGAACGGTGACAAAACCTTCTCATTGCTGAGCTTCAACAATGTTGCCGGAGATGGCGTTTGGACATCCTCAAAGGGAGGGGCGCATACTGTGTCCAGCACCGGCACGATTGACCTGAGCAGCAACGCCGCATTCCGGGATGTTGAGTGGGTGTTGTGGAGTTCACCAGATGGAGGTTCGGGCAGTAACTATGTCGATAATTTAGTCTTCTCCGCCTGATGGATCAAAGCCCGCCGTGTACAATCACGGCGGGCAACATTCAATAGAATGCAAAGCAAGAAATCTGACGAACTGTAGATTTATGTTTTAGAAAGTATATGGCCTATTCAGCGAGGCAAGTATGAATACTAAGGAATTTGCTACAACCGACTGCCGCGTCTGTGCGGCGATTCGGGCCTGTAGATCCGGCATTTGGGCAGTTGCGGTTTTCAGCTTCTGCGAGAACCTGCTGATGCTGGCCGCTCCCCTCTATATGATGCAGGTCTATGACCGCGTACTGGCAAGCCGAAGCTTCGAGACGCTGGTCTATTTGACCCTGGCCCTTGCTTTTGCTCTTTTGATGCTGAGTGTGCTCGACCTGGCTCGCGGGCGTCTGCTTGCTCGCATGGCCCTCTGGCTGGATCAGCGTCTGGCCCCCGGACTGTTCGAGCGGGCTATTCAAAGCCGGTTGCGTGGTCGCAACTATGGTCCGGAGGCTTTTGGTGATCTTGCTAGCCTTCGAGGCTTTATCACAAGCCCCGGCATGACAGCCCTCTTCGACCTCCCATGGTCCGTCATCTTCGTTGCTGCCGCTTTTCTCCTTCATCCGTATCTCGGGTACCTCGCCATTGGCGCAGCCGCTCTACTTTTTGGTCTCGCCTTGCTGGGAGAGTTCATCAGCCACAAGCCAATCCAAATGGCGGCCGAAGGCGGCATGCTCTCGCGCCGGCACCTTGAGGCCACAGCTCGTAATGCCGAGGTGATCGAAGCCATGGGCATGATGGGAGCTGTCTCTGGGCATTGGATTGGCCGCAACGCGCAACTCCTTGGGTTGCAAGGCACAGTTCTGAGTCGTTCTACTCTGTTTACCTCCACCACCAAGTTCATCCGCCTGCTGGTCCAGAGCCTCGGGCTTGGTCTCGGCGCTTGGCTTGTTCTCACGGAGCAAGCCACTGGGGGCGTGATGATTGCAGCCTCAATTCTGCTCACCCGCGCAGTTGGTCCTATAGAGCATGCGATCGGGGCTTGGAAGAGCCTCGTTACTGTCCGAGCCTCAGTCCGTCGCCTGAAGGCCTTCGCGATGGAGCCGGCCTATCGTCCCACGGCGATGCTGATGCCACCGCCCAAGGGAGCTCTGTCGGTTGAGGGGCTGATCTATCGCACGCCTGATCCGTTTGTGCCCCCCATTCTCAAAGGTATTTCCTTCCAACTCACTCCAGGCGAGGCTGTGGCGGTTATTGGGCCTTCGGGAGCTGGCAAGTCGACTCTTGCCCGACTCCTAATTGGGGCCATCCCATCCATCGCCGGACTGGTTCGTCTGGATGGAGCGGATATCTTCACCTGGGACCGAGCCGATATTGGGCAGCACGTCGGCTATCTTCCCCAAGACGTGGAGCTGTTCGCTGGAAGCGTGTCAGACAACATCGCTCGCATGGGCAAGGCTGACCCGAACGCCATTGTGGCGGCCGCGCGGATAGCTGGCGTGCACGATTTGATCTTGCGTCTACCACGCGGTTACGAAACGGAGATCGGCGAGGGTGGACAGCATCTTTCAGGAGGGCAGCGTCAGAGGATCGCACTCGCACGGGCGGTGCTCGGCAACCCACGTCTAGTAGTTCTCGATGAGCCGAACTCAAACCTGGACGGAGATGGTGAGATCGCGCTCGTGCGTGCCATCGAGGCGCTCAAGCAAGCCGGCAGCACAGTGGTGATTGTGACCCACCGGACGTCTTTAATGCAGCACGTCGATAAAGTCCTTCTCCTGCGGGACGGGCAGGTGGAGGCCTTCGGGCCACGGCAAGAGGTATTCGCTCGCCTGGTCGGGCAATCGGCTCCGACTCCTGCAGCACCCGAGGCTGTTTCGGTAACCCCAGGCGCTGCTCGAGTTCGGCCGGGTGACACCTTAGCTGCCGCTGCGGGTCAACCTAAGACAATGGTTACTCAGACATTGGGAGCCTGAAGGATGCGAGTTCTGGATTATTCGTCACCAGCTCCGAACCACCCTCGCCTTGGTGGGCCCTTGCTGCTAGGCATTGTGGGGATAGGGATTTTCTTTGGCGGGTTTGGCGCTTGGGCCGCCCTCGCGCCACTCTCCAGTGCGGCCTCTGCTTCGGGGCAAGTTCGTGTGGAGAGCTACCGCAAAACTGTTCAACACCTTGAAGGTGGGATAATCCGAGAGATTCTGGTCAAGGATGGCGATTTTGTTGCGGAAGGTGATGTGATTGCTCGCTTGGATCACATCCAGGCTGCGGCGACCGCAAATCTCTTTCAGCGCCAGCGTGATGCACTCAAAGCTCTCGAAGCCCGGCTCGTTGCCGAGCGTGACGGCCAAAGTACCATCGCCTTTGCTCCCGAGCTCGAGGCGCAGCGCTCAGATCCAGAAGTGGCAGAAATCCTTAACGGCCAGGAGACGATCTTTGCAAGCCGGCGCACAAACATCCAAGGTCAAGTTGAAGTGCTTGAGCAGCGTATGTCCCAACAACGCGCTGAAATTGGTGCCTACCAAGCTCAGGTGACGTCCGCCAGAGATCAGATTCGTCTCATTAATGAAGAGCTGAAAATTGTGCGGGATCTGGTTGGCCGCGGGCTTGAGAAGTTGCCACGGCGGTTAAGCTTGGAGCGGGCGCTCGCACAGTTAGAAGGTGCAAAAGGACAGCAACTCGGTCTGATTGCTCGAACCGAGCAGGCTATTGGGGAAGCGAAGCTCCAGATCGCAAGCCTGCGCAATGCCCAAGCTAATGAGGTCGCAGCTGAAATACGTGATGCTCAGACAAAATTGGGTGAATTGGAAGAGCGCGTACGGGCTGCTGCGGATATCCAGAGCCGAACAACCATTACGGCACCTGCAGCTGGGCGCATCGTAAATTTGAGGCATTTCACGCCTGGCGGTGTCCTAAAGGGTGGCGAGCCATTGCTCGACTTGGTACCCTCAGCAGACAAACTCGTCATTGAAGCGCGAGTGTCACCCCTTGATATCGACACAGTTCACGCCGGCCTTGACGCAGAAGTCAAGCTGTTGGCATTCAAGCAAAGGCGCCTGCCTGTTCTGAACGGAAAGGTGACATTGGTTTCGGCAGATGCATTGATGGACGAGCGGACCGGACAAGCTTTTTACACAGCCCAGATCGAGCTTGCAGGAGACGATCTTATCCGCCTTAGAGATGTTCAGCTCTACCCTGGAATGCCCTCCGAGGTTCTGGTGCTGACGGGCCAGCGAACGCCAATGGAATATTTTCTGGATCCTATCCGAGACAGCTTCCGCAAAGCCTTTCGAGAAGATTAAGACCCATCCACTGAAGTGCTGACTCAGATTTGCGACGGTGTGTTTGGATTGATTTACTGAGAAACGGGGGCGCTGTTGATGGAGATCACCATGGCCGGGCTTTGGAAACGTGAGGATTTCGCGCCGCCCGACCTGCGCACGCGGGCAGTCCGTGAGAAGGACTGCCGGTCAGCACTGCGGCTCCTGGCGATTGCCAATGCGCTGGAGGGCATGACCATGACCGAAGCCGCATGGCTAGCCGGATGGAGCGCCAGGCCCTGCACCTCCGTCCTCGCACTGACTGCCCGGAGCAACTCACTCTGGATCAGCAGGCGGCGCTGCAAGCCCATATCCTGCGCGGGCTTGAGCCCGAGCGAGACTGGGTGACCGCCTGGCGCCTGGTTGATCTGTGTGACTATGTCGAGCGAACTTATGGCGTCAGCTATAGCCGGGGGTCTATCCCGCGTGCTCAAGCGCTTCGGCCTCTTGCGCCAGAAGACCCGGCCCTCGCACCCAAAAGGCAGTCCAGCCGCGCAGGCAGCATTCAAAAAAGCAATGCCCGTCCAAGCTGCGCGCCATCGCGGCTGAGCATCCTGACGCGCGTCTCCAACTCTGGTGCCAGGACGAGGCACGTTTTAGCCGAAGGGGCCGGACAACACGGGTCTGGTACGAGCGTGGGATGTGCCCGCCGGGCGTGGTAAACCAGCGCTATAAAAGCCTGCACCTGTTTGCCTCCTACCGGCCTGGAGCCGATGATGTCTTCGCATTGGCCCTGCCGCGAGCGGATGGAGGCACGATGAGCGGTCCTTGCACAAACCCGCCAACATCACGCTCCTGCCGCTGCCCTCCGCCTCACCCCAGCTGAACCCCGTGGAACGGGTCTGGCTGTACTTGCGCGAGCGCTATCTCCTTCACCGTGTGTAGACGGCCATGGGGGCTGTACTCGATGCGGTCTGTCACGCCTGGAACAGGCTTCCCGACGAGAAAGGCCGGCTCACAACCCTTACGGCTTACCCGCACCTCATCGCGTCAGAAATTCCGTGAACGGGTATAAGTGGTCTTCTACTTAACTACGGCGGCGAGTTTCAGAGCCTGAGATGCATCTGCAGATCGGACCAGTCAGCGTCTCCCGGTGACGAAGTCTGGCCGGCGGGCGAGCGCCACCCCATGGGCGAACACAAATAGATCTTTCGACTCTGCCGCCGGACACGAAGCTGAAATAGCTGGCCTCGCTTATCAAGGCGCGTCAAGTGTGTGAACAGGCGGGTCAGCTGTTGAGAGAAGAACCTGGGCTCGATCACTTCGAGAGCACCCGTGGCGCGACCCGCACCGAAATGCCCTAATGAGGCTGATCGCGAACCTGTTCCTGCAGCATCAACGCTGAACATAGTCCAGCGTGAGAAGAAAGACCGGCGGGTCTCCCCGAAACCGAACTTGCTCGCCCTCCGCGTCATGCTGCCTAATTATCTAGCCTATGTCGTGCACTGGCGGTAGCCAATCTGCTGCGTCCTTTTCCTCTTGGCTCCCTCAGCAAAGTGCTTAGTGATAGTAGATAGCGTCGGTGGTTTCAGGTCCCCGCAACCAAAACACACTACACACAACACAAGACACAAGCCCCCACGGGAAACCACGGGGGCTTGCTGCTGTTTGTCCGAAACGGACCAACCTTCCAGCAAGCCAAGGTGACACTGCCAGAACCGCGGTGCTGCTCCCGCTCGGCTAAACCACACATCCTGGAGACGAGCCGATCGCCTTGGCGAAAAAGCCCGGAGCGCGTCTCAAAGAATGCTCATCGATCAGACGCCGGGATCCTCCACTGCGCAGGATGGAGAGGAATGCATTGCACGGGAACTGTTGGGTCCCTGCTGAATTCGTCTCCTGCCCCCGGGCCGCACCCCATCCTAGCCACGGAGCGACCTTTATGTCTGAAACCACATGGTGGAAGCGCGGCATCGTCTACCAGATCTATCCACGTTCGTTCCAGGACAGCAACGGCGACGGGATCGGCGATCTGAATGGTATCCGCCAGCGGCTCGACTATCTCAGCTGGCTCGGTGTCGATGCTGTCTGGATCTCGCCCGTCTTCCCCTCCCCCATGGCTGACTTCGGCTATGATGTGGCCGATTACTGCGGCATCGATCCGATCTTCGGCACGTTGGAAGATGTCGATCGCCTCATCGAGGAAGCACACGCTAGGGACCTGAAGCTCATCCTCGACTTCGTCCCAAACCATACCTCCGATCAGCACCCCTGGTTTCAGGAGAGCCGCTCCTCGCGCGAGAACCCGAAGCGGGACTGGTATATCTGGCGGGATGCCAAGCCGGACGGATCTCCCCCCAACAACTGGATCAGCAATTTCGGCGGGCCTGCGTGGGAATGGGACGAAGGCACGGGGCAGTATTACTACCACGCTTTCCTGAAGGAGCAGCCGGATCTCAACTGGCGTAATCCTGAGGTACGGAAAGCCATGTATAACGCTTTGCGTTTCTGGCTTGATCGCGGCGTCGACGGCTTCAGGGTCGACGTGATCTGGCACCTCATCAAGGATGCCGAGCTCCGGGACAACCCGCCCAACCCCGCCTACCAGCCCGGTCAGGCGGAAATCAACCACTTCATCCAAGTGCATTCGGCCGACCAGCCGGAGGTGCATGAGGTCGTGAGCGAAATGCGCAGCGTCCTCGAGGAGTACCCAGATCGGGTCCTGATTGGAGAGATCTACCTTCCGCTGGAGCGTCTCGTCACTTACTATGGCAAGGATCTGTCCGGCGCCCACCTGCCCTTCAATTTCCAGCTCATCCAGACGGCGTGGAATGCCCAGAAGATTGCAGACCTCATTAAGGAGTACGAGGCTGCGCTTCCCGCAGGCGGATGGCCCAACTGGGTGCTCGGCAACCATGACCAGCCGCGCATCGGCGCCCGGATCGGCCCGCAACAGGCGCGGGTGGCCGCCATGCTGCTTCTGACCCTCAGAGGTACGCCAACCATGTACTACGGCGACGAGATCGGGATCGGCAGAGTCGAGATCCCGCCGGAAGCCGCTCAGGATCCCTGGGAGAAGAACGAGCCGGGCTTAGGCCTCGGGCGCGATCCTGAACGCACGCCCATGCACTGGAACGAATCCGCCCAAGGCGGCTTCACCACCGGCAAGCCCTGGCTGCCCCTCGACCCGCGCTTCCGCTCCTGCTACGTGGAGGGGCTACGGGAGGATCCGGCGTCCATCCTGATGCTCTACCGGCGCCTGATCGAACTGCGACGCCGGCACCCGGCCCTGAGCGTCGGTGGCTACATGCAGGTCACAGCCGAAGGGAACGTTCTCGCTTACGAGCGGCAGCACGGATCGGAGCGCTTCCTGGTGGCCTTGAACATGGGAAGCGAACCGCACGCCCTGTCACTCCCGTCCGGGACGAGAGGGCGTGTGGTGCTTTCAACGCTGCCGGAGCGAGACGAGGAAACGATCGGAGCGCAGATTGTCTTGCAGGCTGACGAGGGCCTCATCATCGCGCTCGGGACGTAGCCGCTCAGGTCTTGAAGTGGAACCCGCCGATGTGGCTGGGATTGCCCTTGCAGGACATTCCATGGAGCGCAACCTGCATGCCGATTCCTCTGCCGAACCAGCCCTATCCGGAGCCGACGCCGGCCGATCCCAATCCGGCTCCCGTCAGCCCGCCCATACCACCCGAGACGCCGCAGCCGGAACCAATCGGCGTGCCTCCAACGACACCGGGCGATATCCCGCCTCCGGCAGAACCCGTGGGCGTGCCCCCGGCCGCACCGCAGGAGATTCCCGCCACACCGACAACGCCGCAGCCAACCGCGTGAGCGGCGTCGAAAGATGAGCGGCGCTTCCTATCGCCGCTCACCTTGCGCCCGAAGCCAGCGGTAGCCGTAGGGATTGAGGGAAATCGGATCGGAGGCATTGTGCATGGCCCGGTCGTCCTGATCACAGAAGAGCGGCCGCAATCGTTCGATTCCTTCGAGCGCCACCCGCACTTCGACGGTTCGATCCGCCAGATTGTGGAGGATCAGGATGGTCTCGCCCTCCCAATCATATCGCAGAGCAAGAATGCTCGTTTCGTTGGTGTCGAGAACCTGGCATCGGCCCCAGCCAACCTCCGGGCAGGCGCGGCGCGTCCGGGCTAGCCGCTGCACGGTGCTCATCATCGATCCATCGAGATCGCGCTGCGCCGCAACGTTGACGCGCTCATAGCCGAACGCTCCCGCCGAAACGACGGGCCGCACGAGGCGTCCGGCTGGTCCGTTGGAGAAGCCCGCATTGGGTTCGTCGGCCCATTGCATCGGCGTTCTGACCGAATTGCGCTCCGGGAGCGAGAGATCCTCACCCATGCCGATCTCGTCGCCATACCAGAGCACCGGTGTTCCCGGCAGGGCGAACATCAGGCTGAAGGCCTGCTTGAGCCGCCGGTCATCGCCCTCCAGCATGGGGGCCAGACGTCTCCGGATGCCGCGCTCGTACGCCTGCATCTCAGGCTCGGGACCGAAAGCCGCGAAGGCTTCGCCGCGCTCCGCATCCGACAGTCGCCCAAGGTCGAGCTCATCGTGATTACGCAGAAAGCTCGCCCACTGGCTTTTGGGTGGAATGGCTGGCGTCTGCGCCATCACGCGGCGGATCGGCTCGGCATCGTTGCGGGAGAGCGCCAGAAACAGGTGCTGGTTCAGCATGAAGTTGAAGATCATGTGGAGCCGGTCACCGGTCGGCCCGAAATATTCGTCTACCTGATCCATGGTGATGTTGGCTTCCGCCAGCAGCATGGCCTCCGCACGGCGCCATGAAACGAAGTCCCGCATCCTGTCGAGATACTCGTGCGGATCCTCCTTTGGCCGCTCTTCCTCCGGGACGCCGCGATACTCGATTAGGAATGGAACGGCATCGAGCCGGAAGCCCGACACGCCGAGCTGCAGCCAGAAGCCCATCACCTTCTCGAGTTCCGCGCGCACCTCCGGGTTTGCGATGTTGAGATCCGCCTGATGGGGATAAAAGCGGTGCATGTACCAGGCCTGGGCGACCTCATCGTAGGTCCAGGTCGCATCCTGCACGCCGGGAAAGACAACGCCCTCATGGATGTTCTCGGGCTTCTCCTTCGACCAGACATACCAGTCCCTGTAGCGCGAGTTCGGATCCTGCCGCGCCTCCTGGAACCAGGGATGGTCGATTGAGGTGTGGTTTGCCACGAGATCGACGATGACCCGCAGGCCCCGGTCATAGGCGGCATGGGTGAAGGCGACAAAGTCGCCCAGGGTGCCCAGCCGCGGATCGACGGCATAGAAATCCGTGACGTCGTATCCGTTGTCGCGGTTGGGCGTGGGATAGAACGGCAGCAGCCAGATGCAGGTCGCCCCCAGCGCCTCGACATGATCGAGCCGGTCTGCAAGGCCGCCGAAGTCACCGATGCCGTCCCCGTTCGAATCCATGAAGGTTTCGACGTCTACGCAGTAGATGACAGCGTTCTTGTACCACAGATTGAGCATGCCGAATCCGCCTAGCCGATCATCCGGGCGGCGCGCTCGCGCTCAGGCAGGCGCCGCAGATCGCCGTCCCTAGACGCTCGCGCGCCGAGGTGCCACGCCGCCGTCAGCGCTCCAGCCACGCAACCGAGGGCAACGGCCGCGAGGATGCCGCGCGCTGCCGTCCCGGAAACCGCAGGCACATGCCGGCGGGAGCGCGAGCCGAAGCGCCCTCTCCTGCCCGGGTCGCCGGGCGGCGCGTCGAACAGATTTCCATCGCGAATCTTTGCGGGCTCGTCCGTCATCTGCCCTTCCCAGGCCCGTCGCGCCATCATGCGATCGAGAAGGCCCGGCGCCACCATGGTTCCAAGGATGGCCTGGATCGTGGGGCCGCCGACCCACATCTCGCGCGGGGCTTCCCATGCGGCCCGCAGGATGGCCGCGGCCACAGGCTCGGTGTCGTGGATCGGTGGCACGGGCTGCAACCGGCGAGGCAGATGGCTTCGGACCCAGTCGAATTGCGGCGTGTCGACGGCGGGAAGCTGCACCATGGTGAGACGAATGCCGCTGCCTTCATGGTGCAACTCGCTCCGGAGGGAATCTGTGAAGCCGCGCACGGCGAACTTTGCCGCGCAATAGGCGGATTGCAGGGGAATGGAGCGGTGGCTGAGGGCGGATCCGATCTGAACGATGGTGCCCCTGTCGCGCTCGCGCATGTACCGGAGAGCCGCCAGGGTGCCGTGGACCTGGCCCAGATACGTGACCTCCGTGACCCGGCGGATTTCCTCGGGGCTCAGCTCCGTCACAGGCCCGAAAACGGACGCCATGGCGTTGTTGACCCAAAAGTCCACGCGGCCCCAGGCGGAGACCACCTGCGCGGCTGCTGCCTCGACAGCCTCCGCGTCGGCAACATCGGCTTCTATCGCAAGCGCCTGGCCGCCTGCCCGCTCGACCTCCCTGGCCGCACTCGCAAGACGTTCGCGACCACGGGCGATCAGAGCGACCCGGCAGCCCTCTCTCCCGAACGCGACGGCGACGGCGCGGCCGATCCCGGCAGATGCTCCGGTGATGACGACAACCGGGCTGTTCCCACTAGACTTGTATGCTGCCTCATCGACCTGACGCATCTCACGATCACTCTCGAAGACATTGGATCATACAGGCACTCCGTACCTGCGAACGGACACCTCTTCGGGAGATAAGGAGCCTCCGCCGGGCGGGTTCCATCGATACGCCCTAGGTTCGGCGGAGGCCGGCTCTCTTTCGACGGCAGGATTGAGCCGATTAGGCTTGCCGTCACGTCGGACGTTGAAGCTTCCCTTCCCGAGATCGCGGCCGATGCCATTGCCAATGGCGTGACCCAGCAGCGACACGGAACAAGGACGGAACCGACCACGGCGCGGGCTGTTGTCTGGCGAACCCCCTTTCTCACTTGCTCCTGGAGATGGTCCGCATGACCGACATTGATTCCTCACGCCGGACCTTCGTTGCCCGAGCGGCGCTGGCCACCGCGGCGGCGGCCGCTGCACCTGCGCTGGCGCAGGAGGGCCAGAAGCAGCCGGGCGCTCCGACCGCCCCGAGGGCCGCGGATTATCCTAAGCCCCCCTTCCCGGTGCAGCAGCAGCCTTGGCCGGGGCTCGCCTCACAGATGACTCCCCGCCCCGATCACGGTGAGACAAGCTACAAGGGCTCAGGCCGGCTTGCGGGCAAACGCGCGCTGATCACCGGCGGCGATAGCGGCATTGGCCGCGCGGCCGCCATTGCGTATGCGCGCGAAGGGGCAGACGTGGCCATCAATTACCTGCCCGCCGAGGAGCGGGATGCCCGTGAGGTGGTGGAGCTTATTCGCTCGACCGGCCGCAAAGCAGTTGCGATTCCCGGGGATCTGCGCGACGAGGCGTTCTGCCAGAGATTGGTCGAGGAGGCCGCGCGCGAGCTGGGTGGGCTCGATATCCTCGTCAACAACGCCGCGCGCCAGCAAACCAAGCCGGCGATCGCCAACATCTCGAGTGAAGACTTCGATGCAACGTTGAAGACGAATGTCTATGCGCCGTTCTGGCTGACAAAGGCCGCAGTGGCACGGATGGGCCCGGGTGCAGTCATCGTCAACACCTCGTCCGAGCAGGCGTCCGACCCGTCTGAGGATCTTGTCGATTATGCACTCACCCGTGCGGCGGTGCTCAACTTTACCAAATCGATGGCCAAGCAGCTCGCCCCGAAAGGAATACGCGTCAATGCGGTGGCGCCAGGGCCGTTCTGGACACCGCTTCAGGTGAGCGGCGGCGCCACGCCCGAGAAGCTGCAAAAGTTCGGCTCGCAAAGCCCACTCGGCCGGCCCGGCCAGCCTGCAGAGATCGCAAGCCTCTATGTGGCGGCGGCCGACCCGGCCCTCAGCTACTCAACGGGCCAGATCTTCGGCGCGACCGGCGGTGGAGGCCAGCCGGCCTGAAACCAGGAGCTTCTTGACATCGCTCTCAATCAGGACGCCAGAATTCGACAGATCATAGCGCAGGAGACGGTGTCTGCAGCATTTTCGAGAAGGTTCGCCGCATCATTTAAACGTTGGATCTGGCGATCGAGAGGCCGAGGCTTTATGACTGCCCAGATCTGGCCTACTTCCTTAAATTTCTGCAGCTTAGCCCGTCGATCGTGTGAAGATCAAAATTCCATGCGTGCGAGTTGTCGGTGGTTTCAGGTCCCCGCAACCAAATCTACAGCAATGAAACAAACAAAGCCCCCGCAGGTGAAAACCAGCGGGGGCTTCTTTGCGTTTGGAGCCTGCCACAGCGACGGCCCGGGTCGGCTTCGCCTCTTCAGCGCCCGCTGAGCATAGGACGAGAATACGAGCGAGGTCGCCGTGAAGAACTGCCTGGAGACCACCCTCCTCGCGCGGGCTGAGTTCAATCCTCTCGATCAGCGAGCGGATCAGCTCCATCGCCTCGTCCTTGTGCTCGGCGTCCTCAAGCAAGCTCTCTAACTCCTCGACCTTGCGGCGGTACAAGGCCGCAAGGTTCGGATGCACGGAAACGTTCGGTAAAGACGGGTTGGCGTTGCGAGAGGAACTGAGGGCCGCCTTGTCGGCCTCCAACTCCGCCAAGCGCGCCTTCATCGAGGGCTGATACAGGCCGTCTTCGATCGCGCGCATGATGCCGTCGATCTTGCGTTGAACGGCAGCCAACTTCGAATCGATCTCCGCGGCCTTCCCGTTCGCCTCTTTTGTGAGCCGGTTGACCTCCTCCTGAAAGGCGCGCGTGAACTCCGCGACCAGCTCGGGCGTGAGAAGGTTCTGCTTCAAGGCTTTGAGGATGCGCCCCTCAATCTCCTGGCGGCTGATCGTACGGTCATTCCGGCACGTGCGCTTGGAGCGCCGCCCGGCGCAGCCGTAGCGGTCCTTCGCCATGATCGTGTACCCCGCTCCGCAGCAACCGCACACCAGCAGACCCGAGAGGAGGAAGCGGCGGCGGCGGGTGCGGTTGAGCGCATTGCCGCCCTCATCCCGACCCATCTCGAAGGCGGTTGTCTCCTGACGGCGCTTCACCTCGTGCCAGAGCGCGTCATCAATGATGCGCAGGTGCGGCACCGCCGTGCCCTCCCAGCGCTCCGGCGGGTTCGGCCGCGCCACGCGCTTACCCGTCCTCGGGTCTTTCACATACGAGCAGCGGTTCCAGACGAGCTGGCGAATATAAAGTTTGTTGTTGAGAATGCCGGTGCCGCGCTCCTTCTGGCCGCGGATGGTCGTGTCCTGCAGGGCCGGCGATCAGGGGCGGGCACATGCTCTTCGTATAGCCGGCGTGCAATCGCTCGCGGGCTGATCCCATGGGCGAACATCGTGAAGATGCGTTCGACGACAACGGCTTCGACTGGGTTAATGACCCGCCCTCCTCTCTCGACATCTTCGACCACATCATAGCCAAAGGCCTTGCCGGGCGCGGCTCTCCGTTGCAGCACGCGACCCAGCTGACCGCGCTTGGTCTTCTCGCGTAGGTCGGACAGGAACATCTGGGCCATGGTGCCGAGCATGCCCACATGCATCGTGGTCACCGCACCGACATTGACCGCGTGCAGGCTCATCCCGTGGAACTGCAGCTCGTCGTGCAGGCTGGCCACATCCGAGAGCTTGCGGGCGAGCCGATCAAGCGCCTCGACAACCAGCACGTCAAAGCCGCCACGGTGCGCCTGGGAAAGAAGAGCTTTGTAGCAGGGTTGGTTGCTGCTGGCGCCCGAGAGCGCGCGATTCTGGAAGGTCGCCGTGATCTGGAGCCCCTGCTGCGCGGCATAGCGGCGGCAGACCTCAATCTAGAGCAACGGCAGTACTGACGGAGTCGTTGGGGCTATGCGGCGTGGCGGCTTCGTGATTCACTTGTCTCGGCCCTCTTCCTGGGAGGAGATGAGCGATGACCAAGTCCTATTCGCTGGATTTGCGCCGCCGGGTGGCGCGCTTTGTCGAGGCGGGCCATTCCTGCCATGAGGCGGCCCGGCATTTTGACGTGCCTGTCGCCTTCGTGGTGCGGCTGATGGCGGCGTATCGGGCCACCGGCAGTCTGGCCGCCAAACCGGAGGGCGGCTGGCGCTATTCCAAGCTCGACCCGCACCGGGA
>NZ_JAFBID010000092.1 GCF_016811235.1 Microvirga arabica
CGCTCGATGACGTGCCTTGGCCGCAGCCGAAGGACGATGAGATCCTGGTGCGGGTTCACGCGGCGAGCGTGAACCCGGTCGACTACAAGATCCGAGGCGGATCCTATTCGGTGAAGGAGGATCAACTCCCGTACACCCTTGGTCGCGATCTGTCAGGCACGGTCGAGCTTCTGGGAACACGCGCTCATACCCTCAAGGCAGGCGATCCGATCTTTGCCTTCATCGGCATGGATCGGGGGACCTACGCAGAGTACGTCGTGGTCAAGGCGATGGAGATGGCGGCCAAACCTGACACGCTCGACCACGTGCAGGCGGCCGCGGCGCCGCTTGCAGGCCTCACGGCTTGGCAGGGATTGTTCGACCATGGCCATTTGCAGGCAGGGCAGCGTGTTCTCATCCATGGTGGAGCCGGGGGCGTGGGGCATCTGGCGGTGCAGTTCGCCAAGGCAAAGGGTGCCGTTGTTCTGACCACCGCGTCAGGGTCGGATCTTGAATTCGTGCGCGGGTTGGGAGCAGACGAAGTCATCGACTACGAGGCGGAGCGTTTCGAGGATCGCGTGAGCGATGTCGATCTGGTGTTTGATCTGGTTTCCGGGGACACGCAGGATCGCTCCTGGGGTGTTTTGAAGGAGGGCGGCATCCTGGTCTCGACGTTGGGCCAGCCCCCAGCCGAGAAAGCAGCCCAGCACAACGTCCAAGCCGCGGGTTATCGAGCCCAGCCGAACCCGGCGCAGCTGAGCGAGTTTGGACGGCTGATCGATGATGGTCAGGTGCGGGTTGTGGTCGACAGGATCTTCTCACTTACTGAAGCAGGGGCGGCCCAGGGCTACCTCAAGCAGGAACACGTCCGCGGGAAGGTTGTCCTGCGAGTCTCTGATGAGACCTGATGAGGCCCCTGAGGGTTGACGCTGGAATCCTCGGCAGCCAGGAACACGATAGAATGGAGCCAGCCTCCCATGCCTGACCTCTCCCGTGCCCGTGACCGCATGATCGACATCCAGATCGCAAAGCGTGGGATCCGTGACCCTCACATTCTGGATGCCATGCGCCAGGTACCGCGCGAGGCCTTTGTCGATTCAGGCTTCGAGGAGTTCGCCTATGAGGATGGGCCGCTGCCGATCGGTGAGGGCCAGACGGTCTCCCAGCCCTACATTGTGGCCCTGATGATCGAAGCCGCCGAGGTCAAGCCCAGTGAGCGTGTGCTCGAAGTGGGCGCAGGGTCGGGCTACGCCGCCGCCGTTATGAGCCGGGTTGCCGCGCGGGTCTATGCCATCGAGCGCCATCCGTCCCTCGGCGGGTCGGCTCAGGAGCGGTTCAGACGTCTGGGCTATGACAACATTGACCTGCGGATCGGGGATGGCACGCTCGGCTGGCCGGATGCTGCTCCCTTCGACGCCATCCTGGTGGCGGCTGGTGGACCGGAGGTGCCGCAGGCGCTCAAGGAGCAGCTTGCGATCGGCGGTCGGTTGGTGATTCCGATCGGTGGTGAAGAAAGAGCGCAGACCCTGCTCAAGGTGACGCGGACAAGTCAGACGGACTACGAGGAGGAGGATCTCGGCGGCGTCATGTTTGTGCCGCTGATTGGCGAGCAGGGCTGGACTGAGGATGGCCGGCGCTCCGCCTCCAATCACGTGCCCGGCCAGTCCCGTGGTCAGAGCCTGCCGGAGCTGATCGCGGAAGCGGCCGAACCCTTGCCCGATCTTGATGATCCTGCCTTCGGGCGGTTGTTCGACCGCTTTGCCGACCGGCGCGTTGTTCTGCTCGGAGAGGCCAGCCACGGCACATCCGAGTTCTACCGGGCGCGAGCCGCGATCACCCGCCACCTCATCCGAGAGCACGGCTTCACCATCGTGGCCGCTGAGGCGGATTGGCCTGATGCCGCAGTGGTGGACCGCTATGTGCGGCTTCGCCCCGGGCCGGACCGCGCCGAGCCGCCGTTCCAGCGCTTCCCCACCTGGATGTGGCGCAACACCGATATTGCGGACCTCATCGGCTGGATGCGCGAGCACAATGAGACCATTCCCGATCTCAGTGTCCGGGCAGGCTTCTACGGCCTCGACATCTACAACATGAGCGGCTCGATTGCCGCGGTGCTTGAATACCTCGACAGGACCGATCCCGAAGCTGCGGCCGTGGCACGCGAGCGCTACGGCTGCCTCACCCCTTGGCAGAAGAACCCGGCCACCTACGGGCGTGCGGTGCTGCGGGCCAGCTACGCCACATGCGAGCAGGCGGTGATCGACCAGTGCCGGGAGCTGCTGCAGCGGCGGCTGGACTATGCTGATCAGGACGGTGAGAGCTTCCTGGATGCGGCGCAGAATGCCCGGCTGATTGCCTCAGCCGAGCGCTACTACCGCATCATGTACTATGGGGGCGCGGAGTCCTGGAACCTGCGTGACACGCATATGTTCGAGACACTCGAACATCTGTTGGAGGCGAAGGGGCCCCAAGCAAAGGCGATCGTCTGGGCCCACAACTCCCATATTGGTGACGCCCGCCACACCGACATGGGCGTGGTGCGCGAGCAGCTCAACATCGGCCAGCTCTGTCGGGAGCGCTTCGGCGACGAGGCGGCCCTGATCGGCTTTGGCACGCATACCGGCACGGTTGCGGCGGCGTCGGATTGGGGCGGCGACATGGAGGTCAAACGTGTGCGGCCCTCCCACCGCGACAGCTACGAGCGGCTCTGCCATGATGCCGGTGTTTCCCGTTTCCTCCTGGATCTTCGCCCTGGCGAGCACGAGGTCCTGCGCCGCCGCCTTCTTGAGCCTCGGCTGGAGCGGTTCATCGGTGTGATCTACCGGCCCGAGACCGAGCTGTTGAGCCACTACTCCGATGCTTCTCTGCCGCAGCAGTTCAACGCCTATGTCTGGTTCGATGAGACATCGGCGGTGACGCCACTTGGGCCGGAGCATGCCAAAGCCGGCATGCCCGAGACTTACCCGTTCGGGCTCTAGTGCCATGCTCCGCCACGTCGACTATGTCCTGAACAAGCTCGACTGGATGCGAGAAGAGCGGATCTGGCCCAATGGGTTGCGTTATCTCTGGACTGACGCCTTTGGCCTCGTTCTTTATGTCTCACTCTACCATGAACTTGGTGAGGAGCGCTGGCTGGATGAAGCCGAACGGTTGGTCGCCGATGTCGAGCGGGTGCTCGGGCGTCCGCGCGGGCTTCGCATCGGCGAGGCGCCGGACCGGGACGGGCAATACTTCCACTATCTCGCTATGTGGCTGTTCGCACTGGCAAGGCTGGGCGATCTCAAGCCGGAGTACCGCCAGCGTGGCATCACCCTTGTGCGCGAGATCCACCCTGCGTTCGTGCGTCCCGGGCGGGGCGTCATCTGGAAGATGAAGGAGGATTTGAGTAAACCGTATCCGGGTTACGGCCTTGGGGCGATGGATGCCTATGACGGCTATGTCGCCTACCAGATGCTGGACCAAGAGGCGTTGGCGCCGGAGGTCGCGCAGATGCACGACCTGATGGAGCGGGACTGGCGCACCTTGGAGATCGATCAGGATCTGGGTCTCGGGATGATGCTGTGGCTGGCCCATTTCTTTCCCGACGAGCCGTGGGCCAAGGCGCAGACGAAGCGTGCGTTGGCAACGCTGGAGACGATGTGGATCGACCCACCGGGCTATTTCTGCCGAGCGCCGTGGTTGCGTGAGACGAAGTTCGCCTTTACCAACTACGGTGTCTCCTTGGGCCTGCAGGCAGCAGGCGTCTGGCCTGAGCGCGTCGAGCGCCTCAATGCCTTCTTCGCGGCTTGGCGCTCGGGGGATGAATACGACCGAGAGGCGATCACCTGGGTGATGGCGTGTACGTCCCATTTTCCGGGCGCATTCATCAGTCCAGCGGGAGGACCGCGTTGAGCTGAGGAATGCCCAAACGCGGAACTCATCCCCGATTATTCATAAGTTGGTGTTCGCTTGATCCTTCATGACTCCTCATCTGACTGTTGCCCACGATGGGTTACCCTGCGGACGCGAGCGTTGGTCGGGCTCCTGGCAGATCCTGTCAGCGAGCCGGGTAGGATCTGTCGCGCCGCGTCGGCCACGACCTCCGTCACGGCTCCCGCGGCTGTCTGGGCAAGATCCTTTGTGGCTGAGGCGGTCTCAGCTCCCGTCTTGACGATCGTTTCACCGGCCTCGGCCACCTGATCGGCACTCGGACGCTTCTTCATCAGGACAGATGCGACAGCGCCAGCGGCAGCCACGATGGCCTCCGACAGGATCTCCCGGCCGAGTTGCGAGTTCAGCAGTTCGTCCAGCAGACCTGATGTACGCACGGCCTTAGGCACCGTCACGCCAGCAATGGTCTTAGGGAGTTTAGCCTTCGACTTCTTGGCCATTGATGATTTCCAACAGGTGCTCAGATCATCAACAGAGGGTCATAGGGTGGGTTCCCTCTCCGGCGGAGTCCTGGCCTGGACGGCTGGATCAGAATGTTTTCGTCTGGTAACTCCGTCCGCGGTTCAGGATACGGTTGAGGATAGCGTTGCGACCGTGGAACCAGACCCCACGCGGAACATGATCGTACTCCTGCGACGTATGAGGCGTAGATCGCTCGTGGGGCGGACAGCGAAAGTGAGGCTTAAGGGGTTGGTATCCCCCTTACGTGATTTCTCGCGGATCGCTCTTCTGCCCTCCAACGTCACAGTTATCGCGCCGTATGATGCTGATCCGACCATCTCCCTCGATATAGGCCTTCTTGACCTGGTTCGGATCTTCGATGCCCTGCTGCCGCAACTGGCTCAGCAGTTCCTCCTTGGTAATCATCTCTTGGCGCATGTTGCGACGCAGGAGCTGACCATTCTTGATGAGCTGGAGTGGCGGCGGGCGTGTGAACCGTTGGATGAGCGGAATGTGGTAGCCCAGCCAATCCACCGCAAAGTTCCAGAAGACAATCGTAAGAACGAGAAGCGTGCCTTCCGTAATGGACTTGTACTCGTTCGCCATTGCGTTCTGAGCGGCATCCGCAATGAGAACGATAACCAGCAGGTCAGCAATCCCAATCACCCCTGATTGCCGCTTCATGAAAAAGCGGAGGATCGAGAACAGCACGATGTACATGATCGTGCCCCGTAGGAATATTTCAGTCAGCGAGTGCTCGGGGCTGAACATCGCTTGCCAATCGACAGACATGGTGTCCCCTTGAAGTAGACCTGAGGGGAGGGGAACGTAACCAACGCTGATGGTTTCCCACGAGGCCACCCTGATTGGAGTGCCCTATGTCTGACATTCCCTACCCTGATACGCCGCAACCGGACTTGCTGACGCCAGTCCCCGAGACAGAACCTGAGCCAGACAAGGAGCCCGACCTTCTGCCACCTGAGCCTTCTGAGCCGCCTGGCGATGATGTCCCGAAGGTGGGATAGAGCGGCTTGATCACGGCCGTCTCTGCCACTCAACCCTTTTCGGGACGGGCTCTCGGCTCGGCCTTGGCTTATCAGGCGGCTTGGCAGCGTGCGTAACAAAAGCATCGCTGAAGGGCCTGTGAGGGTTCCGACGTTTTATGCCGGTGGCCGCCGACCGCCAGGAGGATGCCGGCGACAGCCGGAATGTCCATCAAGGCACCTCAACGCGGGAAAGACCTCGCGAACAATCTGGTGGACCTTGTTGACTATGATGGTCAGGGCAGACATACCGAGCTCACGCATGAGGGGCGCTGGTTGCTTGATCTCAGGACTGCGGGAAGTGCGAGCTAGCGGGCCGGCAGGTGCGCACGTGTGTTGGCTCTCGCCATATCCGCTGCAAGAGCCGACCAGCCGCGCAGACCCTGCAAAGCCGTCTTGTAACTCTCGACGATGCGACTTGCGAGAGAGGACGTGCCCCCGAGCTCGACCATGAGTTCCGCCGATGCTGCCTGGGCCGCGTCCATGATGGAGCGCGGGAAGGCCTCCAGGGTGACCGGGTACTTGCCAAGGATCTCAGTCAAGGCCACCGCATTGGTCTGATAAGCCTCGGCAAGACCAAGAGCGTGCTCAGCCCTGCAAGCCTCTGCGATGATGCTGCGCAGGTCAGGAGTGAGACGGTCCCATGCAGGCAATGAGACCATGAGCTCGCTCGCGCCATTCGGCTTGTTGAAGCCAGGTGCATAATAGAAGGATGCGTATTTCGGCAGACCTGTTTCCAAGTCGGTTGCCGGGGCCAGGAACTCTGCGGCATCGATCGAGCCCTTCTCGAGCGCTGGGAGCAGGTCGCCGGCGGAGACTGCCATGGGCACGGCACCGAGCCTCGCATAGAGTTCTGCTCCAAGGCCCTGAACGCGCAGGCGCATGCCCCTGAGATCCTCGACCCCGTTCAGCTTGCGCCGGAACCACCCGCCCATCGAGGGACCGGTGTTGCCAGCGAGAAACGCA
The DNA here is from genome assembly GCF_016811235.1 of Microvirga arabica. GTDB lineage: Bacteria > Pseudomonadota > Alphaproteobacteria > Rhizobiales > Beijerinckiaceae > Microvirga > Microvirga arabica. The sequence continues at coordinate 6,360 of NZ_JAFBID010000092.1, forward strand.
CGAACCTCGTGAGGCTTGTAGAGTTCGTCCCAGAGCGCCTGCCCGTCGCGCAACTCGATCCAGGCCTGATGCTCGATAGGGCCAAGGCCAAAGGGGACACTGGTGAAGAACCCCGCTGCTGGGATCCTGCCCTGCCAATAGAGCGATGCCGTATGTCCCATCTCCACAGTGCCGTTGGAAACAGCATCAAGCACCGCAAAGGGCGGCACGATTTCGCCTGCTGCGAAGAGATCGACCTGAAGTCGCCCACCGCTCATGGCATTGATGCGCTCGACGATCCGGCGCGCGGAGATGCCTGGTCCGGTGCGGTCTTTGGGCCATGAGGTAACCATGCGCCAGCGCAGTGCCTGGGCCCGGGCAATGGTCGGTGCAGCGAGAGCTGCTGCTCCAGCCGCAAGCGCGGTGCGGCGGGAGAGCTTATGGCCAGTAGGCATGGAAATGATGCACGGGCCCATGCCCGTTCCCAATCAGGAGGGTATTGGAAGCGCCGATCGCGGCGCTGATGAAGCGCTTGCCCGCGGCAACAGCGTCCACCAGTGAAAGGCCTTTGGCGAGCCCGGCTGCAATGGCCGAAGACAAGGTGCAGCCGGTACCATGTGTGTTGCGCGTCTCGAGGCGGGCCGCCGTGAAGCGCCGCATGCCGTGAGAATCCATGAGGATGTCGGTGCTCTCCGTGCCCGTGCCGTGGCCGCCCTTCACCAGAACGGCCCTGGGGCCAAGCGCCAGGATACGCTCGGCCTGCCGGCACATGGTCTGCTCATCGCTAGCCAAAGGTTCGTCGAGGAGGGCGGCGGCTTCGGGAAGGTTGGGCGTGACGATCAGCGCCCTCGGGAGCAGCACCTGCCGTAAGGTCTCGATGGCCTGCGGGGCGAGCAGACGGTCGCCGCTCGCCGCCACCATCACGGGATCCAGCACGACCTGCGTGGCGCCATGGCGCTCCAGACCCTCGGCCACCGCTTCGATAACAGCGGGCTTAGACAACATACCAATCTTCACCGCCCTGACAGCAAGATCGGAAAAGACGCTGTCGATCTGCTGGGCAATGAAGGTAGGCGGCACGTCATGAATGCCCTGAACGCCAAGGGTGTTCTGAGCCGTGAGTGCCGTGATCACACTGGCGCCATAGACCCCGAGAGCCGAAAAGGTTTTGAGATCCGCCTGGATGCCGGCTCCGCCGCCCGAGTCCGAGCCGGCAATGGTAACTGCAATGGCCGTCATGTTCGGTCTCTCCGGGATGCCAGTGTCCAATCCACAATCTGCCGCAGCCGCTGAGCCTCACCCCGGGGGTCAGGAGCCGCGAACAGTGCCGAGATGACCGCAATCCCGTCGACACCTGCGGCGATGACAGCTTCTGCGTTCGAGGCGTCAATCCCCGCAATCGCACCAAGCGGGGCAGGGCTTGAAAGCCGCGCGCGCACTGCAATCCGGGCAAGCCCGTCCAGGCCAATGGGTGGAGGGGGGTTGTTCTTGCTCACGGTCGCAAAGACGCCGCCGATGCAACTGTAATCGACTGGTGTTCCTTGTATCGCATCAGCCTGCTCGGGCGTCTTGATCGTCAATCCGATGATCGCGCGTGGGCCAAGCAGAGCACGGGCATCGGCGGGATGCATGTCCTCCTGCCCGAGATGAACCCCGTCAGCTTCTGCGGCCGATGCGACATCGACACGGTCGTTGATCAGGAGTGGCACACCGGTTCCTTCAAGCGCCGCCTTCAGAGCACGAGCCAGTTCCACCAAGCGATGGCCCTCGGCATGTTTGTCCCTGTATTGGATGAGCGTTGCGCCACCAGCGACAGCTTGCCGGACGAGTGCAACAGGGTCGCGGCCGCCTGTTCGTTCCGGGTCGATGATGCCATAGAGCCTGAGATCGACAGGGTTCATGAGATCTTCCCATGGGCGACGAGGGTTGCGGGACTGAGGTTGAAAAGCGCGTCAAGGAAGGTGGTTTGAAACGTGCCCGGTCCGTTTGCACCACGGGCGGCGATCTCGCCCGCGATCCCGGTGACCAGCAGAGCCGCGGCCGCTGCTTCAAGCGGGTTGTCGTGCAGAGCCGTGAAGGCTGCGACGAGGGCAGTTCCGGCGCATCCCATGGCTGTCACGTAGCCCATCAGCGGATGACCGTTCTCAATGCGGATGAGGCGTGTGCCGTCGGTGATCAGATCCACCGCACCGGTCAGAGCCACGACTGTCGCGTGACTGTTTGCGAAGGCCTGAACGGAACCGGGTGTCGCATCCTCTCCGGCGAGGGCTGCAAACTCGCCTGCATTGCAGCGCAGGACACAAGGTCCGCCAGCAAGGCACGAGCGGGCGAACTCCAGACGGGGAGGGGAGGCCTCGACGAATACAGGATCGAGCACCCAAGGCGTGGCATGATCCCGGGCAGTCGCGATGGCCTGAGGAATTGCCTCGCGACGGTCACGGTCGAGGGTACCGAGATTGACAAGGAGCGCACCGGAGCGGCTTGTGAAGGCAGGAACTTCCTCCGGCGCGACGGTGAGGGATGGAATGCCGCCGGCGGCGAGCAGAAGATTGGCCGTGAAGGTCTGCGCCGCTGCATTCGTGATTGCATGCACGCGGATGCGCTCAGTACGAAGACGCTCAAGCAGGGAGCCGGCCAGTCCTGGAAGATCGATGGTGTCCCGTGAGGACGCTGGTGCGCTCGTCATCTCGCAATCCCTCCGCCGGTACGACCCGGATCAGGTTCGATGGGTTGGCCTCGAAAAGACCTCTCAGCCCGGACGGGCACCCCAAGGAGATACGGATCAGATAATCCGCCGGCCTTCGCAATGCAAGGACCGATCTCACCTGTTTGCTGAGTCAATTGACAGCGGCGAAGGTGTCGAACAGTATCGACGCTGTTCCGAGGGGAGTCCTGTGAGGGGCTGAGAGTCGGCTGATCCGCCGTGACCCTTGAACCTGATCCGGGTCATACCGGCGGAGGGACTGGAACTATCGAGCACGACAAGAATCCCTCAGCTCGCTTTGCCCGGATCTCCCTTTGTCACAGAGGAGAGATCCATTGACCGTCCACGTCGACAAGCCCAAAGGCCTTCCCCAATCCGTCACCACCGGTCCCATTCACGGCTCACGCAAGGTTTATGCCGCGCCGAAAGACCGGGCGGATATCCGCGTGCCGTTCCGGGAAATTGTTTTGACTGACGCTAATGAGCCGCCGGTCCGGGTCTATGATCCGTCCGGTCCGTACACGGAGACGGATGCCGCCATCGATCTTTGCCGGGGTCTGCCGCTCGTGCGCGAGGCGTGGATCGCGTCACGCGGATACGCATCCATCGAGGCAAGGCCCGTAATGCCGGAAGACAATGGGCATGTCTCCGCCGACAAGCTCGTCGCGCCATGCCCGGCGGACCGCGTGGTGCGCCAGGCCGCGCGGGACCAGATGGTGACGCAATATGAATTCGCGCGGGCCGGGATCGTCACGGAGGAGATGATCTACGTCGCGCACCGCGAGAACCTGTGCCGGGAGGCCATGCTGGCCCAAGCCGAAGCGAAGATCGCCGACGGTGAGAGCTTCGGGGCCGCCATCCCGTCCTTCATCACGCCGGAGTTCGTGCGCCAGGAAGTCGCCCGAGGCCGCGCCATCATCCCGGCCAACATCAACCATCCCGAACTTGAGCCCATGGCGATCGGGCGCAATTTCCTGGTCAAGATCAACGCCAATATCGGCAACTCGGCGGTGGTCTCGACAGCGGCAGACGAGGTGGAAAAGCTCGTCTGGGCGATCCGCTGGGGCGCCGACACGGTGATGGATCTGTCCACCGGCCGGAACATCCATAACATCCGCTCCTGGATCATGCGCAACTCGCCTGTCCCTATCGGCACGGTTCCAATCTACCAGGCACTGGAGAAGGTGGGCGGAGACCCGATTAAACTTGATTGGGAGGTGTTCAGGGACACGCTGATCGAACAGGCCGAGCAGGGGGTCGACTATTTTACGATCCATGCCGGCGTGCGTCTTCCCTTTGTGCCGCTGACAGCCAACCGTGTCACTGGCATCGTCTCCCGCGGCGGCTCAATCATGGCGCGCTGGTGCCTCGCGCATCACAAGGAGAGCTTCCTCTATGAGCGCTTCGACGAGATCTGCGACATCATGCGGGCCTATGACGTCTCGTTCTCGTTGGGCGACGGTCTGCGCCCCGGCTCGATTGCCGATGCCAACGATGCCGCACAGTTTGCAGAGCTCGAGACGCTGGGCGATCTCACGAAAGTCGCGTGGGATAAGGGCTGCCAGGTGATGATCGAGGGTCCCGGCCATGTGCCGATGCACAAGATCAAGCTGAACATGGACAAGCAGCTGCGCGAGTGCGGCGAGGCGCCGTTCTATACCCTCGGCCCGCTGACCACCGACATCGCACCCGGCTACGACCACATCACCTCCGGCATCGGGGCGGCGATGATCGGCTGGTTCGGCACCGCGATGCTCTGCTACGTGACGCCCAAGGAGCACCTCGGGCTCCCGAACCGGGATGATGTCAAGACAGGTGTCATCACCTACAAGATTGCCGCCCATGCGGCAGACCTTGCCAAGGGGCACCCTGCGGCACAGGTGAGGGACGATGCCCTGTCCCGGGCACGCTTCGACTTCCGCTGGGAGGACCAGTTCAACCTCTCTCTCGATCCGGACACGGCTCGCGCCTATCATGATGAGACCCTGCCGAAGGACGCACATAAGGTGGCGCACTTCTGCTCAATGTGCGGGCCGAAGTTCTGCTCGATGAAGATCACGCAGGATCTGCGGGCGGAGGTCGCGGCGATGAGCCCTGAGGCTCAGGAGCAACTGGCTGGCATGCGCACCAAGAGCCAAGAGTTCTTGGCTGGCGGCGGCAAGCTCTATGTCGACCAATCCTGAAGGTGTGCAGGTGACGGACACGGCCTCCTCGGGCCGTGCCCGCACAATGGCGCCAAGTCGACCGGGGGCCTCTCTCGTAGGTGCTCCGGACACCATGCTCTGAGGGGAGCGTGGTGAGGCAGGCACGCTCTCCTGAATGTCAGATCCTGATAGACTTGGCTGACAAGCTCCTTGTGACTGGCGGCAGACCACGAGCTCCTGAGAAGGCATCCTCAGCGGAGAATTAGGTGTTAAGAAGTGAGCGTTTCATGATGCAGGAAGATCTGCCCTACGAGTTCCGGCTCGAGGGACATGTCCCTCCCGATCCATTTCCTGCGGAGCATCGACCTTTTGCAGATTGCTCAGGTCCTTGCTGCGTCTGGCCGACTTCGACAGCGCACCGCTCGCAAGGAAGCCATTTCCTCGTCTTTCTCGGCCTCCCAAGGAGGTACAGGGATCAGAAAAAGCGGCATTCGGCAGCAAAGACCACCAAGCAACAGGTAAGTGCCTGGCCAAAGGGATATTTCCCGTTGGCCAGTGTGGAAGGATTCAGGGGCGGGATGGGTGGTCGGTTTGGCCATGGCGTTCCCCTTTGCTCAATTGCTCAGACAACCGCCACGGGATGCGTTGGCGGCTGATATTCATCCCTGAGCCTAGGCTCCCGCGCTATCAAGACGAGATCATGCCCCTGAGGCTGTGGCTCTTGGAGCTAGGCTTTCTTCGGAACATCGCGGTGCTGCATAGGTTGGGTTTATCCAGGGGGTCACGCGTCCCGCTCATCCGAGGGAGACAGACATGCACGTTCAACAGATGGTCGCGACACCTCCAGCCGACCGGCTCCTGCGCTGATGCATCCGGGATGTTTCGAGCGATCTGCACTGACGACGAAGCTACGCGATGGGGGCTCCACCGTTGAACGACCTCAACACCATCGCTGCCCTCCTTGGGGGAGCGATCCTGTTCCTAGGGCTCGGCTCCAAGTGGCTGTCCCGCAGCCCTCTTCCACCGACCCTGCTGGCCCTTGTCATCGGGGTGCTCGTCGGCCCTGAGGTCTTCAACCTCATCAACCCCGAGGAGATGGGGGACCGCCCCTCGTTGTTGGAGAAGGCCGCGCGCCTGACCCTTGGCATTGGTCTCGTGGGCGTGGCGCTGCGCATTCCGCGCGAGTACCCGCGGCGCAACTGGCGCGAGATGCTGGTACTGATCGGGCTCGGCATGGTCCTGATGTGGGCCATCAGCACAGCCTTGGTGTTCCTGATCCTGGGACTCCCGTTCTGGATGGCCGCCCTGATCGGCGCCATTATCACCCCCACCGACCCTGTTGCCGCAAGCCCGATCGTCACAGGCAAGGAGGCGGAGGAGAACATCCCCGAGCCCATCCGTCATGCGATCTCCTTCGAGTCCGGCGCCAACGACGGCTTGGGCTACCTCTTCGTGTTCCTGCCTGTAAATCAGCATCGAGTACAGCCCCTTAGGCCGTCTGCCGTTACTCACATGATGCTGCTAGCGAATTCCTAGCGTCAGCAGGGTCATTGTCGGCGCCGCCAATGACCCCACCAAATTCCTATTTGTGTCGCTAAACCGAGGCGTTGCGTCTCCGTTGCGAGGGGTTAAAGCTTCGGTGCCGTTTCACACATAATCTGCAGCTGTCACTCGCGGAGCAATGCGATCTGCTCGCCGCATGAGCTCTCCAGAAGTACCTGATCCTTTCTTGCCTCTGATCCGGATTTGCGACAGAACCAGCCAGAGTGGTATGGCAATCAGGAGGATCCTGCCCTGACGAAATGATCACGCCAAAAAGAACCCGGCGCGGGCCGGGTTCCCATCTCTGGTCAGTCACGAGCATCAAAAGGGCTTCTGATCGACGCCTGATGCCATGCCCCGCTCCTATAAGATCAACGCGCTTACATGCTCCTGCGCCGCCGGGAGAAGTACACGATGGCGGAAATGACGATGATGGCGAGCACAATGAGCCACCAGTAGTCCATGATCCCGCCATCGGCTGCTCCGGCGTCACCCGCCGGAGGAGCGCCAGGCGCAGGAGAAGGTGCGGGAGCCTGTGCCCAGACTGACGAGACAGACAGGAAGATAAAGCCGATCAATGCCGTGAGCTTGCTCATATGATGTCTCCGGTTGATGGAGGCCGAGCACAGGCGTTCCAATAACCGCCAAGCTGGTCTCGCGAGTGAACGTCCTCGGGATCCAGGTGTTCCTGCCGGAGATGTCCCTTAACCTCCATGCGCCTCCCATTCGCCCTCGGCTGCGCTGAGAAGCGTCTTTCGGAGCCGGACTAACGTCTCTGGATGGACGGGGATTCTAACGAACAGAATCCTCAGTATCGGGATCGCAAAGTAGAACTGCCTTACCTCTCTGTCTTGTGCTGTGAAGGACGGCACTATCGGCTTGACCGGGAGCAGCATCAGGCGCAGGTGCCATTCCCATTTGCAGCCAGCTTCGGCGAGTTGCAGACCCACTGGAGCCCTGAACGAAATGCCAAGCGACAGTCACAGTCGATGGACCACGCCGTTGCCGGCCCACGCGGACGTCTGATCGCTTGATCGCCTCACCCGCCATTGACCCGCGACAGCTAAGAGCTGACCGCCCTTGGCCCTTCTTTATTGAGTGATCATGTTTGCCGCGTTGTGAATTCGGGCAACGATCCGACGTATAGAACAGGCGGGATTAATCGTTTGTCTGCGCCTGACCGGCAGCAGACGATTGGGTTCCATTCCTGGTATTGCTTTGCAGACGACCGCGGAGTTCCTCCGCCTGCTTCTGCAGTTCCTCCTGCATTTTCCTCTGCTGCTCTACCAGCACCTGCGGATCAAGAGGCGGTCCGTCAAAGGCCTTCCCGAAGCCGTCCGTCGGTACGGCAAACGTCACCACGCTGCCGGCCTGGTTCCGGGCGCTGACATTCAGCGTTGTGCCCTTCTTCAAGGCGGCGGCAAAGCTATCCTTCACCGAGGCCTCGGCAAAGCAGCCGTGCGGAAGGCAAGACGTGTAGCGGCCGCCAACCGGCCGGCCCTTGTCCAGCGTGATCCGAACGCCAGGAGGAACAAGGGAACCAAGCGGTGTCAGAAGTCGCAAGGTTCTTTGAGCTTTCTTGCCCTTGACGTCATAAACAGCCACGGCGAAGACGCGCTGTCCCTTGTCAGTGATGAAGTCGCGTGTGGTGTAGCAGATCTCGGTCTTTGACCCCTCATTCTTCTCGCAGACTTTGGTCCAATCCGGCTGGGCGGGCTCCGGTTTGAGCTGTACGATCACAGGCCCACCATTCGGGGATTGAGCCTGCTGACTTTGAAGTGCAGACTGCTTGGGCTTTGAGCCTTGCCCGGCCCCTTGCGACAGACTAGGCGAGGAACTAAGCGCCAGCACCAGTGCGGCTACAGAGCCGGCAAGGCGGGAGGTGAATGGCATCTCGAACTCTCCTCTCGATGCAATATGGTGACCTCAATCCCCTAAGAGGGAGCGGATTACTCCAAGGTGGCGGTCTTGTTCGAAGCTGTGAGCTGACGCAGCGTTGCTGGATCCAGCTCACTGGTCACCCGCAACCCACGATCGTGCTGAAAGTCTTCAATCGCCTGACGTGTGCCCGGTCCTACGATCCCGTCGAGAGCGAGAGGGCCATAGCCGAGTTTCGTCAGAGCCCGCTGCGCGGTGACAATGCTCGCGTGCTCAGCTTCCTCTCCCGCAGTTTGGGATCGGTGTGAGTGGGCACCTGCCGCATCCTGCTCTGCCCGCAGACGGGTCAGGTCTGCCTGGATCTGGTCTCGCGCCTTGATCAAGCCTTCCTGTTCCTGCTGCAGCGCCGCGACCTCTGACCTGAGCTTCTCAAGGGTTCCGACAGCGGTGTCCCTCTGGGCGCGCTCGTTGAGTAGTTCCATTTGCCTCTGATGCAAGCTGGAGACCTGTGCGCGCAGGTGCTCCTCGAACTCGGCCGCTGAGCGCTGCGACACGAACAGCAGTCCCCATCCGGCGACTGCAACGAGAACCAAGATGGTGGGAAGCGCGAGACGGTTTGCAGGGCGTGCCTCCAGATGGCTTGGCATATCAGTTCCTCTCAGAATGCTTAGAGGTTCGGGATAGTCTATGATCCTTGATGTATCGAATCAAACGCGGTTATCGTCAGAACGAAGTCAGACCGTAGCCCATTGCGGAGCCTAGGATCATAACGGTGAAGTCACTCGGCCTTCTTTACGGAATTGAACAGGTGTGAACGGGCGCGTCCGACAAGCTCATCCGGGTAGATACCCCAGAGCTTTACCTGGCGAACGTAACCGTGCAAGTTGTGCTCCGGCACATCAACGGAACACCATGTGCGGTCACAGCGCTTCACACGCACGAGGACCCGTGGCTGGAGGCGCGCGACGACAGTGGCTCGCTCACTCGGGCGCGTTCGCAGATTGATGCTGAGCGCACTCCATGGGGCTGCGAGAGCCGTTCTCCTTGCGGAGAGGAGTGCCGCGTGGACCCAGCCGTCAGCGCTGTCGCTGCCTCTGATGCGACGCCAGTTGCCGAATTGCGCAATGATCTCGACGGGCAAGCCCTTCCGTTGATAGATCCAGCGGATCAGATACTGCGTGCCGGGTCCCACCCGCACATTGATCTTCTGTTGCTTGAGCGATGCAAAGCGCGGAAGCGTCGGCTGGGTGGCATTGCTGGACTTGGCATAGGTACCTAGAACTGCAGCACCCAACAAGCCGAAGAGAATAACCGGTACGACCCGCATGCGGGCAGCGGACATGCTCACCGGCATCCCTGACGGGCCTTCCTCATGACGGCGGTGAAGCCCCTGAGAGGGAAGCTGTAGGCTGTCTTGTTGCCGCGCTGTGAGACCGCTTCAACGATCGCCATACGTCCCTTCTCGAGAGCGCGGGCGAACTCGGCCTCGCGCTCGGTACGACGCAGCCAGGCATAGTTGCCGCGTGGGATCAGGGTGAAGCGTTTGCCGTCGACCGCAATGCTGATCGCCGTTGGCGCGAACTCATAGCCGACCTGGAGGCTGGCCTCGGTGCGGACCTTGCCGCTCTTGAGCCGGCGGACGAACAGGCTCACGCGTCCATGATCGAGGTGCTCCGGCTTCTTCGATATAGCGCCGGAGTACACATAGCAGATCGCCGACTTGCTCCCGTACACCTTCCAGGCGCTCCAGCTGTTGCTCGATCCGATCATTCGCGGTGCCTGTGCAAGAGCACAGGTGCTTGAGAGAACGACGAATGCGACAGCCGTGCTTAGAACCTTCATCTACTGGATACTCGCCTTGGGGGTTGAGGAGCCCGCAACCTTCCAAGGCGAGGTTACCTGAAGGTTAACCGCGTCGCGCCGGCCGCATGCGCGATCGCAGCCGACCACGGTTCCGGCAAATTGAGCAAGGGCTTACTGAGAGTTCACGAACGTGTGAGCTCGGTATCGGCGGTATGTGCCCAGGAGCCTTTCAGATCCCCCTTTCTGCCTCTGCGGCTACCCTTGATCGCGGAAGCTACTCGACCCGCTCATTCTGTGCGGCCACGACTTTTGCTGATCTCATCAGTGATTGCAGCGTCAGGCCATGAAGCTCGCCAGTAACGGTCAGTCCAACCACGCGCTGATACTCCTCGATGGCTTGCTTTGTGGTCGGCCCCATAACCCCGTCAACTTCGAGGTCCCCAAACCCGAGCTGAGTCAGAGCCTCCTGGGCAACAAGGATGTCCTGCTTTGTGGGTCTTGGCGTAATGCCGCGCAGGGCTGGCGCACTTGCAAGCGCCGGAGGCGCATGGAGCTTCTGGAGCGATGCCAACTGTTCCTGTGCCGTCGCGAGGCCCGCTTCAGCCTCCTTGTGCCTCGCAGTGAGGCGCTCGATTTCGCTTCTTGCTGACGCGAGTTGCTCATTCAGCCTCGTGATCCCGCGTGCTCCCTCCTCTGCTCTCCGGCGCTGCGACAGAAACTGCGCTTGATAATCCTGAAGTGCGGCCGTTTGTCCGTTGAGCTGTTGTTTGAGCTGCATGGATGAGAGAGCTGAATACGCATAGGCGCCCCAGCCAGCGACGGCAGCCACAGCGATGCCGGCGAGCATAAGACGGTTGGCGGAGGTGCCTTTTCTTTCCTGCGTTCGAGTCACAATGATACTTTCAACGTTGGTGTGGTAATGCCGGCTCAGGTTTCGAGGCCAAGGTGAACAAGAACGTGGTCAAAGAATGACTACGCTCGACTTTTTCAGAAGATCATCCAGCCCGTCCAAGCCTCATTCCACACGCAGCGCCAACGTTATGTTGTAGTTTCAACCAAGGGCTTGAAGCGCATTAGCGAATACTGCTTTTTTGAGATTGGTGGACAGGTGATCTCATTGGCGGCTAGCATCGATAGACCGGACCAGAGATGGAATGGCTCATGTACAGACTTGAGGGTCAGGAGCTCGCGCTATTGACCCTTCCTTTTGCTGAGGGTCTTGAACAGAGCGGCCAATGATCAGATCGCTGCCAGCGATCCGCCTCACCATGAGCAGAGTAGTAGCTGTTCTGTGATTAGACTCCGGCCGCAGTCTCAGTATCGTACGTTCCAGGTGTGGGTTCCTTCCACTCCTTGACCTTCAAAGTGACCGCTGACGGAAAGAGCTTGAGGCGAGCTCCCCTCAGGCTCTTTTCCCGTCCAAGACCAGAGTCCTCAAGATTGGCTACCCAGGTTGTATGCTACAGGGGATACCTTTCGTCACAGTCCCTGAGATCAACCGGTCACATTAGTCGGAACACAGCCTTTCGCCTCGCGTTGCGCTCCCATGCAAGACATCACAGTGACAATATCAAGCGCCTTGGCGCAGTGGCAGGCTTTGTGGCCAGACTGGCTGACTGGCTTCGCAGTCATTGGAGTGCTGGCCTTCCTGTTGCTGTTCCTTCATTCACTTGTCTTGAGTGCCCTGCGTCTGGTCCTGCGAGGAAGGCTTGCCGAATTCGGTAGTAAGTTGCTGAAGAGGATAGGTCCGCCGACAAGGCTTGGGGTGCTCGTGGTGGGCCTTGGAGTTGCCTTGCAGGGGTTGCCTGAGCGGGTGGTAGGCCATAGCCTGATCGAGTGGAGCTTGCTCTTCGGCTTCATCGTGTTCCTGGGCTGGAGCGCCATCACCATCGTCAACACAGCCTCGGAGTACTACCTGCGGCACGCGCTGAAGGGCTCCGAAGATAGTATGCTGAGCCGCAAGATCCTGACCCAGGTGCGTCTGCTGCGTAGGACAGTCGTCTTCGGCCTCGGCTTTCTGACGCTGGCGGCCATCCTGATGACGATCCCTGCCGTGCGACAGTACGGGGTCAGCCTTTTCGCCTCGGCAGGCGTGGCGGGTCTCGCGGTCGGCTTGGCCGCGCGGCCCGTGTTGTCCAACCTCATTGCAGGCGTCCAGCTCGCGGTCACACAGCCCGTCCGGCTTGGCGACGAGGTGCTGGTCGAGGGCGAGTTCGGGACCGTCGAAGAGATCCAGACCACCTATGTGGTGATCAGATTGTGGGATTTGCGGCGCATGGTTGTTCCGCTTTCCTACTTCATGGAGAAACCATTCCAGAACTGGACCCGGCAAACGACTTCGATCATCGGGGCTGTTCACTGGTATCTGGACTACGCCACTCCGGTCGAGGCGGTGCGAGCCAGGTTTATGGAACTGCTGAAGGAATCGAAGCTTTGGAATGGCGACGTTGCAGCCCTTCAAGTGACCGACACCAAGGAGGGCACTGTTGAAGTGCGCGGTCTGATGAGCGCCGCATCCTCAGGGGCGGCCTTCGACCTGCGCTGCGAGGTTCGCGAGAAGCTGATTGCATGGCTACAGGAAACCTACCCGCATGCTCTGCCCAGAGGCAGGATAGAGGTCGAGAATTTCCCGGCCTCTCTTCGCGCAGATGTGACCAGAAGGCATCATTGACGTTGCCGACTGGTAAGCATTCCACCGGAGAGGCGATTTGAAACAATGCTTGAGGAATTGGGTTCTGTCGCAAATCCGGATCAGAGGCAAGAAAGGATCAGGTACTTCTGGAGAGCTCATGCGGCGAGCAGATCGCATTGCTCCGCGAGTGACAGCTGCAGATTATGGGCATACTTCGCCTGTCGTTTCCGCATCATGTGAATAAGAGCACCGGACTGGAAATCCGACTCTCAGGGTTTTGGCCTGGTGCGATCTGTGATTCACTCTGTGGAACGGGAGGTGGATCATGGGACCCTGCTATTCTCTCGATCTTCGGGTGCGCGTCGCCGACTTTGTCGAGGCGGGCCATTCCTGCCGGGCGGCCGCCGAGCACTTTGACGTCAGCGAGAGTTTCGCCATCAAGCTCGTGCGGCGAATGCGGGACACCGGCTCGCCGGCACCGGCCCGGCAAGGCCGTCCGCCGGGCGGCGGCAAGCTGGTGCCCTATGAGGCTTTCCTGATCCAGACCGTCGAGGCGACGCCTGCCATCACCATGCCCGAGCTCGCCGCAAGGCTGCTGGACGAGCACGAGATCGTCGCGGCTCCCGCGATGCTCTCGCGCTTCCTGTGCCGGCGCGGCTTCAGCTATAAAAAAGCCCTGATGGCGGCGGAGTGCGCACGCGCCGACGTGCGGGATGAGCGCCGGGTCTGGCATACCCAGCGTCAGCCCTGCATGCGCCAGGAGCCGCACCGGCTGGTGTTTCTCGATGAGACGTACGTCAACACCAAGACCACCCGCCTGCACGGCCGCTCGCGCAAGGGCCAGCCGCTGCGCATGAGCGCTCCCTTTGGACACTGGACAACCCACACTTTTATCGCAGGGCTGCGGTGCAGCGAGTTGAGCGCCCCGTGGGTGATTGATGGCCCGATCACCCGGTCCGCGTTCGACACTTACATTGAGACGCAACTGGCACCGACGCTCAGAGACGGAGACGTCGTGATCCTCGACAACCTGGCGGTCCACAAGAGCGAAAGGGCTGCGCAGTGCCTGAAGCAACGCGGCGCCTGGTTCCTGTTTCTGCCTCCGTACAGTCCAGACATGAACCCGATTGAACAGGCCTTCGCCAAGATTAAGGCACACCTGCGCAAGGCCGAAGCCCGCACCTTTGACGCGCTCTGGCGCGCCCTCGGCGACATCTGCGATTTGTTTGAGCCGCAAGAATGTTGGACCTTCCTCAAGGCCGCCGGCTATGCGTCCGTTTCACCGTCCGATGCTCTAGCGCATTCGCAACGCAGCTACATGATCGGAAGCATGCGTTCTTTGCAGCCCTTTCATGAGGCATGTTGCGTTGCAAACAGGCGGGATGCGGCCGATATCAGCAGCGGCTGATTTCAACGCGGCATCGCATTCTTCCTCCCGGCGCTGTCGTATCGGCCGTTCCCTCTGGAAGGTTTTGACTGATTTGTCGGACCTTAACTTTGCCGGGCTTCGCGCCCGGCTTTTTCTTGTCTGGTCCATGCCGGCCGATGATGCGTCTTAACAATAAGCCGGTTGAAAAGCTTTTCGACTTTAGGCGTGGGATCTGCTGACCTGCGTGACAAGTCGTGGCCGCCAACAAGGCGGCCTTGGCGCTCACAATACGCGGCACGCATCGTCAGACAATTCCTGATGAATGCCGCTGTTTGCGGCAGCAGCAGGCCAGCTCGATCTCGCCCTTTGCCTCTGCCCCACGAGCAGAACATTGCTCTGTCCTGCATGGGCTGATCAAGCGCCATTGCAGCTCGTCCACTCAGCGGATCAGGATGCGGGACGCTCTGCGCTCGACTACAACAGGCTGCCGGCCCGCGGCAAACCGCGCTTGAGCCGGTGGACGGATAGAAATGCGCGGCTTGGTGATTGCCACCTTCAGGATCGCGGCTCTGACGTCCACCTCTGATAGGCCCATCAGCCTAGCGGCAATCTCTACCTGATCATCAATGTTATCGGTCAGCCCCTGCGCAGCATAGATCGCCTCCTCCAGAGTAGGCGGTTCGATGCGGAGCGAGGTTCGAACGCTGGATGGCTTCTTCTTAGGTGTAGGCATCAATCAGGATTCTAACAAAGATTCAGAGCGTTGCTGAAGTGGGAAGGCTTGCGCTTAAAACGGCGAACGCCCGCCGGAGGGCGGGCGAGAGCTTGATCCTGAGCCGTGCGTTACGCAAAGGCGGACTTGCGGGCCACGGCGGCGATGTCAAAGCGGGCGATGCCGAGATCGGCCAGCTCACGGTCGGAGAGTTCCGACAACTCATTCACGGTCTGACGGTAGAGTTTGTAGGCGCGGATCTTGGACAGGATGTAGGTGACGAACATGGAGGTTTCCCAGTAGGTGGCTGGTCACCGTGACCAGCGATCTTTGCTCTTGTTGCAGAGCGGCATATAGGGATGCGCAGGCATCCTGAGGAGCGGGAATTCCTGAGAGCAGTTATGCTTTAGTAGCATAACGATGGGTTCAGCCGCAATGAGGAGGCCAAGGAGGAGTTTGACAGCCTCGGCATCAAGGATGCTGTTATCCGCGAGCTGGCACGGGCTCTGCAGCCACGACAGCACGGATGAGCGGGATCATCTGTGTTCTGCCCAAAAGCCGGATCCGCCGCGGGAACCCTAGCGGCACTATCGGGTTTCCAGCTGGGCAGTATGCCTCGTAGCCAAACATTGTCTCTAACCTGATCCGTCGAATAGTGCCCAGATGAAGCGACTTGTCTCTCACCGGCCGCAGGCGATCGATCTGTGGCTGACGGCCACGGCGGCGGCAGCGATTGCCGTCATCAGCCTGTGCGCTCAACAGCCTTGTGACACGGCGACCCCCGAAATCCTGAGTGTCTCGATCAAGCTGTTGATAGCTTAAGAAATCGTGGAACTCTCCCGATCCCTCATCGTGTTGCTCTCTGGTCCAGTACCGGATGTCAGAGCCATGCCTGAGATCAACGAGCCGCTACCGCAGACCCGAACCACGCTGTTCAAGCTGCAAGCGCGGCAATGCCGCTTCATCGTCTCGGACGAGCAGTCCAAAGCACTCTTCTGCGGAAGCAAGACACAGGAGGGCTCAAGTTGGTGTCCTTGGCACAGGCGCCTGGTCTACGCGCGGCCACCCATGGCCGGATCCAGTGCCGGAAAACGCCCTGCGTAAGAACCGGAGACTGCCATTCCTCAGTAGATCAGCGCTTCAGAGAGTGTTCCTGCTGGGAGAACAGCCCGAAGCTGCGGAAGTCGCCATCGGCAGCTGCATTGCCAGCTTAAGCCCGTTGGCTCTGCATTGACTTGGCTTGCATGTTGATCATGCGTTACGTGCATGGGCCCGTTGAAGAAATTTCATTTCAAAACTCTGGCTAGTTTGATAATCCCGTTGCGGCGCGCCGCATCTCTACCCTGCGGCGTCGTTCCCTTCAGAGGGAGAGTCCTCTGTAACTCAGGTCGCTGATGACAGCGGCCTTTTTCTTGACCTCGAGACCAGCCCAGAGAGCCGTGATGACGGGCAAGACCATCACCCGGGCGGATCTCACCCAAGCGGTTTACGAGAAGGTCGGCGTCTCACAGGCGGAGTCGGCTCGTCTGGTCGAGCAGGTTCTTCGAGAGGTGAGCATCACCCTTGTGTCAGAGGAGAAGGTGAAGCTGTCGGGCTTCGGCATCTTCAGCGTGCGCCAGAAGGGCAGGAGGATCGGACGCAATCCCAAAACCAACGTGGAAGTGCCCATCGAGCCCTGTCACTCGCTGACGTTCGCCGCCTCGCCACTTCTGCGGACCCGCATCAACAACGGCATATCCAAGCTCCGCTCAAGGCGGAGCCGTAAAGAGCCTCATGTGCCGGCCGTCTCACGAGCGGAGTGAGAACCATGTCTGATTTTTACCGGATCAAGCGCCTTCCGCCTTATGTCTTCGAGCAGGTCAACCGGATCAAGGCCGCGGCCCGGGCCAACGGGGCGGACATTATCGACCTCGGCATGGGCAA
>NZ_JAFBID010000093.1 GCF_016811235.1 Microvirga arabica
GATCACCGAGGAGATGTGGCTTGCCTCCCCGAAGAGGGACTTCGAAGGCACTGTGATCGCCGGGCGGGATTTACTTGACGTGTAACAGCCAGTCGTCTGCTGCGGGTCAGGCAGTGACGATCCCCTGCCCTCCGGGAATGTCCGCTGTTCCAAAGCGGAAGTTCAGCCCCGTCCGGAAGGTATCAGAGCCGCCATTCCACTGGACGGCTTTCTCATACTGAATTTAGCCTGCGTTGGCCGGAGCAAGCGTCCGCTCCGAACTCATGGGAGCATGGGCGGGCGGGCCATCCTGCGGTGACGCGCGCCGCAGGGTGATCCGGGTCAGTTCGGACAAGCGCCCGAGCCGTAGCGCGAAGCCGGGCCAGAGTGCGGTGCCATTGTTGACGTAGAGCGTCATGCCACCGACTTGGTATGGGCCCGAGACAAAGCCGTTGTTGGCGCGCGCAACCAGCCGGTCCAGTCCTGGGATCATGCCACCGTGGGTATGCCCGGACAGTTGCAGCGCCACACCGCGTGCGCTCGCCTGCGAGGCGTTTCTCGGCTGGTGGTCCAGCAGGATGATCGGCGTTCCGGACGGCGCGCCATCGAGAGCGGCCGACAGGTCCGGTGCCGGATGGGAGGATCGGGGCGCCGACAGGTCTGTGACGCCGGCCAGCACGAGCGATCCACCATCACGGGTCAGGACCGTATGTTTGTTGGCGAGTGCCTGCATCCCCAGGCTGGCATACTGGAGCATCCACTCCTCGTAGCCGAAGAAGTACTCGTGGTTGCCGGGGATAACCCAGACACCATCCCTCGCACGCAGCTCGCGCAGCGGCTCCACGTCTGAACGCCGCGCACCGAATGAGCCGTCGATCAGATCGCCGGTGACCACGATCAGGTCGACACCGAGCGCGTTGGACCGCTCGACCACCGCTTGGGTCCACTCCTTAGGGAACAGGCGACTTATGTGCAGGTCGGTCAGTTGCAGAAGCTTATAGCCGTCGAACTGAGACGGCAGCCCGGGGATGGCGATCTCGACATCCTTGAGCGGGGGAACACGCGTCGCCTGGTACACGCCGAAGGCCGAGAGCAGCATGGCCGCCGTCGCGGCCGTGTAGCGCGCGCTGTCCGGTATGGCTCCGCCGCCCCGGAACAGCCGCGCGATCAACGCGGTCACATCAAGTGCGATCTGCATCACCGCCAGGAGCACAATCGCGCCGAACGCCCAGTTGAACATCAGCACGAGAGCGCGTGGGAACTCGGGCGAGAAGACCGAGCCGGACGAAAGGCGGCTCCAGAGATGGTATTGCGATGCCACGAGCACGATGACGGCAAGGGCGATCTTCCCGCCCAGGGCCCAGGGCAGCGGCCACACGAACCGCGCCAAGACATAGAGGGCGGGCAGTGCGAAAGTCAGGTGGAACATGAACGCCCTTGGATTGAGGAGATCGTGACCGAAACGGTCGGTTGGAAGTTCGGTTGCCTAGAACGGTCGGCGGGCTCGGTATAGAGCCTGTCGCGCAGTCCCTAAGATCCGCGGCAGGATTACGGTGCGCGGCGCGGCGCTGTCACCTCACAATGTCGACACCCGTCCCTAGCCACCTCTGCCTCAGAACTCCGGCGTCATTGCTCTGAGCGCATCGAAGCAGCGGCCGAGTTGCCCTACCCGCCGCATGTGGATCATCCGGAAGGGCTTGAGCTCTGGCCTGAGGCAGACGATGGCGGAGTGCTGACCTTCTACGACGCCCCTGCTCCCGGACAGATCCGGACACGTCGATGATACGGGCCGATGTGTTTTGACCGGTTCGAGCAGGACCAAGCGCGAGCTGACTGGGTCGTCCGGCTACCTATTGGCTACCTAGGCGAAAACGGCTCAAAGGGCATAGGCCGGTAACCCTTTGATATTGTTGGTGAGCGCGCTGGGACTCGAACCCAGGACCCTCTGATTAAAAGTCAGAGGCTTCCTAGATGAGCATGGATCAGAGCGAAAGCCTCCACCGATAACCTGGGTCAGAGGGAGAGGTCCGCCACCTGAGTCAACGAAGCCGCAGCCTGCTTGTAAGTAAAAAGACAAGGGCCCAGCTGACGTTGAAACGCAGAAAGGGGCAGCGCTCTCACTGGGCTTTTTCGGCCTTGGGTACATTGAATACCTCAATGGTGCTCCTGCCGGTGGCGAGAACAGCCTCCCACTCCACCTCGGCCTTGACCCGTGATAGCGCCGGCGTAAGCAACTCTTCGGCCTTCCTGCGCGGCACAATCACAAGACCGTCATCGTCCCCGACGATCAGATCGAAAGGCGAGACCGGAACGCCCCCAAACGATATCGGCTCGTTGACCGAGCCGCGCTCCATTGAGGAGGGCCCGCGGGGCGTCACCCAACGGGAGAAGATCGCGAAATCCTCCCATTCGGACAGCATTCCGGCATCGCGCACGGCACCATCGACGATGACGCCAGCGATCCCCTTGCGACGTGCGGATCCACTCAGGAGTTCGCCGATCATCGCCGCATCGCTGCGCCCGCCCGCATCGACGACAATGACGTCACCGGCCACGGCCACATCGATCGCGTGGTGGACAGCCCCGTAATCGGCTCGTTCGCACCATGCTGTAACCGCACTGCCGACGAGCCACGATTTTGTGCCGAAGCGGCGCAGCGGTCGGATCCCGGCATCAACGTGCCCCGTGCCACGCAGCAGATCCGCCACTACGGCGGCCGGGATCTTGCGCCACTCGTCGACAAGCGATGTCGGCAGGCGTGTGCCCTCAGGTTTGAAAAGTCGTGTCGGCATGTTTCACTCTTATTCTGCTGCGGCCTGACGGGACGCAAACTCCCGGGCGGCCCGGCTCAGGCGACGAACACCCTCCTGCAGAATATCGGGAGGGTTGGCGGTGAAGTTCAGGCGCAGCCTTGGACTGACCAGCCCACGAGGGTCAAAGACGTTTCCGGGAATGAAGGATACGCCAGCCTCCAGAGCAAACGGAAGGTGAGCGTTCGTGTCGAGCCCCGGCTGGCGTACCGTCATCCACACGAACATGCCGCCCTCCGGCGCGCTCCATTCAAACGGGCAATTCGATTACTATCGGGCATGAATAGGCGCCGCACCTCTATCCTCGTTTCAGAAAGCCAATGTGAGTTCTTGCTCTGGCGCTGACATTACCGGCACGGGAAAGCAGTTTCAGGGCCGTGCCGGACTAGACTCAAGAGAGATTTAAACGCCGTTGAGGTGCCTCATCAGTTCTGACGCATCGCAAGAAGCATCAGGCTGTCGTAGCTGAAATCCGAAATCTGCGTCCAGGGATAGACCTGATTCCGGAATGCCATCTGGTGATCAAGGATCTTCTTAAAGGTCTGGTTATTTGCACCCATCTCGGCATACAGCCCGGTCGCAGCCTTGTAGCTCTCTTGCAGGAGATCCTGCGGAAACGCTCTCAGCTGGGCCCCATTGGCAACAAGGCGCCTGAGGGCCGCCGGATTCTGAGCATCGTACTTCGCAAGCATGTCCGCAGCCGCATACCCCGCTGCAGTGTTT
This sequence comes from Microvirga arabica, assembly GCF_016811235.1. GTDB lineage: Bacteria > Pseudomonadota > Alphaproteobacteria > Rhizobiales > Beijerinckiaceae > Microvirga > Microvirga arabica. The sequence continues at coordinate 3,513 of NZ_JAFBID010000093.1, forward strand.
AGGACTGACTTGTAGCCAGGTGGAAGTTCATTCCATTTGTCGAGGTTCACAAAGAGACTCAGCGACGCGGCACCCTCCCAAAAGCCAGGATAATAGTAGTACGGTGCGATCTTCGCTAACCCGAGCTTCTCATCGTCGAAGGGACCGACAAACTCCGCCGCGTCGAGTGTACCACGCTCAAGCGAGGTATAGATGTCACCAGCCGCGAGCTGCGTGGGAACGAGGCCCAACCGCTGCAGGACATTGCCAGCAAGGCCGCCGATGCGCATCTTTAATCCGGCCAGATCAGCCTTGCTCTTGATCTCCTTTCGAAACCACCCGCCCATCTGGGTGCCGGTTCCGCCAAGCGGAAGGTGATAGAGCTTATACGTTGCGTAAAACTCATTCAGAAGGTCGTTCCCGCCACCATGGTAAAACCACGCCTGCTGCTGGCGAGTATTGGGGCCGAACGGAATGCCCGTTCCGAACGCAAAGGATGGATCTTTACCGATGTAGAAGTAGGACCCGGTATGTCCCATTTCCACAGTCCCGTTTTGGACCCCGTCGACGATTGATAGCGGCGGCATAATCTCGCCTGCGGCAAAAACCTGGATCTTGAACTTGTTATCAGTGGCTTCGGCAACAGCCTGCGATAAAACTTTGCAAGCGCCATAAATCGTATCAAGTGAAGTAGGATAGCTCGACTGAAGCCTCCAGTTGATCGTTGGCGTGCTCTGAGCGATCGCGGGCATGGCGACGCCGCTGGCGGCAACTCCAAGTCCAGCTGCCTTCATGAATTCACGGCGCTTCATTTGTTTCCTCCGAGATTTTTGACGTGTTTTATTGACACTGTTCGAGCTAGGTTACGTGGGGGCTCGCGTGTAATCTACACTGTGGCCCAATCCTGCTGGATTGGCCACCTCTACATTTTGATTATTAATCCTCCATCGACAGTGAGGACATGGCCTGTAATGTAAGAGGCTGCCTCACTGGCCAGAAAAACGGCCGCTCCTGCAATCTCCTCGGGCTGTCCCCACCGGCCGAGAGCGCTACGAGTTGCAAAATGCTCCGCGACTTTTGGGTCGGACAGCATCGCTGCGTTGGCCTCGGTTGCAAATCCGCCCGGCGCGATGGCATTACTCGTGATCCCATAGGGGCCATACTCGGCGGCGAGAGCGCGGACCATCCCGGTGAGGCCATGCTTCGTACTGGAGTAAACTGCGTCGCCCGCCCTGGCGACATGCCCCGCGATAGAGGTGATTGTAATTAGGCGACCTGCGCGCTGGGGTAGCATCAGGCGTGCGGCCTCACGTGCCAGGCTGAAACCTGCGACTAGGTTGGTTTCAATGAGATCCCAGACCTCCTGATCCGAGAATTCCAGCAAGGGCTTGCGGTTACGTGCGCCAACATTGTTGACGAGGATATCCAAACGGCCATGTGTTTCGCGGATGGTGGCAAAGGCCTTGTTGAGCGCCATTGAATCTGCCACGTCGAATGGCGCGATTGACGCCTGCTGACCAGTGGCTCTAATCGAATTAGCTAGGTCTTGGAGACGATCTGCGCTCCGTCCGTTTAGGATAACATGAGCCCCGGAGCCAGCCATCGCCTTGGCTATTTCCAAACCCAATCCCCGCCCCGAACCCGTGATGAGCGCGACCCTGCCAGCAAGTGAAAAGGTATTGAGGTATGGCTGCATTGGTTGGGCATCTCTGCGTAGAGTGGCGGAAACACAGTTAATTAACGAGCGTAGCTGTCAAAACGTCAGAGGATATGCCGACTGCTCGTGCGGCTCCGCAGAGTTCGGCCCAAGTCGTTCGGTCTATAGGGATCCCGCTCCTCGACCGCTCCGCAAAGGAGATGCGCTCCGGCTCGCCAGCCACCAGCACACAGTCCGAGTTCGCACCTGGGGGAGATGCTTTGATCCAATCAACAAAACCAGAAACATCATCGCGCCATCTTGCTGCCCCTCCCAGCCTTTCTGGATCGAAAATGATCGAGAGCATGTTGTTGTGGATGACTTTCGTTACAGCGGTGCTGGCGTTGTAGGTTCCGCCTCCCGTCAGCGCCCCTGCGAACAGTTCGGCTATGACACCAAGGCCATAGCCTTTGTGTCTGCCGAAGGGCAGAATTGCTCCGCTTGGGCTCTGGTACATCACACGTGGGTCATTGGTTGGCTGCCCATCAGCGTCAATAAGGGTGTCATCCTCTACTTCTGTGCCCTTGTTCATGGCGACACGTACCTTGCCTAGGGCGATCTTGCTTGTCGCCATATCCAGCACCACCGGCTGACCATTTGGACCCGGCAGAGCAGCGCAGTACGGATTGGTAGCGAATCTTGCGTCTGACCCGCCATATGGGGCGACCAGCGGTGGCAATCCCAGCGTGTTGACGTAATGAGTGGAGACGTACCCTGCCTGTGCACATTGCTCACCCCAATGGCCTATACGGCCGAGGTGGTGGCAGTTACGAATGGCAACCAGACAGATTCCGGAGGTTCGCACCCGGCTTATGCCAAGCTCCATTGCCTCATGTCCGATTGCTTGGCCAAAGCCCATCCCTGCATCAATTGTCACCATCAGACCTGAGTCAGCGACAATTTCAGGTTTTTGGTTTACCTGGATGACTCCGGCCTTCACCCCTTCCAGGTAAAGCGGCACAAGGCCGACGCCGTGCGAGTCGTGTCCTGAAAGGTTAGCGAGGACGAGGTTATCCGCAACGAGCTGGGCCTCAGTTTCATTCGAACCAAGACAATGGAAGATCTGAGCGATTGCCGATGAGAGCAACTGAGCGCGCGCCGCAACATAGTTTGTCATGAGTTACCGTCCACCGCCTCTGCCGCTATGGATCCGGGATCAGAAGCCACTCCGCGCCTGCCTTCCAAGCGACAAGCACATCCTATAGCCCAATCGCGGCTATTAGGCTAAGGACAAATTCTCCCCTGTGTCCCCTCAATGCATCTGGTGATACTTCGTGGGGTTGGGCAGCGCCTCGGCTCTCCTGTGGGAACTGGAATTTCGATAATGTTTGACACGGCTGTGATTAGCCAGTGCCAAGATCGGCTGGAATCACGCGTGATCCCCATCAAGATGAAACTGGATCAGCATTTGCATCATGGCTGCCCCACAAAAAGTACAATGGTATGTTGAGCGAATCACCTAATCCAATCCTCAACTCTTTTCCGCGTAAGCTGACCGGCCTACGTCATCCATCAGGATGGCCCAGCTGAGTCGTGCGGGCAACAATATGCGCTGCCTTCATACCCGCTTGTCACGACTGGTCGCACGCGTCCGCCCGCCTAGAACAATCCCTACCGGCGCGGGCGCCGCCCACTGTCCGGAAGGGAGGAACAGCATGAAGACCTACGTTCTCCTGCCCATAATGGGCTTCTTGACCATCGCACCACTGCACCCGGCGCTTGCCGAGAACGGACTTCAGGGGTTCTCACAGGAGCGGCTTGAGCGGATCGCTCCTGTGATGAAAGAGGAGATTGCCAAAGGCACGACGCCGGGGGCGGTCACGCTGATTGCCCGCAATGGGCAGATCGTCCATTTCGAGGCGCACGGCTTCCTTGATGCCGCCAAGACAAAGCCGATGACCAAGGATGCCGTGTTCCGCGCCTTCTCGATGACCAAGCCCTTCACCTCTGTGGCTGCGATGGCACTCGTCGAGCAAGGCAAGATGAGCCTTCGTGATCCGATCTCCAACTGGATGCCCGAGTTCAAACAGATGAGCATCCTGGCGGAGCAAACGGACGAGCGCGGTAGAACAACCCGCGTTGCCGTGCCGGCCAAACGTCAGATTACAGTTCAGGATCTTCTGCGGCACACGTCGGGGTTCACTTACGCAGGCAGCGCCCCATTCCCGGAGTTGAAAGAGGCTTACGAAAAAGCCGAGATCGAATCCCGCAACGTGGATCTGCCGCCTGAAGAGCTGATCAAGCGGCTTGCAAGTATTCCGCTCGCTTACGAGCCCGGCTCCAGGTGGGAATATGGCGTCTCCACCGATGTGCTGGGCGTGCTGGTTGAGCGGGTTGCCGGTAAGCGCCTGGATCAGTTTCTGGACGAAATTCTATTCAAGCCCCTCAAGATGAAGGACACGAGCTTCCAAGCATCTCCCGAGCAGATGCCCCGCCTTGCTGATGCTCTGGATACAGACCCGCAGAAGGCAGACGCTTGGAAGTGGGTTCGTGTCGAGGCGGACCCCGGCAAACGCTACCGGCTTGGTGGAGCGGCCGCTGTGACGACTGCCGAGGACTATTTCCGATTTGCGCAAATGATGCTCGACAAGGGTGAATTCGATGGGGTCAGGGTCCTTTCTAGAGAGACTGTCGAATACATGATGTCGGACCACATCGCGGGTCTGCAGGGATCTCCTGCTCCAACCACGGGTCCCGGCTATGGCTTCGGCCTCGGTTTTGGTGTTCGCCTTCAGGAGGGTGTCGCCTGGGTGCCGGGCTCGACCGGTGACTCCATGTGGGCCGGCGCTGGTGGCACGAGTTTCACCATCGATCCTAAGGAAAAGATCGTGGGCGTGTTCATGGCCGCTGCACCGACGCCACGGCTGCATACGCGCTTTCTCTTCAAGAATCTTCTTTACGGAGCGCTGGTGGATTAACCAGAGCGCTTGGCGCTCAATACTTGGCTTGTCCCCGCTTTGGCGCGCCGGGCGGGGGCATAAGCCGGAATGATACGGCTTCATCACCCGAGAACCCCGCATGCACCTAAGGGGATGGCTCGCGATACTAGCCCGGCTCGTGGCTCAGCAGCCTACAGCGAGTAGTGAACAGGCCTGATGATGCTGCATTATCCGCATAATAGTCTCGGCCGGCGGACGCTGACTCAAGTTATGGCACGATATACTGATCACCCCTTCGGGCGATCCAGAAGGTGGAGCTACCCTACCGACAAAGCAACACGATCGGCAAAGCCCACGATCGGATACAAAGTCGGTGCAGGAGACCGAAGGTTTCGAGGCCATCGTTCTCCTGCTCGGCTAATCTCAGCCTCTCCCTACTTATCGAAATATTCCTGAAGCCTCTTTTGATCCTTCGTGGTCGGCAGTGCCAGCATGGTCAGGATACGCGCCTTGTCGCCCGAGAGATCACCCGCGAAGACTGCGCCTGCTTTCTGGAGCGTGTTGCCACCGCCTTTGAAGCCATAGACCGGTAGGGCTCGTCCGTTGGAGACCTTTGTGGCAACGATCACCGGGACGCCCTTGTCGATCGCATATTTGATGGCGTCATGCATGGCCTCGTTGACATTGCCCCAGCCATAGGCCTCCACTACGATGGCCTCGGCGCCAGTGTCGGCGGCATGCCGCACATAGCTGCCATCCGCGCCGGCGTACATCGGGATCAGATCGACCCGGGGCAGGCGCTCGGGAAGCGGAACATTCTGCCTGCGAAGATTGGCGCGGTAGAACACGGCTTTGTCCTCATCGACGTAGCCGAGATAACCGGCATCCCCAGAAGTGAAGGTTTGGACGTTGCTGGTGTGGGTCTTGCGGACATCGCGGGCGGCGTTGATGTAGCTGTTCAAGGTGACCGTGACGCCCTTGCCCTTGGAGTCCTCAGTCAGGATCTGTCGGACCGCGTTCAAGAGGTTGCGAGGGCCATCCGTGTCCCAGTCTGAAGCATTGCGTTGCGCGCCGACGGCCACCACTGGTTTGTCGCTCTTGAGAGTCAGATCGAGGAAATAGGCTGTCTGGTCGAGCGTGTCGGTTCCATGGGAGATCACCGCGCCAGCAACGCTGGGGTCCGCCAGGACCTCTTCAACCTTCTTGGTCAGATTGGGCCAGCGATCCGGCCCCATATAGTCGCTGGGGATGTTGCTGAATTCGACGACCCGGACATTGGCAATTTCCTTCAGTTTGGGCACCGCAGCCGTGAGGTCCTCGCCGGACAGTGCTGGGACGGGAGCTCCGGTCTTTGGATCGACCTTCATAGCGATGGTGCCACCTGTCGCCACAACCGTGACCGTGGGACGATCTTGTGCAACCGACGGCGAGGCCCAGACCGAGACAGCTAGAAAAGCCAAGCTTACCAGCTCGAACGTGTTGCGGCGGCTGTCCATCCTATTTCTCCCTTGCAATCTGTGTGTCTAAATGCACCACGATGCTCATTGGGCACGCGGCTAAAATTTCTTCCGCAGGTCTTCCAGCAGGTAGACCCCTAGCCCGGACGATCAAGGTTGTTGAGGGGATCAGGCGGCGGAGAATCCGATCTCCATTCTTCGGGAGCATCATATTGGGCTTGCCCGCGGATTTCGGCCAAGTGAGTTTTGTCCTGAAATCTCCAAAGTGTCATTCAGGTCTGTGCATAAGGAATGGAGAGACTCAAGAATCTTTCCATCCCCGAAGCAGGTCCGCTGCTCCGCGTGGGCAGAGCAGCGGAGGCGAAGGCCATTAGCGGGTCGGCACGAGCTTGATGACGTCGCGAGCTGCCTGCTCGACGGCCGCGCGGGAATAAACAAGCGGTACGTAATCCCCGGCGGCCCAAAGCGGTGCTAGGTCGCGGTAATGGGCGCTGAAGGGATTGCCCGACTGGCCAGGGGTGTTGATGGTGACGCTCTGGTCCCAGTTGCCAACATCCAACACCATCCGGAAGGATGCGCCAGCGGTGACCCGGAAGTCAGATGCGCGATAGGATGCGGCGCGAGGGCTGAAGGCGGAACCGCCCATCGCCAGCCGGCCCACAGTCATCTGGGCGCGGGTCGGATCATCTGCCAGCGGAGCCAAAGCATGCTCGAACTGCGCATGATGCAGCTTGCCCCAGGTCCAGTTTGACACGTCAGGGCCCAGCACCTGACGTACCTCGTTCATGGCACCCCTCAGGCTCTCGATGAGGATCTCCTGCCGGGCTGCGACGGGATCCGTCCCAAGAGCCTTGTCGGGGTTCTCCAGGTAACCCACCACCGCCGCGATGTCGCTTGTGCCGAGGGCTGCTCGGACCGGTTCCGGCAGCGCCTTGGTGGTAAGGGCACGCCCGAGGTGCTTGGTCATCCAGACCTCGAACAGGGCTGCACCCGCACTGTCGGCCGTGGTGCGATGGTCCCACTCCTTGAGCAGCTTGAGCCCTTCGCTGAGCATCGGGTCGTTAGACGACACTGGCTCGAGCAGTTTTGTGAGCCGGCGTCCGTTGACGGTGTAGTCGTCCGTCTGCAGGGCCATGGCATCTGCCAGCGTGATCTTCTCCTTTGACGCGAGAACCTCCTTGATGCGGGTGATGCGCGAAGGGTCGGACCACTCGAAGCCGACCTTGCGCTCCGCCACCGGGTACCCGGCCGGGATGTTCATCTCATTGGCGGTGGCAAACCATCCTGTCTCGGGATTGAAGACCTGGGGCAGTTCCTCGCCCTTCAAGAAACCCGACCATTCATAACGGCCGTCGCCGGGAACCGGCATGAGCCCATCCCAATTCGGACGCAGGGGCGACCGCCCACCCACGATCCAGCCGATGTTGCCGGAGGTGTCAGCATAGACCTGGTTCTCAGAGGGTGCTCCCCAGTTGACCATCGCTTTCTTGAAGCCGTCCCAGTCCTTCGCAGTCATGTACTCTGCGGAATTGAAGTAGGCCGAGGTGCCCGGCTCGAACCAGACCGTCCGCATGGCGAAAGCCCGCCTCTGCGCTGGATCGGTGTGGAGGACAGGACCATGCCGCGTGAAGCGAAGTTCGACTTCGCGTGGCCCCTCCCCCTTCACGTCAATGGTCTCACGCACAACCCGCATGTCCTCCCAACCATCGCGGTACCGGTACTGGTTGGGATTGTCGGGATTGGTCTCGTAGACGAAGAGATCCTCCTGATCGATCGCGAAGATGGTCAAGCCAAAGGCGATCTGGCCGTTGTGACCAATCGAGATTCCCGGCAGGGCCGGCTCGCCGGCACCAATGACCGAAAGGCCAGGAGCGTTGAGGTGCACGATGTAACGCAGGGACGGCACCCCATGGGCACGATGCGGATCGTTCGCCAGGATCGGCCGTCCGGTGGCGGTCCGACTAGGCGCGATGGTCCAGTTGTTGGAGCCGATGGTGCTGACGCGATCATCCGCTTCGGCCAGGAAAGTGTCGGGATCGAGCGACGTGCGTTGCTGCCCTGGCTTCGCAAAGGTGACCTCGCGGGTTGCGAGCTGATAGTCGTTCAGCACCTCGCGTGGGATCGAGCAGGGGTCGAGACCGTCGGGAACCTTGGTCGTCCATTCCGGCTCGATCTTGCGTCGGAAGCGGTCAGCCTCAAGGCCGGCCGCACAGGCAACCCGCGCCCGTGACACTTCGGAGGCAACGTTGCGAGTGAGGCCGTGGCTGCGGATGCGCACGACATCCTCGGGCGTCCAGCGGTCCGGCATCGTCCCCGCGACCCGGAATTCAACTGGCACGGGCCTGCGGCCGTTGCGGACCTCGTCGACAAAGGCGTTGATGCCGGCGACAAACGCCTCGGTGTAGCTCTTGGCGTCAGGCCCATAGGCGGCCCACTCCTGATTCATGTCACCGCGATAGAGGAACATGCGGGTAGCCCTATCCTGTGCCACGTAGGTCGGCCCGAAGTCCTTCGCGAGAAGGCCAAGGCCGCGCTTGCGCCAGAGATCGATCTGCCAGAGCCGGTCACGGGCCGCGTTGTAGCCCTGGAGGAAGATGGCGTCGCGGGTGCTTCCCGCGTAGATGTGCGGAATGCCCCATTGATCGACGATCAACTCGGCCGGCTGCTGGAGCCCCTGCACCTCGTGTGAGACTGTCCGAACCGCGCTCGACATCTCAGCCCAGGCCGGGATTGCGGTGCTCGCCAGCAGAGCGCCGATGTAGGGGACAAGGCGTGCGGTTCTGGTCAGCGTCTTCATCGCGTGTTCCTCCCTATCCAAGTGATCTGTTCCCTTTCTCTCCGGGATGGGAGTGGCGTGCGGGAATCAGATCAGCCTGATGCTCTGCCTTGGACCCGTGGAGAGACAATTGCATTTCGGGCGAGGCAGGCATCCGCATCGCGAGCCTTGTCGTAGCGATGCTCAGCACTAACTTGGCGCATCAATAAATCTGGGCAAGGTCTGTTCATGACCGGCAGCCCACCCTTTCCCGGACCGCAACTTGCAGGATGGGCGTTATGTCAGACGATGCCCCATGCTCTGTAGCGGGTTCGGCCAGTTAGCTCGCGCGGCAGCGCACCGCCGAGCTGCGCCAGCATCAGGTCGACGGCCTTGGGCGTGACCTTCAATAGCTTGGCCCCAAGCGGTACCGTCACCAGCGGGCGCGACAGGAACAGGTCCACCAGCTCCGGCAGCTTGGAGTTGGAGCGGGTCTTGGCGGTGATCCGGCTCATTAGCTCACGGGCAAGGATCAGCCGGTCCAGGTCCTTGTGGGCGATCGCCAGCGCCTCCTCCAGCACCTGGCAGAAGCCCTCCAGCCTCTCAGCGGCCCCTTCCCTGCCCTGCGGCTGGAACCTGGACTGCTTGAAGCCGGCGGCCAGCGGCAGCAGGTGGTGGGTGAGCCCCCTCGCCCGCAGGATGGCGGCGGCCATGATCAGGCCGAGCCACGGCAAGCGGGCGTAAAGGTTGAGATCGAGCCACGCATTCCAGGCTATGGATGCAGCCGCAATGGCGGGCCAGCCGCTGGTGCGCTGGACCACATCGAGCCACAGGTCCTCGGCCTCAGCCTCGTCCTGGTCCGGAGCCTAGACCAGGTGCGAGCGGCTTTTCGGGATAGGGGTCTCGCCGGCTAAGACCTTGTTGGTGCGCTCAAGCAGAGCATCGATCTCGGCAAAGTGCGCCTTCCATGGATCGGCATCGTTGGCATAGAGCGGGTAGGCCTCGTCATCGTCCGGGTCAGGCTTCCTGCCCTTGGGCTTGACTGATGACTCGGCCACGGGGCCGATGCCGCGCAGGGCGGCCAAGCCATCAATGGAGAGCGGCCATGGCGCCTTACGCGCCAAGGCGGTGCGGCGGGACCGCAAGGCAGCCGCCGCCCGGGTGAGCTCGTGGGTGGGATGGCGTACGTCCATGCCGGCATCGTGCAGGACCAGATCACCGACATCGACCAGGTGCCCGTCGAGCAGCAGGGCCCGCACGGCTTCGGTCATGTCGCAGCGCGACTGCCAGCCGGCGACCAGCCCTGAAGCCTCCAGGCGGGCATCGAAGCGCAGGATCGCAATCGTGATCGGCTCGAGCCGGCCGGCGATCTGCTCCCACGGCAACTCCGGCAGGTCATAGGTGCGCGGAACCAGATGCTCCTTGTCGTAGTCCCCTGCCCTGCTGCCGAAAGCCATGCTTGCACCCTCAAGCTAAGTCATTGAGGATCGGTGCTATAGCTTAGCAGAAAGAAGCGAAGCAAGGTTTTGCTACATTGCGGGGTGAGGCAGTTCGGCGCTCCACAGGAGAGCTGCCGTATAACTCAGAACCGTTGCCACTGAGGAGCGCCTCTCGGAGGCTCTTGGTAGCCGTTGAACCCGCAGAATCGCTGCAGAAGCCCTTGTTTTAAGCCATTTCAGGAGCCTCTAGGAAAGCCCTCCCCTCCCCGGCTGGTTAACGGAACGACTTGAGAAACGTCTGCAAACGATCAGTTGCTCACAATAAGCAGAATTGTACAAACGCCTTCCGATGAGGGTGGTAGGGCTCAATGAGTTGGTCTTGCGTGGCTCACGACAGCGGCTTAGATATACATTGGCTGAGACGTATATCAGGAGGGTTCTATGCAAGTGGCGAAATGGGGCAATTCACTGGCCGTCCGATTGCCTGCCGCTGTGGTCGAAGCTTTGGATCTCAAAGAGGGCGACGACATCGACATCATGATCGCTGGGTCGCGGACCTTTGAGGTTTCCAAGACCCCTGATGCAAAGGAAGTTCTGTCCCGGCTCCGGCAGTTCCGCGGTCGCCTCCCGGCTGGCTTCAAGTTCGATCGGTTTGGGGCGAATGAGCGCTAAACCGTTTCTCGACACCAATGTAATTTTGTACCTACTGTCTGAGGATGTGGCTAAGGCCGATCACGCGGAGGCTCTGCTCTCACAAAGCGGGACAGTAAGTGTGCAGGTTCTCAATGAGGCGGCGAACGTCATGACGCGCAAGCTCAGAATGGATCTCGACGAGATCAGCGGGTTCCTCACTGGAGTTCGCCATTTCTGTGATGTTGTGCCATTGACCGTCGATACCCACGATGATGCCCTCGCGATCGCGCGGCGTTATGGCTTCTCGATCTACGACAGCCTCATCATTGCCGCAGCAATCGCCGCCAAGAGTGAGGTCCTCTACTCCGAGGATCTTCAAAGCGGTCAGCAGCTCGGGGGGCGTCTCACTATCATCAACCCATTTAGCTAAAGGTTCGGCACACTCACGGTTCTTTGCCACATTCCATGAGGATTCAACGAGGATGGCCCCCTCCTCTTCCGGAAAGCGCCTGATCGGCTACGCTCGTGTTTCCACAGAGGATCAGGCGCACGATGCTCAGCTGGACGAATTGCGCGCAGCGGGCTGCAATGTGATCCATCAGGAGCACGGATCCGGCGCTAGCCGAGCCCGGCCAGTACTTGGGCGGCTCCTCCGTGAGATCAAGCCGGGTGAGGTCCTGATTGTGGTACGCCTTGATCGCTTGGCCCGTTCGGTGAGCCACCTTCTTGAGGTGATCGAGACGCTGGAGGCCAGGAAGGCGCATTTCCGCTCCCTGCGTGATCCGATCGACACCTCGACTCCACAAGGTATATTTTCTTTGCAAGTGCTTGGTGCTGTTGCGCAGCTCGAGCGCTCGCTCATCTCAGAGCGGACGCGGGCCGGCATCAAGGCCGCCAAGGCGCGAGGCAAGAAGCCAGGGAATCCGGGCATGCGCGAGCGCCGACCGGACGCGATCCGGAAGATAGCTCTAGCTCGGGAGAAGGTTTATCTCGACGATTTGATCGCCGGCGCCGATCGATGGATGCCGACTGTACGCCGCATGCGTCCGCAGCACCCCTGGGAGGATGTTGTTCGCGTACTCGGCAACAGCGGCCAATCTTGGACCGTGGCCCGGCTGCGGCGCGCCGTGGGTAAGCTCGTGTCACAGCACATGGCCGACCCTGCCCTCCTCCAACCCGCCGCACGTAAGAACCCGGAGGACCGCCTCATGACGCTGATCGCCGGTATCGCCATGACCGACCCGAGCCTCTCGTTAAGGGACATCGGAGCACAGTTGGAGCGCATGCGGGAGCGGACTCCACGAGGCGGTCTCACATGGTCAGCCTCCTCCGTGAGGAAGCAACTCGATCGGGCGCGAAAGGCGGGGCTGGCCCTGCCAACGCCCCTGCCAGACGTGGTGTAGCCAACTTAGCTGGGCGGTGTCGTTCAATCATCTGTGCGGGCTGCGTTTGGGCAGAGGACGCTGAGGTGCCCCACCGACATGCCACTAATGATTCAAGGTCAGTTCTCCGACCTGGCATCCCCGCGCAATTGGCAGGAGAGCCGTCAGAGGATCACCATTGTGTGGTGGGGGCGCGCCACAGGAATGGCCGCCATGGATAGTTTCGATCATATTCTGAACTGGAAGCTGAAACGAGGCTCGCACGCCTTCCCCGGCAAGGACGGTGGAACCTGCATCAACGAGGCGGCCATTGTTGCGGCTGGCTTTCCCTATCAGCCGGTCCGGGCCGTCGAGACCATGCCCGACTGCTTCTCGCGCCCGATCTGCCGCCTGGCGATGCTCCTGAATGATGAAGCCAGTGATGAGCAGCGGCAGCAACTGCTCCCGTTCGTCACCCGCCTGGCCTGCGCCGATACAAAACAGGTTGAGTGGGAGCGGGAGGTCTATATCGCCCAGCACCTGAGATACCGGGTAAGCTGGCAAGATCGCCTTGAGGTGCTTGAGGGCGCATTGGCCATCGGACGGCAAGCTGACGTGCTTGCAACAGAGGAGGTGAAGTCCCGGCTGGATGCTGTCCAACAGAGCACAAAGGCTTCCACGTCGGTGGCTGACCATCTCAAGTTCAGCAAGATCAAGGAGTGGCTTGCTCCTCCCCTTTGATAGCAAGGCCCCTGGTGATACGGCTCGGGAGCGCTCAGCCATGCTCACAGTAGAACGATGCGGTGTCGCCGCTTCAGGCAGCAGGTACCGCCAGTGGAAAGTTGGCTCGGCTGAGGTCCCGCGGCAAAGCGGGTCGATCAGCGATGGATTACTGACCATGGGACGAAGCAGCAAGCATTGTGAGGGGGGAGGTTCGCCCCATCGGTTCCCCTCCCCGCTCATCAAGATCAACCTGTGGGCTCTATTTACCCCTTCACGTAGTCTCTGTGGGCTGGCAGCTGATGCTCCCTCAGGTTCTCGGCTTGGATCACGGCGCGGGCCACAGCCTGGGCCATCACAGTGGCGGCGATTGCCCCAATCGCTGAGACATCGGCGCGGACCGATGAGGCCTTGCCCGTGGACAACGCAAAGATCGTGTCGCCATCCGACATTGTATGCACTGGGTTGATGCTGCGGGCGAAGCCATCGTGTGCCATCTGAGCGATCTTGTTCATCTCGGCCTTGTTGAATGGCACATTGGTGGCAACAGCCCCGATCGTGGTGTTGCTGCCGGCTGATGTCACGACGCGGTAGCCCCCCATGATCGCTGCCATGGTGTCCCGAAAGCCCTGCCCCTCCTCCCGTCTGGCTCCGGCAAGGATCTGGCGCGTCTCGGGATGGCAGATGTCGCCCACGGCGTTCACGGCCACAATGGCGCCAACCACGACATCCGTACCAGGAACCCGGTAGCTGGCGGTGCCGATGCCGCCCTTCATGGCAAAGGCAGGGCCGAACATCTTGCCCACCGTTGCTCCCGCCCCCGCCCCGACATTGCCCTCTGCCGCCGGACCTGACGCGGCGGCGAGACAGGCTTGGTATCCGGCCTCGGCATCCGGCCGAATGGTGAAGTCGCCGACACCAAGGTCGAACAGAATGGCAGCCGGCACGATGGGAACGACGCCTGCGCGCAACTTAAACCCGAGCTTGCGTTCCTCGAGATAGCGCATCACGCCCGTGGCAGCCTCCAGCCCATAGGCACTGCCGCCGGACAGCAGGATAGCCTGGACCTGCTGGACCGCATTGGTCGGGTCGAGCAGATCAGTTTCCCGGGTGCCGGGGGCGGAGCCGCGCACATCCACTCCGCCGACGGCGCCGTCCTCACACAGAATAACGGTGCAGCCCGTTGGCCGGCGGGTGAGGGTGTGATGACCGATCTTGATCCCGGGCACGTCCGTGATGGAGCCGCCCATGAGAGGCGGACCTGAAGGTTCAGCGGCCGCAGCAGGAGACGTACTGGCCTGGTTGACGAGGAGAGGGGCTGCGGACAGAGCCAGGATGGAATTAGTGAAGGTTCTACGTTTCATGGCGGCCTCATGATCGGTGCTCAAGTGCCACCATTCGCCTGTACCAAGGATCAGGAGGAGATCGGCACCCGGGGAGGATCTTGATTGGATGCGATGAAGCCCGCTAGGTAAAGTCTTATCTTCAGTCTAAACGGGTGACGTAGCCCCGCCTTTGCTTTCGGCGCAGCCACATCTTGTGAGCCTCAAGGCGGCTCCACGTTTTCGCGCGACTCGATATTGCGCTGTCCGGCAGCGCCGATCCGGCCCCATTCACGGATCAAGGTTGCGTCGCCGGACAGGTTGGCTTCGATGGCGAGGACATAGAACCGGGCTATGTTGGCCCCGGGACCACGGCGGTCGAGCACCAGATACTGGGTTTTGTTGCCAAGTATGATCCAGTGTCGCGCTCATGCACGAGGCGAATTGAGGACATTGATGGATCTCCGGAGGCTCTGAGCGGCACCCTGGATCTATGGGGCCGCAAATCTAAGAGAAGCACCAAGAATGAGCGAGTATCGCTGAAGGGGCAGGGCGGGGTCCCTTGGACAGAGCGCAGTCGACCGATCCTACATCTCACAAGCAAATCGAGTGTTGGAAGCGCTCTGAGTGCACACGAACCATCACAACAGGGCAGGCGGAAGTGGTGCCCATGGTGGAAAGCAACTCACATTGCATTTTCAATTCTTTGCAGCTGCAAAGTTCCTGCCTTCGAAAGCCTGTTCCCTTGCTATTGCTTCTGAGGTATCCGCCTGAGATTAAGCGGGGTGGGGGCAGGTAGTCCGGCCGGGTCGATTATCAGCAATTGGAGGATGGCGTCGCAATTGGCGATTCCAAAGTCATCCGATGCCGTCCAAGGACTTTGCGTATAAGGAAGCAATTCCCAGCCTACAGGGCTCAGCTGCATTTCCGCGCACTTATTGACTTCACGGGGGCAGCAAAGGTGGAACTTTGCAGCTGCAAAGTTCCACTGCATCTCTGAACTGGTGACGCTCCGGTGTGCCTGGATTGGACTTCATCAAACATCACCCCCTCTGTCATCTTTCAAGATGCAAAGATCTGCTTGATCGGCAACCTGGCGGAGGGGAGGGAGGTAGCATTTGAACCGCGTAGCATCGAAGATGCCCTCATGCATGTCGGGGCCAATTGGATCACTTCTCAATGCTTTGCCTTTTCTAAGGCTGCCGCCCAATCATCATTCGCGACAGTCGTCCGAGCCGGCGGACTTTGCAGCTGCAAAGATCGTTTCGCACCTGTTAGAATAGGAAAGAGACGGATAATCGCGTTCTTTAGGTCGACTTATCGCGGCGTTAACCATTCGTTAAGGATTTGCAGGCTTTCCTCACGGAAGACACTGAATCGGCGGCGAATTTCCGTAACTAGGAGAGTTGATGTGGCTGTCCCTCAACTAAAACTGAATGAACCCAAAGTCGACACGCAGACGACTGCGCGACAGTTGAAAGTCGACGACAACTACATCTTAATGCATGCTAAAGAACTCTCCGAGTCACTCCACCAACAGCGACTGGCACTTTATCCCCCAGTGGCTCAGAAGTCTCTTCGCAAGTTTACGTCAGGGGAGGCTGCAAAGCTTATTGGCGTCGACGACGGCTACCTACGCCAACTCGCCTTGGATGGGAAGGGTCCTGAAGCCGAGACGCTCCCTAACGGGAGGCGCATGTATTCCCTTGATAATATCAACGCTCTCCGCGCGTACCTCGACGAGAATGCCCGCGGTGGTCGGCGCTATCTTAAGCACCGTTCCGGCAAAGAGCATCTTCAGATCATCTCCTGCGTAAACTTCAAGGGTGGGAGCGCTAAAACGACCAGTGCGGCGCACCTCGCACAATATCTTGCGCTAAGTGGGTACCGTGTGCTTGCCATAGATCTTGATCCCCAAGCTAGCCTCTCGGCCCTGCACGGATATCAACCCGAGTTTGACGTCGGCGCGAACGAAACCATTTACGGCTCAATCCGCTATGATGACGAGGCTCGTCACCCAAGTGAGGTTATCCGCCGGACCTACATCTCTGGGCTCGATATAATTCCGGGTAATCTTGAGTTAATGGAGTTTGAGCACGAGACACCAAAGGCACTCGCCAACCGCCGTCCGGGTGAAACAAAGTTCTTCTCGCGCCTCACGATTGCGTTGAGTGAGGTTGCTGACGACTACGATGTCGTGGTGATTGACTGTCCGCCACAACTCGGGTTCCTCACGCTAGCAGCCCTGAGCGCATCCACGTCCCTCATTGTGACGGTGCACCCGCAGATGCTCGACGTGATGTCTATGTCCCAATTTCTGACGATGACGGCCGACCTTTTAGGCGTGGTAAAAAAGTTCGGCGGCACTGTCGAATACGACTGGATGAAGTATCTCGTCACTCGTTACGAGCCGGGAGACGGTCCACAAAGTGGTATGGTGGAATACCTGCGGGGTCTATTCCCAGAGGCAGTTCTCGAAAATCCAATGCTGAAGAGCACCGCGATTGCAGACGCTGGCATTAACAAGCAGACGATCTACGAAGTGTCGCGCGAGAGGTTCACCAAATCGACGTACGACCGAGCAATCGATGCCATGAACAACGTCAACGCCGAGATCGAAGGCCTTATTCGCAAGACTTGGGGGAGAGGACAATGAGCAAGAAGAATTCTGTTCTTAGCAGGCTCATGCCTACGCCCCAGTCGGAGCCGGAAGCACAGCAGCTGCCATCCCAATTCCCGAACCTGGTAGTCGAGGATCGCCAGGAGGGTGGAAAGCCCATGGTTCGCATTGCTGAATCGTCCCAGGAAGCCGCAGAGCAGTTAGCTGGCTCTGTGGCTTCGCTAGCAGCGTCGCTCTCTCGCGATCATCAGGCAGATAATCAACCTGCGAATTCCAAGAGGAAAGAGTGGGGAATCAATCGAGCAGGGGGAAGCGCACTTGGAAAGCTAAGTGAAGCTCTTGCGGTCGAGAATGAGCTCAAGGCTGTCAAAGACCAGATGGAGAACGGTCAGACAATCATCGAGCTAGATCCTCAAGTTCTGGATGGTTCGTTTATCCAGGACCGGATGGAGAGCTCTGATAAGGCTATTGCGGAGCTCGCGGAACAAATCAAAGCAAAAGGACAACTGGTTCCAATTCTTGTCCGTCCGCATCCCAACGTCCCTGACCGTTACCAGATCGCCTACGGCCACCGCCGGGTCAAAGCTGCGGAACGGCTTGGTATCAAGGTCCGGGCCACTGTTCGAAAGATGTCGGACGAAGAGCTTATTATCGCTCAAGGTCAGGAAAACAATGCTCGCCTTGATCTAACCTTCATCGAGAAGGCACGCTTCGTTGTGGCCCTTGAAAACCGAGGCTTCAAGCGAAAAGTCATTCGAGAAGCACTCTCGGTCAATGAGGGGGATCTCTCATCTCTCATTGCTGTCGGCTCTCGGATTCCGATCGATGTCATCGATGCAATCGGACCCGCACCAGGGATCGGCCGACCTCGCTGGCGGACCCTTATGGATCTCTTCCAAGACCCCACTTGCATCAAGCGCGGTCGACAAATCTTGGCCGAAAATGAAGTTCAGGCACTAAATTCTGACACTCGCTTCCGCACACTGGTCGATCGCCTCCAGAAAAAGGAACGCCCTAAAGTTCAATTCTGGGAAGATCCTCACCGCCGCCGACTTATAAACATCGTTGCTTCAGAGACAAAGTGCACCCTCCAGATTGATCAGCGTCCGGAACCGGAGTTTGCAAACTTCCTAATCTCGAAGCTGACAGAGATTTATCGGGAGTTCGAGGCTCAGAAAAACAATTAGGGCCACGAGGCAAGGGGCAGGGCACTACCCTGTCTCTTGCGATCAAGGTGCGCCTTCGGGAGATCTTTGCAGATGCAAAGATTTCTTACATTTCCCAAATGCATCCAAGTTATCCGGTATCAACAAGCAGGGATGGGTTGTTCGATTTTTGCCCTCCGGCGAAATAAAGAGCACTCTATCGGATAGAGGCTTCCGAAATTTCAGGGACTCTGCCAGCAGAGATCCAAGAAGAGAGGGGACCAGCTAAGAGGAGCTCATCGTTATGAATATCTGTACAAAAATTGGAGTGTCTCCAATCGATCGTTTGTAGACGTTCCTCAAGCCATTTTGTTAACCAGCCGGGAAGGGGAGGGCTTCCCCAGAACGGGCGAAAACGGCTTAGAATACAAGCCTCTGGAGCCATTCCGCGTCCTAGTCGCGGGCCAAAGCGCGATCCAGAACCGTTCGCCAGCAGCTTCGGTCTCGATCTCTGCGGATGCCGCTCTGTGGAGGGTCGAAGTTCCCCCTCCTTCATCGTAGCAAAGACTTGTTTTACTCCCTCTTGCTAAGCTATAGCTCGGTTCATCAATAACTTAGCTTGAGGATGGAAGTGTGGCTTTCGGGAGCAGGGCAGGGGAGTTCGCCGAGGAGCGGCTGGCGCCTCGCACCTATGCTCTGCCGGAGCTGCCGTGGGAGCAGATTGCCGGCCGCCTGGAACAGCTCACGATCAGCATCCTCAGGTTTGATGCCCGGCTGGAGGCCAGTGGGCTTGCCGCCGGCTGGCAGTCGCGCTGCGACATGACCGAAGCCGTGCGCGCCCTTCTGCTGGACGGACACCTCGTCGATGTCGG
>NZ_JAFBID010000094.1 GCF_016811235.1 Microvirga arabica
CACCATCACCGCACAGGATGCCCGAGGCTGGATCAGGCACGCCGGCTATGCCCTACACTGATCCGCAATTCGCTTTAGTTGGCGATGATTGTCGGATGGCCAGCGCCTCCAGCGCAAGCCCCTAGTGCAGCCAGTCACTCCCCGCGCAACCGACCACCCGCCGGGCAAACAGATCGAGGGTCACGGCCAGATACAGCCAGCCCTCGTTTGTCCATACGTGCGAGATATCTGCGGCCCACTTCTGGTTCGGGCGCTCAGCCGAGAAGTCCTGCTCGAGGAGATTGGAGCGACCCAGAAGGCATGGCCGCTGTCGGTGGTGCGCTCGAACCGCCGCTTCTGCACGGCTTGGAGGCCATTCTCGCGCATCAGTTGGGCAGTCCGGCGGCGTCTGACGGGCAGCCCTTTATCCTGCAACTCGCGGGTCATGCGCAGGCTGCCATAGGTGCCATGGGAGCGGGCAAAAGCCGAGCGAATAGGGGCCGACAGCACCAGGTCCTCCCGTTGTCGAGGACCGACCGGACAGCTTCCCCAAGCAAAGTAACCGCTTTGGCTAACCCAAGAGTTTGCATAGGTGTTAAATGGGGAATTCCCCTTGCGCCGCATCGATGAGCTGGAGCCTCATCGCTTCCCCTCTTTGGCGAGAAAGCCGCAGCCTTCTTCAGAATCTCCCACTCCCGGCGCAGGATCTCGGTTTCGCGCCGCAGCCGCTTCAATTCGGCCGCCATGTCCTCCTGGCCGACCTCGGGCGGATCATCGACCTCGTGCTCACGGCGACGGTTGATCAGTAGCGCAGAATCGACAGGCCGATCCCAAGCTCCTCGGCAATCGCCCGTTGGCTGCAGCCGCGGGTCAGGGCGAGCCGCACCGCCTCATCCTGAAAACACTTTCGTAAAGCGCATGTGTTGCATAGAGCCCCTCCTGCTTCAGGAGGGGCTCTCCATTGTGTCAAAGCAAGTCGAAGCTTTGCATTGGCCCGCATTCCGCCGAGTTATTGCGGCGCGAACGGGTTCCTGAACCCGCCTGTCCGCGCCGGCGCCTTAGGTGGGTGATGCGCGGCGAGGTAGTCGAGGATCAGGTCGCGGTCCGCGCCCTGGATATCGGGCATGCCGTGGCGCTCCGTCATCCAGGTCATCGTCTCGTCCCACTTATCCCGCGTCATGCCCTGGTTCGACACCAGCCTGTAGCCGTGGCACGCTGTGCACAGGCCAAAAGTCTCATCGCGTCCGGGCCCCTCCGGCAGGTCCTCGACCTGCTCGTCCTTAGGCGTGAAGGCAAGCGCGGGCCCCTGCTGGGCCTGTGTGGGGGCAAAAGACGCTGATGCCGCCAAGGCAAGCATTGGCAGCCAGTAGAACAGCCGCATGATCAATGATCCTTACCCTACCAGGACGGCCACCCGGTGCATGGCGTTACCGCCATAGCCCTGCGGGTTCCAGTCATGTGTGACAGGCGGCTGCATCCGGCCGTTCGAATCCGTGGCACGCGTCCAGATCTCATAGTAGCCGTCGGATTGGAGACCCACAGTGGCCGTCCACCGATTCCAATCGTAGCGGTTGCGGGTGGGTGCCAGCGTCGCCTGCGTCCAGGTCTGGCCCGCATCCGTCGAGACGTCGACGCGGGACACCGTGAGATCGCCCGCCCAGGCGGCGCCGCGCAGGGCGACCTCCCGCGTCCCCGCCGGCAGCTTCGTGCCGTTGGCTGGAGCGGTGATGATGCTGCGCACGGGCATGGACTCGAGGATGCGGAAGTCCTTCTCGTCCGCCTTGCCGCCCGGCACCATGGGTTTGTTCGGCACCCTATAGGAGGTGCCGGTCATGCCCTGGCCGTCGTGCTCGCGGTCGCGGATCGTGATCCGGGTCAGCCACTTGTGCGACAGCGACCCCGGCCAGCCCGGGATGACCAGGCGCAGCGGTCCGCCGTGGATATTGGGCAGGGGTTCGCCATTCATGGCGTAGACGATCAGGCTGTGCGGCTCCATCGCCTTGGCGATGGGCATGCCGCGCGAGAGTGCTTCCTTCGTCGTGTCGCCCGACAGGTGCGGGTCGGCGCCGTAGTGGGCGGTGTATTTCGCCGTGTCCTTCAACCCCGCAGCCTGGAGCACCTCAGCCAGCGGGATGCCGGTCCACTCGGCGCAGCCAGCGCCGCCATTCGTCCATTGATTGCCTCTGGCCTGCGGCTGAAAGAACGAGCGGCCATTGCCGCCGCATTCGAGCACCATACGGTAGGTTCTGGGCTGGAAGCGGGACTTCAGCTCGGCGAGCGTCAGCTCAAGCCGGTTGTTGACCTCGCCGTCAACTGTGAGCTTCCAGGCATCCGGATCCGCCGCGGCCTCCGGGATCTGACCGTTGTTGCGGATGAAGAACTTCGAGATTGGGGTGGTCTCGTCGTCGAGCAGGTGCTCAGGCGTTTCGGCAACCAACGGCCGCTCGCCGAGAACGACGAGGCCCTTCTCCTTACCGGGATAGTCGAGGGGCTGTGATCCCGAAGACTGAGCCGCTCCGCCGGATGCGGGAGCCCCTTGCGCCAGGGCTGAGGGGATCAGTGCGCCTGACACACTCAAAGAAGTTGGCACCGTGGCCGCTGCTGCTCCGATGCCTACTAAGCTAGCGGTGCTCAAGAAAGTACGTCGACTAACATCTGTACTTTCCCAATCGTCAGCGCCCGATTCTCCGATAAACGACTTGTTCTCTTGTGTCATGGCGTACCTCCGCAAGTTCCAGTCGTGCTCAGGCATATCGCTGCCTTACCTAATACATTGCAGAACGAACGTATCCGCCTGTAAGGAGAAGGGGCAGCTTTCCTTAATCCTGATCTTTACGTGTCCTGCTATCAATTGGCTGGAATGGATCGGGTATAAACAGGACAATCCTAACCTGTTCGCGCGATTGGCACCACGTTGTTGAGCGTCTGATCCGCTTGATCGAAGAACTTGCGGATGTTGCGGGCGGCCTGGCGGATGCGCTGCTCGTTTTCAACCAGCGCGATGCGGACGTAATCGTCGCCGTGCTCGCCGAAGCCGATGCCGGGCGCCACCGCCACGTCGGCCTTCTCCACCAGGAGCTTGGAAAATTCGAGGCTGCCCATGGACCGGAATTTCTCCGGAATCTGCACCCAGGCGAACATGGAGGCGGTCGGCACCGGCACGGTCCAGCCGGCCTTCCCGAAGGAATCGACCATCACGTCCCGGCGGCGCTTGTAGGTGGCGCGCATCTCGCGGATGCAGTCGTCCGGCCCATTCAGCGCGGCGGTGGCGGCCACCTGCACCGGCGTGAAGGCGCCGTAGTCGAGATAGGATTTCACGCGGGCGAGAGCCGCTAGGAGCCGCTCGTTGCCCACAGCGAAGCCGATGCGCCAGCCGGGCATGGAGAAGGTCTTGGACATGGAGGTGAACTCCACCGCCACGTCCATGGCGCCGGGCACCTGGAGAATCGAGGGCGGCGGGTTCGCCTCGTCGAAATAGACCTCTGAATAGGCGAGATCCGACAGCAGGATCAGCTCATGCTTCTTCGCGAAGGCCACAAGATCCCTGTAGAAATCCAGGGAGGCCACATAGGCGGTCGGGTTCGACGGGTAACAGACCACCAGCGCCACGGGCTTGGGGATCGAATGCGCCACGGCCCGCTCTGCAGCCGCGAAAAAGTCGGGGGTCGGCTCGGCCGGAACGGACCGGATGACGCCGCCTGCCATGAGGAACCCGAAAGCGTGGATCGGGTAGCTCGGGTTCGGCACCAGGATCACATCGCCGGGTTCGGTGATGGCCTGGGCCATGTTGGCGAAGCCTTCCTTGGAGCCGAGGGTCGCCACCACCTGGGTGTCCGGATTGAGCTTCACGCCGAAGCGGCGCTCGTAATAGCCGGCCTGGGCCCGGCGCAGGCCGCCGATGCCCTTGGAGGCCGAGTACCGGTCGGTGCGGGGCTTGCCCACGGTCTCGACGAGCTTGTCGATGACGTGCTGCGGGGTCTGAAGATCCGGATTGCCCATCCCTAAGTCGATGATGTCGGCCCCATTGGCCCGGGCAGCGGCCTTGATGCGGTTGACTGGCTCGAAGACATAAGGCGGAAGGCGCTTGATCCGGTAGAAATCAGACATGACCTTGTTCCCGTCGGAGGCAGCAGAGAAAAGGAGCGTTGTGGTGGTAGCATTGGAATAGCAGCCCGTGAGCGCCAATCAGTTTTCCGTTCAGCGCCCAAACCGATCACAATGTAGGGCGACCTACCTCATCAAGGATCAAAAATAACTATCCCCTCTGCATTTTTCGCATTCTTGATTGCAGTTTCGGTTTTATGTCCTTCGACGGCCGCGAACGCCATTCTTAAGGCAGATCTCAGGTTGAATGGCTCTTGGATCTGCACCATCCCCGTTTCTCCAGTGAGCAGAACTTGGTTGTTAATTGAAGCCGTGAAGGCGGCGACCGCAATCGTTTCTTCGTCCGTGGTCATTCAATGTTCCCCTATTCATTAACAGGTCACGAAAGCCGTGACTTACCATGTGGACATAACGTGGCTGTGCTGAGCACGACGCCCTCAAACAGCTTCGGCCCGATGCAGTTCCGATTTCTCTTGCGCTTGTTTCTGACGTGAAGCTTGGAGGCTTGTGACGGCGATCATGTGGTAGACGTCATCAGGGGTGCAGCCACGCGACAGGTCATTTGCTGGCTTGGCAAGCCCCTGCAGGATCGGACCGATCGCCTTGGCCCCGCCAATCCGCTGCGCGATCTTGTAGCCGATGTTCGCGGCCTCCAAGTTAGGAAAGACCATCACGTTCGCTGCGCCGCCGGTCATCGAGCCCGGCGCCTTGACTGCGTTGACCGCCTCCACGAACGCAGCGTCGAATTGCAGCTCGCCGTCGATCGCCAGCGATGGATCCGATGCTCTGGCAAGGCGCGTCGCCTCGACAACCTTGCTGACGCGCTCATGTTTTGCACTGCCGCTGGTTGAGAAGGACAGCAGCGCAACCTTGGGCTCTTGACCTGTCAGCGCCCGATAGGACTGTGCAGAGGCCGTGGCGATGTCCGCCAACTCCGCAGCGTTCGGCTCCACCACCAGCCCGCAATCTGCAAACACAAACGCGCCTTTCTTGGCGTGATGCGGCTCACAGAACATCATCAGGAAGAAGCTTGACACAATCCGGCTCTCCGGTGCCGGCCCGATGATCTGCAGCGCGGCACGCACGGTATCCGCCGTGGTGGCCACCGCTCCCCCGATGGTGCCGTCCGCGTCGCCATGGCGCACCATCATCGCCGCATAGTTGAGCGGATTGCTCATTGCCGCAACAGCCGCCGGCCGGCTCATCCCCTTGTGCCGACGCAGCTCCTCATAACAGGCTGCATAGCGCTCTTGGCGAGGGGAAACGGCAGGGTCCTCGATGGTGAAGGCCGTCAAGTCACCGCACTGCCTTTCAACTTCGTTCCGGATCCTGTCGGCGCGTCCGATCAGGATCGGTCGAGCAAGGCCCTCTCTGACCGCCCGGATGGCAGCTTCGACGACTCGCGGATCTTCCCCCTCCGCAAGGGCGATGCGTTGTGGGTTAGCGCGGGCAGCTTCGATGAGGGCGTCAAGCGGTTTCATTCCAGAACCTTGAAGCGAGCAGGTTTGATAGGGGCAGGCTGGAGTGGCCTGCCCCTGATGTTGTCCTAGGCGGCTTGCTGGGGCTGCATGTCCGCCGCATCGATGCCCGCGACCACAACCGGCTTCTTCATGGCATCTCGCCGGAACGGCTCCCCCAACTCCTGGTTCAGGATGACCTCGATGAAGGTGGTTACACCCCTCGCCTGCTCTTCGCACGCTTGGCGCAGCGCGTGGACAAGGGCGTCCTGCGTATCGACGGTCACGCCCTTCAGCCCACAACCCTCCGCCACCTTGGCGTAGCTCAGATTGGGATTGAGCTCGGTCCCGACGAAGTTGTTGTCGTACCAGAGTGTCGTGTTACGCTTCTCCGCCCCCCACTGATAGTTGCGGAAGATCACCATGGTGATCGCTGGCCATTGATCGCGCCCGATCGAGGTCATCTCATTCATCGAGATACCGAACGCACCGTCGCCGGCAAACCCGACCACCGTCGTATCGGGGCAGCCGATCTTGGCGCCGACGATTGCCGGAAAGCCGTAGCCGCAGGGGCCGAACATGCCGGGAGCCAAATACTTGCGCCCTTCCGCAAAGGTCGGATAGGCATTGCCGATGGCGCAATTGTTGCCGATGTCGGTCGAGATGATGGCCTCATCCGGCAGAGCCACCTGGATCGCACGCCAGGCCTGACGCGGCGACATCCGGTGGCGGTCTCTCGCACGCGCTTCCTCGTTCCAACTCGTGCCCGGATCGTCATCCTCGTGGTCCATAGACGAGAGTTGTTGCAGCCAGGATGACTTCGTCTGGTGAATGCGGGCCCTGCGCTCGTCGCGACCGGTATCGCCGGCAGTCTCCGAGAGTTGCTCCAGCAGCTGCTGCGCCACCTGCTTGGCATCGCCGCAAATGCCGACCGTCACCTTCTTCGTTAGCCCAATACGATCCGGGTTGATGTCGACCTGGATAATCTTCGCATTCTTGGGCCAATAGTCGATGCCGTAGCCAGGGAGCGTGGAGAAAGGATTGAGCCGGGTGCCCAGTGCCAAAACCACATCAGCCTGAGCAATCAGCTCCATGGCCGCCTTGGAGCCGTTGTAGCCGAGCGGACCCACGGCCAGACGATGATCGCCCGGGAAGGCATCGTTGTGCTGATAGCCGGAGCAGACGGGCGCATCCAGCCGTTCGGCCAGGGCAACCGACTCGGGGATGGCACCGCCGATGACGACCCCTGCGCCATTCAGGATGACCGGGAACTTGGCCTCGGAGAGCAGTTGAGCCGCCGCCGCAATCGCGCTCTTGCCGCCTGCCGGCCGCTCCAGACGCACGATCTGCGGCAAATCCACATCGATGACTTGGGTCCAGAAGTCACGCGGGATGTTGATCTGGGCGGGGGCACAGCCGCGCCACGCCTTCTCGATCACTCGGTTAAGGACCTCAGGAATGCGCGAGGCATCCCGCACCTCCTCCTGATAGCAGACTGAATCCTCGAACAGGGACATCTGGGGCATCTCCTGGAAGCCACCTTGTCCGATGGTCTTGTTGGCGGCCTGCGGCGTCACCAGCAGCATGGGCGTGTGGTTCCAATAGGCTGTTTTGACAGCCGTCACGAAGCCGGTCACCCCGGGCCCATTCTGGGCGATCGCCATAGCCATTTTGCCGGTTGCACGGATGTAACCATCACAGATCAGGCCAGCGTTGGTTTCGTGTGCACAGTCCCAGAAGGTGATGCCGGCCTTCGGAAACAGGTCCGATACCGGCATCATGGCCGAGCCGATGATGCCAAAGGCATGCTCAATGCCATGCATCTGCAAAACCTTCACAAATGCTTCTTCAGTCGTCATTTTCATGGTAGATATCCTTTCTTAGAACCACGTTTTTGAGGCACCCGCAGGTGCTACAGCTTTTCATCCTTGAGCGCGTACCAGTGGTACATTGCTCGTTGGCCAATTCGCCGGAATGGCGTCAGCGGCCCATGGCTGGGAAGAGGAGATTTGAAGATCGGCAGGTCGATCGGGGGCTCACCGACGACCAGTTGCGCCAGTCGACGCCCAGCCTGAGCCGAGTACATGACGCCGTTGCCGCCATACCCCATGGCGTAATAGATTGTCTGTGTCGGATCGGGCTGGAAGATGCGCGGCATCATATCGTGACTCACGTCGACCCAGCCCCACCATGAATAGTCGAGATCGATCCCGCGCAGCGTGGGAAACTTGCGATAGAGACCCTCAACCAACAGGCTCAGGTGCCGTGGGTTATCCGCGTCCGCACCAGTAATTGCGCTGCGACTTCCAATCTGCACCCGTCCGTCCGGCAAGAGCCGGTAGTAGTGGCGAAGCGTGCGGGAATCAGTCAGCACCAGCCTTGTCTTGAACCCGCAGGCTTCAAGCTCCTGCGCTGTGAGTGGGCGAGTGACTACCGAATTGGATAGCACTGGCATGAGACGGTGCTTCGTGAGACGGTGCATCCCTGGTGATGTATACGCAGCTGTTGCAATAGCGACCGAGCGGGCACGAACGGTACCACCAGGTGTCGTGAGGTAGTGAATCCCGCCCTTCGTCTGCCAGCCGGTAACCGGGCTGCCAGGATGGACCCTAGCGCCGAGCCTACGGGCCATGGAAAGATAGCCGAAAGCAAGCTTGGCGGCATGAACACCTATTCCATCCGGCTCAAACATGGCACCAGCGGCTTCCTGATCTCGCAGGTACTCGCGGTGAACTTCCTCCCTGCCCAAAATCCTCGTGCCATAGCCGAACGTGCGATTGAGAACCTGTGACTCCGCCTCAAGGGCCGGCATCATTTTTGCCTTGTGAGCAATGTAGAGATGACCACCATCCTGCGGCTCGCAGTCGAACTCGCCTGAATAGATCAGCGATCGAAACAGATCGAAGGCATCCGCAATTTCAGCATGCATCTTTTGGGCGACGTCTACGCCCCAGCGCTCGATCCACTGGGAGCGCTTCAACCGCCCGGACGAGATCTGCGCCTGGCCACCATTGCGGGTGCTACAGCCCCAGGCAACGCTGTTAGCCTCCAGAACAGTCGCCTTGACGCCGTATTCCTTGGCCAGATGAATAGCGCAGGACAAGCCCGTGTACCCCGAGCCGATGACAACGACGTCGGCATCGAGGTCAGCGGCAATTGGGCCGTCGTCTTCCGGAGGATTTCCGGCGGTAGCAATCCAGTAGGTTGGGCAATAATCCCGGTAGCGCCCCGGTCCTTCGTCGACTATCGGGTCGTATGCAGGATCGTATTGGTCCTTCGGCGCTTTCGCCCGGGTCATCTCAGTGAGCATCGCGATATCCTCACGCACGTCGAACGTTCGGTTTAGGAGTTAGCCAGCAAGGAGCGGACGGCTCTTGCGGAATGCCTGCTTATGAATGATGCGACCGTCGCGCAGCCGGAACAGGTCCGCTCCTTGCGCCTCGACGCGGCTTCCATCTCTGTTCGTGCCTGTGAAGGTCCACTCGGAGACGGCGCGGTCTCCGCAAACTAAATGTCCATGATGGTCCCAGTGTGCGTCGGGCATTGTTGCCCATACGCCCGAGAACGCGCCAGCGATTGCTTCAACACCTATAAAGCGCGTGCCGTAAACCTCTGCTCCGGAGACGGCGTCGAAGACACAGTCGTCGGCGAAATAGGCCATGACCGCATCAACGTCGTGGCGGTTGAAGGCATCGAATAGATCACTGAGATCACTTTCGTTGATCGATGATAAGCTCATGGAATGATCCTTTCTTTTGCTGCGGGTTCAGGCACAGCTTGCCCTTGCTCTGTCAGGATCATGGACCCCGTCAGAGCGTATTAGTACTTCGGCGGTCGGCAGCGGCGTCAGTAACCGAACATTCGCGGCAGCCAGAGTGAGAGCTGTGGAAATGCCGCGATGGCAGCAATAGCCAAGGTGTTAGCCGCCGCGAAGGGCACGGCTTTCAGCGCGATTTCTTCCAGCGAGACATTCGAGATGCCCGATGCAATGAACAGGTTCTCGCCCAACGGAGGCGTCTGGAATCCGACAGCCAATGTGCAGATCATGACAATTCCGAAGTGAGTCGGATCAATGCCAACGCTGTACGCAACCGGGAGCATGACCGGGACGAGGATCATGATAGCCGCTAACGTCTCCATGAACATTCCGACGAAGAGCAAAAAGCCGATGAAGAGTGCCCAGATCATGAAGATATCGTTCGTCAGCGCGAGAGTGCCCTCTGCAATCAGGGCGGGAATTCGGTTTGACACGAGCAGTCGGCCGAACACAGTCGCTGTAAAGAGAATGAGCAGGACGCGGCCGGTCAGCCAAGTTGTTGTTTCCAGCGAGCGGAAAAGATCTCTCCAGGAGAGCTCGCGGTAGATGAACACTCCGATGACAAGTGTATAGAAGATTGCGACGACCGCGGCTTCCGTCGGGGTAAACCATCCTGAGTAGATGCCGCCGAGGATGATGAACGGTGCCAGCAGAGCCCAGAAGCCTTGATAAACTGCGCTCCCGACCTGACCGACGCTCCAGTTCTCACTTGACCCCCTGTAGCCCTTGCGAGCACTCATGAAGTAATTGAGCGTGAGAAGGCTGGCTGCCACAAGCGCTCCTGGAACGAAGCCCGCGATGAAGAGCTTCGAGATTGACACGGATCCAAACTGGCCGAACTTTTCGATCGCTTCCGGCGGCGCGGTGAATCCGAGTGCCGAGATGCCGAAGATGACCATGGGGATCGATGGCGGAATAACGATGCCCAGACCGCCAGCGGCCGCAGTTAGAGATGATGCGTAGCCGCGATTGTAGCCGCGCTTTGCCATGGCCGGGATCATCAGCATCCCCACCGCTGCTGTTGTGGCCGGGCCAGAGCCGGAAATCGCCCCAAAAAACAGGCAGGCGATGACGGTAGCCGCCCCCATGCCGCCTGTGAATGGCCCCGCCAAACTCTCAGCGACCGTGATAAGACGCTTGGAAATGCCGGCGGCTTCCATCAGCGCCCCTGCGAGAATGAAGGCGGGTAATGCCATCAACGGGAACGAGCCGACGGACGTGAACGCGATCTGAACGAACTGGATCGGGTTTTCCCCAATATAGAGGAATGAAACCAGCGCAGAGATGCCGAGCGCCACGGTAATAGGCGCGCCGATGAGTAGGAGCACGGCAAAGGTGCCGAACAGGATGAGCGTGATCGTTGTTTCCATGGCGAATTCCTCCCGATGCTTCAGTGTGAGTTCCGCCTAGGCGGCCGAGCTGACGCCCACGGGCTTCTGTGCTTTCAACTCGGCCAGATCGATTGCATCCGGGTCGGCGATTTCGACGCCCTTTACCAATTGGCGGTAGTGGACCTGGGCAACCCGTATGGCCATGAGAGTGAAGGCGATCGGAAGGACGAGATAAAAATACTTCATCTCGATGCCCAAAGTTTGAGCTTTCCAGAACTTGTTCATCCGCTTGAAGATGAACTCGAGCGAGAGGTAGACGAAGTAAAAGTTGAAGGCGATCCAGAACAGATCCGCGAAGGCTTCCACATATTTGGCCCCATTACCTGGGAGCATCTTCAGATGAAATGTTACACGGTTGTGTGCGTTCAGTTTAGCAGCGTAGCTGGCGCCGAAAAAGGCAAACCAGACGAACAGGATGACTGAAAGCTCCTCGATCCAGGAGATCGAATGCTCGAAGAGCTGGCGTGCAACAATTTGTGTGAACAGGAGGCCGACGAAGGTCGCGAGCAAAGTCCGGCAGATGTAACTCTCGATGTTGTCGATGAAGGTTCGGATGCGGCTCATGGCACAATTCCTCGTTGGAGGGCGCGCGAACCCGCCCTCCCGATCCGTTTCGATGCGAATGTCCGTCTTGGCCTATTGAACCGTGTTGCGGCCGAGTACCTTGAGCGCGGCATTGAGCTTTTCTGCGCCGCCGATGCTCTCGTAGAACTTTGGCCATACGGCTTTGGTCGCGAGGGAAATGAATTCCGCTTCATTTCCAGCCGGGTCGCTGATTTTCATCCCCCGGGCCGTGAGCTCGGCTTTGATCTCGCTTTCCTTAGTGCGCAGAAATTTGGCGCTGTGCTTTGTCGCCTCTTGGCCAGCCTCAAGGATGGATTTCTGGTCCTGCGCTGACAGATCCTGGAAAACGGATTCGGAGATGATGAGTGGCTCGATTGAGAAGATATACCGGATGTTGGTAACGTACCTCTGGACCTCGTCGAACTTCATCGCGTGCACGGTGATGTACGGATTGTCTTGGCCGTCGACCACCCTCTGCTGCAGCGCAGAGAACGTTTCCGACCAGGCCATGGGTGTCGGGTTGATCCCCCAAGCCTTGTAGGTCTCGATCATGATCTGGTTCTTCGGGACGCGGACGACCAAGCCCTTGAGGTCAGCAACGGATTCGACCGGGCGCTTGGAATTCGTCAGCACCCGGAATCCGGAATATGCCCAGCCGATAATGCGTACGCCGGCGTCGCGGACTGTGTTCTCAATCAACTCTTGACCAATTGGTCCCTGCGTGAGCTTCTCGGCATCCTCGAGGCTGAGGATGACGTAAGGAAGCGTCAGGGTTCCAACTGTCGGTGAGAAGGGTGTCACGTTGTTGATGGCGAGGATCGACATGTCGAGCGTGCCGGTCGCCGCGTTGTTGACCGTGTCCTCTTCCGAGCCAAGTTGACCGTTGAGGAACAGCGTTGCAGTGTGTTTCTTGCCTGTCTTCGCCTCCAGAGCGGCGATGAAGGCCTTTCCGAGTTCGTGCTGCGTGCCGCCTGCACCGTCGCCGACAGCAATTTTGAACGTCTTGGCCAAGGTTGGCGACGCCGCCATGATGGCGATCGTTGCAACGGCGCACGAGATGGCTTTGAGTCTGGTAATGGCGTTCATGGGTTCCTCCGGGTCTAGATGGCCGTCTGGCCGCAGCGCGGGCTGGCTCCATCGCCTGCCTTCTACGCATCCGAGAAGAATGGACTGGGTTCTCGGGCTCTTGTATATCCAGATGGACTCTTGAATAGGTCCAGATGAAGCTGGGTTACAAAATTGCCCTCTAGGTCTATGTCTGAGGCGATCTTCTTCGTCGACAAGACGCGCCGCGGCAGCCTGCAGGCGCAGATCCGCGAGACCGTCGTCTCGGGCATTCTCTCGGGCCGGCTCGTTCCCGGCATGCGTCTACCGTCCACCCGCAGATTGGCCAATTACCTTAAGATCTCCCGGATTACCGTCACGTTGGCCTATCAGGAACTGAGTGCCCAAGGGTACGTCACCGCCTCGGCGCGAAGCGTTTATTCGGTGTCCGAGCGGGCCCCCGTGGGGCGTCTCCAATCAACCGGACCTGTCGGCTCCGACGGCAAAATTGACTGGGAGGCGCGCCTTAGATCGAAGTTCTCGGTTGCGAAGACTATTCGCAAGCCGCTCGACTGGAGGCGCTATCCGTATCCTTTCCTGTATGGTCAAGTCGATCTGTCGTTGTTCGATCTTGCCGCATGGCGCGATTGCACACGGCGCGCTCTCGGGCGCACCGACTTTGAGTTCATGGCCGGCGACTTTGCTTCTGCGGACGACCTGCAACTCGTCAGCTACATCTGCTCCCGAACCCTCCCCCGCAGGGGCATCGAAGCGGGGCAGGATGAGGTCCTCGTGACGGTAGGTGCTCAGAATGCGATCTGGATCGCTATCCAGCTTCTCTTAAAGGGGGGCTCACATGCAGTTTGCGAGAATCCCTGCCACCCCGACATTTATGCTGCACTCAAGCTCAGTGGAGCAAAGGTCACGACGATTGATGTCGATGAGGCTGGATTGCCGCCAGAAGGCCTTCCGGACAATGTCGATGTGGTGGTGGCAACTCCCAGTCATCACTCCCCGACGGGGGTACGGATGCCGATGCAGAGACGTCAGAGGCTCCTCGAACTAGCCGAGCAGCGCGACTTCATCATCATTGAGGACGATTACGAATTCGAAATGAACTTTTTGGCGCCGCCCTCGCCTGCATTGCGATCGCTCGACCGACGCGGGCGGGTGCTCTATGTCGGCAGTTTCTCGAAGTCGCTCTTTCCCGGCTTGCGCCTTGGCTATCTTGTCGCTCCGCCAGCCGTTATCCGGGAGGCCAGAGCCCTAAGAGCCTTGATGCTTCGCCATCCGCCGGGGCACCTGCAACGGACGGCCGCGTATTTTCTCGCCTTGGGCTACTACGACACCGTGGTTGGCCGTATGCGCAGCGAGTACCAGAAGCGTCACCAAGTCATGGCTGCCGCCCTTGAGGCGGAAGGTATGAGGATTGCAGGGCAGTCGAGCTTTGGCGGAACGTCCTTCTGGATCGAAGGGCCTGAAGGGACTGATGCTGACCTTTTATCGCGCGAGTTGAGAGGTGACGGGGTGCTGATCGAGTCGGGATCACCCTTCTTCGCCGGTAAAGAGCAGCCCTGTCGCTATTTCCGCATGGCTTACTCCTCGATTCCGGCAAATAGGATCCGGGAGGGCGTGCATCTTACACGGAGGAAGATGCACGCCCTAATCCAATCGACACCCCAGACGTAGATTCAAAATAGCCGCCTGTTCCCAAAGCACGAGAATAATAAGCAATGCTTTGGCTTTTGCGATGCTCTCGGTGCTCTCCTTAGGAGATATTGAGCAGGCGGATCAGGACCATACTAATACCGATTAGGACGATCAACGACAGGGTGACGCCGAGCGTCACCCGCCCGCCGACGCGGCCGAGCACCTTCAGATCGACCCCCAAGCCTAGGGCCGCCATCGAGATTACGGTCAGGATCGTTGCGAGCGGCATGATGGCCTGCAGCAGCACGTCGGGGATAAGACCCGTCGAGCGTAGGGCCGCAAGAGCCAGAAACCCGATGATGAACCAAGGCACGAAGCGGTTACGGGAGAAGCCCGGGCGAGTTGCCCCGTCACGGCCTATGGCGAGCGAGAGCCCGATGACCACAGGTCCCAGCATGAGTACCCGCACCAGCTTCACCAGGGTGCCGAGCTGAGTACTGACCATGCCGACTGGCAGGGTGGCAGCGAGCACCTGCGGCACCGCATAGACCGCGAGCCCCGCCAGTACGCCATACTGCGTCTCCGACAGGCTGAACAGTGGCACGAGAAGCGGTAGGGCAAGCACCACGATTACACCGAGGATCGCCGTGAAGGCGATGGAGGTGGCCACGTCCTCCGCCTTCGCGCCGATCACTGGTGCCACCGCCGCGATGGCCGAGTTGCCGCAGATCGAGTTTCCGCAGGCAACCAGCACGGCCATGCGCTTCGGTAAACCGAGGCCTCGGCAAAGGCCATAGCTCGCTCCGATGGCCAAAGCGACAACGATCGCGATGCCAAGGATCAAGCTGAAGCCTGCCTGCACCACAGCTTGGAAGCTGATTGACGCCCCGAGCAGCACAACAGCGATCTCAAGGAGGATTTTGGCCGAGAAGCCAATCCCTGGTGTCCAGCGGGACCCTGGCGTCCAAGCTGTCCGCAAGATCGTGCCAAGCAAGATCGCAATCACCAGCGCTTCAAGCCAAGGACGCCCGGTCCAAGCCTCTTCAATGTGCTCCAGCCCGATGGCCGCGAGCGCTATAGCCGTGCATAACAATGTTCCGGGAAGCACAACAGTTAGACGGCGCGCGATCACTTCACTCGTCCTCGATGAAAGGTACTCCTATTGACCTTTGTCCATGAGATAACGCAAATACATTACTTTCATCATGGCATAACCATAGGTTATAGAATTGAACCTTCACCTGCTCAGATTGTTTGCCGCAGTCGTACAGCATCGGAGCTTCTCTCGTGCGGCCGAGGCCCTCTTCATTAGTCAACCAGCGGTTTCAAAAGGCGTGCGGGAACTGGAGGCGCAGCTAGGCAGCCCTCTGCTTGAGCGTGGTCCAGGTGGCGTGCACCTGACAGAGGCTGGAAACCTGCTCATCAAGCATGCACGAGCGTTGTTCGCCGCCGAGCAGGCTGCTCAGGAGGCACTTGATGCATTGCGAGGCCTCCACGGTGGTAGTCTTCGTATTGGGGCGTCGACCACGATCGCAGCCTATTTCCTCCCTCCCCTATTGGGTACATTCCACCGCGCCCATCCGGAAATCGAGCTCCGGCTTACCAGTGCCAACACGTCAACAGTGACAGATTTGCTGCTGCAACGAGAGTTGGACGTAGCTTTCGTTGAAGGTCCGATTGAATCGGCAGAAATCATCGTCACACCATGGCGCAGTGATGAGTTGGGATTCTTTATTTCGGTAGACCATCCGCTCGCCGTAACGGAACAACCCGTCCCAGCCGTCGCATTGGCAAACGAAACCATGGTCCTTCGTGAGGTGGGTTCGGGAACACGCGATGTAGTCTGGGACGCTCTGACAACGTCCGGTATAATGCCCCGACGAACCTTGCAAGTCGGCAGTAATGAGGCAATAGCCCGTGTAGTCGCCGCAGGATTAGGTGTTGGAATCATGTCATCGGCTGTCGCAGCCGATCATGTAGCACTGGGCCGTCTGACGAAGCTTTCAGTTGACCGGGTGACGATCCGGCGATCCTTGACACGCCTCTCATTGCCCAACCGCCAGCCAAGTCCAGCTAGCATCGCCTTTGATCGTTTGTTGGATGCTCGAGCCTGACGGCGGACCAGCTTCGGACCATGACGTAGTAGAAGCAGTAGAGCCACAGCCGCGCCCACTCAAGAAGATCCAACGCAGCCGTCAATGCATGCAGCTGTTGGTCACAAGCGGTCTGGCGAAAGCCTCCGGTGCCGGAGATCCTCCTGCCAGCTGAACAGGCTCGTCCGAGATTTGAGAGAGTCACGCTTTGGGTGTACACGATCCCAACCCGCTATGAATGGCCAGACCGGCTGTGCCAAGCGGGCATAGCCTAAGCGAGTGTCTGACTGCCTCCCGGCATGGCAGCCGACGTGAGCCGGAATCCATGCCGCGGGGCCGGTCTGCTGGGTCAGCCGTCGAGCCCGCGCCGATAGTTGAACCGATCGGCGTGGTCTATCACCCAGACGGTGCGGCCGCGCCGGCCAAGTCGTCGAGAAGGATGTCTGCGTATGAATGCCGGC
Organism: Microvirga arabica; assembly: GCF_016811235.1. GTDB lineage: Bacteria > Pseudomonadota > Alphaproteobacteria > Rhizobiales > Beijerinckiaceae > Microvirga > Microvirga arabica. Next base: position 16,561 of record NZ_JAFBID010000094.1, read on the forward strand.
CGGACCGCTTCGCTGTCCAGGCCGCAGCCTCGGGGAAATGGCGCATCGTGTATGTGGATGCTTGCTCTGGCGAGGCAAATCCCTACCCTGATCGTGGGATTGCAGCTAAAGCAAGAGCTGGACGAATGCCCCGCGGCCGTCGCAAGCGCCCTCCCAGTTCAGCAGTGATAGAGGCCTATCCGTAGCCCAACACCTCAATCTTCAATCGGGAGAAGCCTGCAAGGGTTTGGACCTGAGCCCCCGCAGACTGACCGCTCCTGCGCCATTTGAAGCGGAACCTATGCAATGCCCGGCGATTGACGACTGAAGAAGCCTCCTGACCAGACGCCGGGCAAGCAGTTCCCGGTCCATACGACCCGCATCCAGGTCGGGAGGCGGTACCGTCAACGTCGAATATCCAGGATATCATGTCCGGAGCCAAAATGCGGGCGGCGAGACACGGATCGTGATCCTCTCACGGGAGAGGCGATCCCTCTGACTGTGAGGTTTGCGATGCCGATGCGTGTTCATGAAGTCCATCCCGCGCTTGCCCACTTCCCCGTGGCTCTGCTGCCCACGGCCGTGGCAGCCGACCTCATTGGCCGGCTCACCAACAATGACTCGCTAATGGACATGGGACGCCAGCTGATGCCGGTGGCCGCTGCAAGCGTCGCCGCGACGGGGATTGCAGGCTTTGCCGCGCAAGAGGCGGTCAAGACCAGCGATGTCTCGCATGATATCCTGGTCACCCACCGCACCCTCAACATCGGCCTGCTGGCACTGTCGGTGGGCTTGGCAGCGGTCCGTTCGCGCAGCCGGCGGCCAAGCACTGGGTACCTGCTTGCGGGTCTCGCCGGCGCCGCCTTGGTCACGTACTCGGGCTATCTTGGCGGCCGGATGGTTTATGCGCATGGCGTCGGCGTGACCCCTGCCGATGGGATTGAGCCGGAGCGGACGCCCGAGGTGCCCCACGACGGGTTCGGACGGGCCGCACGTGCATCTGCGTCTAACGTCGGCCAGGCCATCAGACACACCGCTCAGGAAATGGCGGAAGGGCAGATCGCCCCGAGATTTCAGGAGCGCCCGCCCGCTAGAGAATCGACCGCAGGATAAGCTCAATCCCGAGCAGCATCAGGCAGATCAGGAACCAACGCCTAAACGCGACGGGACTCACCCTGCTCCGGATCGCTTGTCCCAGCCACATTCCAAGCAGGGCGGGGGCAATCGCGAGGGAGGACATGGCCAAACCGTCGACCTGCAATGCTCCGCGCCACGCCAGACCAGCCGCAAGGGCAATCGTCGAGACCGTAAAGGAAAGCCCCAGTCCCTGGATCAGGTCGTCTTTGCTCAGTCCGAGAGCCTGAAGATAAGGAACAGCAGGAATGACAAACACGCCGGTACCGCCTGTGACCATGCCTGTTGTCAAGCCGATCAGAGGCGACAGCCACTTCTCCACCTCAACAGGCACAGACAGTTGCCGAGCGAGCAGCGTGAAGACGGCATAGATCACGAGGGCGGTACCGAGCCCGGCCGTGGTCCATTGAACATCCCCGCCAGCCAGAATTGATGCACTGCCTACGGTGCCGAGCACAATCCCCAGCATCATGAGCCAGAACCGGCTGACCAGCGCAGTAAAACTCGGGCCAGAGGCCAGCTGCCAGACATTGGTGACGAAGGACGGCACGATCAAAAGTCCGGCGGCCGCGACGGGTGACATGAACGCTCCCAGCAATCCCATAGCCACGGTGGGCAGGCCCATGCCGGTCACTCCTTTGACGACACCGGCAAGGAAGAAGGTCAGACCAATGGAGAGGATCGGCCACAGGGCAAAATCGAGCATGCCCCATCTGCCTATGGGCTGCAGAGTGGCGCAATGCGGATGTTCCACAGCCAGCCTTCGTCCAAGCCGAAGGCAGATGGAGAAGTAGGCCTCTCGCGGGCCCATCGGTCCTGTAACGGCAGCTATCATACTCGATCCAGCTACATCCACCGAGGGGAGGCTGCGAGGCTCATCAGATCGTATGAACTCGCTGCGGACACACCTCGCCGGAGCACTCCTGTTGAAGGCGTCCTCACCCCGTTGAGGCAAGCGGCGCAAAGGCCTACACGGCAGCGTCGGCCCGCAACAACACCATCACCATAATGGAGGACGTAGACAAGAACCCGGCACCCGCCATCTGGCTGCTACCGACGGTTTCCGGCTGCTCGGCGGCGGGGTGCCTGTGAAGGTGGGCGACGAGGTCATCGGGGCCGTGGCCGTCGGGGTGCTCCAGGCGGGCAGCCCGACGAGGAATCTCCGAACGCCGGTCTTGCCACGGTGCAAGCACAACTGCACTAACCGACAACGGTAGCCTGCAACGGTAGGTCACTGCATCAGAGGAGGACGGACCATGACCAACCCATTTGCGCTTATCGGATTGATCGGGATCTTGGCACTGTCCGGAAGCGTGGCCTCCGCGCAGACACCTCCCACACCAACAGAGCTCTCAACTTACCGCGGGCTGCACGCCGCCGCCGCCCAAGGCTCCGTCGATGACATCCGGCGCCTGGCCCAAACGGGAGCCAACCTTAATGCCCGTGACGGCAACGGTCGCACGCCGCTGCATGTGGCGGCGTTCCAGGGACACGGGACGGCGGCCCGGGCCCTGATCGCCGCCGGGGCCGACGCCAGCCTCCTTGACAACCAGCGCTATGACGCCGTGACCATTGCGGCCGTCAAAGACGACGTGCCGATGCTGCGGGCGCTGCTCGCCGCCGGCGCCAGCGCCAAGCTGGTCACCAGCGTCTACGATGGCACGGCGCTGATCGCCGCGGCCCATCTTGGCCACGATGGCATTGTCCGCGAGCTCATCCGCGGCGGCGCGCCGCTCGACCATGTCAACAACCTGGGTTGGACTGCCCTGATCGAGGCGGTGGTCCTCGGCGACGGTGGTGCCCGTCATACAGAAACAGTGCGCGCACTCCTTGAAGCCGGTGCCGATCCCCGGATCTCTGACAGGAACGGGTCAACACCCCTTCAGCTCGCACAGGCCCGCGGGTACACGGGCATGGTGTCCCTGTTGCAAGGGGCCTCACCTCGGTAGAGCCTTGTGGGGCGTTTGACTTCCCCCGTGAAGGGCATATCCTCGGCAGATCATGTTGAGCTTGCCGACATTCAGACGCGGCTTGCATCGCGCAGGTAACCTGATCGCGGGCACTTAGCCCCGGGCTCATTCGGCCGCAGCCGAGCTCGGGGCCTCTACAAGCAACCGGAGTGTCTCCGGACCTCCCGGCCGTCCCGATGGCCAATGCTGCGGCGACTGCCCCACATCAATCCCACGCGTTTCCAGGCCCGTAAAGGATGCCGCCATGGACATCGAACTCGCCCGTACTTTTCTCGCTATTATTGAGGCTGGAAGCTTCGTCCGCGCCGCTGAGCGGCTGAACGTGACCCAAACCACCGTCAGCGCCCGCGTCCGTTCGCTTGAGGATCAGCTCCGGCGACCGGTCTTCCTGCGCAACAAGGCCGGGGTGACCCTGACGGTCGCCGGAGAGCAGTTTCTGCGGTTCGCGCCGACCCTGGTGCAGGTTTGGGAGCGGGCTCGCCATCAGGTCGCGCTTCCGGTGGGACGCCGGGCGGTTATCGCCGCGGGCGGTGAGCTGACGCTTTGGGACCCGCTCCTCCTGAACTGGATGGTGTGGATGAAGCGCACTGCTCCCGACATCGCCCTCCAGACCCAGGTTGGCCTGTCTGACGGCCTGTTGCGCCAGGTCGCCGACGGGGTGCTCGACCTGGCGGTGGTGTACTCACCGAGACAATGGCCAGGGCTGAGGGTCGAGATGCTCACCGAGGAGACGCTCGTCCTGGTCACGACCGATCCGTCAACAGCCTGCGTGTCCGGTCCGGATTACGTGTATGTGGATTGGGGCGCGGACTTCGCGGCCCATCATGGCCTGAACTTTCCGCAGTTCTCCAACCCGGGCCTGTCCATCGGCCTGGGTCCGCTTGGGCTGGACTACATCATCCAGGTCGGTGGAACCGGCTACTTCCGGAAACGCGTGGCCCAGCCCTACCTCGCGAGCGGCCGCCTGCACCTGGTGCCGCATGCCCCTGAATTCCCGCACCCGGCTTATGCAGTGTACCCAGAGGGTGCTGAGAACGATGACCTGGAGGCTGCATTAGCGGGCCTCCGCACGGTTGCTCAGGCGGAGGAGCCCCAGCCCCGTAACGGCTCAGCGCCAGCGGAGTCGGCACGTCATGATATCAATCTCGATGCTCCCGTTCCCGTGGAATGAGGGCCAAGCGCGGCAAGGCGGAGGCTGCACAGGATAGCTGCGGTCAGCGAATCACTGCGTGCTCAGTGATGGGTATCGATCACGCGGGGCAGCGTGTTGAACTGATGGAATGGCGGTGGTGAGGACAGGGTCCATTCCAGCGTCGTCGCACCCTCACCCCAAGGATTGTCGGCGGCCCTCTCCTTGCGCCTGAAAGCATCGATCACACCATACATGAAAACCAACAGGCCGAAGAAGAAGATATAGGCGCCGATGGAGGACACGAGGTTCCACCCGGCAAACGCATCGGGATAATCTGCATAGCGGCGCGGCATGCCGGAGAGGCCGAGGAAGTGCTGCGGGAAGAACAGCACATTGGCGCCGATGAAGGCGATCCAGAAGTGCAGCTTGCCGATCCATTCCGAGTACATGTAGCCGGTGATCTTCGGGAACCAGTAGTACATGCCGGCGAAGATCACGAAGACCGCGCCGAGCGACAGAACGTAGTGGAAGTGAGCCACCACGTAGTAGGTGTCGTGCATATAGCGGTCGATGGGAGCATTCGCCAGCACGACGCCGGTGACGCCGCCCACCGTGAACACGAAGATGAACCCGATGGCCCAGTACATGGCCGCCGTGAAACGGATGGAGCCGCCCCACATGGTGGCGATCCAGGAGAACACCTTCACGCCCGTGGGAACTGCGATCACCATGCTGGAGAACACGAAATAGGCCTGGGTCTGGAGCGAGAGGCCGACGGTGTACATGTGGTGAGCCCACACGACGAATCCCACCA
>NZ_JAFBID010000095.1 GCF_016811235.1 Microvirga arabica
GGTGCATGATGCTGCCTCCTTCCGGAAGACAGCCTCAGTTCAGTCCTCAATTGCACCAAAACTGCGTCAGAGCCAAAATTGGGAGCCGATTGACACCCCCGCCCGGATCGCCGCCCCCAAGACGTGGGGACCGGGCGCAGGAGTATAGCCCTCAAGGAGATGGACCCGTGCCCGGGATGGGAACACAGCATAGAGGATCGGAATCATGAACAACGCCACGATGCATGCCTCGTAGAAGCCGTCCCGCATCGCCTCGAAGGCCACGGGCGACCCCATGCCCATGACGGACAGGAGCACGGATACCGCCAGCACCAGCATGCCCATGGGATTGCCCGTGCGCTGAATGGCATAGAAGCCCACGAAGTAGAGCAGTCCCATGACGCTGACGAGCACCAGCGGCATCGGCCGGGTCAGCGACACAAGCATCGAGATCAGCCACACCATAACCATGAAGGCTATGGGTGCGCCGAAGGCCTTCTTTGGGTCGAAAGCCTTCCTCATCCCGGCCATCAGCCCAACCGGGACGGCAGCCAGCAAGGGCGGAAGGGCAGGTTGGAGGAGCGGGATCAGGGCAAAGCTGATGGCCCCCGCCGCAGCCAGCCTGACGGCGTAGAGTGGGTCGTCCTCCACTTCCGGGCGCGGGGCCACGTACATGCCGACGCCTCAGTAGAGATAGGACAGGAAGGCCTGCACACGGTGCAGGGCGCGTGCAATCCCCGGGATCGGACCGTCCGTTCCGCCTGCATAGATGACGGCACTTGCTTTCGACCCGGCGCGTACGTTGTGCGGCCAGTTCGCCGTGCCGCCATCAAGCTCGATCCGGACCGGGATGCGACGAGCTGGCTCAAACCACCGGGTCTCCGGCTGGTTCTGCGGCAATCCGCGGGCTGAGATCCGGCCGGGATCGATGCCCCAGGCAATGCTGTCGACACGCCCCGTGTACACCATGCCGGGCACGGCATCGAAGTGGATACTGACGGGGTCTCCGGGTTTCACATCGACCAACTGGTTCTCCCGGAAATCGGCGGTGATCCAGCCCCCGACGGCGTCAATGAAAGTCATCGCAGGAGACCCGGTGCCGACGTACTGCCCGACGGTGAGTTGGAGATTGGTGACCACGCCGCGACGGGGAGCGGACACGGTGGTGAAGAGCAGATTGAGCTGAGCCTGCTCCAACTGTGCCTGTGCCGCCTGGATCTGGGGGTTGTTGGCTCCCTCGTCGCCGAGCTGTGCTTCGGCGCTTCTCAGTTCTGCCTCGGCTGCCGCAAGCTGCGCTTCCGCGGACCGCAGGTTGGCTCTGGCTTCATCGGCCTGAGCCTTGGACGAGATGCCCCTCTCAGCAAGGGTCATGGTGCGGTTCGCCGCTGCCCGGACATTCTGGAGGTTGGCCTGTGCCTAGGCGACCTTCGCCTGCGAGGAGGCCAAGGACGCCGAAGAGGCATTGATGGCTTGCGTCGCTTGCGCCAAGCCCGCCTCCGCCAGCCGAACGGCAATCTCGAAGGGGCGCCTGTCAAGCGCGAACAGCGGCGCTCCCTGGTCAACCAAGGCATTGTCCTGAACGAACACCTCCGTCACCTGACCGGATACCTGTGGCGCGATCTGTGCGATGTAGGCCGAGACACTTCCGCGAGCGGAATACGGCGCAAGGAGGTCGGTGACGGCGTACCAAACGGTCAGGCCTGCAAACAGAGGCACCACGAGCAGGGCGATCTTCCCAGCGGGGTTGCGCGGCTTCGCAGGTGGCCTCTCCTCAGCCTCGGGGTTCGGTGCTTTCGGTTGCGATTGGTCCATGCCGGAGGACGCCTGCTCGCTGTCTGGTCGTGGGTCGCGGCGGTGAGCAGTGAGGACGGGGGATCCCGTGTCGGTCGTCATCAGTGTTTTCCTTCCGCGAGAATGGAATTGCATCGCGTCCACCAAAACGGTACTATCCTGTACCGTATTGATTTGAGGCGATCAAGCTGGAAGGGTCAATGACTTTTCTCATCGCTTGCTCCTCTGCTTCCCTTGCGAGGTTAAATCGATGTACAACCCGACGACATCCGAGTCGCTTCAGCGTGAGCACTCGGGCGGACGTCCGTCCCGGGAAGCGGCGGCTCAGATCAGGGGGCGCATCCTCGAGGCCGCCAGACTCCTGTTCCTGAGGGACGGCTACGAGAAGACCAGCATGGATGCGATCTCAGCCGAACTCGGGATGTCGAAACGCACGCTTTACGCCCGCTTTGCTGGTAAGGCGGACCTCTTCGAGGCCATGGTTGCGAATGTGCTGGAGCGCCATCTCTCCGCGCTTGAGGAAGCCGATCTGACTGGAAGGTCCCTTCGGGAGCAGTTGTGGGAAATTGCGGATCGCCTGCTCGCCTCCAGCCTTGATCCCGACATGGTCGCTCTTGAGAGGGTTGTGACGGCCGAGGCTCAGCGCTTTCCAAAGCTTGCACAGCTCATTCAGAACTATGCCGCGGATCGGACGGTGGGATTGGTTGCGAACGTCCTCAGGAGCGGGTCCGGAAAGGGCATAGCCCGCGAGCAGGTTCACAGGGATGCCAAAATCTTTCTTGGCCTCATGATCCTGCCCTCCTTGAGAGGGGCCGTGCTCGGAACGGAAGGAGTTGGGACAGGCACGGAAGGGGCGGCCCTACGGCAGCGAAGCATGGACATCTTCTTGGCGGGAGCCGGGTACACCTGAACCAATCCCAAAATTTTCACATTCCGAAAGTCGGGAAATATCCCCTTCGTCTGGGCACTTACCTGCTGGTTGGTGGTCTTTGCTACCGAATGCCGGAATGGTCCGCACTGGGTCAGGAACCGCCTTTCAGCGTGGATGAATAAAGGTCCGCTCATCGCGAAATTGCGGACCTTTGGCTACCAGCGCAAACTGACTCGGTGTTCGCGCGGATTGCGCGAGTTTTGTCTGCCGTTACCCGTGGTGTTACCCGGGGGAAAAATAGTGCAGGGCTGCACACGCGAGAAATCGATAAAACCCTTGCCGGTAAAAGGGTTTAAGGTGGTGAGCGCGCTGGGACTCGAACCCAGGACCCTCTGATTAAAAGTCAGATGCTCTACCGGCTGAGCTACGCGCTCCCAGAGGTGAGCCCGAGATAGGGGGTCTCGGGCCTCAGGTCAATCGAAAAGCCCCGCCTTGAGCCTCATTCCGAGGCTGGCCGAACAATTCCCCGAGAGGCGACGCGGCAGCCGGAGCTAGCCCTCCGACGCCATGGCCATGTTGTTGGCGTGCTGGCCCACTTCCGCCTTGCTGTCCCGCTCGCCCCTGGCCCAGCCTTCCTTGACCTCGCCGATATAGCTTTCGAGGCGACCCTCGCCGATGGCCTTGCGCAGGCCGGCCATCAGTTCCTGGTAATAGGCCAGGTTGTTCCAGGTCAGCAGCATCATGCCTAAGATCTCGTTGGAGCGAACCAGATGGTGGAGATAGGCCCGGGAATAGGTGTTGGAAGCGGTGCATTTCGATTCCGGATCGAGCGGGCTCGTATCCTCGGCGAAGCGGGCATTGCGCAGGTTCATGCGGCCATGGCGGGTGAAGACCTGGCCATGGCGGCCGGCGCGGGTGGGCATGACGCAGTCGAACATGTCGACGCCCCGGCGCACCGCCTCGACGATGTCGTCCGGCGTTCCCACGCCCATGAGATAGCGCGGCTTCTCCTTCGGCATATGCGGCTCGACCGTCTCGATCATGCGCAGCATCACCTCCTGCGGCTCACCCACAGCGAGGCCGCCGATGGCATAGCCCTTGAGGTCGAGGCCTGCGAGCTCCCTGGCGCTCTCGATGCGCAGCCGCTCCACCGCCCCGCCCTGAACGATGCCGAACATCGCCTTGCCCGGCTGCTCGCCGAAGGCCACCCGGCAGCGCTCCGCCCAGCGTAAGGAAAGGCGCATGGCTTTCTCGGCTACTTCGTCGGAACAGGGCAGCTTCACGCATTCGTCGAGCTGCATCTGGATGTCGGAGCCGAGCAGGCCCTGGATCTCGATGGAGCGCTCGGGCGTCAGCACATGGGTGGAGCCGTCGATGTGCGACTGGAACGTCACGCCCGTTTCATCGATCTTGCGCAGGGCCGACAAGGACATGACCTGGAAGCCGCCGGAATCGGTGAGGATCGGATAGGGCCAGTTCATGAAGTGATGCAGCCCGCCCAGCCGCGCCACCCGCTCCGCGCCGGGGCGGAGCATGAGGTGATATGTGTTGCCGAGCACCACGTCGGCGCCGAGCGCCTTCACCTGGTCGGGATACATGGCCTTCACCGTCGCGGCCGTGCCGACCGGCATGAAGGCAGGCGTGCGGATGACGCCGCGGGGCATCCGGATCTCTCCGGTGCGTGCCGTCCCGTCGGTCTTGTTGACGGTGAAGGTGAAGGTCTCGGTGGTCATTCAAACCTCGTCTTGTCATCCCCGGCCGAAGCGCAGGGGAAGGGGATCCATGGATCCGCAGCACAAGTCAATGGATCCCCTTCCCGCGCGTTCCGCGCGCCGGGGATGACACGGCGCGTCAGCGCCGGAACAGCAAACTCGCATCGCCATAGGAGTAGAAGCGATAGCCTGTCTCGATCGCATGGGCATAGGCCTCCTTCATGCAATCCAGCCCGGCGAAGGCCGAAACCAGCATGAAAAGAGTCGAGCGCGGGAGGTGAAAGTTTGTCATCAGCACATCGACTGCCCTGAAGCGGTAGCCGGGGGTGATGAAGATCGATGTATCGCCCGAGAACGGCGCAATGGTCCCGTCCTCGCGGGCGGCGCTTTCCAACAGACGCAGGGACGTGGTGCCCACCGCCACGATCCTCGCCCCCCGGGCTCGCGCCTCGTTGAGCGCCTGCGCGGTCTCCTCCGACACTGAGCCCCATTCCGCATGCATTCGGTGCCCGGCGGTGTCATCCGCCTTGACCGGCAGGAAGGTGCCAGCACCCACATGAAGCGTGACGAAGTGGCGGGCTATGCCGCGCTCATCGAGGCGATGGAAGAGATCGTCGGTGAAATGAAGGCCAGCCGTAGGCGCCGCGACGGCACCCTCGTCCCTGGCATAGACGGTCTGATAATCATTGAGGTCTTTGTCGTCAGTTGGGCGCTTTCCCGCAATGTAGGGCGGCAGGGGCAATTCCCCGAGACGGGCAATCGCCTCGTCAAGGAATGCTCCGGCAAAGGAGAAGCGTAAGCCCACATCGCCCCCCTTGCCTTTCTCCTCCACTTCCGCATCGAGTCGCACGAGCTCGCAGGCGGTGCTCTCGGAGGCTTCGCCGAAACGGATGCGGTCGCCCACATTGAGCTTCTTGGCCGGCCGCGCGAAGGCACGCCAGCGGTCGGCGCCCTCGCGCTTGTGAAGCATGATCTCGACGCGGGCCGCTGTCTCGTCACGTACCCGCAGGCCGTAGAGTCGGGATGGGATGACCTTGGTATCGTTGAGCACAAGCACGTCGCCCGGCTGAAGCAGATCCGGCAAGTCGCGGACGATGCAGTCTTCGAGACCTTCCTCTGGCCGGACCACGAGCATGCGCGCGCCATCCCGCGGCTCCACCGGGCGGAGCGCAATGCTGGTCTCAGGCAGATCGAAATCGAAGAGGTCGACGCGCATGTAGATTCATCCTCATCGTCATGGCCGCACTCGTTGCGGCCATCCACGTCTTACAGCGGCAAAAACGTGGATGCCCGGGACGAGCCCGGGCATGACGGTAAAAGGTTGTGGACCTTTAAGCCGCGTCCGCCGCGACCTTCATGGAGACGATGCGGTCGGGATCGCGCACGGGCTCGCCGCGCTTGATCTTGTCCACGTTCTCCATGCCCTCGGTCACCTTGCCCCAGACGGTGTACTGCTTGTCGAGGAAGCGGGCGTCGTCGAAGCAGATGAAGAACTGCGAGTTCGCGGAATGCGGCGCGTTCGTGCGGGCCATGGAGCAGGTGCCGCGCACATGCGGCTCGGCGTTGAACTCGGCCTTCAGGTCCGGCAGATCGGAGCCGCCGGTGCCGGTGCCGGTCGGATCGCCGGTCTGGGCCATGAAGCCTTCGATGACGCGATGGAACGGCACGTTGTCATAGAAGCCCTGGCGGGAGAGCGTCTTGATGCGCTCCACGTGCCCTGGGGCAAGATCGGGGCGCAGCTCGATGACCACGCGGCCTTTGGTGGTCTCCATGATGAGGGTGTTTTGGGGGTCTGCCATGAGAATCTCCTTGGTATGGCTTGTATTTAGGGGATGCGGCCGCTGGTCACTAGAGCGTCGGGCGCGAAAGTAGGACTCGCCTTCCGCTGACGCGAGCCTTCGGTTCCGCACATAGCGTCAAAGGGGTTGTGACGTTTCCGTAGCCGGGGAGTCGACGAAGCGGAACGTGAACGGGCGGCCGGCCACCGCCGCACCAAGCTTGTCCGTGAACGGCATGGGCGAGCAACGTACCAGGGCCTCCCGCACGGCCTGCGTGAAGGCCTCCCGGTTCGCTTTGTCCGGCTCGCCTTCCCGATAATGGGTGATCATGGGCCTGCCGAGCACCTCGCCGTTCCGCTTGAAGCTGATGCGGATCGTCACCGACTGGCCGGAATAGCGCACATCCGTTGGCCGCCAGCAGGCCTGCATGGCGCGCACGATGTCGTTGAGGGTGTCGACCCGCTTCGGGATCTCCTCGCCGCTTGGTGGTCGGATGATGCCGTTGAAGCTCTGCGGCAGGGACGGAGGCGGCTCGCGCCGCTCGTCAGGGTCGCCGAACAGCCCCTGGGCCAGCGCCGGCAGCGCCGGGGTGAGGCTCAGGAGAAGCGCGGCGACTCCGACTCCGTATGGTCGCAAGGCGTGCATCACTTCGCGTCGGCAGCCAGCTGCATCTTCACGATCTTGTCCGGGTTCGACACCATGCCGTTGGCGGCCTGATTGCCCTTCTTGATCTTGTCGACCACGTCCATGCCGGACACGACCTCGCCGAACAGGGTATACTGGCCGGTAAGCGGGCCGCAGCCGTCATAGCAGATGAAGAACTGGCTGTTGGCTGAGTTCGGGCTCTGGGACCGGGCCATGCCGACGGAGCCGCGCTTGTACTGGGTCTGGGTAAACTCGGCCGGAATGTTGGGCAGATCGGACTTGCCGGTGCCGGTGCCGGTCGGGTCGCCCGTCTGGGCCATGAAGCCGTCGATGACCCGGTGGAAGACCACGCCATCGTAGAAGCCGCGCTTCGTCAGGGCCTTGATCTGCTCCACGTGCTTGGGAGCGAGGTCGGGACGCAGGCGGATGGTGACGCGGCCGTCCTTGGTGTCGAGGAACACCGTGTTCTGCGGGTCTGCTGCCTGCTGGGCGGCAACTGGTACGAGGCTGGCGAGCACGAGCGCTCCGGCTGCGAGCAAACGCTTCATGGGTGGATGTCTCCCTGTGAGTGACGAAACTTTATGGCCGCCTGAATTTGGCCTTCAGACGCTCGGCGACAAGCCCCGGCACGAACGCCGAGACATCGCCGCCCATCCCGGCGATTTGCCGCACAAGCGTGGCAGTGATGGGGCGCACAGCGGGCGAAGCCGGGAAGAAGAGGGTCTGAACCTCCGGCGCCATGGTGGCGTTCATGGAGGCCATCTGGATCTCGTAGTCGAAATCCGTGCCGTCGCGCAGGCCGCGCACGATGAGCGTGGCCCCGTGCCGGCGGGCAGCATCAACCGCCAGGTCGTTAAACGTGACCACGTCCAGCGCGACGCCCCTCGCCTCCAGAATCGGCCCGCAGACGGCGCGCAGCATCTTGGCCCGCTCCTCAGCCGGGAAGACCGGCGCCTTCGAGGAATGGATCCCGATGGCGATGACGATCCTGTCCGCCACGGAGCAGGCCTGGCGCAGAACGTCCAGGTGACCGTTGGTGACGGGATCGAAGCTGCCGGTATAGAGGGCGGTGCGTGTCATGAGGCCAAGGCGTAGCCGGATTGGGGCTGATCGGCAAGCCGTGCGTTGGCACACGGCGGGCAGGGCCGGAGCGTGGGATAACCCACCTAACCTAAAGTCAAGGTTTCAGGAGAGCACCGTGATCTTCCGCCTCTGTATCGTCTTTGTCACCGCTATTGCCGTGCTGAGTCCGGCCGCGTTGGCGAGCTTGCCCGTCTAAAGCTTTTAAGGACGGCATCGGCGAGACTCGCCAGCGCACGCGATTCCCTATAACTTAGTTACAAACAGGGGAGCTGCGATGCTGAAGTTTCTGCGTATATCCGTCGTCCTTGGCGGATGCATTCTCGCCGCACTGATCACGGCATCAGTTCTTCCGGCCCAGGCACAGCCCGTCCGCAGCGCAATCTCCCCTGCCATCTCAGTGGCGGAGATCGAAGGCTTCCCTTTTCCAAAGACTCTTGGCAATTTCACTCGTCAGTCGAAGGTGGACTACAAGACGCCGGGATTGGGCTTCAGTGTAACCTATCTTGCCCCCAGTGGTGCCTGGGCCGATATCTACGTTTACGACAAGCAGCTCAAGCTACCGACCGGACCCGCGCTGCCACAGGCTAAGCGGGAATTGGACTTCGCTATCAGCGATGTCGGCAGCGCCTTGAAAAGCGGCGCCTACCAGGATGCCAAGCTTCTCGACAGTTCCGCATCAGGTTCCTTCGCCATGGCTCACATGAAAATTACGCAACGCGGGACGGAGCGTGACTCCTACATCTTTGTCACCCTCCACGATGGCATGTTTGTGAAAATCCGGGTGACGGCAGACTCCGGCGCAGGTGCGCGCCGGATGGCACAGGACTTAGTGGCGGACTATCGACGCATTCTCGACAAGCGATAAAAAGAAAGGGCGCTGGAAGCGCCCTTTCCGATTAATACCTTGGGTAAACTACTTATTCCTCGCCGCCCTCGGTCGCGGCATTGTCGACGCCTTCGACCTCCTCGGCATCCTCACCCTCGATGTGCTCCACCGAGACCACCTTTTCCTTGTCGCGGGTGGAGAAGACGGTAACGCCCTGGGAGTTGCGGCCGACGACGCGGATGCCGTCCACCGGCACGCGGATCAGCTGGCCGCCGTCGGTGACGAGCATGATCTGGTCGGAGCTCTCCACCGGGAACGAGGCGACGAGCTTGCCGTTGCGGCTGTTCACCGCCATGGCCGTGATGCCTTTGCCGCCGCGTCCGGTGATACGGTACTCGTAAGACAGCGTGCGCTTGCCGTAGCCCTTCTCGGACAGGGTCAGGATGCACTGCTCCTGCGCGCTCATCTCGGCGTAGCGCTCCTGCGAGAGCGAGACGTTCTCGGCCGAAGCCTCCTCCGCCTCGTCCGAAGCATCGGCATCCGAGCCCATCTGCTCGCCTGTGACCGCGCGGCGCATCTTGAGATAGGCCGCACGCTCCTCGCCGGTCGCTTCCACATGGCGCAATATCGCCATGGAGATGATGTCGTCGCCCTCGGCAAGGTTGATGCCGCGCACACCCATGGAATCGCGGCCCTTGAAGACGCGCACATCCGTCACGGGGAAGCGGATGCACTGGCCCTTGGCCGTGGTGAGCAGCACGTCGTCGTTCTCCGAGCAGATCTGCACGTCGACGATGTGCTCGCCCTCATCCAGCTTCATGGCGATCTTGCCGCCGCGATTGACCTGCACGAAGTCCGACAGCTTGTTGCGGCGAACCGTGCCGCGGGAGGTGGCGAACATCACGTCCAGCTTGTCCCAGGACGCTTCTTCCTCGGGCAGCGGCATGATGGTGGTGATGCGCTCGCCCTGCTTGATGGGCAGCATGTTCACCAGGGCCTTGCCCTTGGCGTTCGGCGCCGCCAGCGGCAGGCGCCACACCTTCTCCTTGTAGGCCTGTCCCTCGGACGAGAAGAAGATCACCGGCGTGTGGGTGTTGGCCACGAACAGGCGGGTGACGAAATCCTCGTCGCGCGTCGTCATGGCGGAACGGCCCTTACCGCCGCGGCGCTGCGCCCGGTAGGTCGAGAGCGGCACGCGCTTGATGTAGCCGGCATGGGACACGGTGACGACCATGTCCTCGCGGGCGATCAGGTCCTCGTCGTCGAGGTCCGAATCCCAATCGACGATCTGCGTCTTGCGCGGCGTCGCGAAGGTGTTGCGCACCTCCGTGAGTTCGCCCTTGATGATGCCCATGATGCGCTCGCGCGAGCGCAGGATCTCAAGGTAATCGGAGATTTCGGCCGCAAGCTTCGACAACTCGTCGCCGATCTCGTCCCGGCCGAGAGCCGTGAGGCGCTGCAGGCGCAGGTCGAGGATGGCGCGGGCCTGCGTCTCCGAGAGACGATAGGTGCCGTCCTCGTTAATCTTGTGGCGCGGGTCGTCCACGAGGGCGATGAGCGGCGCAATGTCGTGCGCCGGCCAGTCGCGGCCCATCAGGGACTCGCGCGCGGCGTTCGGATCCGGCGCCGTGCGGATGAGGCGAATGACCTCGTCGATATTGGCCACCGCGATGGCCAAGCCGCACAGCACGTGGGCGCGCTCGCGGGCCTTGTTGAGCAGGAACTTGGTCCGGCGGGACACGACCTCCTCGCGGAAGTCGACGAAAGCCTGGATCAGGTCCTTGAGCGTCATCAGCTCGGGGCGGCCGCCGTTGAGCGCCACCATGTTGGCGCCGAAGCTCGTCTGCAGCGGGGTGTAGCGATAGAGCTGGTTGAGCACCACGTCGGCCATGGCGTCGCGCTTGATCTCGACCACGATGCGCATGCCGTCGCGGTCGGACTCGTCGCGGAGGTCCGCGATGCCCTCGATCTTCTTCTCGCGCACCAGTTCGGCGATCTTCTCGATCAGCGAGGCCTTGTTCACCTGATACGGGATCTCGGTGAAGATGATCGCTTCGCGGTCCTTGCGGACCTCCTCGATCTCGGACTTCGCCCGCATGATGATGGAGCCGCGGCCCGTGGTGTAGGCCGAGCGAGCGCCGGCGCGGCCGAGGATCAGAGCGCCGGTCGGGAAGTCCGGACCGGGAATGATCTCGATCAGCTCCTCGGCGGAGATGCCGGGATTGTCGATGAGCGCCAGGCAGCCGTCGATGACCTCGCCCAGATTGTGGGGAGGCATGTTGGTGGCCATGCCGACCGCGATGCCGCCGGCGCCGTTGACGAGCAGGTTCGGGAAGCGCGCCGGCAGCACCGACGGCTCGTCCTTGGACTCGTCATAGTTGGGGGTGAAATCGACCGTGTCCTTGTCGATGTCGTCGAGAAGCGGCATCGCCGCCTTGGCAAGCCGCGACTCGGTGTAGCGCATGGCCGCCGGCGGATCGCCGTCCACGGAGCCGAAGTTGCCCTGCCCGTCCACCAGCATGAGGCGCAGCGAGAAGTCCTGCGCCATGCGCACCAAGGCGTCATAGATCGCGCTGTCGCCATGCGGGTGGTACTGACCCATCACGTCACCGACGATGCGGGCGGACTTCACGTACTTCTTGTCGGGCGTGTAGCCGTTCTCGTGCATCGAGTAGAGGATGCGCCGGTGCACGGGCTTGAGGCCGTCGCGCGCGTCGGGCAGAGCGCGGCTCACGATCACGCTCATGGCGTAATCGAGATAGGAGCGCTTCATCTCGTCGACGATGGAAATGAGCTTGATGTCGCTCGCCGGCTGGTCCCCGCCGGGGCCGCCGGAGCGGATATCGTTCGGATCGGTCAAGGTTGGTCTTTCTTAAAACGGTCTGCCCTTTCGCGAGAGGCGGCTTATCGATGCCGCTTCGTCAAGCCGTCCGGCAGGCCCGCGAATCCAATTGAAATCAGGCTCTTACATGGGGGAGAACGCCGCCTTTTTCAAGCTTTTTGACGGGTTTTCCAGAGGGAAGCGTAGAGGCGAAATCCATTTACGATTCAGCAACTTATTGTCAGGTTGAGCGTGGTGAAAGGCCGGTGCGCGGCTGTGGCAGTTTGGCAGGTCTGCGAACAGGCCGAGAAACGGCCTTAGAGGTTTCTCATAAGCTGCTGTTCTCATTGACTTCTGGCGCCTGATCTGCGGTCATCCCGGACGGAGCGTGAGCGAAGATCCGGGATCTCGGGCAGAACGGGGGCCTTGATCCCCACCACTGTCATCCCCGCGCAGGCGGGGATCCATAAACATAACGTATTGAGGAAGGCGATCATCGTCGTGCATCGTCGGCGGTGATGGATCCCGAGCTCGGCTGAAGCCGCCCCGGAATGACGGCGCTTTACTCGTCTTGCGATCCCGGATCGGCGATGCGCTTCGTCCGGGATGACGCTGTTGGTTGGCGTGTCAAAGAGCCAGCGCCTTCAGGCCTGAGGCTGGGAGGCCTCAAGCCGTCAGGTCAATCGAGGGAGGCGTTTAGGGCAGCCCGGCTCGATGTGTGGTGTGGAAGGTGAGAGCCAAGCTGCTCGTCACGCGCGGTTTGTTTCAGCGGACCTGGAACAAGCCAGGATCGGCCACCCGCGATCACAGGGGTGCGAAGCCTGCGGCGGGACCGCTCCTTGCCCCGCATCTGCGACGCCTCGCGAGCGCGCCCCTCGGCGGGCGAGGATGGGTGATGTTATAGCTGAGCTTGCAGCAGAAATCAAGAACAAAGTGAGAACATGCTCTCACCTGCTGGCCTCTCCCCGTCATCCCGCTCCTGCGTCATGGCCGCACTTGTTGCGGCCATCCACGTCTTTGCACCCTTTCGTCTTCCTCTGCCCTCATCCTGAGGAGCAGCCGTGAGGCTGCGTCTCGAAGGAGGATCCAGTGCTCTCTGGAGGCTCCTTCGAGACGGATTGCTCCCGCAATCCTCCTCAGGATGAGGGCTTTGAAACGGAACCCAGGAAGACGTGGATCCCCAGACCAAGTCCGGGGATGACGCGGAGGGTGTCAGGACTGGAGGAGCATCAAGACTGTGAGGGTGTCATTCCCGGAAGGACGCGAAAGCGGAGGGGAAGGGAATCCACGATCAACCGCAACGCTGTGGATCCCCTTCCCAGCCTCACGGCCGCCGGGGATGACAACCACGTCGTGGCCGACCATCCACGAATGTGATCGAGCTACGCCCTCAACAGAATCGCCGTCGTGTCGTCGCTAACCTTGAATCGTGGATGGAGCCTGCCATCCGGGTCGCGCTCAGTCTCGATCTCCCGCGCCAGCCCCGCCAAGGGCTCGAGGCCGGACGTGAGCGCCGCCTCCATGAGCCCGGCAGCATCCACCACCCGGTAGAGGTCGACCAGGGCCGAGAAACCGTCGGACGCTAGGAGGATCACCGTGCCGTCCTCGCAAGGCACCGACTCGTGCCGGAGCCGGTCGGCGGCGTCCGGGTTGAAGCTCAGGAGGGCGGCCGGGATGCCGCTTTTGCGCTGGCGCTCGCGGCGCTCCCCGAGCCAAGCCAGGAATACTGGCTCGTCGAGGATGGCCGTGGGCCGGGAGCCTGCCTGCCGCATCAGCTCGGCCGCCTTGGCGGATTCGAAGTCCCGCAGGCCGGGCGCATCGCCCAGGACCTGCACCGCCCCGTCGGGCTGACGGAGATAGGCCGTGGTGTCGCCGAAGGTCCAGGCATCGAGCACATGGCCCCTGCGGCGCACCAGGGTCATGGCGCCGAGCGGCCAGGTGACGAAATCCTCATGCCGTTCCACAGGCGCAACGGCCCTGTAGGCGGTACGGGCCTCCTCCATGACGTGACGCAAGAGGGTGGCGCCGTCCTGCGCATGAGGCGCGAGGTTCGAGAGCCGCTCATCCGTGAACTTCGCCAACCAGGCAGCATCGCTTTTGCCGGGCATGACCGGCGCGGTGCCAGGGAAGATCGAGGTGTCGATCACCCAGGCCCAGTCGCCCGAGACGCCGCAGATGTCCTCGTTGGGCTTGTCGGGGTGCCCCGGCCAGCTGATCCGATCCAAAATCGTGAACATCGTTGCCCTGCCCCCTCGCCAAATCCGGCCGGCAAGGCCATAACGCAAAGCCCAAGCTAAGGTCCAGCCGATGCTCCTCGACTACATCTCCGCCGCCCTCGTGACCCTGCTCGTGACGCTGGACCCGCCGGCGCTTGCCCCGATCTTCGTGTCGCTGACCCGGGGCATGAACGCGTCGGAACGGCGCCGGGTGGCGCTCAGGGCGAGTCTGATCGCCTTCGGCATCCTGGCCTTCTTCGGTCTCGGCGGCGAGGTGCTGCTTCGCCTTCTTGGCGTCGGCATCCCGGCCTTCCGCATCTCGGGCGGCCTGCTGCTGTTCTGGATCGCTTTCGAGATGGTGTTCGAGCGCCGCAACGAGCGCAAGCAGCACACTGCCGACATCGCCATCACCGAGGACCACATTCGCAACGTCGCGGCGTTTCCCCTCGCCATTCCGCTCATGGCAGGGCCCGGGGCGATCACCGCGACGATCCTGCTCGCGGGCCGGGCCGACAGCGACCCGGTCTATCTCGGATTCCTGATTGCGCTCATCGCTCTCGGCGTCGCGAGCTGCTTTGCCGTGTTCATGGCGGCCGATCGCGTCTCGCGCTGGCTCGGCGTGACCGGCAACATCGTGCTGAGCCGTCTGCTGGGCGTGATCCTCGCCGGGTTGGCCGTGCAGTTCATCATCAACGGCGTGCTGGCGCTGCTGCAGCCGGCGGCGCTGTAAGCGCCTGCGCTTTACACGTCCGCAAAAGCCCGGAATTCGCGCGCGACGTGCTCGTAGACGGCGCGCTTGAACGGCACCACCAGTTCCGGTGCCCGCGCGAGGCTTTCCCAGCGCCATGCGCTGAATTCCGGCACCATGCCGCCCCGAACGCCCGCAACCTCGATCTCGCTCTCCTCGCCGGTGAAGCGGAAGGCTACCCAGCGCTGGCTCTGGCCGCGAAAGGGGGACAGCCGGTGCGCCGGCCCGGCATAGGGCGGGAAATCATAGCTCACCCAGTCGGAGGTCGCCCCGAGCGGAACGGCGCTCGTGACGTTCGTCTCCTCCCATAGCTCGCGCCGGGCCGTGGTCAGCAGGTCTTCCTCGCCGTCAATCCCGCCCTGCGGCATCTGCCATTCATGTCCGGGCAGGACGATTTCGGGACCATCGTCCCCCAGGCGCCGAGCCATCAGAACCAGACCGTCCCGGTTGAAGAGCGCAATTCCCACATTGGGGCGGTAATGAGCCACGGTCTCGGGAGTCATGTCGAGCCGCCTTCCGCATCTCGGGTCAGAACGAACACCCCGTCCGCGAGCGTCTCCAGCACCGACCAGCCCAAGCCTTCATAGAATGAGCGCCGGTGCGGGCCGGCCAGAAGGAAGACTCGCCCTGCCCCGGCCCCGAAGGCGAATTCCGCAGCCTTGTCGATCAGGGCCGCGCCGATCCCTCGCCCTCCATGCTCCGGCTCCACCCACACGGCCGCAATCCAGGGCGTGTATTGCGGCCTCGTCTCCTCATCGCAGGCGATCAGGGACGCCGTGCCGAGAAAGATGTCGCCGCGATGGGCGACGAAACAGCTGGGGACCGGCCCAGGCCCAAGGTTTTCCTGCACGAGGCCCGTGAGCAGGCTCAACGGATGCCCCTTGTCCTTCCAGAAGGCGCGCCAGACGCGATCCGCGACTGTCCCGGCAAAGTCCGGCCGGTCGCGCAGGTCGCCGATCGTGAAACCGCTCAGCGCAGGGTCTCCAGCAGGCGCGTCATGAGCTTCTGGCGCGGCGCAATGGAAGAGATCAGGCCGTACTCCTGGAGCGTATGCGCCCCGTCGCCGTCGATGCCGAGGCCGTCGAGGGTCGGGATGCCAAGGGCCGCCGTGAAGTTGCCGTCCGAGCCGCCGCCGACGCGGGGCGCGGAGACGAGATCGAAGCCGATCTCGGCCGCAAGCGACTTGGCGTGGTCGAAGAGTTTCGAGGTCGCCTCGTTGCGTTCATAGGGCGGCCGGTTCATGCCGCCGGTCACGGAAACCCTGAAGTCCGGATCGGCGGGCTTCAGACCGAGGATCGCCGCCGTCACGGCCTCTCCGTCGGCCACGGTCTCGACCCGCAGGTCCACCGGGAAGCGGCAATGCTGCGGGATGGTGTTCATGGCCGTGCCGCCGGACACCATGCCCACCGTGGTGGTGATGCCGCGCGAGTAATCGGTCATGGCCTCGATGGCGAGGATCTGGCGGGCGGCCTCGTAGATGGCGTTGCGGCCGTCCTTGTGGCGCGAGCCCGCGTGGGCGGGCCGGCCTTCCACATGCACGTCGAAGCGCCCCACCCCCTTGCGGGCGGTGACGATCTGGCCGCCGTCGCGGGCGGGCTCGGTCACCAGGGCATAGGCCGAGCGGCGGCCGAGAGCCTCGATCATGGGCCGGGTGATCGGCGAGCCGATCTCCTCATCGGGCGTTACCAGGAAGGTGATGGGCCGCGCCGCCGTGCCCCGGCGCGCCACGTCCTTGAAGGCCTCGAGGCAGAACCAGGCTCCGCCCTTCATGTCGTAGATGCCAGGCCCGTAGAGCCGGTCGCCCTCAACCCGCATGGGCAGGTCGCGCTCGATGGTGCCGACCGGATGGACGGTGTCGAGGTGCGACATCACCAGGATGCCGGGCTCCCCGGTCTGAGGTCCGGCCCGCAGCACCAGCACGTCGCCCAGGCCATCCGTGCCCGCCATGCGTTCGACCGCCACCAGCGCGTCCTGCATCTGCGCGACCACGAGATCCATCATCAGGTTGACGCCGGCCCGGTCGGAGGTCGGGCTCTCGGTGCGGATCCAGGTGAAGAGCGTGTCGAGATATGGGGAGGAGCGGCTCATGATGCTTCTCGTGCGGGGGAACGTATCTGCTGGCTAAGCATCCCTGCCCGGAAACATCAAGCCTACATGTGCAGCCGTGCCCGCGACAGCTTTGGGAACGTATGTCCATGTGAAGCAGCTGGATGGTATGGATACCGTGTAACGATACGGTAGTGTATGGCCCCAGCTCGACGGTATGAATCAGGTACAATAATAACGGCTCGCAAGATCGGTACATTGGGCAGAAACTTCCTCGAAGGCAGCAGCACTTCAGACACCATTTACGGCGACAGCAGCGGCACCCGCACGTCAGCCACGACGGGCGGCGACACGATCCACGGCTATAGCGGAGCCGATTACCTCTATGGCGATGCAAGAACACTGAGGCTGACCGCCCGTGGAGGCGCCGATACGCTTTGGGCCGGGGCCGATGGCGATACGGTTTATGGCGACGCCTATTCCATGAGCTACTCGGCTAGGGGCGGTGCGGACCGGATCTGGGGCGAGTACGGCTACGACAAGCTCTATGGCGATGCCCGCACCATGTCGGGTTCGGCAAGGGGCGGCGCGGACAAGCTGTACGGCGGCTACGACAACGACATGCTTTTCGGCGATGCCTATACGATGTCCTCCAACGCACTCGGAGGCTCCGACAGCCTCTATGGGGAAGGCGACAGCGACTCGCTCTATGGCGATGCGCACAAGCTGACCGGTTCAGCCAGGGGCGGTGCGGATCATCTCTCCGGCGGAAACCACGAGGACAGGCTCTACGGCGATTCCTACAGCCTGGCTGCCCGTGCGGTCGGCGGGGCGGATACGCTGAGCGGCGACAGCGGAGAGGACACTCTCTACGGTGACGCACGCTCGCTCATCAACTCTGCGGCAGGTGGGGCCGACATCCTCAAGGGCGGCAGTTCGGAGGACGCGCTCTATGGCGATGGCTACTCCATGCGCGAGTTCGCCGTCGGCGGCGCCGACAAGCTCTATGGAGGCTCCGGCAGCGATCACCTCTACGGCGATGCCCATACCATGTCCGACTCTGCGGTCGGCGGCGCCGACTACCTATCGGGTGAGAGCGGCAACAACCTCCTTTATGGCGATGCCTTCAGCATGTTCGGCGGGTCAGTTGGCGGCAACGACTCGCTTTACGGCAGCACGGGCAAGGACACGCTCTATGGCGATGCCGTGTCCCTGAACGACCAGAGCCGCGGGGGGCACGATTATCTGAACGGCAGCTCGGGCAACGACATCCTCTACGGAGACGCTCAGGTCACGAGTGCCAGTGCCGCCTATGGCAACGACACGCTCTACGGCGGCTCCGGCAATGACCGCCTGATCGGCGATTCCTCCTATGGCGGGACCGGCGCGGATTACCTGAACGGCGGCAGCGGGAACGACACCCTGGATGGCGGCGGAGGCCGCGATCTCTTCGCCTTCGACCTCTCGTCGGGGCGTGACACGATCCAGTACTTTCAGCCGGGCGAGGATCAGATCGATCTCAGAGCCTACCGGTTCAGTTCCTTCGAGGCTTTGAATATCGCCGACAGAACGGGCTATTCCGTCGTCTTCCTGTCCGGGACGGGCCACTACATCAAGCTCGAGAAAGTCATGAAAGCGCAGCTCTCAGCTGCCGACTTCATTCTCTAGGGGTGTTCCCGCTTGACGGGACATGCTCGACATCAAAAGGCCCGGTAGACACCGGGCCTTTTCCGAAAGACCAGAGCGATCTCAATGCTGCGACATATCCAGGGGGATCGACAGCAGAACTTTGCCCGACGCGTCTGTGACTTCCAAATGCCATCCGCGCCAGTCCACCTCGTCGGCTTCGCCTTCAACGCGCAATTCCTGAATCGCCTTGATGGCCTGATAATGCGCTGCTTCCAGATCCGAGACTTCAATGCCCGTCTCGTCCAGGATCCGTTCGTGCGTATGGACAAGATGAAAATAGCAATGCACGCAAAAGTAGCCTTGAAAATCTCACAGCCACCGGCTTTCTAAGACCTCCGGGGCACCTGCTTAGATGAGCAGTTTCCATGCAGGGACGCAAGGTAAGTTTTCCGTTTTGCGGACAGTTTAGCATCATTCCAATCATATATCCCCGCCGGAAAAGACAGGGATATACTATTTCAGTTAAAGATAAGGCAGCTATGCTTCGGGAGCACGCTGCAGCCATCATTAGATGACGAAGAAATCCTTGTGGGTCATAGCAAGCTTCTTCGAGAGCGTCGCAATCTCTACCTGCTTGCCCTTACCCGAGCCATCGGCGTCGTAAAAGAGCACACCCTTAGCCTTGTCATAGACGATGTAGTCGTTCTTGTCCTTCGCCTTGGAGCCGACGGTGAAGAAGTCCTTCTTCAACTGAGCGGGCGTGGCCTCCGTGCCCTTTTTCCCGAGCTTGGTGAACACCGCATTGTCGAGCCAGAAGCTGTCGTCCTTGACCTTGAAATCGAGGATCTTGTCCTTGTTTGTCTTGGCATTCGCTTTGGTGGCAAACACGAACACATCCCGTCCGCCATCGCCCTTGAGCGCGTCGTTGCCCGCTCCGCCCCAAACCGTGCCGTTGCCTGCCCCGCCGCTGAACGTGTCCTTCCCCGTGCCGCCCTTGAGCACATCCGCCCCCGCGCTTCCGGTGAGTTTCTCGGACGCGACATCGCTGACGGCAATGGTAACAGAGGTGGTGAAGATCTCTCCGGCTGAATCCCTCACCTGAACCGTCACCTGATGCGACACGGCCTGCTTGTAATCGAGCCTGATGCCATCCTTTACCTTGATCTGATTGCCATCGATGAAGAAGCGACCGCCTGCATCATCCAGGAGCGTATAGGTGAAGTTGTGGCTCGCTACCAAAGCGCTTGCGTTCAGCGTTCCGGCAGGGGCCGCGCTGGAGGCTCCCTCTTCGACCTGTTGCGCCGAGAATAAGAGCCCCGTAGGTGTCGTCGGACCGATCTTCTCCCCAGCCGCCGTAAACCGCTGCTGATAAATCTCGGCCTCGCTGCGCTCCCGGTTGAAGGATGTCCACGTCACCAGCCAGCCCCCATCCGGCAGCGCCGTCACGGAAGGCTCCCCCTGATCACCCAGGGTCGTCGTGTTGACAAGCGTCGCAGAACCCACAACAGCGCCGCTGGCGCTGTAGCGCTGCTGGTAGATCTCGAATGCGCCGGAGACATCGGCTCCCCAGGTGAAGATCCAGCCACCGTCATTCAATGCAGCAACGGAGTAGTAGCCATTCATCGAGATGAAAGGAGCGTCGACCTTGGCATCGACAGGATTGCCGCCACTCTTGAAGAGAGGCTGGCCCTTGGCGTCGTAGGCCTGCTGGTACAGATACCTGATGTCTGAGTTCTCAAGATCCTGTGCTTGCCAGGTAACGAGCCAGCCTCCTCCGGACAGGGAAACCACCTTGGGGACGCTCTGACCTCCTTCGCGCGAAGCATTGACTTCCGTGTTAATGCTCGAGCTGGCCTTCCCATCCTTGTCAAAATGCCGTTGAAAGATTTTGTGATCGGTCTCTGAGTCGTATGACCTCCAGGTGACGACCCATCCGCCGTTCGACAGCGTTGTGACCGCGGGAGATTCGCCGGTTGTTCCTTCAGGGTTTACCTGCATGCCGGGCGGCTCCCCCTTCTCTTTGGAACTGCGGACTTCCACTGCTGTCATAGCGCTGCAGATAAATATCGGCCCCATTGCCATCAAAGGTATCGGCCTGCCACGTCACGATCCAGCCGCCATCCGGCAGCGCTGACACAGACGCATTGTCGTTCTGGCCGTCAGCAGCGCTCACAAGGCGCTCTTGAGCGCTCCCATCTTTGGTGAACTGAGCGTTCCCGTGCCGATCGTAACGCTGCTGATAAACGACCGCTCCACCCACATCCGGGTCAAGGTCCGACGTCCACGTGACGAGCCACCCGCCATCCGAGAGAGCCGCGACCTTCGGCGTTGATCGAGAAAAGTTTCCGGATGTGCTGACTTGGATCGGATCAGGCGTGACTGCCTGCCCCGCGGCATCGAAGCGCTGCTGGAAGACTTGGTGATCGCCCCCCACGGTCGTGTCTACCCAGGTCACGATCCACCCCCCGCCCGGCAGAACCGCAGCCGAGGAGGAGGAAAGTTGCTTGTAATCTCCGGACGCTGTGATCTGGGTCTCGCCCCGTGCCCTGACGATGCTCATGTGGTGCCCCTGACGCTAGAATCGAATGCTTCGCTATAATTCATACACATATGGCTTTATAAAACATTATACTGTGTCATAGAGCAGCGGGAGACGCAGGGTGGTCTCGGATCGCGGGCGCAGAACGATCAAGCGTCGGCTGAACAGCAGAAAGGCCGCCACATTGGACGGCCTTTCGACAAGAACCCGGAATGTGCCGGACTAGAAGGGGATATCGTCGTCCAGGTCGTTGTAGCGGGAGCCCCCGCCTCCACCGCTGCTGCCCCCACCCAGGGAGGGCGCCGGGCGCCGCTCCTGCGAGGACGAGCGGCCTCCGAAATCGCCGCCGCGGGAGATCTGGCCGGGTTCCTCGTCGCCGTACTCGGACCCGCCGCCGCCGCGGCTGTCCAGGATCGT
>NZ_JAFBID010000096.1 GCF_016811235.1 Microvirga arabica
TGAACACTGCTGCCTCCGCTACTGTGACCGCAGTCTCAGTAGCTGAAACTCTGAAACGAAAAGTTTGCGACGGAGCCTACCTAAATGCGAACAGCCATGGGCGCCTGTTGGCGGCACTGATGGCGCTGGCTGTGACTTCGGATTAGCACGCATGAGGTAGAATATCGCTGTGGTCGATGGTGGCAGCTGAGACGGGTGTCGTGCGCAGGCTAGGGCACCGGCTGAACTGGGCACGGTCGATATTGCTTTCGAACCCTAAGTGACCGATGAGCGTGGAGCCGTTGCCGCATCACTCGCATCAGAGGCCACAGGCGAGCCCTTTCCTCTACTCCGAAGGTCCGGACGACCGCTGCACCAACTTGACCCAAACGCCACCCTTAGGCCGAAGCGTGATGGAGGGCGCCGGCTGAACCTGTCGGTCCATCTGCCACTCCAGCCGAAACCGCTGGGCCACCGTTGCCAGGATCAATGTTGCTTCCATGAGTGCAAAGCGGTTCCCAATGCAAATGCGCGGGCCACCACCGAACGGCATGTAAGCAAAGCGTGGCAATTGCTTTGCCAGATCGCCGCGCCAGCGTTCCGGCCGGAATGCCTGTGGTTCAGCAAACCATCGTGAATCGCGGTGCATCACCCAAGGACTGACATAGATAGTGGTGCCCGCCCGTACGAGATAGCCGCCAATCTCACAATCGACTCTTGCCTCACGGCCGATGGCGTAGGCAGGTGGATACAGGCGCAGGACCTCGCTCACCACTTTGGTGGTGAAGTGCAGCCGAGGCAAGTCGTCAATGGTGGGGGAGCGCCCTTTTAGAACTGTTTGCACTTCCTCTGCAACTTGGGCGTCTACAGCCGGATACAATCCAAGCAGATACCAGGTCCAGGAGAGGGTCAGAGCGGTGGTCTCATGGCCCGCGAGGAGCATGGTAATCACCTCGTCCCGCATTTGGCGCTCACTTATCGGCTGGCCCCTCTCATCATGTGCCAGCAATAATTGGGACAGGAGATCGCCACGATCCTCAGCCTGATCTCGCCGCTCAGCGATGATTCTGGCGACCAATTGATCCAGGCGCCGTAGTCCGCGCCGGTAGCGGAGATTGCCCGGGAGCGGAATCGCATCCGGGATCCGGAATGGGCGCCGGAACCGAACTGCGATCTGCTCCATCACGTCATCAATCCCCCGGCTGACCTCAGTCACGTCTTGGCTCGCTTCTGCATCGAACAGGGTCTTGGCGGCAATCTGTAGGGTCAGCGCCATAGCCTCCTGATGCACATCCAGAACCTGGCCTGGCTGCCAATGCCGGAGCATGCGTTCGGTATACTGAACCATGGTATCGCCGTAGCGATTGATCCGCGATCCAGCAAAAGCCGGCGCTGCCAGACGCCTCTGTTGATGCCAGACCTTCCCCTCGCTGGTGAGCAGCCCCTGACCGAAGATGGCCTCGACATGGCGCCAGAAGAATCGGTGCTTGACGAAATTCTGGTGATTCTTGACCAGAACGTTTTCCACCAAGTCAGGATGATTGAGGAGCATGGCTGGCCAAGCAGCCAAGCGAAAGCTGACAATGTCACCATATTGGCGCGCGCACTGCGTGAAGAAGCCTAGAACGTCCCGTCCGAGGTCAGGCAAGCTCCCGAGGAGGGGCAAACCCCTTGGGCCGGGAGGGCTCGTGGCCGCCCAGTCGGAACCTCTTGGAGGTTGGCCCGCCGGAATGTTGGACAAGACATGCATGATCATGGCTCCTCCGCAACGTCCTGAGACCGAAAGGATGAAGGATCAACTTCCCCTGTCAACCTGAATCCCGCTGATCCAGCACATTTATCTCAGTTTCGCGGAGGTCGATGAAACTATCATCAAGTGTGCCAACATGCGCTTTGTCTTCTCAAACAAGGCAGAGACTGCTTGCGCTGACCTCACACTTTTGGGCACAGCCGTGTGAAGTGCCACTCACCACACGAATGCAGGCAGTGGCCTACATTTGAGGAATGCCGGAAGGCGACGTCAACCCTTGCTTACCACCCTCGCCTTTCGGCCCGAGCCCCAGGACGTTGGCTCCGTCCGTGGCTTCTTATGCTTGAGCTGACTGGATGATGGCAAAAGTGCTCCGGCCGGGCAAAGGTACATTCGTGTCGCGGCTCCAAACCCCAGCAGATAGTGCGGCAGACGATGTTTGATAATCGCTCACCTCCGGATCTGGCAGAGTGTTTGCTTACCCGACGGGATTGAGCTCCCAATAGGTGCTCATCTTACCGATATCCAGCCGCCCATCTGCAACAGTGTAGTTGTTCAAGCTGCTGTCCTTCGCCACATACCCAAGGACGTCTGCTTTGATGGCCTCCGCCGAATAAGCTGATCCTTCGTAGGCGGCTGCCAACGCAACGGCACCCGTCACATGCGGTGTTGCCATCGAGGTGCCATTGAAGGAGGCATAGCCGCCGCCGGGCACAGTCGACCAGACTCCACGGCCAGGTGCAGCAAGATCAACTGTAGTGTTGCCCCAGTTCGAGAATGAGGAAAGCGCGCCATTGCTGTCGATTGACGCAACAGAAATCACGGCATCATACCCAGCGCCAGCTGTGGTGTCATAGTTCGAGGGGTAACGAGCTGTCGTGTCGTTGTTGGTCCCATCGTTTCCTGCCGCTGCGACAAACAGAATGCCGTCGCTCCGCCTGGCTTGGTCCAGGTCAGGTCCTACTGCGCCCCGCTCGATCGCATCCAGAAGAGATTGTGAGTAGCCCCCGCCGCCCCACGAATTATTGGTGGCAGCAAAGTCCATAATGTCCGCATGGGTGCCGCTTACCGCGGTGAAGTAATCAACAGCCTTAAGTGCATTCGACAGTGAGCCAGAGCCACTGGAGCCTAGGAACTTCAGAGCAACCATCTGTACATTCCAGTTCACGCCGACAACACCAGATGTGCCGGCGGACTCCAAGGCACCAATGGTGCCGGCAACGTGGGTGCCATGATTATTGTCGTCATAGGGATCATTGGTATTTCGAACAAAGTTCCAGCCGATCAGATCATCGACGTATCCCTTACCGTCGTTGTCGCGACCGTCCTCCCATGGTGATCGCTTGCTCGTCGTGCTGAGAAGATCACGTCCATCAACCCGACCATTGCCATTGTAGTCGAAGCGTAGCTTTCCGCTGCTGAGAACTTCGTTGCTTCCGATGCCGCGATAGTTCAGGTCATAGAATGTGAATGCACGATCTCCGTCATAGTCCTTCAGCGTATCCTTGATCTTGGTGGGGATCTCCTTCTGGTTGATCCAGACATTCAGGTAAAGATCAGGATGGGTGTAGTCGATGCCACTGTCGATCACACCGACGGCCACCTTCGTGCTTCCGGTAAAGTTGCCCGCCCAAGCCTCTCCCGCCTGGCTGCCGTACTGGTTGATGGGTGCTGTTGCATTGCCATACATGCCCCACAGGCTGCCATTGGTGTAGTAACTGTCGTCGCTGGTGGCCTGAACCGAAAGGACGTAATTCGGTTCTACAAACTCAACACCAGGGCGCTTGCTCACTATTTCTGTGGCGCGCTCAAGGCTTAGGCCGTTGCCTATCTTGATAATGACAATCTCGCCCTTTCCTGATGCCTTCATGGCAGACGTCTGGATCTTTTCCGTGATAGTGCCACCAATGCTGGCCGCGGCTGCCGTGTGCGCGGCTGCGCTGGCTCCAGGTGTGAACTGAACAAGAAGCTCCCCCGTATAGGCAGGAGGCTGGCTGGGAGTTGCCGCGGAAGCATTGGAGATCGATAGCGTCCCACTGTCGCCTGATGAGCCGTCAAGTTTCGTCCCAAAGTTGAGAGCATTGTCCGAGAGTTGCATCTGGGTTCTCTCCCTAGTCCCGACTGTTGAACTTGTTTGTGTATGTATCACCCGTGCGGCAGGACCGCTGGAACACCAATAACGTACGCGTATTTCACTTCACCGCCCGATGGCGTAGTGCCGCAGCGGTGCTTTCGCGTGATGGCTTGTGGCCTTAAACCGGTTGAGGCGCAGCCTGCTATTCGCACCTGCAAGCACCTCCAGATCCGACGTTTCAGTGAGCAGCGGCCTAGTGCTGGTATCAAGCTCTGAAGATCAAACGGGGCTAGGCTATCTGCCCGACGGCAACGCCCCCCGGCTGCGGCAGACGTCTCTTAGCTTGGCTACCAGCCCATGATGCGCGATCCACGCCATGTATTCGGCATACACAGGATCATGCGCGAGATGTCGCTCCTCCGTCTTGGCGCGCCAGTAGTAGATGGCGTTGACCGCAAGGAGCAGAATGCTGAGCCGAGCGGCCTCAGCCAAGCTCGTCTCCGACAGGAACGGCATCGAAATGAGCCACCAGCTCAAGTTCTTCGCGAGATAGGCAGGATGCTTCGACCAGCGGTATGGCCCGTTGGTCAGAATACCGCGATGGGTCAAGTTCGAGAACCGTGCACCAAACGAGACCGTCGCCCAGCAATAGATCCCTAGGAGGATTAGAATCGTGCCTCCCCAAGCGGTTTTCACCATCGGGTAATCCGCCAGCCAGTATCCCCAGTAGAGGCCGTCCTCATAGGCCAGATAGCTGGTACTGATCAGGGGCCAGAAAGGGGTATAGCAGACCAAGCACACCACCCAGCTGTCGAGGGATTGATCGACGGAGCGGACGTGGGTCTGAAACAAGCGTAAGGTGAGGAGATACCCGGCTCCGCCCCAGATCACATCAAGCCCAAACAGCATGCGGTAGGATAGCTCATACCATCCGTATTGGCTTGCCAGAAGCTGCTCGCGAAGATCGGTCGCCAGAAGCCACTCGACATCATGATAGGCCGCATCGAACATGAAAGGCAGGAAGAAGCCTTTGACCAACCATCCCGCTACGAAGGTCCGCAGCAGGGGTACATTGACCTCCGTGAACCGTCCCAGGAGCACAAGACCTGCCATGAAACACCCATCGGCAGGGTCCCTCATGACCCGGTCCGTGCCCCAAACGTAGATCGGGGTCACCAGCAGAAGAGCTGGAAGGGCAGGCACAACAAAGGAAAAGAAGCTCTCAAACTCGTGACGAAACACAGGTAGCGCCCAATACGCGCAGACGAGTAGCGCGTAGGTGCCAACGAGACCAAGCAGCTTGATCGCAATCCGATTTCGCCTCTGCTGCTCGAAGTGACTTCGTTGGAGCCGACGGGGGATCTGAGCGCATTCCGCGCCAAGGCACGGAATGGCGACAGCGGCCACAAGGATCCACAGCGCAAGAACAGTCGAGGTTGGTGGCAACTTGATCAGCTTCAAACAGGCCGCTGTGCAAATGAGACACGCAAGCCCTGCTAGCCCGGTGGACTGCGTCACCGCAGAAGACGGGAGTCTCAGTGGCGTCGTTTCCAGCTTGCCGTGCATGGGTCCATTGACTCCAGCAGGCCCATGGTAAGACAGTTCAGCCGCTTGGTCACCTTGGCTCTCTGAGCAGGATTATTAGGGCCTTCAAGCTTAACCTTGGCAACTGCTGGGATTGTCAAAAAACTGTAATGTTAGATGCAGAAAGGCGTGCCAGGTTCTCGATCGAGGCAAACTGCATCGCGGTGCCCGAGCTATTCCCATCAGCATCGTAGTACAGAGCGCCTGTCTTGTTGTTGTAGATGATGTAATCGTTAGCGTCCTTGGCCGCCTCGCCTGTCACAAAGCTGCTCGACGCAAGCTTGCCGGATTTGAGCTTGGTGAACACCGATGTGCTGAGCCGGATTGCGTCCTCAGCTGGGTTGAAGTCTACAATCACATCAACGTTGGTGCTGCTGGGCTGAGTGTCAAAAACAAAGGCGTCCTTACCAGGGCCACCTATCAGCACGTCGCTTCCATTCCCACCCCAGATCTTGTCGTCGCCACCTTTGCCATCAATCAGGTCGTTGGCGGATGTACCTTTGAGGTCGTTAGGGCTGTCATTGCCATTGATCGTGTTGGTGGTTATTGGGCGGGTTGAGGTAGGCTCAGCCACATCAGCAACGGTGAACGTTACGCTACCCGTGCCCGAGCTGCCATCTATATCCTTAGCAGTGTAGTTGAAGCTATCTGAGCCGAAGAAGTCGGCTTTTGGCGTGTAGGTGAAGGAGCCATCGCCATTGAGCACCACACTGCCGCCTTGAGCGGTCGCGAAGGTGCCTGCCACCGCCACTTTCTCGCCGTCAGGGGCTTTGTCGTTGACGAGGACGCCGTTCGCGGCGGAGACAGCAAGTGCCGTATCCTCAGTCGCCGCATAAGCGTCGTTGGTCACTAAGACAGGGTCATCAGTTCCGGCAACCGCAAAGGTTATGGTCCCTACATCCGAGTCGCCATCAGCATCGAGCACGGTGTAGTCGAAGCTGTCTGAGCCGAAGAAATCAGCTTTAGGCGTATAGGTGAATGAACCGTCGCCATTGAGCAGCAATTTGCCGCCCTGAGCGGTCGCGAAGGTTCCAGACTGAGCAATCTTGCCACCATCAGACGCGGTGTCGTTGACAAGGACTCCCTGCGCGGCAGCGACCGTGAGGGATGTATCCTCGGACGCAGCGTAGGAATCATCTGCAGCTGTGACCGGATAGTCCGTTGGCGTCGGTCCGGAGGTGCTGACCAATTCTACCTTCAGAGTATCCACGCGAACCAGCTCGGCATCCTTCCGGGTGCCGTAGACCTCGATGGCATCGCCCTTGTTGAGAGTAACAGTGACCGAGCGGCTGGTCAGGGTACCGTAGGTGGCTCCGCTTGAGCCCAGCTGCTTATCGGCAACCCACGAGTCTACGGTGCTGCCGTTGATGCGGATCCCCATGGGTGAGGCACCGTCATTCTCATCGTAGTAGTCAAGGGTCAGTGTGTACGTGCCAGCCTCACCGACAAAGCTGCCTCTGGCTGTGGCTTCAACGTTACTGACCTTGTTCTCGACGGCCTGCCCACCTTCCGCTGAAGATAGGCTCAAGAGCGTGAAGTTTGCCAGAGCAAGAAGCTCAAGCTGGGTCGAGCCAATCCCGATCGGCGGATAGGTCGTTGCCGGAACAGGCTCAGCTGTCACCGGTGCAATGGCAGTCCCATTATGGTTGAACCGCAGATCATAGAACGAGGTCTGCCCCCAGCCTGTCCCCTGCGTCTCATTCACGCCAAGATACGCGCCTGCCTTGAGATAGAAGGCATCGCTTTGCCAGACGCTGTTGATCTTCGTGGTCGACCTGTAGAGCTGGCCGTCGGCCGAAACAGTGACCTCAAGGTTATCGCCAATGGCGTGAATCGTGTACGAGAACCGCTCATTGAGCGAAACGACTGGGTTCTGACCCGTAGCGTTGGTGAAGTAGAACTTCGTTTCGACGTTGTTGGATCCGGCCTGGCTGTTCACGAAGTACATGCGCCCGTTCTCCCAATAGAGACGGACAAGTTCCTTGGATGCGCCATGGATTTGGCCGATGACGATACGCCCCGCCACACCCTCGAACGTGATCGGGGCCCGGTCCACTTCGAGGGTTGCGGCCATATAGCCGCCAGTGCTCAGCGTCCAGGCCGCACGGGCTGTCCCGTTCATCTCGAGCAGTTCAGAGCGGGCGTAGTTGGAGCCACTGGTGGTCGCGCCCTCAACGGGGGCGGCGAACGTCATGGCACCATCAGCTGCGGTATAGAAGTAGTACGGGTGCTGATATCCAGCGAGGTCCTTGATTTCGATGGCTGTGCCGCTGAACCCGCCGGTCGAGTCGATCGGGAGACCAAGCTTCCAGCTGGTCAGATCGAAGTTGCTGCTGGGCGGGACGTTGGGATCTAAAGCCATCTCTCTATCCTCAAAGGTAACAAGATTTTTCGACGGACCGCGAATATCGTTTCGTATTTAGCCTTGCTAATATAAGCAACTGTGCATGTATCTACCGAGCTGTTGGTAGTTCAGCAGCTATATTGGGTGAGTTGCGTGAACGATCGCAACCTCTTTGCAGCGGTGTAGATATGGCTTTTTCTTGGCAGCGAGAGGCAGTTGAACCATTTGGTGATAAGCTTGGCCACGCCTAAGATTTCTTGTGAGAAAGCTGCATCCCCACTCAGAATGCCCAATCTATCTGGATGAGCGGGGTTAACCGGGCGAACGGAATGGCCTCAGCTGTCATTCGAGAAAGGTGAGAAGACCAGTAGCGTTTGCTGATAAGGCTGTGTGGACTGAACAGGCGTCGATGTCGATCCCGCGGTCTCGAGGGCGCAGTCTAGACCATGCGGCTGAGATGACTTCCTACCTCAAGCCTCATAAACAAGATCCTCAACCGATCGGACGCAATAAAGTCTTGCGGGGGCAGATATGTCAATCAACCTTGAGGGTTATACACTCACGTTCTCGGACGAGTTTGCGGGCAGTTACCTCGATGCTTCTGTTTGGGGCACACGATATGGCTCCGTCGCAAACCCATTAGTAACTCAGTTCGGTCTACGTCTCCGGCAGGCTTCGGAGGTGCAAGATGTTCAAAGGCCGTCATTTCGATCGCTCGGTGATCCTGCTGTGCGTCAGGTGGTATCTCGCTTACGGCCTGAGCCTGCGAAATCTCGAAGAGATGATGGCCGAGCGCGGCATCACTGTCGATCACGCGACCATCCATCGCTGGACTGTGCATTACGCGCTACTGCTCCTGGAGCGCTTCAACCAGCGGAAGAGAGCCGTCACGGGGAGGTGGCATATCGACGAAACCTATATCAGGGTCCGAGGACGATGGATGTACCTGTACCGCGCCATCGACAGCAACAGTGACACGGTGGAATTCTGGTTCAGTGAGCGGCGAAACCTCACAGCCGCCAAGCGCTTCCTGCGCAAGGCATTGAAGCGGCATGGCCGACCCGAGCGGGTCGTGATCGATGGCAGCCAGACCAACAAAGAAGCGATCCAGTTGTGTGATGCAGAGAGCCGTCTGCACGATTGCTCAAGCCTCCGGCTAAAGCCGATCCGCATCCGGCAGAGCCGCTACTTGAATAATCGGATTGAGCAGGATCATCGTGCGATCAAGCGCCGGGTCCGACCGATGCTCGGGTTCCAATCCGCAGCCACGGCCCGTGTGATCCTCGGCGGCATCGAACTGGTGCACATGATGCGCAAGCAGCAGGCGAAGTATGCCTGCAATCGGCAGCTATCAATCTCGGAGCAGTTTGACATGCTCGCCGCATGAGCGCGTCATGAAGACCTGCCCCTTTCTCGCCCCTGCTCCGGATTTGCGACGGAGCCCTCCATTCGAATCCTCTTCCGGCGTAATGTTGATCAGCGTGTGGTTGACCATGTCGTCGCGTATCACTTGATCGATTCGCATGTTTGCAAAACGGCGATGGAATAAAGGCAGACAAGGTGGATGAACTGCCTTCCACGAGCCTATCTGCGTCGGCCGAGGACAAGATAGGCGGCAGCGGTCCAAGAGAAGGTATCGCCACCGAGGCCCTCGCCGGTGGTTGGGTCAAAATATTCGCAGAATCCGGCATTCTCGACGGCATGGACCGTGACCTGCTCGATCCGCCGGGCGAGATCTTCCGCCTCGTTCAGGCGAAGGCCGTCCGCAATGAGCCAGTTGATGACGGCCCAGACCGGACCACGCCAATAGCGTTTCGGCTCAAAGGCAGGCGAGAAGCGCGGTGCCGAGGGAACCCCGACGACCATGCCATCGAGCCAGCGCTCGATCTCTGCCATGACGGCGTCTCGCTGCGCGTCATCCAAGGTCACCGCGACAAGCGGAATGAAGCCCGCTTGAGTCGGCGTTTCGATGTCGTTTCCCGAGATCAGATCCAGAGAGACGAAGCGGGACAGGCTCGGGCGCCAGCGGCGAGCGAGGCCGTCGAGCAGCGTGCGATGCATCTGCGCCAGCTCGGCTTTGTCCCCCTCCGCTCCCAAGACCTCCGCCAGATGGATGAGATCGGCCGTGGCCCTCGCGAGAATTGCCGTCATCTGCACGTCCGCCACCTTGAAGGGCGCATTCGTCCATTGCCGCTTCGGATCCCAGTCGCAATGCCGATAGACATCGACGAGGTGGATGAAGCGCTGATAATCCTCGTCGCGCGGACGCATGGAAGCATCCACATGGCCCGTATCCTTGCGGCGGATCACGGTCGTCGTGGTGGTTGGCACGCGAGCGAGCGCCTCGTCCCAGGCTGGCGAGTTGTCGCTGCCGCTTTCCCAGGGGTGGAGGATCGCAACGAGCCCGCGGCCCTCCGGGTCGCGGGCCTCAAGCCACCAGCGATGCGAGCGCAAAGCCGCCTGGAACAAAGCCCTGGTGCGCGCCTCTGCATCGGCCATGCCGTTTGCGATGGCGGCCTCGTGAACATGGCGCAGGGCCATGCCGAAGACGGGCGGCTGCGTGATGCCGGAGGTTGGAATCCGGTGCCGCGTGCCCCACACGTCGGGACCCGGGAAATAGGTGTCGCTGGGAGCATGGAACACGATGTGCGGGATCATCCCGTCGTCCCACTGCCCCTCGATCAGGCGCTCGAGCTCGCGATAGGCCCGATCCACGTTGAAGGTGGCGAAACCCACGGCCACGAAGGCGGAATCCCAGTTCCATTGGAACGGGTACAGACGGTCGGTGGGGACGGTGTAGCCGCCGCGATCGTTGCGCGCGAGAATAGAATGCGCAGCCTCTTCCATGCGAAGCTTGGTCATCGTGAAAATCCTTAAGCTCAAGCTCGGACGACGGCGCGTCCGGTGGTGCTGTCGATCCAGGTCACGCGGGCAGGATCGACCGTGAGGCCCACGCGCTCGCCGGGGCTCACCTTCGCAATCGGCGGCGCGACGATGCGGGCGGGCTGACCGTCGATGGAGCCCGTCAGGAGCAGGTGCGAGCCCATGGGTTCCACAACGCGGATGTCGAAGGGTATGCCGGAGCCGTTGGGCGCAAGGCTCGCATCCTCGCCGCGCAGCCCGAGTTCCATGTCCATGCCCGTCGTGGGACACGGCAGAGCGGCGTCACCGATACGCGCCGTGCCATGGCTGCACTGGACCTTGATGAAGTTCATGGGCGGCGAGCCGATGAACCCGCCGACGAAGCGGGTCGCAGGGGTCGCATAGATCTCGAGTGGCGAGCCGATCTGGTCGATCTTGCCGCCATACATCACGGCGATGCGGTCGGCGAGACCCATGGCCTCGGTCTGGTCGTGCGTGACGTAGATCGTGGTCGTTCCTGCCTCGCGCAGAACCGCCTTCAGCTCCGTGCGCATCTCGAGCCGCAGGAGGGCGTCGAGATTGGAGAGCGGCTCATCCATGAGCAGCACGGCCGGCTCGACGGCGAGCGCCCGGGCCACCGCCACGCGCTGGCGCTGGCCGCCCGAGAGTTTGGCCGGATAGCGGTCGAGATAGCTCTCGATGTGGAGGAGAGCCGCCGCGCGCTCGACCTTGCGCTTGACCTCCGCCTGTTGAGCCTTCTGCATCCGCAAACCGAAGGCGACGTTCTCGAACACGGTCATGTGTGGGAAGACGGCGTAGTTCTGGAAGACCATCGCGAGACCGCGCTTGCGGGGCGCGAGGGTGCTCACATCCTGCCCGCCGATTACAACGTGGCCGGAGGTTTGGGTCTCAAGGCCTGCGATGATGCGCAGGAGCGTGGTCTTGCCGCAGCCCGAGGGGCCAAGGAGGGCTACGAACTCGCCGTCATTCACGGTGAGGGAGACCTCCTGCAGGGCTCGGAAGGTACCGAATTCCTTGACGACACGATCGATGACGATATCAGCCATGGGGTGGTCCGTTATTTGCTGGCAATGCCCCACACCGCGAAGAGGTAGCGTCTCACGGCGAAGATGAAGAGCACGGAGGGGATGATGAGGATGAAGCCCCCGGCGAAGCGGTAATGGAGTGGGCTCTCAGAGAGGATCCGGAGCAGATACGCCGTGAGCGTCCGCTCGCGCACGGTGAGGATCGAGGCAGCGAAGACCTCGTTCCAGGAGATCACGAAGGCGAAGATAGCCGTTGCCGCAAGGCCCGGCAGCGCCAGCGGCAGGACCACTTTCATGAACGCCTGGAAGCGGGTGCAGCCGAACACCCAGGCAGCCTCTTCGTATTCGCGCGGGATGCCCATGAAGAGACTCTGCGTTACGAGTGCCGCGAAGGGCAGCGCCAGCACCGTGTGAATGAGGGAGACGCCGAAGGGCGTATCGTAGAGGCCGAAGCGGATGAAGGAGACGGTCAGCGGCAGCGCCAGGATGGCGAGCGGGAACGCGCGGGTGAGAAGCACGAGCAGTCGATAGGCATTCTGCCCCGGGAAGGTGTAGCGTGCCAGCGCATAGCCGGCCGGGGCACCGAGCAGGATGGAGAAGACCACCGTCAGCCCGGCGGCAATCAGCGAATTGACGAGGGCGTTGAACACACCCTCGATGCCAAGGAACTGCGTCATGGCCGCGAGGGACAAGTCCGCGGGCCAGATGGTTTTGGGCCAGCGGAACACGCCGAGCCGGCCGCCGAAGGCGCCGAGCGCAACGAAGTAGATGGGCACGAGGACCCAGGCCAGCAGCACCGCGAGCCCCGTCCAGAGCAGAAGGCGCCTGGCGGAGGGAAGCGTCATGCTCCGGCTCTTGCCGGTCCGTGGGAGTTCGGCAGCTTGAATCGTCATGGGAGCTGCTCCGGACGTGTTCTCAGGGCACGCAGGTAGACGGCTGTCGCGGCGAGCGAGATCGCCATGATCAGCACCGCGTATGCTGCAGCGACACCGTAGTTCTGGTTGTCGTTCTGCCAGACATAGGCCTCGCCGGCGAGAACGGGGAAGTTGCGCCCGCCCAGCGCATAGACGACGGCGAACACCTCGAAGGCGAGCACCGTGCGCAGGATCAGCGCCGATTGCAGGCTCGGCTTCAGGAGCGGCAGGGTGATTCTGGTAAAGCGCGTCCAGGGCTTGGCGCCGAAGATTTCGGCGGCCTCGGAAAACTCCTTCGGGATGAGTTGCAGACCTGCGATCAGGATCACCAGCACGATGGCCGTGGCGCGCCAGAGTTCGGCGAGGACGATGGCGAAGAACAGCGCCCAGGGCGTTTCCTGGGACAGCCAGCCGACCGGACCCTGGATGAGACCAAGCGCATAGAGGGCCGAATTCAGGTAGCCCGTGTTCTGAAGCAGCGCGAGCCAGGCAAGACCAGCCGCGAGATCCGAGATGCCGAGGGGGATGGTGAGCACCCACAACACCAGATCGCGGCCCTTGTCGAGCTTCGTCACCATGGTAGCCATGGCGAGCGCCAGCACGACCTGGAGCGGCACCACCACAAGAGTGAGCAGGAAGGTGTTGCGGACGGCAAGCGAGAAGTTCAGGTCGCTGGCCATGCGCTGGTAGTTCCCCAGCGAGAAGCCGTCGCCCGCCGAGAAGGACAGCCAGATCGTCTGGACGAGCGGCACGAGAAACAGCGCGCCGAGGAAGATGACCGAGGGCGCGATCAACGCATAGGGAATCCAGGATGTGCGCGCAGGCATGTGGCCGCTCCCGTCGCGAGGAAAGGCTCAGCGGAGCCTTTGTCCGCCAAGCCTTCAATAGTTACTGCACGGAGCAGGCGCCCTGGCTCGGCTTGTCGGGAGCCCAGCACGGTGCACCGGTGTCCTTCATGAGCGCATCGAGAGCCTTCGCCTGAGCCTCGAGCACGTCCTTGACCGGCTCGTTGCGCAGCACGATGCGCTGGAAGGTGTCCGTATAGACCTTGTTGAACTCGCCGCCCTTGGCGCCGAGGCCCACGGGCAGGAGCGAGACGAGCGCGTCCTTCGCGTTCTGCGTGGCGGCGACCGCGCCGGCGAGCAGCTTGATGCCGGGGGCGAGGTTCGGCGGCAGATCCGCCTTCACGACCGGGAAGAAGCCCACTTCGGCGGCGGTCGCAAGCTGCGTCTCGGGCTTGGTCATGTGCTCGATCAGCGCCACGGCGCCGGCGCGGTTCGGCGCATCCTTCGGAATCGCGAGACCCGCGATTACCGGCATGTAGCCGCGCCCCTTCGGGCCGGCCGGCGCCGGGAAGGCGACGAACTGATCGGGCTGCAGGGTCAGCGCCTCCTTCACGCGGGCG
The DNA here is from genome assembly GCF_016811235.1 of Microvirga arabica. Lineage (GTDB taxonomy): Bacteria > Pseudomonadota > Alphaproteobacteria > Rhizobiales > Beijerinckiaceae > Microvirga > Microvirga arabica. The sequence continues at coordinate 13,959 of NZ_JAFBID010000096.1, forward strand.
ATGTGATCCCATGCGACCCAGACCTCACCCGCGAGCAGGGGCTCCTGCATGAAGTTGTAGTTGGTGGAATTGGGGTTCGACACCGCCCACAACTCCTTCAGGGCATTCCAGCCGGCTTCCGCGTCCGCCGACTTGAAGGTCGTCACCACGCCGCCCGTGAAGGATGGATAGAAATAGCCCTGGAAGAAGCGCGGCAGCAGGCCCGTCGGTCCGGCCGGGAAGCCGAGGCGGCGCTGGCCGGTTTTGTCGACGATGTTCTTGCCCCATTGCTGCAGCTGCGCATAAGTGAGGCTGTTCACGTCCGCGCCTGACGGCAGATACTGCAATGCCTGCTTGTTGGCGACCATAACGTAGGTGGCCTGCATCCATGGGATGTATTGCTGCTGGTTCGTTCCGAGCTTGCCGAGTTCCATCAGGTTCGCCGGAATGCCGCGATCCGTCAGCTTTGCGGCGACATCGTCGACAGGCTGGAGGTCTGCCGGAACATGGGGCTGCAGCTCGCCGTGCAGGGCGCCGACGACGCTCGCGGTGCGCTTGCCGGCCTGTGTTTCGGCCTTCATGCGGACAGCAAAGGCCGGAGGCTCGTCGACCACGTAAGTGGTCTTGCCCGACAAACCCTTCAGCAGAACCTCACGAACCTTCGTGGCTTCCTCGATTGGGCGAAGCTGCGTCGAGTAGAAGACCGTTTCCTGTGCCTGAGCGACGGTGATCCCTCCGAAAAGGGCGGCCGCGGCGGCGATGGCGCGAAGCGATACCGGATGCGTCATGTCCTTCCTCCATCGGTCCCTTCTTGATGCCGCTCGACCCGGGGCCGGAAGGTCGAGAGCATTGGGCTCAGTTCACGGGTCCGTGGGTAATCCTCGGAACCTGCCGAACCGGCAGAATCGTCTGCAGCTCACGGCTGTCGCGCCCACCCAGGCGAGCAATCAGCATCTCCGCCAGCTGCCGGCCCACATCGGGGGCGGCGATCTCCATGGTCGAGAGCGGCGGATCGGTGAACGCCGCAGCGGGCAGATTATCATGGCCGATCACGGCTATATCGCGTCCAGCCATGAGTCCCTTTTCTTTAAGGGCGCTCAAGGCGCCAATCGCCATGCTGTCGGTGGCGCATAAAAGGGCTGTCGGAGGGGTGCGCTGCTGCATGAGCCATCGGGCGGCCTCGTAACCACCCGCTTCCGTCGGCTGCGCCGTGCATTCAGGCCTGTCTGAGAGGCCGACTTCTTCGAGAGCCGCCAGCCAGCCCCTGCGGCGAAGATGGGCAAAGGTCAGATCCTGCGGAGCCGCAATATGAGCGATGCGGCGGTGTCCCAGGGATGCGAGATGCCGCGCGGCCTCACGGAAGCCTGCTTCGCCGTCTCCGTCGATGAAGGCATGCTCGTCGGAGCGGGCGGTGCGGCCATGGGTGACGAAGGGGATGCCACGCTCTTTCAGGAAGGCGACGCGCTCATCGTCCAGCCTCGTGCGCACCACGATCACCGCATCGGCCCTTCGGCCGTCCAGAAGCCGCCGGTAGGTCTCCATCTCCTCCACACGGCCGGCGGTCGGCAGCAGCATCAGATCGAGGCCCTCCTCGGCAAGCCTGTGGCCGCAGGCCGCCAGCATGTTCAGGAAGGTCGGGGGGCCGAACCGTCCCGGCTCCGTCGGCAGCGTCACGGCCACCGCCTCGGCCTTGCGCCGACGCAGGCTGCGAGCTGCAGAGTTCGGTTGGTAGTGGATAGCCTGTGCGGCCGCCCGAACACGCTCGCGGGTCGCTGGTGCCACATCGGAATAGCCGTCGAGAGCCCGCGACACTGTCGTGATCGACAAGCCTAGCGATTGCGCGAGGTGCTTCAGGCTCGACACAGGGAGCGACCTCTCCTTGAACGGAAATAGATTCCCAAAACGTTTTGAATAGTCAAGCTACCTGTCGTTTGGCATTGCCGGAGACGAATGTGCCGTGCGGTGCCTATGGAGGGCCGGAACGGCTCGGATCAGCTCCTTCGTATACTCGCTCGCAGGCGAGGCCAGGACGGTCCTGACGGGCCCTGTCTCGACAAGGCGTCCTGTGTTGAAGACCATCACGCGCTCGCAGATTGCGCTTACCACCGCAAGATCATGCGAAATGTAGATGAGGGTGAGCCCCTGCTCCGTCTTCAGCTTTTGAAGCAGATCGAGCACCTGGGCCTGGGTGGTGACATCCAGCGTCGACGTGATCTCGTCTGCGATGAGAACGCGCGAGCTCATCGCAAGAGCCCGCGCAATGCCGACCCGCTGGCATTGGCCACCCGAGAGCTGAACCGCGCGCCGGTTGGCGAAATGCTGCGGAAGCTCAACGCTGTCCAGAAGTCGGGCAACCTCGGCACCGAACTCGTGTTTCGGCACGAGCGCATGGCGGACAAGCGGCTCGGCAATCGTCTCCTCGACCGTCAAGCGAGGATTGAGGGAATCGTACGGGCTTTGAAAGACTTGGCACGACATCCCGGACCGAATTACGCACCAACGTCAATGATGAGGACACTTGATCTTCCGCCTCATACGAGTCGAGCTCAGAGGACCTCTCGAAAGCAACAAAGCGTCCGCCTGATTATCTCAGGCGTCATAATGTTCTCATGATGTTTAAAGAATAAAATCCACACTGAGCTAGTCGGATTTGACGACCCGCCGTCATCCGGTAAAAAGGCGAAGCTTTTTGACAGGCGGCAAACGGAGAATTGCTTGACTGCTCATTACCAGTCTGACCGCTTCGCCTGTAAATCTTGCGGCGGGGTCTCCATCACGTTCCCAGATATGATCCATGATTGTGCGGAACTTGTCTGTGCTGGATGTAGTGTGTCACTCGGGACGTGGGGCGACCTCAAGGAGCGCATCCGTCAGGTGGTTCTCAGCGAGATTGAGAGTGGTCAGACCTCGATCGAGCGAGCCAGCAGCGATATTTCGATCGATGCCCTGAACGAGCCTGTCGTCTGACCTGACCGTGCCAAACCGCCCGAATGTCTCGGTAGTCAGGTGTCCTCATGATGTGGGGAGGGCCGCCTCAGCAGCCGGCAATGAAAGGTGATCCTATCTCTGAGCGACCCTGCTGTGGGCATTCGGTTGTCCTGAGAAGAGACGGTGGCTGATGATGCACAAAAGCCTCAGTTTGTGCACGAAGTGAGCCGTCTACGGAATTGCGCTTGATCGGGCAGCTGGAGTTTGTGCCTATGCGGCAGTCTCTCAGCGGTTACCTGCCCGATGCTGCGCCTGTGTGTTGCCTTTGCTATTGCCGCCCTCACTGCTGGGTTCACCCTGACGTTCGTTCTTTGCTTGGACAGGGTAGCCCTGCGCGTTCGACGGGCGGCCAAGAAGACTTAGACCTTCCAGATATCCATAATATGGCCACGGTTGGCGGGCGTTATTCGGTTGTGCGCTCGTGTCCCGCAGGAGTGCGCCGCCTTGGCTGAGGATCCCTGAACCCGATCTCCTCAGCCACGACGCATTCATTTTGAGCGACCCTGAAGATCAGGTGAAGGGGTCTCACGATGCCGTGTGTCTGGCTGCCATCTTGGACCCACAAACCATCGGAACAGTTGGCTCCTGAACCCATCAAAGGAGCCCCGCATGATGAAGCTCGCTGTGATCGCGTTTGTACTTGCCCTGTCCGCAACCGGTGCATTTGCCGGGGACGACGGTCCTGAACGCCTCCGCTGGAGCCCTGAGAGCCCAAGTGCAAACAAGTCGGGGCCTGCGGCAAAGATCTGGACAGTTGACGACGAAGATGAGGATGTAGACGAACGTGGTAATCGATTCGGGTTCCGCGGAGACGATGACGACCGTGGCAGTCGGCTTGGCTTCCGTAACAACGACGACGATGAAGATGGTCGCGGCTCCCGTCTTTGGCGGGGCGGCGAGGAGGATGGCAATGAGGGCGAGGATGATTAAGTGCTGAACCTGATGCCACGTCGCTAACCGTCCGCGCGTGAAGGTCTCAGCCGGTGGAGCCAATGCGGCCAGAGCCACCGCGGTTACCGGACCAACGCCCGGAATGGTCATCAGCCGCCGCGCTGTCTCGTTCTCTTTCGCTCGTCCGGCGACCGCCTGGTCCAGGCCTGCAATCTGCTCATCCAGGTGATGGAGCGTCTCGATCAGCATCTGGAGGATCGGCCGGGCGATCTCAGGGATGGGCTCGGCTGGATCCTCAACAACCCGCACGAGCTGATGAGCATGAGCTGGGCCTTTAGCTACGATGAGCCCGAAGGCTGATTCCCATGCAACATGGTCATTCGACAAGGTCCTACCTCATCATGAACCGGGAGGTTGCTGACAGGCTCCTCGAGACCCTACGTCCAACCCGCCATCTCCTCACGCGATCCCTGGCAGAGATCCCGATCGGTGGTCCGGAACACCGTCAGATCGACCGTGTTGTAAGAGAGATCGATGGGCTTGCCGAGATCCCGATCGGCGACGGGACTCATTTTTATCAGAAGGAACACTCCGCCCCGGACAACAATGCTCCATAGTCGTTCGCCCGGTCAGCAGAGGGCGGTTTATGGCCACTGCTTGACAATTGTTTACTTCACGCTTGAGATCTTCAGACAACAACAAAGCCCTGGGTAGGGGCAGTTCAAAGTGCTCATCTGCAAGCACAGCTGAAGCCCGCTTTGGGCTATGCGACGCTTGGAGAGCAGCAGGCAAGAAAGGGATCAGGAGGTCTCATCATGTCTCGCTTAGCCAAGATCTGCTGCCACCAGGTTGTGCCTCAACTCGATCGCCGCTCCGTTCTGACCGGAATCGCTGGTCTCATCACTCTTGCCCCTCTCGCCCGAGCCTACGCACAGGACGAACTGCCTCTGGCCAACCTTGTTGGACCAGACGGGCAGGCTTCCGACCTTGCACGATCCATGACCGGCCAGACGGTCAGGGTCCGGGGTTTTCTGGCACCAAGCCTCAATGGACGTGAATTCGCCCTGTCGGAGTCCTCGCCAGGCGCCTGTCAGCTATGTGGCACGATCCATGATCCTGGCGCGAAGATTACAATCCGTTCCGCTTCCACCGAAGGCGTTCCCCCGATCTTCGAACCTGTCCTTGTCGAGGGTCAGCTCGCGGTGACTGGACCCGCCACCACAGTAGTCCTGTTGGACGCCAAGACGCGTACCCTCTGAGCCTGCGCAGATTTTCATCCGCAAGACCGGGAACGTTCGCCATGATCACCACTCGTATGCGGCACCTTTTGCCCGCTGGCTTTCTGCTTGCAGGCTCCCTTCTGGCTGGACCGACCTGGGCACAACCGGCCGATCTCATCCTTCACAATGGCAAAGTCGTCACGGTCGACAAGAACTTTACGACCACCGAGGCGCTTGCTATCCGCGGCGATCGCTTTGTTGCAGTGGGTGATAATGAAACCGTACTCAAGGAAGCCGGTCCCAATACCCAGATCATCGATCTCGACGGGCGCACTGTTGTACCAGGCTTGATTGATACGCATCTCCATATGGCCTCCGCAGCCCTGAACCGGCCCGCCGTAAAGCTGTTGGAGGCTCGCTCGGTTGACGACGTGAAGAAGCTGATCGCGGAGCGCGTTGCCCAGACGCCGCCTGGCCAGTGGGTGGTTGCCTCATCCGGTTGGCATGAGAGCCTGCTCAGCGAGGGGCGGCTTCCGACCCGGTATGAGCTCGACGAGGTCTCGCCCAACAACCCGGTGTTCATCCCCCGTGGTGGGCACGTTGTTACCGTCAACAGCAAGGCCCTTGAGTTGGCCGGGATCAAGAAAGACACCCCTGATCCAAAGGGCGGGGTGATCGTCCGAGATCCCGCCACAGGTGAGGCTATCGGCGTCCTTCTTGAGACGGCCGCGTATTTCGCTCGCCGTGTCCTCCCGCCACCTCCGGCGCCCGCCGAGCGCGCCCGCCTCCTCAGAGAGACCATGCGGGAGCTCAACAGCTACGGTCTCGTCTCTGTCGTTGAGCCTGGCATTGATGAACCTACCATCCAGATCTATGCGCAATTGCGCGACGCTGGTGCGATGACGATCCGCACGGATTTGCTCTATCGTGCGCTCACCAAGGAGCAGGTGCAGAAAGGCTTGTCACAAACCTCGCTTCGCTCCGATGACATGCTTCGGTTTGCTGGAATCAAGTATCCGCTCGACGGTGGCGTCGAAGGTGCACGTCTATACGAGCCTTACCAAATTGTACCCGGCGAACAGCCGGATCCCAACTATCGTGGGGTCCTCCTCCTTCCACCAGGAGGTGAGGATGAATACG
>NZ_JAFBID010000097.1 GCF_016811235.1 Microvirga arabica
TGGTCGAGCTGTTCCTGTCGCGCCCGCTGGTGACGGTGCCGCTCGGGGCCAAACTGTTGAAAGTCACGCCCAAGGCCATCGACCTGATGCTGGCCCAGCTCGGCGGCGCCCTGCCGCGCGAGCTCACCGGCCGGACCCGCTACCGCGCCTGGGGCATCGTGTAGAGACAGCGCAGCTCAACCAGCGCACCCGAATGCCAGTGTCTTGCGAGTTCATCTGGGGCGAGCGAGTATGTCCTTAGCAACTGGGGTAGCCGGACGTCGATGATCGAAACCCTTATCATTGCTGATGACCTGACTGGTGCTGCAGATTGCGCTGTTTCTTGCGTCACGGCGGGTGCCCACACAGTGGTTCTCCTCAATGCAAAGGCAGATCCGGGCGGTGCAACTGCTGTCTCAGTCGATGTGAACTCCCGGGCCATGATGGCCCAGGAGGCCGGAACTGCCGTTACGGGAGCTGTCCAGCACCTCTACAGCAAGAGCACACGCATACTGTATCATAAGATCGACTCGACTCTGCGCGGCAACTGGCCGTCGGAGCTTGCTCATATCCGCCAAGCCGTAACTAATGTGCTGGGGCATGCGCCTCTTGTGATCGTTGCACCCGCTTTCCCCGGAGCGGGACGCGCGACGATTGACGGTCAGGTGTTCGTCAACGGCAATCCGCTCGGGAACACAGACCTCTGGAAGCAGGCGGGCCTGACAGGTTCCGGCGATCTGCGGGCTATCCTTGAGGATGTGGGGTTTAGGGTCGGGATGGTCACTCTCGAGCAGGTCGCGCTCGGGTCAGAGGCACTCAAGGCGCGCCTCGCAAAGTGGGCAGATGCCGGGTGCGATGCTGTCGTATGCGATGCTCAGACCGAGGACGACCTGCTCGCTGTTGCGGCCGCAATCCTCATGCTTCCTGGAAAGCCGCTGTGGGTCGGGTCTGCCGGCCTGATGCGGGCTCTTGTCAGGGCAGGGGAGGGGGAGGTCGTTCCCTCATCCGCCCCAGTATGGGCAGCGGCTGGAAGGCCCATCCTCGTTGTTGTGGGCAGTGCATCCAGTGTGTCACGCACGCAGTTCGATGCGCTGACGGAGGAGCAGGGCGTCAGATCCCTGACCATTCTGCCGTCCGCTCTGCGGGAGAGCAGTGCCCAAGAGCAGGTGCAGCCCTATGCCCAAGCACTCGATGCGGCTCTGGCATCGGGGGCAGACGTCGCGGTCACGATTGGGGGTGAGGAAGTCATCTTTCAGGACGGGCCACAGTTGGCAGCAGCACTGGCCGAACTGATCGCCCCGCACCTGTCCCGGGTTGGTGGGCTTATTGTGACCGGTGGCGAGACGGCACGGGCTATCCTGGATCGAGCCGGCATATCAGGCTTGAGGATGCAGGGCGAGATCGAGCCCGGAGCGCCCATCGGAGCATCGATTGGTGATATTACTATCCCGGTGATCACAAAGGCTGGGGCCTTCGGCGATGCTGCGACTTTGAAACGGTGCCGCGCGTTCCTGCGAGGCGATCCGAGCAATCATTCCAATTCTGCAAAGAGCGGGTAATGTAGGCACCTGGCCTGGGGGTGCATGGATGATTCAGCCTATCATTGCAATCACAATGGGCGATGCGGCCGGCGTCGGCCCCGAGATCATCATGAAGGCGCTTGCTCATCGGGAGGTCTACGAGCGCTGTAAGCCTCTGATTATCGGAGATGCCAACCGCCTGCGGCAGGCGGGCGAGATCCTCGGCTCCTCATTGAAAGTTCGAACTGTGTCAGGTCCGAACGAAACCGTGTTCGAGTATGGGTCGGTTGATTGCATTGATCTCGGTCTGATCCCCGGCAATCTACCGTGGGGCAAGCTATCTCCGCTCGCGGGCGATGCGGCATTCCGGTACATCGAGCAGGCGGTCGCATTGGCCTCAGCGAACGAGGTTGACGCCATTTGTACGGCCCCGCTCAACAAGGAGGCGCTCCACGCGGGAGGGCATCCCTTCCCAGGCCATACCGAGATCCTGGCGGCGCTGACGCATACGCCGGAAGTCTCGATGATGCTGATGACACCGAAGCTGCGCGTCATCCACGTGACCACCCACATTGGCCTGATCGATGCCATCGCAAAGATCGAGCCGGGACTGGTCGAACGGACCATCCTGCGCGGGCACGAGGCTCTTGTGCACTCGGGGATCGCCAGCCCCCGCATCGGCGTGTGCGGGATCAATCCGCATGCTGGCGAAAACGGCCTGTTCGGCCATGGTGAAGAGGAGCAGAAGATTGAGCCAGCCGTGCAGGCACTCCAGGCGGGCGGCATCCATGTGGAAGGCCCTCTTCCGGCTGACACCCTGTTCTTCCGCGCCCAGCGCGGCGACTTTGATCTGGTGGTCGCCATGTACCATGACCAGGGCCATGGCCCGGTCAAGGTTCTTGGGATTGAGGAAGGCGTCAATGTCACCGTGGGGCTGCCCGTGATCCGCACGTCAGTGGACCATGGCACGGCCTTTGATATCGCTGGAACGGGCCGGGCTGATGAGCGGAGCATGCTCGAGGCTCTCAAACAGGCCATTCTTTTGGCTCCGCAGCATGTTACCCCTGCCTGAAGGTTTCTGATGTTGCAGGAGCGGCTGACGAGGTTTCGTGGTGCAATCAGCCATGTGCGCCGCCGGCTCGTGGCTGGCCGACCTTATCCGCTCTCGTATGGGCTCAACGCTCGGCGCGCCGCATCGCAGCACCGCGCCGGAGAAGTGTGTTACTTAGTTCCCTGCGGCCGCATCACACCCTTTTCATCCCGCCGCAACGGGGCCGACTGCTTTGGTAGGGGAGCGCCGGGAGCATCGGCGACGGTGAGGCCGTGCGGCCAGTCCGATGGAGCAATGGCCACATAGCGGGCATAGCCTCCCGTGCCGCCGAGCGGCTTCGCAAACCCGATGGTGATTAGCGCGCCCGCCTCAGGCACCTTGTCGAGATTGGCTACGCCTTCGGCCTGGGCAAAATGGTTGTGCAGCAGCCATGATTCGCCTTCAAGGGTTGGCGTCGTATCGGTGTCGAGCGGCTCATGGCCATGGAACAGGATCTTGCGCTCGAGGTGCAGGAACTTGAGCGCATCGAGGCTCACGCCCGGATGGGGCTTTGCCGCAAAACGCGTTGTGTCGTTCCAGCCCTTGTACCAGTCCGAGCGGACCATCACGACGGCACCTTCCGGAACCTGTCCGTTGCGGCTCTCCCAATCCCGGATATCCTGCACACTCAGGTGATAGTTCGGGTCTGCGGCCACTTTCTCGTGGATGGGGATCACCACGAGCGGGCGCACCGCATAGGTGGGCGGAAGGTCGCTGATCGTCGCCCCATACTCATCCCAGTGGGCTGGCGGGTCGAGCTGCGTGCCATACTGGTCGGTGGTAAAAGTGTAGCTGGTGGCGACGAAGCCGTGCTTGTCGTAGGTATATTCCTCGCCTTTCTTCACGTAGCCCGGAATGTCGGCTCCTGCCGTGGTCGGCTTGAACTCGGCCTGACCAAAACCCGGCCAGACCGGTTGAACGGGTGCGAAGGCATGGGTGAGGTCGATATGCTTGGCACCTTTGAGGCTTTGCTCGTAGACCGACCACAATCCAGTCTGCTGCTGGGCTGGTTGCTGCCCAAAGGCAGCCGGAGAAAAGGCCGTGCTGACGAGCAGAGCGGCGGCTAGAAGGGACTTCGTCATCGTGATGCATCCTCTCGGGCTGACAGGTGCGATCATTCATGGTCGCAAGACGCCATTCAACCGCAAATCAGCTGTGTGCGGACTAAAGAAGCGCATGTGCCTGACAATAGAATGGGCAGTGCGTTGAAATATTGGGTGGGCCTCGGCACCGGTTGACTTCGCGTCCCCAAGCCTCTCTGATCGTTCATCATGATCGTGCCTTCGTCGGGCAAGAGCCTTCCTGTGGAGTGTCATGTCGACTTCCAGCAACACGGCCCCGAGTGCCGGACCGCGCCCCCCTGAATTTGCAACTTGGATGAAGCAGGGCAACAACATTACCCAGCAGTTTCTTTCCTTCGGTCGTCGCCCTGGCCCGATCGTGCTCTCTGGAGGGCTGCCTGCCCCCGAACTTTATCCAATCTCAGATGTGCAGGAGGCCGCACGTGATGCTCTCGAAAAGCACGGGAGTGCAGCTCTTGGGTATGGAGCCGTGGAGGGCTTGTTCGATCTGCGAGAGGCCATTGCGCACCGTCTCTCAACCGATCGCCTGTCACTCGCGCCTGAGAACGTTCTGATCACAACCGGATCGCTGCAGGCCGTGGAGCTCATCGGCAAAGCTCTTATCGATCCTGGCGATGCGATCCTGGCCGAGTATCCAACATATCTCGGTGCATTGGATGCCTGGCTCCCACGCCTGCCGCGCTATGCCGAGTTGCCCCACGAGGCACCCTGGCCGGAGGCGAAATTCGCATATGTGGTGCCGAATTTCTCGAATCCGACGGGAGCGGTTCTGAAGCGCAAGGCTCGTGAAGCCCTGCTTTCCCGGTCCGCGGAGAGCGGTATCTGGCTGGTCGAGGACGACCCTTATGGAGAGCTCCGATATGAAGGAGGCGTGCAGCCCTCCCTTCTGGAGATGAGTGCGGTACCAGGAACTGCTATCTATGAGGGTTCCGTGGTGCATCTCGGGACGCTGTCCAAGACCATCGCCCCTGGGCTTCGCGTCGGATGGGCAGTCTGTGCACCCGACATGATCCGTGCGCTCGCACAGGCGAAGCAGGGCTCCGACCTCAGCACGAGCACGTTCTGCCAGGCGGTCGCGCTGGAGCTCATCCGCAAGGACGCAGACCGACGCCACGTCCCGACACTCATCGATGCGTACCGCGAGCGCCGGGACGCCCTGTGTGCGGCCGCGCAGGAGCATTTGGCTGACCTGTTCGAATGGAGCGTGCCGGAGGGCGGCATGTTCGTGTGGATGACGGCACGCCAGCCCGGGCTCGACACGTACGCTCTCCTTCCATTCGCTCTGGAGGCTGGCGTATCCTTCGTGCCCGGAAGTGTCTTCGACTCCCGTGGTCTGGTCAGTCCGAGCCTACGCCTGAACTTCACCGCCAACCCTCCCGATATCCTGCAGGAGGGTGTCCGTCGCCTGAGCCGGGCCGCCCGGGAGTTTGCGTCCCGTCAGGCGGCAGCAGAATAAGAGTGAAACATGCCGACACGACTTTTCCAGCCTGAGGGCACACGCCTGCCGACATCCCTCATTGACGAGTGGCGCAAGATCCCGGCAGCCGTAGTGGCGGATCTGCTGCGTGGCACGGGGCACGTTGATGCCGGAATCCGACCGCTGCGCCGCTTTGGTACAAAATCGTGGCTCGTCGGGAGTGCAATCACAGCGCGGTGCGACGGGGCCGATTACGGGGCCGTCCACCACGCGATCGATGTGGCCCAGGCCGGTGACGTCGTTGTCGTCGATGCGGGCGGGCGCAGCGATGCGGCGATGATCGGCGAACTCCTGAGCGGATCCGCACGTCGCAAGGGGATTGCTGGCGTCATCGTCGATGGTGCCGTGCGCGATGCCGGAATGCTGTCCGAATGGGCGGATTTCGCGATATTCTCCCGTTGGGTGACGCCCCGCGGGCCCTCCTCGATGGAGCTCGGCTCAGTCAACGAGTCAATCTCATTTGGAGGCATCCCAGTCTCGCCCTTCGATCTGATCATCGGGGACGACGACGGCCTCGTGATTGTGCCGCGTGGAAGGGCCGAGGAGTTGCTTACGCCAGCTCTTGCGCGGATCAAGGCTGAGGTGGAGTGGGAGGCTGTGCTCGCAACCGGCAAGAGCACGATTGAAGTATTCAATGTACCCAAGGCCGAGGAAGCCTAGTGAGAGCGCTGCCCCTTTCTAGTTTTCACCGTGAGCTGAGCCCTTGTCTTTTTACTTAGAAGCAGGCTGCAGCTTCGTTAACGCAGGTGGCGAACCTCTGCCTCTGACCCAGCTTATCGCTGGAAGCGTTCGCTCCGATCCATGCTCATCTAGGGACCCTCTGACTTTTAATCAGAGGGTCCTGGGTTCGAGTCCCAGCGCGCTCACCACATCAAACCCTTAACCGGCAAGGGCTCTATCGCTTTATTGTGTCTGCGGTCGTGCAGCTATTTCTCTCCCGGGTAACACCACGGGTAACGGCAGACGAAACTCGCGCAATCCGCACGAACATCGACCCACTTTGCTCTGGGCAGCCAAAGGTCCGCAATTTCGTGATAGGCGGACCATTATTCGGCCACGCTTAAAGACCGTACCTGACCCACTCCGGACCTTCCCAGATCAGTTCTCCCATTCGTGTCCATGTTCCGAAACGTCCTTGATCGGAATTGCGCAGATTATCTTCTCACCAGCGCGGGGCTCCGGCGGCTCGACCCGGTCGAAGTTCATCGACACGGTGATGAGCAGTCCCGCTAACAATATTGGTTCTGCCTCGACCGTGATCTCCCGGTGTCGCCAGTCAGCTGTTTACAAGCATAACCTGGCAGAGCTAGTAGAGACGGGCAGACTAGGATCACTCCAATTATGTCACCCGAGCCAATCCGGCCGCCTAGAATGATGAGGTGCCTCAGTACTGAACCACATTGATGTGACTTGTTGCTGACTTTAGTTCGCAAGACGCCACGTCTCAACCACTCATCTGTTGGAGCCCAATGGCTCTAGGTAAACATAGATATTATGACATTACTTGTCGTTCCTTCCCGCAATGCTTGCGCCAAGAGAGAGAGCGCTTTCTAATTTTGATGCCGCCAGTTTCAGGATTTTAATCCGATCCGGCATAAAACTGTCCATAATCCGTTGTAGCGGCCCAGTTATGCCGAGTGCGTGGAGTACCTGTCCATTGGACTGCTTAATTGGGACTGCGAGTGCGGCAAGCCCTTCATCGATTTCACCGATACAAGTTGCATAGTTGTGCTCGCGTACTTTCGCGAATTCGTTCTTGATCCAAGCTGCATCGGTACGGGTGTTAGCTGTGAACTCCGGTAACGTTCCGCTTAAGACCTGCTCGATAAGTCCATTACTCTGGAAAGCCATGATCGCTTTCGCAGTTGCCGCTGCATGCGGCAGCATCTCGATGCCCGGCTGGACATAACCGCGCCACCGCACTTCGGGTGATACCGATACCGCGACCAAAACCCGATGTCCGACAAGGCGGGTGAGGTAACAGGTCTCACCGGAGGTTTCGACAAGCTCCTGAAGGTGAGGTCTTGCGAGGGCCGTGATCCAGCCTTCATCGGCAGCGGCATGCAGAAGGCGCCCGAGTCGTGGCCCAAGGTTATATACCCTATTGCGCCCTCGCCCACTGTGAACCAGATCGGCTCGCTCCAAGCCCTTGAGGAGGCGGTGCACTGTTGTCTTGGGCAGGTCCAGAATCGTCGCAGCATCGGCCAGTGTGAGCGCGCCCTGAAAGGCTGCGACAAGTTCGAGAACCGACATGTAGCGACCAAGCGGGCCTTCGGAATCAGAGTCGGAGTGCGTATCCGTCAATGACGGGATCTCCATTAGCAGATCGTCTTCAGGCATCTTTTTGTTCTCAACCAGAGCATTGACAGGCCTTAAGGGCATATCTAGCATCATTACGAATATCGGCACAACGTACCGAAAAACGGAATTAACCGCAAGAGTTAGATGCTGATATCGGCGGAGCGGTGCCGTCCGCCTGTTGCCGTGTCCAATCGAGCATCCAAGGGAACAGAGATGAAGCTTACAAAACGAGATATCTTGAAGTTCACAGTCGCGGTGTCCGTGCTGACTGCCGTTCCGGCCATAGCTCAGAATGGGCCGATTGTGATCGGCGCGACCGTTCCGACGACCGGGCCGCTCTCCCTGACGGGAAAGCAATACTTCAACTCGCTGAAGATGGCTGAAGAGGACATCAACAGGGCTGGCGGCATCAATGGCCGACAGATCAAGATCGTCTTTGAAGACACGCAAGCCTCCAATAGCACGGCGGTGAATGCGTTTGTGAAACTAGTGCAGGAAGAGAAGCCTGCCTTCGTGTTCCTGTCGAGCTATTCGACCCAGAACATCGCCGTTGCTCCTGAGGTGAAGAAGAGCGGAATTCCGGTGATGTATGCTGGTGGAGCGGATGCGGTGTCGGATGCCGGCAATGAGTGGATGTTCCGCATTCGCCCGGCCGACAGCCTTGCCGCCGCCGGCATGGTGCAGTTCGCCAAGGGGAACCTGAAGGCTACGAAGCCGGGCATACTCTATATCCAGAATGACTTCGGACAAGGCGGTGCGCAGGTGGCGGCAAAGCAGTTCGAGGCTGCCGGATCTCCCGTCGTTGGAATGGAAGCCTATGGGCAGAACGACAAGGATTTTTCTGCTCAGATGCTGAGCCTGCGGCAGAAGGGTGCTGATACCATCCTGGCTTTTGTCTACCCTCAGGACGGAGCGATGCTGCTCCGCCAGGCGAAGATGCTGGGCTTGAAGATGCCTATCGTGGCATCTTCGGCAGCCTTCGTTCCCGCTGCCCTGCAACTCCTGTCTCCGTCGGATCTCGATAACGTCTCCGGCGTCGTCGATGCCTTTGTAGATACGAGCGCCGGCGAGCGCATGAAGGATTTCATCGATCGCTATAAGGAAAAGTTCAGCATGGAGGCCGATCCTTACGGCCTTGCCTATTACGATGGTGCCATGCTGATGGCGGAAGGTATGCGCAAGGCTGGCACGGACCCCAAGGCTCTGCGTGACTGGCTTGCCACCGTGAAGGACTGGCCTGGTATAGGCCATGCCTACACCTTCGACGCAAAGGGCAACGGGGTTTCCGATCTCGCGGTCGTTCGGGCCAAGCCCGGCACCAAGTCACTTGAGCTTGTTCAGCCCATCAAGCTGAACTGATCCGACTTTCCGGACTGATCGATTGGTCGGCTCGGCGCCACTCTGCCGAGCCGGCTTCATCCCCGCGAAATGCCGAAAAGGGCTTCCATGGCCGACTTCATCCAACTTTCCATCAATGGCTTGGCGCTGGGCAGTGTTTATGCGCTGGCAGCGATCGGGTTCGTCATTGTCTATTCCGCGACCGGCGTCGTGAATTTCGCATCCGGGCAGTTCGTGATGCTCGGAACCTTCGCAGGCGTCGCCATGCTGATCAATGGCGGCCTGCCATGGCCGGTGGGTTATGTTGGCGCGCTTGCTGCCATGGCGCTCTTC
Organism: Microvirga arabica; assembly: GCF_016811235.1. Taxonomy (GTDB): domain Bacteria; phylum Pseudomonadota; class Alphaproteobacteria; order Rhizobiales; family Beijerinckiaceae; genus Microvirga; species Microvirga arabica. The sequence goes on from NZ_JAFBID010000097.1 coordinate 9,121, forward strand.
GGCGCGCTCTTCTTTCTAGTCGTCTACCTGCCGCTGCGCTCGAGCCCCGTCGTGACGATCATCATCGGGACCGTCGCGGTGGGTATCGCACTTCAGAACGCTGCCCAGTTAACCTTCGGTTCCTGGCCCTTCCGTCTCCAGTCTCCTTTCGAAGGAATGACGATTGAGATCGCGGGTGCGGTCATCACGGTTCATGCGGTTGCCGTCGTAGTGGGAACGGGAATTCTGATCGGCCTTCTATGGCTTCTGCTTCATCGCACCACCATCGGCATCGGAATGCGCGCAGTGGCCCAGGATGTGAAGGCAGCTCGTCTCATGGGGCTGCGCGTGAACGGGCTTCTTGCTTTCTCCTGGGTGCTCGCGGCGCTTCTCGCCGGCATCGCGGGCCTCATGCTCGGGCCAATGTGGTTTGCCGACGTAAACATGGGGGATCCCATTGCGCTCAAGGCCTTCGCGGCCACCATCATCGGCGGCTTCGGCAGTCTGCCCGGCGCGATTGCTGGTGGTCTCTTCGTCGGCCTCACGGAGGTGCTCGGCGCTTCCTACCTATCGTCGGCCTACAAGGATCTGATCGCATTCGGGGCCATGATCGCCTTCCTGCTCGTCCGCCCGCAGGGGATCTTCGGCGAGCGCATCCAGGATAGGGGCTAGTCGAATGTCCATACGCACTCTCCTTGGCCTCGTCGCCATCCTTGTTATCGGTGGGGCGCTCTCGCTGGTGCTCTCCGATTACAGTCTTCGCCTGATGAACCTCGCGGTTGTTTCGGCGGTCGCGGTAATCGGCCTCAACTTTGCATTCGGCTATTCCGGCCTCATCTCCCTCGGCCATTCTGCCTTTGCCGGCCTCAGCGCTTATTGCGTCGCCATTCTGACAACAAAACTGGGCTTGTCTCCTTGGGTTGCCATGCCCGTCGCCATCATCGCCACCGCGTTGTCGGCAGCGCTGATCGGCTATCCGCTGCTTCGCCTGAAAGGGCATTATCTCGCCTTGGCGACCCTCGGCTTCAATGTCAGCTTCACCATCGTCGCCATCAACTGGCTTGATCTGACGGGCGGCACGAATGGCATCGCCGGGATTCCTCACCTCAGCGTCGCCGGGTATGAATTGTCTGACGAGCGCAGCTTTCTGTGGTTCGCGCTCATCAGCCTGACCCTCGTTGCCGCTGCGGCCGCAGCAATTCACCGTTCCCGCCACGGACGGGCGATGATCGCCGTGCGTGACGACGAGATCGCCGCGGCCATGGCCGGGATCGACGTGACGGGCGTGAAGGTCGCCGCCTTCACACTCGCAGGCACATGCGCTGCAATCGCCGGATGCCTATTTGCCACGCATATTCGCTTCGTCGCGCCGGAGGACTTCAACTACGCCCATTCGATTACATACCTCGCTATGCTGATCGTCGGCGGGGAGGGCTCCATCGCCGGTGCGATCATCGGCGCGGTCGTTCTCACTTTCCTGCCGGAATGGCTGCGCGTCCTGGGCGATGCCTACCTTCTCTTCTTCGGCCTGATGATGCTGGTGATCCTCGTCATCCTGCCGACCGGCATCGTAGGCTTGGTCAGGCGCATCTCCTTGAAGCGTCGCTCCCCTGGCGATGAGACCACCAATGTGCCCGCACGCGCTGGAGCTCATTCATGACGATCCTGCACACGAAAGCGATTTCCAAGCGTTACGGTGGGCTACAAGCGCTCTCTGAGGTCAACATGACCGTCAATGCCGGCGAATTCCTGGCGGTGATCGGTCCCAATGGAGCCGGCAAATCCACCCTGCTGAATGTCCTCACCGGACTGACCATGCCGACGGAAGGAAAGATCTGGCTCGACGGCAAGGACGTCACGCGATGGGCAACGCATGCCCGCATCCGCAGCGGCCTCGGGCGGACATTCCAGCATGGCCGCCTGTTCGAGCGCCTCTCTGCCGTCGAAAACGTCATGACGGGAGCCGCCGTGCGCAAGGGGCGTAGCGAGAAGGAGTTGCAGGAGTTCGCCATGTCGATCCTTCACCGAATGGGGCTCAGCGGCGTTGCCCGTCACCAGATCTCGTCGATGTCTTACGGACAGAGGCGAATGGTGGAGCTGTGCCGGACCCTGGCCTGCGAGCCGCGCGTGCTGCTTCTCGACGAACCTGCTGCGGGCCTCAATTCCGGCGAGGTGGAGCTCCTCATGGAGCGCCTCACCGCTCTTCGAGCCGAGCACCAGCTCGCCGTCGTCCTGATCGAGCACAACATGGGCATGGTCATGCGCCTTGCAGAGCGCATCGTCGTGCTGAACTTCGGGTGCATGATCGCCGAAGGTACGCCTGCGGAAGTGCAGACCAACCCTGCCGTTCTGGCAGCCTACCTTGGCGAGGGGTATTCCCATGCTGACGTGTAACGACCTGACAGTGGCCTATGGCGACATCGTTGCCCTGCACGGCGTGAACATCACGGTCAAAGCCGGGGAGACGGTTGCCCTGATCGGGGCGAACGGCGCAGGTAAAACCACGCTGCTCCAGACCATATCCGGTCTCAACAAGGTGAAGTCCGGTGATATCGTTTTCGAGAGTAGTTCACTCGCCACGATCCCCAGCGAGCGCCGGGTTCGTCTTGGGATTGCCCATGCGCCCGAGGGACGCCGGATCTTTCCGGGTCTGACGGTTGAGGAAAACCTGTCACTTGCAACCGCGCCCTGGCGCCGCTGGAGCCAGTCCATTGCTGATGATCTTGGCCGCGTGTTCGATCTTTTTCCTCGCCTGAAGGAACGTCGCCGCCAGCTTGGATGGTCTCTGTCCGGTGGTGAGCAGCAGATGCTCGCCATCGGCAGGGCGCTGATGGCTCGTCCCCGCATCCTGCTGCTCGACGAGCCCTCACTTGGTCTCGCTCCGCGCCTCGCAGAGGAGGTCTACGAGAGGGTCAAGCTCATCGGGGAAGCCGGCATGACCATTCTGGTCGTGGAGCAGAATACGGTTCTCGCACTCGCCGTGGCCAACCGCGGCTATGTTCTCGAGACGGGCCGCGTGGTTCTCGAAGGAGCGGCGAAGGATCTCAAACAAAATTCGCGTGTTCGCGAAGCCTATCTCGGCCGCTAGCGCAAAAGGAGTTGATCAATGACTTATCCGGATTCATCGGTTCGTTCCAAGGCGCTGCATGAGCGCGCCAAGAAGAGCCTGCCGGGCGGCAACACCCGCACGACGGTCTACATGAAGCCATTCCCAATTTACGCATCCCACGGCGAAGGGTGCCGCGTATGGGATGTAGATGGCGCTTCACGCATCGACTGCATCAACAACTTCACTTCGTTGATCCACGGACATGCTCATCCGACCCTGAACGAGGCTGCGACGAAGCAACTGGCCCTAGGCTCCGCCTTCGGAATGCCGACGGAATCCGAGATCGACCTGGCCGAACTTCTCGCAAGCCGGCTTCCCTCGGTCGATCAGGTTCGCTTCGCGAATTCCGGCACCGAAGCGGTCATGATAGCGCTGAAGGCGGCGCGCGCTTTCACCGGGCGCCCGAAGATTGCCAAGTGCGAGGGGGCATACCATGGCTCCTATGACTATGCTGAGGTCAGCCTCGATCCTACCCCGGAAGCCTGGGGCCGCAACGCGCCTGTGTCGGTGGCATACGCAAAGGGAACGCCGGAGAACGTTCTCGCTGATGTGGTGTCGATCCCGTTCAACGATATTGACGCTGCCGTGAGCCTCATCCGCGAGCATGGCCCGAGCCTCGCCTGCGTGCTCGTCGATCCCATGCCCAACCGCGCGGGACTGGCGCCTGCCGACAAGGCATATCTTCAGGCTCTGCGCGAGGTTACGCGCGAGGTCGGCGCCCTCCTTGTTTTCGACGAGGTGATCACGTTCCGCCTCGGCTATCACGGTGCTCAGGGGCTGTGGGACATCGAACCCGACCTTACGACCCTCGGCAAGATCATCGGAGGCGGCTTCCCGGTCGGCGCCATCGGTGGACGTGATGAGGTGATGGCCGTGTTCGACCCGAGCGCCGGAAAGCCCGCACTGCCGCATGGCGGCACGTTCTCGGCCAATCCCGTGACCATGCGCGCCGGATTGGCGGCGATGGAACTCCTCGACGAGGCAGCCTTCACCCGTCTCGATGCGATGGGCGAGGCCGTGCGCTCGGGGATCAACGAGGCCTTCAGGCGGCAGAATATCCCAGGCGGCGCCGTCGGCCTCGGCTCGCTCCTGAAGATCCATTTCACCGACAAGACGGTTAGGGATTATCGGTCAGCCTATATGGGCGAAGCAGAGTCCCGCCGCCTTGCCGCGTTCAATCTCAACCTGCTCAACAACGGCGTCCTCGCGGCGAGTTATGGCCTCATGGCCCTCTCGACGCCGATGTCCGATGCGGATGTTCAGGAAATCGTTTCGGCCGTCTCGAAGTCGCTGGAGGCACTGGCGTCTACAGCCTGATCGCGAACGGACTGTATTACTGAAAACGTTTGAACACGATCCACTCAGCCAAGTTCTGAGGGCGGAAAAGCTCTGTCCCTATGACGAGGAAGTCAACCATGTCGACAAATGTCGATCCCATCACACGCTCGGTGGTCCAGCACCGCTTCAGTTCGATTGTCGCCGAGATGGGCGAAGCGATGCTGCGGACCTCCTATTCGCAGATTCTGAACTCAAGCCGCGATTTCTCCCTCGCGATCTGCGACACGAAATGCCGCCTCGTCGCCCAGGCGGACCACATTCCCGTCCATGTCGGCGCGTTGCCCTGGGCTGCTCTCGCCGTTGAAGAACGTTTCCAGGACATCCGCCCGGGCGATGTGTTCCTGCTGAACGATCCCTACCACGGCGGCAGCCACTTGCCAGACCTGACGGCGTTCGTTCCGGTGTTCGATGGCGAGCGCCGCCTGTTCTGGACCATCGTGCGTGCGCACCAGAGCGATATCGGAGGCGCGACACACGGCGCCTATAACCCGAAAGCGACCGAAATCTGGCAGGAAGGTCTCAGGATTCCGCCGATCAGGCTCTACGAGGCCGGCAAGCCGCGCGAAGATCTTCTCGATATGCTGGCTCTTAACGTGCGCAATCCGCGCGACTTCCGGGGCGATCTCGCGGCAATGGTCGGAGCCGCGCATCTCGGCGAGCGCCGCTTGGCGAAGCTCTTCGGCGAATTCAGCTCGGAGCTTGTCGAGGAAGCGATCGAGATGATCTTAGATGCCGCCGAGCAGCAGGCGCGCGCCGTCGTCTCGACGTGGAAGGATGGGGTCTTCTACGGCGAGGCTTTCCTCGACGATGACGGCTTCGGCCGGGAGAACATCCGCATCGCGGCGAAGGTGACGAAAAGCGGCAGCGATGTCGAGGTCGACCTTACCGAGTCCGACCCGCAGGCGATTAGCTTTGTCAACTCGTCCCATGCCAACATGCAGGCGGCGGTCGTCATGGCCTTCGCGTACCTGATCGATCCGGAGACGCCCAAGAACTCGGGCGCGTTGCGTCCGCTGAAGATCGTCGCGAAGCCGGGCACCATCGTTTGGGCAGACCCAGGGCGCCCTGTGACCCTGTGCACCAGCCACCCCTCGAACGAAATCGTCGAGGCGGTCGTCAAGGCGCTTGCCGCCTCGTGTCCCGACCGCGCAATGGCCGGCTGGAGTCGCCGCTTCCGCATCGCCATCCAGGGAGAGGATCCGCGCACCGGACGCGAGTTCATTTGGCACATGTTCCACGCCAGGCCCGGCGGCGGCGCATCCTCCGAGGGTGACGGCTGGTCATCCATTGGCGAGTGGCATACCGCTGGCGGCATCAAGTTCGGCAGCATCGAAGTGGCGGAAGCCCGCTTTCCGCTTCACTTCCGGCATCACGAATTCCGGGCTGGCTCCGGCGGCGAAGGACAATATCGCGGTGGGCTCGGTGTAGCCCTCGATCTCGTCGTGGAGACCGCAAAACCCGTACGCGCCAACACCGCCGGCGACGGCGCGCGGCATGGTGCCTGCGGTCTGCTGGGTGGAAAGGATGGCGAGCCCCATCACTATCACCTCCTGTCAGAGGGGCATGCTCCCCGCGAACTGAAGACGAAGGAAGTCGGCATCGAGATCAGGCCGGGCGATGTGCTCGAAATCCGCTCAAGTGGCGGCGGCGGCTGGGGGCCACCTGAGAAGCGAAGCGAGGAGGCGCGCAAACGCGATCTCCAGGAAGGACTTATCAATACCGTCGAGAGCGGAGTGAAAGCATCATGACAACGCTTACCATTGGTGTCGACGTCGGAGGCACCTTCACGGATCTGGTCGCGATCGACGAGAGCGGCAACACCATCTTCGCGAAGTCTCCATCGACCCCTGCCGACCAGTCGATCGGCGTGATGACCGGCCTCGAGGAACTGGCACGCCGTCTTGAATCGCCACTGGCTGACATGCTCGGACGGACAGGCCGCTTCGTGCATGGAACGACCGTGGCGACCAACGCTCTTCTGGAGCGCAAGGGCGCGAAAGTGGCTCTTCTTACGACGGAGGGGCATCGCGATGTTCTGGAAATGCGCGAGGGTCTGAAAGGCAACCGCTACGATCTGCGCTCGCCGCCGCCTGAACCGCTCGTGCCGCGGCATCGCCGCTTCGGCGTGCGTGAGCGCCTGCGTCCGGACGGATCGGTGATGACACCACTCGACCAGGACTCCCTGGGCGAGGCCATTGAGGCGATTAGGCAGTCCGGCGCAACGGCCGTCGCGGTCTGCTACCTTCATGCCTACCGGAACCCGCAGCACGAGATCGAGACCGTCGAGCGGCTTCAGCGGGAGCTGCCGGATGTCTATGTCTCGCGCTCCAGCGACGTGCTGCCCCAGATCAAGGAATATGAGCGCGTCTCGACGACGGTCGTGAATGCCTATGTCGGCCCTGCCGTCCGGCGCTATCTCAATAATCTCGAGCGGCGACTCGCCGATGGAGGGTTCTCCGGCAACCTGTTCATCATCCTCTCGCATGGCGGCATGGCTCCTGTCGAAGAGGCGGCAAGGCTCGCATCCGGAACGGTTTTGTCCGGTCCCGCCGGCGGCATCGCCGGCTCGCGTCGCTGCGCCGATCTTCTCGGCGTTGCCGATCTCATCCCCTTCGACATGGGCGGAACAAGCACCGACATCTCCCTCATCGCAGGCGGGCAGGCAGTGCTCTCGGCGGATGGTAGGCTTGCAGACCAGCGCATCGCGCTGCGCAGCCTTGACATTGCCAGTATCGGTGCCGGTGGCGGATCGATCGCGCGAGTGGATTCAGGCGGCACATTCAATGTGGGGCCGGAAAGCGCAGGCTCGGTGCCTGGGCCGGCCTGTTACGGCAACGGCGGCAAGATGCCCGCTGTGACCGATGCCAACCTGATCCTCGGCTATCTCGATGCCGACAACTTCCTTGGCGGACGGCGCAAGCTCGATCTCAAGGCCGCCCAAAACGTCGTGGACGAACTCGCAGCATCACTTGGGGTATCGAGTAGCGAAGCTGCCGCCGGCATTTACCGGCTCATCAACCTCAAGATGGCGGACGGCATCCGCATCATGACATTGAGGCGAGGGGTCGATCCAAGGAAGTTCGCGCTCCTCAGCTTCGGTGGAGCGGCGGGTCTCCATGCCATCGAGGTCGCGCGCGAACTCGACATCCCGCGTGTGGTCGTGCCGACGGTCGCTTCCGTCCTGTCGGCTTGGGGCATGCTCGCCAGCGACCTTCGTTACGAGGTGAGCCACACTCATATTGGCGCTGAGGCGCAGGCGGATTCCGAGCATATGCGTGCAGTGTTCGCCAGCCTTGAGAGGCAGGCGCTCGAGCGCCTGCAGGGTTGGTACAGCGGACCGCTTCGTATCGAGAGATCCGCCGAAATGCGGTACGGCGAGCAGATCTTCGAGATCGATGTGCCGTTGGATGATGTAGAATGGACGAGAAGCGATCTTATCGAGCAGATCCAGGAACGCTTCCACCAGAGGCATGAGGAACTCTATACCTATGCGTCTCGCGGCCAAGAAGTCGTCTTTGTTAATGCCCGTGTTGCCGCTATCGGCGTCGTGCCAAGTGCAACACAGCTCCACCCCTCGAGTTCGAGAACTGGGGGGACACCGGAGCCACATCGCAAGCGGAGAGCCTTCTTCGGCTCGTGGCGTGAAGTCCCAGTCTATCAGCTGGAGGCACTTGTCCCCGGCGATAGCATTGCTGGTCCAGCGATCCTAGAAGCTGAGACGACGACCGTGATTATCAACGAAGGTGACCGCGCCATTGTTAATGATCTTGGCTGGCTCGATATCCGCCTTCGCGGGTCAGGTGGCGAGCACCATTCGGAAAAATGGGCACTCGCCGATCTTGAAACTGCGGGCTAGGCTTTGAAACAGCTGAGGACCTCCAACCCTATGGCGGCGAACTCGGAAATCATCTGAGGGGGCCGAACAGCGGCAAACGTCTCCATCACCTGGAGGCTTTTCGCTAGGCTTCTATCATGTCGCGCTTGTGGACAGGCATCGTCTTCTCTGGTGCGATATCGCAACAAGCGTCTCCCTGTTTATTTCTTCGATACGCCGGAGGATGGTCTCATCCTCCGGCGGAAGAGGAGTCCTTCCGATGGACAAGACCATTGGTCATCTCGCCGAGGCCGTGGCGAAGATCGGTGACAGTGCAACCGTGATGATAGGCGGCTTTGGTGGCGCAGGTTCGCCGATCGAACTGATCCATGCGCTGATTGATCGCTTCCACGCGACCGGCAGCCCGAAGAATCTGACTGTCGTGAACAATAACGCAGGCAACGGCCATGTTGGCCTTGCGGCGCTGATCGAACACGGCATGGTGAGGAAGCTGATCTGTTCATTCCCGCGTTCGTCCGACCCGCGCGTCTTCACGGAGAAGTACCTAGCAGGCGAGATTGAACTGGAACTGGTGCCTCAAGGCACGCTCGCCGAGCGCATCCGCGCGGGCGGCGCTGGCATCCCGGCCTTCTATACGCCCACGGCCTATGGCACCCATCTGGCCGACGGCAAAGTGATCGCCGAATTTGACGGGCAGCCATATGTTCGGGAGCGCTGGCTCAAAGCCGATTTCGCGCTGATCAAGGCTCATGCCGGCGACCGACACGGCAACCTGACCTACAGCAAGGCCGCACGGAACTTCAACCCGCTCATGTGCATGGCGGCAGCGACCACGATCGTGCAGGTCAGCCGCATCGTCGAGCCCGGCGAGATCGATCCGGAGCATGTGGTCACTCCCGGCATCTTCGTGCAGGGCGTGGTCGAAGTGCCCGACCCGCAGCAGGAAGAAGTCCTCAACCGCGCCGGAGCGCATTATCCATGACCACAAAGCTGTCCAACGCTCAGATCGCTTGGCGCGCGGCCCAGGACATCGCAGACGGGACGTATGTCAATCTCGGCATCGGGTTTCCCGAGATGGTGGCCCAATACCAGCCGCCTGGACGCCAGGCGGTCTTTCACACGGAGAACGGCATCCTCAACTTCGGCGAATCGCCGGCCGAGGGGCACGAGGACTGGGACCTGATCAATGCCGGCAAGAAGGCCGTTACACTTAATGCCGGCGCCGCCTTCTTCCACCATGCCGACAGCTTCGCCATGGTGCGGGGCGGCCATCTCGACGTGGCGATCCTCGGCGCCTATCAGGTGGCGGAGAACGGCGATCTGGCGAATTGGAGCACCGGGCCCAAAGGTGTCCCGGCGGTCGGCGGAGCGATGGACCTCGTCCACGGCGCGAAACGTGTGGCCGTCATCACCGATCATGTGACCAAGGACGGCAAGCCCAAGCTGGTGAAGTGCTGCACCCTTCCTCTGACGGGCGTGGGCTGCGTCACGCGCGTCTATACCAGCCTGGCGGTTGTGGACATCAAAGGCAGGCGCTTCGTTCTGCGCGAGAAGTTGCCCACGCTCTCCCTGGAGGCGCTGCAGGCCCAAACCGGGGCCGAGCTTCTCATCGACGGCCCTGTGGCCGATCTAATCGTTCCGGAGTTGTGAGATAACCGAGGTTCTTATCCGCGACTATATCCTCACGCCTATCGGTCGTTTCGGCATGCTGTCGTCGTCGCACCAGTCCGCCCTTGCCAACCATGTCTACCGTCTACGAGCCACGGCGGCACCGACGTCTGCAGCGGGCGTGATCCCCTGAATTAAACAAAGTAGAACTTATCGTGTTCGCCTCAGGTTGCCGTGACATCATTATCGGCCCTCCTGGAGCGGCCCCGGCCTCAAACACGGTCGTGCCCATGAGCCGCCGCCACAGCACCGCCGCTCAATAGCTGGGTTTCGACTCCAGGGTCCTGCGGGTCAGCTGGTTGCCTATGGGCATCGTTTATTTCTGCGCGTGCCTTTGGCTCGCCAGCCAACTGGTTACGATCGTAGATCATCCCAGGGGCCAGATGGGCCGATTGATAATGCTCCCAGGCTGCTTCGGAGCCTAAGATAACAGGTCACTACGCACGGCGCCTGCCGCTGAACACCGTCGCTAACAGGAGCAATCCTTTTCAGGCTCTCCGTCCCATCCTCACACACCAGGGAACGGCCCAAGCTCATTGAGTTCGCACGCGATCTGCCGACGCGGCCTGCAGCTTACATCCAGGAGCGCAAGGAGCCCCGCAACCTCAGGGCGGATCATCTAAGGACGTGATCGAGCGAATGATCGACCTCTTGGTCGGACTGTGGAGGGGCCTGGCCACTGCCGATCCGGCGGGACATTTCCACCGAAGAGCTCGGAGATGTTCTTCCGGAACCGCCTCGCCAACAGGCTGAGATGGCAGACCGTGCTGATGCCTGGAAACCCTACGGATCCCATCAGGGTGCTGGAGGTCCGGCGCGCGGTCCTATTGAAGGTGGAAGACGCTGTCACGGACATCGTCGCTCCACTGGTGAAGGCGCAGCTCGCAAGACCACCGGATCAACAATCCTGACCGTGTGGCAGTTCGACCCAAACCTGGATCATCCCAGCCGTTAAGGTCCGATCGTGGCACGCCTGAGACGTATGCGTTTGGTCCGCTTCGACACTCAAGTGCCGACATTCATTGGGAAGGCTGGAACGTGAAATTTTGACCCGAAGCAGCCCTTCAACGTCGAAAATTCGGCCGGCTCCTAGTGGCTGACGTGACTCAAAACCAAGGCCC
>NZ_JAFBID010000098.1 GCF_016811235.1 Microvirga arabica
ATGATCGGGGTGGCCATGAGCAGTCTCATGCTCCGCCGCATCGCTCACCCGTAGCAATTCTCAAACGGGCACTAAGAACATCTCGGAAGGCAAGAAATTTGATAACGTTCTAAAGGACGTACGCAAGACATTCACAGAATTTGCGCTGAAGTCCGCAATGGCTCCACTACAGATGGCCCTCAGCCGTGGCATGCAAACACTGATGGCGGGCCTGTTTGGCAATGCGCTGCCGATGGGCCCTGATCTGTCAGGCGCAGGGCAAAGCCTGAGCGGCGGGCTGTCGTCCCTTCTCGGCTTACTGTTCGGCGCCGGCGGGCCGGCTCTGGTCAAGGGCGGCGTGCTCTCCCGAGGCATGCTGATGCCTTTCGCCAAGGGTGGGGTCGTCGGGGCGCCAACTTACTTTCCGCTCGGGCGCGGACTCGGCCTCATGGGCGAGCAGGGGGCGGAAGCCGTGATGCCGCTGGCGCGCGGGCCGGACGGGCGGCTCGGCGTGCGCGGCGGCGGGGGAGGGCGGCCGGCCTCCGTGACCGTCAACGTCACGACCCCGGACGCGGAGAGCTTCCACCGCTCCGAGGCGCAGGTCTCCGCCGCGCTGCCCGAGCGGTCGCGCGCGGGCAGCGGGGTATGTGAGGCCGAATGCTTTTTACAAATGACAGCCTCATCCTGAGGAGCCGCTGAACGCGGCGTCTCGAAGGAGCCTCCAGTGCTCTCTGGATCCTCCTTCGAGACGGGCCTGAGGCCCTCCTCAAGATGAGGACTGTGGATTGTTTCCGGAAATCTCGATCAGGCGTCCGTGCCCTCGAGCATGGCCATGATCTCATCTTTGATCTGCAGGCGGCGGCGCTTCAGCTCCTCCTCGACCTCCTCGGGCTTGGGCTCCACCCGGGTCTCGATCCGGTGGATGGTGCGGTTCAGCTCGTCGTATTCGTCATAGAGCCGCGCGAAGCGGCCGTTGCTCGTTTTCAGCTGGTGGATCCGGTCGACCTTGTCCGGGAAATCCTGCGCGAGGTCGTTGGGAGCATTGCTCATCGCGGGCCGCCTCCGTGTTGAATGGCTTGCGCCTCGTCAACGCCACCCCGGTTCTTTCGTTTCACAGCTCACAGGATCAACCATGGCCTCAGACTTCCACGAGGTCCGCTTTCCCCTCGACGTCAGCCTCGGCAGCCGGGGCGGGCCCGTGCGGCGGACCGATATCGTCACGCTCGCCTCCGGCCGCGAGCACCGCAACAGCCGCTGGGCCGGCTCGCGCCGCCGCTACGATGCGGGGCTCGGGGTCAGGACAGTCGATGCCCTGCACACGGTGATCGCCTTCTTCGAGGAGCGGCGCGGCAGGCTCTACGGCTTCCGCTTCCGCGACCGCACCGACTGGCGCTCCGGCCCGCCCTCCCGCGAGCCGACGCCGCTGGACCAGCGCATCGGCACCGGCACCGGGGCGGAGCGGAGTTTCCAGCTGGTGAAAGCCTACGGCTCCGCCTTCGCGCCCTACAGCCGCAGCATTGCCAAGCCGGTCGGCGGCACGGTGCGGGTGGCGGTGAATGGAGTGGAGCAGGCGGTGGGCTCAGGCTTCAACTGCGACCCGGTGACGGGTCTCGTGACGTTCTCCGCCGCGCCGCCGGCCGGCGCCGTCATCACCGCGGGCTTCGCTTTCGACGTGCCGGTGCGCTTCGACGCGGACGAGCTCGACATCGACCTCTCTACCTTCGACGCCGGCGGCATCCCGCAGATCCCGCTGATCGAGATCGTTCCCTGACTTTCACCTTTGTCATCCCCGGCGCACGAAGTGCGGGAAGGGGATCTATCGCGCTGAGGGTGTGAGTGGATTCCCTTCCCCTCCGCTGCGCTCCGGCCGGGAATGACATCCTCCTCGTCATCCCCGGAACAAGTCCGGGGATGACGAGCGGGTGAGTTTACAGACACGATCACAACATCATTAGGTCCGGCTCTCATGCGTACCATTCCTGAAAACCTCTCCGCCCACATGGCCGAGGGAGCGACGACATTGTGCCATTGCTGGCGGCTCATCCGCCGCGACGGCACCGCGTTCGGTTTCACCGACCATGACCACGACATCACCTTCAACGGCACTGCGTACGCAGCCCGCTCGGGACTGGAGGCGGCGGAGGCGACGGCCGAACTCGGCTTCGCGGTGGGCGGCGGCGAGGTGGCCGGCGCGCTCGTCTCCGCAGGGTTGACCGAGCACGACATCGCGCCGGGCCTCTGCGACGATGCGAGCGTGGAGACCTGGCTCGTGAACTGGAGCAACGTGGCCGAGCGCGTGCTCCTCGACATCGGCGCCATCGGCGAGATCCGCCGCGCCGACGGCAGCTTCGTGGCCGAGGTGAGGGGGCTCATGCACCGCTTCGACGAGGAGCGCGGGCGGCTGTTTCGCGCCACCTGCTCGGCGGATCTCGGCGATGCGCAATGCGGCGTGAACCTCACCGCATCCGCCTATTCCGACACCGGTACGGTGACGCGCACCGATGGTGCATTGACGATTGCCGCCTCCGGCATCGGCTTTGCGGACGGATGGTGCAATGCGGGCCGGCTCACCTGGGTCACTGGCGACAATGCGGGCATCTCCGTCGAGATCAAGGTGCATCGTGCCATCAACGGCACGGACGAGTTCGACCTGTGGCAGCGCGCGCCGCAGGCGATCAAGATCGGCGACACGTTCCGCGTGACGGCGGGCTGCGACAAGACCCACGCCATGTGCCGCAGGAAGTTCGACAACGTCGTAAACTTCCGCGGCTTTCCGCACATGCCCGGCAACGACTTCATCATCCGCATGCCGCAGCAGGGTGAGCCGGGGCTCGACGGCGGGAGCTTCTTCAAATGACGCCTTCTTCACCCTCCCCTTGAGGGGGAGGGTCGACGCCCGTAGGGCGGCGGGGTGGGGTGGCAGCGCCACACTTTGCCGACTGCCATCGGACCCAACGCCGGTTATTCCAACCGACAGCGCCATTCACCCCACCCCGGCTCTTCGAGCCGATCCTCCCCTCAAGGGGAGGGTGCTGCCGCACGCATTTTCATCATGCCCGCACCTCACCTCATCCTCGCCGAGGCCCGCTCCTGGATCGGCACGCCCTACCGCCACCAAGCCTCGCTGAAAGGCGTCGGCTGCGACTGCCTCGGGCTGCTGCGCGGCGTGTGGCGTGGGGTCATGGGGGCCGAGCCCGAGCTGCCGCCGCCGTACTCGCCCGATTGGGCCGAGGCGGGGGCGGATACGCTCGTGGCCGCTGCGCGACAACATCTTATCGAGATCGAGCGGACCCAATTCGCAGCGGGCGACGTGCTGCTCTTCCGCTGGCGCGACAACCTGCCGGCCAAGCACTGCGCCATCGCCACCTCGCCGAGCACCATGATCCACGCCCATGACGGCGCAGCCGTCGCGGAAGTCGCGTTCCGGCCCTGGTGGCGACGTCACCTGTCCCATGCCTTTCGATTCCCGGATGCTCCCTGATGGCCACCATCGTTCTTCAAACCGTCGGTTCCGTCGTGGGCGGCATGGTCGGCGGGCCGATCGGCGCCATGGGGGGGCGGGCGCTCGGGGCGCTTGCGGGCGCTGCCATCGACAATGCGCTCTTTTCCGGCAGCGACACGAAATATGTGGAGGGCCCACGCCTCAAGGACATCGACGGGCTCACCTCCACGGAGGGCGCGCCGATCCCGCGGGGCTATGGTCTGATCGGGCTTTCGGCCCTCGTCCTCGGGCTGTTCGGCTTCGACGGCTCAGCGCTGTCCACCGGCGCGGTCGAGGAAGCGCTGGTCCAGCTCATCGCCGCCGGCAGCTTCATCGCCTCGACCCTGTTCCGGATCCTGGCGACGAAACAGATCCTGAACTAAGGACATTAAGGCCATCGGGCCGGTTTATCCTTCCGGAACCGACCCTACTTAGTATTCAGAATTCATTCAGTGCGGCAAAGGCATGGTCACCTCATGCGTCTGGTTTGTCTGGTCATAGCGTTGTGGGGGACGATGGGGGCGGCTCATGCGCAAAGCGCGTCGGCGGCACTCAGGAACTGCCTTCCGCCCCGCGAGATGCAGGAAGCCGTGGCCTCGAAGGGTGTCGTCACGCCGGCTTCCGCCGTGATGACGGCGCGGCGACAGGTTCCGGGCGCCGACGTGGTCCGGGCCAGCCTCTGCCGCAACAGCGATGCCCTTGTCTATGTGATCATGGCCTTGCAAAAGGACGGTCGCATCGTGCAAGTGATGATCGACGGCTCCTCCGGGCGCGTGAGATCGGTCAAATAGGAAAGCCAGAACCGTGCGCCTACTCGTTGTCGAGGATGACAAGACCCTCAATAAGCAGATCGTGACTGCCCTTGAACAGGCAGGCTACGCGGTGGACACCGCCATGGATGGCGAGGAGGGGCAGTTCCTCGGCGAAACCGAGCCCTACGATGCCATCATCCTCGATCTCGGCCTGCCGAAGGTGGACGGCGTTTCCGTGCTGACCGCTTGGCGCCGCGAGGGACGCAAGATGCCGGTGATCATTCTCACCGCCCGCGACCGCTGGAGCGACAAGGTCCAGGGCTTCGATGCGGGCGCCGACGATTACGTAACGAAACCTTTCCACATGGAGGAGCTTCTCGCCCGCGTGCGCGCCCTGCTGCGCCGCTCGGCCGGGCATGCCACGAGCGAGATCTCCTGCGGCCCTGTGAAGCTCGACACCCGCTCGGGCCGCGTGGCCGTGGACGGCAACCCGGTGAAGCTGACCTCGCACGAGTACCGGCTGCTCTCGTATCTCATGCACCACATGGGACGCATCGTCTCGAGGGGCGAGCTGACCGAGCATCTCTACGATCAGGACTTCGACCGGGATTCCAACACCATCGAGGTCTTCATCGGCAGGCTTCGCAAGAAGCTCGGCGTCGACATCATCCAGACCGTCCGGGGACTGGGCTATCTCCTTGACGCCACCCAGGCCCAGACGACCCAAGCTCAGACCAAGACGTGACCGGCCTGTCGCCGCTCGTGAAACGGTTCGCCGGCCGCCCCATCGCGGTCCGGCTGGCGGTCTCCTCGGTTTTCTGGAGCTTCGTGATCCTGCTGATCGCCGGGCTGATCCTGTCGACCCTCTACCGGGACAACACGGAGCGGGCCTTCGACCAGCGGCTTCTCGTCTATGCCAACACGCTGGCCTCGAACCTCGTCGGGCCGGGCGATCCCGACCGGGATCTCGGCCCTATCGGCGATCCCCGGTTCGAGCTGCCCCTGTCGGGCTGGTACTGGCAGGTGGCGCGGCCCAATGCGGCGCCGGCCGAGATCCGTTCCTCCAAGTCCCTCTTCGGCGGGCAACTGCCGAACCTTGCCGCCGGCGACGACCGGTTCGGGCAGATCCGCCGCGGCTACGGACGGGCGCCGGACGACCGCAATCTCCGCGTGATCGAACGCGACATCGATCTCGGTGAGGACGGGCGTTATATCATCCGCGTGGCCGGACCGGCCGACGAGATCGAGGCAGCGGTGCGGGACTTCATCTTCGCCCTTACCGTCACCTTTGCGCTTCTCGGGCTCGCGCTCGGCTTCACCACGCTCCTGCAGATCCGCTTCGGCCTCCGGCCCCTGTCGAATCTGCGTAGCGCGCTCGGCGCCATCCGGCAGGGGGAGGCGGAGCGCATCGCCGGCGAGTATCCGCGCGACATCTCTCCGCTCGCCAGCGAGCTGAATCTGCTCCTCGACACCAACCGGGAGATCCTGGAGCGGGCCCGCACGCAGGTGGGCAACCTCGCTCATGCGCTCAAGACCCCGCTCAGCGTGATCATGAACGAGGCGGAGAACGCCCCCGAGGATGTCGCCGCCAGGGTCCGTGAGCAGGCGGCTCTCATGCGCGATCAGGTCAATTACTACCTCGACCGCGCCCGTGCGGCGGCGCTCGCCGGCACGCTCGGCACGTTGACCGAGGCCGAGCCGGTGATCGCAGGCCTCGCGCGCACCTTCGCGAAGATCTACCGCGACAAGGACCTGGAGGTGGAGCTCGCGGTCCCGCCGGACCTGCGCTTCCGCGGCGAGAAGCAGGATCTCGAGGAGATGGCCGGCAACCTCATCGACAACGCGGCCAAATGGGCCGCGCACAAGGTGGTGATAGCCACCGAGATCGTCCGCGACGACGACCGGCCGCGCTTCCGCCTGCTCATCGACGATGACGGGCCGGGATTGCCAGAGGCCGCCAGGACCGAGATGCTCAAGCGCGGCCGGCGGCTCGACGAGACGAAGCCCGGCTCGGGCCTAGGGCTCTCCATCGTGAGCGATCTCGCGGCCCTCTATCGGGGCTCGCTCCAACTCGATGCCTCGCCCATGGGCGGCCTGCGCGCGATCCTGGAACTCCCGGGGGATAGGAGTTCCTCTTAAGGGGATTTACGCGTGACACCGTGCCACCGTCGTGCTTGAGGAGGACACGGAGTAAATAGGACTTTATGGTGATCTGGATCATTCTCCTGATAATGACGGCGGCAGCCGTGATGGCGGTGCTGTGGCCGTTGTCGCGCCATTATGCCGTCGGGCGTCAGGCCGATCCGGACACGCAGTTCTACCGCGAGCAGATCGCCGAGATCGAGCGGGATCTAAGCCGCGGCGTGCTCATGCCGAGCGAGGCGGATGCCGCCAAGGCCGAGGCCGGACGTCGGCTGCTCCGGGCCACGGGGCTTCAGGCCGAAGAGGTCTCTGCCGCGGTCGGCGAGCCGGCCCTGCGCCGCCGCCGCGCGGCATCGACGCTGGCCCTGTCGATCATCCCGCTCCTGGCGCTCGCCACTTACGAAATCTACGGCTCGCCCCAGTTGCTCAGCGAGCCGCCGGGCGCGCGGATGCAGCCGCAGCAGGCTGGCAGCAGCAATCTGCTCGGCGCCGTGGCCGAGATCGAGGCGCATCTCGCGAAGAACCCGCAGGACGGGCGCGGCTGGGAGGTGATCGCCCCGGTCTATCTGCGCATGGGCCGCATCGAGGATGCGGTCAAAGCCTATGAATCGGCCATCCGCTATCAGGCGCCCGATGCCGTCCGGTTCGCCAATTACGGCGAGGCCCTGGTGCTCGCCAAGGATGGGTTGATCTCGGCGGAGGCGCAAGCCGCCTTCGAGCAGGCGGTCAAGCTCGACCCGAGCGCGGCCAAGGCCCAGTTCTATCTCGCCCGCGCGGCCGTGCAGGATGGGCAGACCGACAAGGCCAAGAGCATTCTTCAGCAGCTTCTCGCTTCCTCGCCGGCCGATGCGCCATGGACGGATGCGGTGCGGCAGGAACTGTCAGCCCTCGGCGCACCCCAGCCCGAGGCAGCCCTGGCGGGCGCTTCGGCACAGATCGGCCCTGAGGCCATCGCCGGCATGGTGGCGGGGCTTGCGAGCCGTCTCGAAGCCCAGGGCGGTTCCGCCGAGGAATGGACCCGGCTGATGCGCTCCTATGCCGTGCTGGGCCAGCGCGACAAGGCAGCGGACGCGGCTAAGCGCGCCCGTGCAGCTCTGGCGCAGGATGCCGAGGCCTTGAAGACCATCGACCTGATGGCCCAGGAACTGAAACTCACCGACGCTCAGCCATGACGAGAAAACAACGCCGCCTGACCCTCATCGGAGTTGCCGGATGCGTCCTCGCGGTCGCACTCGGGCTCGTGCTCTACGCCATGAACGACACGATCGTGTTCTTCAACTCGCCGGTCGACATCCAGGCCAAGAGCGTTCAGCCCGGCACGCGCATCCGCCTCGGCGGTCTCGTGAAGGAGGGCTCCGTGCAGCGCGGAGCCGACCAGCAGATCACCTTCGAGGTGATGGATGCCGAGGCCGTGATCAAGGTGAACTACAAGGGCCTGCTGCCCGACCTGTTCCGAGAGGGGCAGGGGGTCGTGGCCGAAGGCATTCTGGAAAGCCCCAGCGCTTTCCGCGCCGACTCGGTTCTCGCCAAGCACGACGAGAACTATATGCCGCGTGAGGTGGCCGATACGCTGAAGAAACAGGGTCACTGGCAGGGCGAGGCCAACGCCGCGCCCAAGACGCAATAGCAAGGGAGAGCCCTCGTGTTGGTCGAGGCCGGACATTTCGCACTCGCGCTCGCCCTGGGCCTGTCGCTGATCCAATTCCTCGTGCCGCTCTGGGGTGCGCGCGCCAACGATCCCGTGCTGATGGCTGTGGCGCCGACGAGCGCGCTGGCGGTCTTCGCCTGCATCGTCTTCTCGTTCCTGGCCCTGACCTACGCCTATCTCGCTTCCGACTTCTCGGTGCTCAACGTGGTGCAGAACTCGCACTCGGCAAAGCCGCTGATCTACAAGATCTCCGGCGTGTGGGGAAACCATGAAGGCTCCATGCTGCTCTGGGTGCTGATCCTCGCCCTGTTCGGCGCGGTGGTGGCGATCTCGCGCAACAGCATCCCCATGCGGCTGCAGGCGAACACGCTCGCCGTGCAGGCTGCCGTCACCATCGCGTTCCTGCTCTTCATTCTGATGACCTCCAATCCCTTCACGCGCGTGGTTCCGGCAGCGCTGGAGGGACAGGATCTGAACCCGCTGCTGCAGGATCCCGGCCTCGCGATCCATCCGCCGCTCCTCTACATTGGCTATGTGGGCTTCTCGATCTCCTTCGCGTTCGCCTGCGCGGCCCTGATCGACGGACGCATCGATGCGGTCTGGGCCCGGATCGTGCGCCCCTGGACGCTCGGCGCCTGGGCGTTCCTGACGCTCGGCATCGCCATGGGCTCTTACTGGGCCTATTACGAACTCGGCTGGGGCGGATGGTGGTTCTGGGATCCGGTGGAGAACGCCTCGCTCATGCCGTGGCTTGCCGGCACGGCGCTCGTGCACTCCACCGTCGTGATGGAGAAGCGCGATGCGCTCAAAGTCTGGACGATCCTGCTCGCCATCCTGACCTTCTCGCTCTCGCTGCTCGGCACCTTCCTGGTGCGCTCCGGCGTGCTCACCTCCGTGCATTCCTTCGCAGTGGACCCGGAGCGCGGCACCTTCATCCTCGGCATCCTGATCCTGTTCATCGGCGGCTCGCTCGCGCTCTTCGCCTGGCGCGCGCCGATGCTCAAGCAGGGCGGCCTGTTCGCGCCGGTCTCCCGCGAGGGCGCGCTCGTGGTCAACAACCTGTTTCTCGCCACCGCCTGCGCCACCGTGTTCATCGGCACGCTCTACCCGCTGGCGCTTGAGGTGCTGACGGGCGAGAAGATCTCTGTCGGCGCGCCGTTCTTCAACTTCACCTTCCTGCCGCTGATCGTGCCGCTCCTGCTGCTCCTGCCGCTGGGGCAGACGCTCGCCTGGAAGCGCGGTAACTTCCTCGGCACGGCCCAGCGACTCTATGCGGTGTTCGGCCTCTCGATTCTCGCCACCATCGCGATGTTCGCCGTCACCTATGACGGCCCCATGGCGGCGCCCCTCGGCATCGGGCTCGGGCTCTACCTGGTGCTCGGTTCGCTCAATGAAATCGTGACGCGCGCCTGGTCGAAGGGCACTCCGCTGTCCGTGGCTTGGCGTAAAGCGCGAGGCCTGCCGCGCTCGGCCTGGGGCACGGCCATCGCCCATGCGGGCGTGGGCCTCACCGTCATCGGTATTGCCGCTACCGCCTGGGGCATCGAGGCCATCGGCAGCCTTAAAGTTGGCGAGCGCCTGAAGGGCGGCGACTACGAGGTGCGCCTCGAGCGGGTCGTCCCGCGCGTCGAGGCCAACTACCGCGAGGAAGCGGCTGTTTTAACCGTGTTCAGTTCCGGCCGCGAGCTTGGGACGCTCGAGACCATGAAGCGTCTCTACGTGACCCGCGGCATGCCAACCACGGAGGCAGGTATCCTGACTGTCGGCCTTGGCCAAGTCTATGCCAGCATCGGCGACGCGCAGCCCGACGGATCCATCGGCGTCCGGCTCTACCATAAGCCCCTCGTCCTGCTGATCTGGATCGGTTCCCTGGTGATGGCCATCGGCGGCGGCATATCGCTCACTGACCGGCGCCTGCGCATCGGCGCACCCGTTCCGGCCAAGACGATGCCGCCCAATGCGGTTCCTGCGGAGTAGGCCATGCGCTTCGTCCTTGCCCTCTTCGCGGCCCTTGTGTTCAGCGCCTCCGCCTTTGCCGTGCAGCCAGGCGAGGTTCTGAAGGATCCGGCTCTGGAGAAACGCGCCCGCGAAATCTCGGCAGGCCTGCGCTGTCTCGTCTGCCAGAACCAGTCGATCGACGATTCCGACGCCCAGCTCGCCAAGGACCTGCGCCTCCTGGTGCGCGAGCGCCTTGTGGCTGGCGACACCGACGATCAGGTGGAAAGCTTCCTCGTCCAGCGCTACGGCGAGTTCGTGCTGCTGAAGCCAACCTTCGGCACCCACACCCTGCTGCTGTGGCTGACCCCGGCTCTGGTTCTGATCCTCGGTGGCATCGGTGCGTATGCCGCCATTAGGCGCCGCCCGCAGCCCACCACGGCGGCCCTCGATGAGGGGGAGCGTGAGGCGCTGGAGACTTTGCTCAAGCGCGATCGGAGCGCTTGATCATCAATCATGCCATGGCGTGAAACTTTGCTTATTTGTGAGAGCATAGTCCGCTTGCATTAGGCCCGCGTTCCTCAGTTGGAAACGGCATCGCTTTTTCTAGTGAACATGCCAATTTGTCGCTGAGCCAAACCGCCGAGCTGGTGATATCGGGCCGTCGTTCTCCTGATATCTCCTGCGAAAGGAACGGTCGTGAAAGCAGCGGCCTTTGGATTGGGTTTCGTCCTTTTCGTTCTTCCTTTCGCTGCACGATCCGATGAAAATCTCGTCGCCAAGCGCGAGGCATGCCGTCAGGAGGCGAGGCTTGCGATTGCCCCTAAGGGAAAGATCGGCGTCGACGGTTTCCAGCGGATTGTGAAGCGGCGTGTTGCGCATGTGAGCCAATGCATGGCCCGTCCTTTCGTCGCTCGTAACGACGCGCCGCTCCCGCCAAAGAAGGCGACTGCGATCGGCTCGGTCCGGAGCGACCCGGCCAAGGCTGAACATGCCAGCCGGCTAACGCTGAAAACAACTTCGAACAGAATCCTTAAAGTGCAGAAAACCGGTCGTAAGCAGCTCAGGCGCTTGTCCCGCGGGAGAAAGTAAGAGACGGCTCCGTCCGCCTGTCGCGAAACCTTACCAACATTTCATCTAGGGGTGAGGGTACCGTAAGGCGCCAACCCCCATCTTGCTCCCATGACGAACCGACAAGGGTTCTTCGAGGAGAGACAAGAGATGTTGGACAAGGTTTCCACTCCCGCCCGCAAGCGCACCGCGACATGGCTCGGCGCAGCGGCCGTGGCTGCGTTGATCGCGGGCGGCGCCGTCGAGAGCGGTCTGGTTGCCCCCAATGCCGCCCATGCCGAGCTGCGCTCCATGGCTCAGCCGGTGCAGAATGTTCCGTCCTTCGCCGATGTGATCGAGCGGGTGAAGCCCGCCGTGGTTTCCGTGAAGGTCAAGGTGCAGAACGTGGCCGACCGCGACGATGAGGACGGTCCGCGCTTTTCGGCGCCGGATCTGCCCCCCGGCCATCCGATGGAGCGCTTCTTCCGCCAGTTCCGTGATGGCGAGCGTGGTGAGCGTGGCGAACGCCGCGAGCGGCCCCGCCGCTTCGGCCAGTCCATGGGCTCCGGCTTCTTCGTCTCAGGCGACGGCTACATCGTGACCAACAACCACGTGGTCGACAAGGGCTCCGAGGTCGAGATCACCATGGACGACGGCAGGACGCTCGATGCCAAGGTGGTCGGCACCGACCCGAAGACCGACCTCGCCCTGCTGAAGGTCGAGGGCAGCGACTTCCCCTACGTTCGCCTGGCCGGCCAGAAGGCTCGCATCGGCGATTGGGTGGTGGCCATCGGCAACCCGTTCGGCCTCGGCGGCACGGTGACGGCCGGCATCGTGTCGGCCCAGCACCGCGACATCGGCGCCGGTCCCTACGACGACTTCATCCAGATCGACGCTTCGGTGAACCGGGGCAACTCCGGTGGCCCGACCTTCAACCTCGCAGGCGAGGTCGTGGGCGTGAACACGGCAATCTTCTCGCCATCGGGCGGCAATGTGGGTATTGCGTTTGCCATCCCGGCGAGCACGGTCGAGACCGTTATCGCGTCCCTGAAGGAGAAAGGCTCCGTGACCCGTGGCTTCATCGGTGTGCAGATGCAGCCGGTGACCAAGGAGATCGCCGAGGCCATCGGCTTGAAGGAGCCCAAGGGCGCCCTCGTGGCCGAGGCCATGAAGGACGGTCCCGCGGCCAAGGCCGGCGTCAAGACGGGCGACACCATCATCGCCGTCGACGGCCAGCCGATCAACGAGGCCAAGGACCTTTCCCGCAAGGTGGCCAATGTCGCCCCGGGCAAGAGCCTGTCGCTCACGCTGTGGCGTGACGGCAAGGAGCGGAACGTGACCCTTGAGGTCGCGAGCCAGCCGAAGGGCGTCTAAACGCCCTCGGATAAAGGTTAGGCACCAGGTTTTCTGAGTTGATTGCCCCCGACACCTGGTGTCTTCTGCCCGCGGCGGGCCGGTCTTTCCCCTCCAGGACCGGTCCGCCGACGGGCTTTTTCTTGTGTGGCGTTCAGTCTGATGCGGATTCTGATCATTGAGGACGACCGGGAGGCAGCCTCCTACCTGGTCAAGGCGTTCCGGGAAGCTGGCCACGTGGCGGACCATGCCGCGGATGGCCTCGACGGCTATGCCATGGCGGAAGCCGGCGACTACGACGTGCTCGTGGTCGACCGCATGCTGCCCAAGCTCGACGGCCTTTCCCTGATCCGGTCTCTCCGCGAGCAGAAGGTCGAGACGCCGGTTCTCATTCTCTCGGCGCTGGGCCAGGTGGACGACCGGGTGAAGGGGTTGCGCGCCGGCGGCGACGATTATCTCCCCAAGCCTTATGCCTTCTCCGAGCTTCTCGCCCGCGTCGAGGTTCTCTCGCGCCGGCGAGCATCGGCGCCCAATGCGGAGCCCACCGTCTACCGCATCGCCGATCTCGAACTCGACCGCCTGTCCCATTGCGTGACGCGGTCAGGGCAAGAGATCGTGCTGCAGCCGCGGGAGTTCCGGCTGCTCGAATACCTCATGAAGAATGCCAATCAGGTGGTCACCCGCACCATGCTGCTGGAGCATGTGTGGGATTATCACTTCGATCCCCAGACCAACGTGATCGACGTTCACGTCTCGCGCCTGCGCGCCAAGATCGACAAGGGCTTCGACAAGCCGCTCATCCACACCATCCGCGGCGCGGGTTACACGGTGCGTGTCGGCGCAGAGGGAGACGAGGAATGAGCGTACGGTCATGAGCGCCTTTATGAGCGCCCTCGGCAAGCTCGTCCGCACGACGGCCTTCAAGCTGTCCTTTGCCTATCTGCTCATCTTCACCATCTTCGCCTTCGTGGCCCTGGGCTATGTGGCCTGGAACGCCCAACGGCTGCTGACCGAGCAGTTCGTCTCCAGCATCGAATCCGAGATCAACAGCCTGTCCGATCAGTATAGGTTCGGCGGCTTGCGTCGTCTTGTGAACAACGTCGAGCGGCGTTCACGCGCGCCGGGCGCCTTGCTCTATCTGGTGACCACGGAAGCCGGCGAACGCATTGCCGGCAATGTGGGCGCGCTGCCTCCTGATATTCTTAGCCGAACCGGCCAGTTCGAGACGCTCTACAACCGCACGGACGAGACCGAAACGCGGCCCGATGTGGCCATTGTGCGCGTCTATCTCCTACCCGGAGGGTTCCGCCTCCTCGTCGGCCGCGACGTTGAGGAGCGCCGGCGCCTGCGTGAGATCATCCAGCGGGCGTTCGGCTACTCGCTCCTGTTCATCGGCGTTCTTGGCTGCCTCGGCGGATGGTTCATCACGCGACGGGTGCTCAAGCGCGTCGACGACATGACGGACATCACGCGCCACATCATGGCGGGTGATCTCGGCGGCCGCCTGAAGGTGGCGGGAACCGGCGACGAGCTCGACCGGCTCGCGGAGAACCTGAACGCCATGCTCGACCGCATCGGCGAGCTGATGCGCGGCATGCAGGAGGTCTCGGACAATATCGCCCATGATCTCAAGACGCCCCTGACGCGCCTGCGCAACAAGGCCGACGAGGCCCTGCGAACGGCCAAGACCCCGGACGAGCTGAAGACGGCGCTCGAGGCCACCATCGATGAGAGCGACAATCTCATCCGCATCTTCAACGCGCTGCTGATGATCGCCCGGCTCGAGGCAGGCAGCGCCCGCGAGGGGCTGGCCGATTTCGACGCGGCGGAAGCCGTGCGCGGCGTTGCCGAACTCTACGATGCCTTGGCCGAAGAGGCTGGCGTGGATCTGGAGGTTTCCGTTGAGGATGACCTGCCCATTCACGGCAGCCGCGAGCTTCTCGGGCAGGCGATGTCGAACCTCCTCGATAACGCCCTGAAATACGGCGCCTCGTCCGATGCTTCCGGTAGGACGATCAGCGTATCGGCTCATCGCCGCGACGGCGAGGTGCGGATCGTGGTTGCAGACCACGGTCCTGGCATTCCGGAGGCGGAGCGGGGTCGGGTGCTGGAGCGCTTCGTCCGCCTGGAAACGGCTCGTTCGCGCCCCGGCTTCGGCTTGGGCTTGAGCTTGGCCGCTGCGGTGGCGAGGCTTCATGGGGGAGCGCTCAGGCTGGAGGACAACGAGCCCGGCTTGAGGGTCGTGCTGGCCCTCCCGCTCAAGGCCGTGGACTTGCCGCAGCCAACCCTCCAGACCGCCGCTTAAGCCTGAAGGATAAGAGCCCCGGGGCACTTTTCGGTTGCCTCCGGATGCCCGGCATGAACACTCGGGTTATCTTGAGAAAACCGATGAGCCCCGCCGTGCCGGATGCGAACGACACTCTCCTCAGCCGTCTGACCCAAGCTCCCCTTGTGGCCGATCAGAAGCGCGCCAAGGCGCAGCTGAAGGATTTCATTGATCGGGTGCGCGACGAGCCCGAAGCAGCCGGCCTGCTGGAGCATCTGAGCGAGGGACTTCTCTGCGACCTTCTGCTGGGGCTGGCTGATCACTCGCCATTTCTCTGGCAGCTCATCGTCAACGATCCCGCCCGCGTGGCGAGGTTCACGTTTTCTTCGCCGGAGCAGGCGCATCGGTCAATCATCGAAAACCAGTCCGGCCTTTTCCGTGAGTTGCGCTCCGGCGCGATCACCCGCAACGATGCCGTGAGAGCCTTTCGTCAGAACCGCAATGCCCACGCGCTCCTTGTCGCTATGGCCGATATCGGCGGCCTCTGGGGCACCGAGCAGGTGACGCAGGCGCTCTCGGATTTTGCCGACGCGTCTGTTGCAGGCAGCGTCAATCTCGTTCTGACCGAGATGGCGGATCTCGGGCGGGTCAATCTCGCAAACCCGGACAATCCGGCCGAGGGCTCCGGCTTCACCGTGCTGGCGCTCGGCAAGCACGGGGCAGGGGAGCTCAACTACTCGAGCGACATCGATCTCGTGATCTTCTTCGATCCGGAAACGCAGGCTCTGCGCGATCCGTCCGAGGCAGCGACGATCTACACCCGCCTTGCGCAGCAACTCGCCAAGCTCCTGCAGGAGCGCACGGCGGATGGCTATGTGCATCGCGTCGACTACCGCCTGCGTCCCGATCCCGGCTCGACGCCCACCGCCGTGTCGCTGTCGTCGGCTTACGTCTACTACGAAACCGTCGGGCAGAACTGGGAGCGCGCGGCCTTCATCAAGGCGCGGCCCATCGCCGGTGACCTGACGCTCGGCGAAAACTTTTTGAAGGAACTGCGCCCCTTCATCTGGCGCAAGTATTTCGATTTTGCCTCCATCGCCGACGTGCACGCCATGAAGCGGCAGATCCATGCGGTGCGCGGGCATGATCAGATCGCGGTTGTGGGCCACGACATCAAGCTCGGGCGCGGCGGCATTCGCGAGATCGAGTTTTTCGTGCAGACGCAGCAACTAGTTTTCGGTGGGCGGCGCCCCGGCCTGCGAGGGCGGCGCACCCTCGACATGCTGAAGGCTCTCCATGATGAAGGCTGGATCACGGACAAAGCGCGCGACGAGCTTTCGGATGCATATCGCTTCCTGCGCACCATCGAGCATCGGCTGCAGATGGTGGCCGACGAGCAGACGCAGCGCCTGCCGTCCGACGAGGAGCAGCTCAAGCGGTTTGCGAAGTTCTGCGGCTATCCCAACCTGAACGCCTTCTCCAAAGCTCTCACCGATCAGGCGAAGATCGTGCAGGGCCATTATGCGCTGCTCTTCGAGGAGGGTCCTGAACTCGCCTCCGATGTCGGCAGCCTTGTCTTCACCGGTTCGGACAACGATCCTGATACGCTTGCAACCCTCCAGCGCATGGGTTTCCACGAGCCCGAGCGTGTGGCCGAGACCGTGCGTGGCTGGCATTTCGGCCGTCGTCCTGCGATCCAGAGCGCCCGCGCCCGCGAAGTGCTGACCGAACTCACCCCGGCCCTGTTGTCCGCGCTCGGTGGCACGGCCGATCCCGATGGGGCGCTGGCAGCCCTCGACCGCGCCTTCGGGCGCATGCCGGCAGCCGTCGAGCTCCTCACCATCCTGCAATCCCACGACCGCCTGCGGCTTCTCTTCGCCGATCTTCTGGGCACCGCGCCGCGCCTGGCCGATACCGTGGCGCAGTCGCCGCATGTGCTCGATGCGCTCATCGATCCAGTCTTCAACACCCCCACCACGGACGATGAGACTATTGAAGGCCAAGTTCGGCAGCTCATCGGGCCACCGCGCGATTTCGAGGACTTCCTCGACCGTGTGCGGGATGCGGCGCGACAGATGCGCTTCGTCACCAGCGCACGCCTGCTCTCCGGCGTCATCTCTCCCGCACAGACCGGTGAGGCCTATGCGGCCATCGCACGTGCCGTCATCCGGGTGTCATTTGAGGAGGTGCGCCGCGCTTTTGAGGCCGATCATGGCACAGTGCCGGGTTCACGCATCGCGATCCTCGGCCTCGGGCGTCTCGGCAGCCGAGAATTGACGGCAGGCTCCGATCTCGATCTCGTGGTGATCTACGATTTCGACGAGAACCAGCGCGAGAGCACCGGCCCGCGCAGCCTCGATGCCGTAGTCTACTACACACGCCTGACGCAGCGTCTCGTCTCCGCACTCACCGTGCCGACGCGGCGCGGTTTACTTTATGAGGTCGACCTTCGCCTGCGTCCGCAGGGCGGCAAGGGTCCGGTGGCATCGCAGTTCAAGGGCTTTGTGAACTACCAGAAGACCGAAGCCGATCTCTGGGAGCACATGGCGCTCACCCGCGCCCGCGTGCTCGCCGGCGATGAAGCGTTCGGTGCTGACGTTGCGCGAGCCGTGAAAGACATTCTCACCGCTGAGCGCGATCCCAGGCACGTGTTCAAGGAGGTGCGCGCCATGCGCGAGCTGATCGCCCAGGAGAAGGGCGACGACGACCCCTGGGACATGAAGCTCGCCCGCGGTGGCCTCACCGACCTCGATTTTATCGCGCAAGGATTGGTGATCGCTCATGCGCATCAGCATCCGTCGCTCGCCGGCCTCTCGACGGAAGCGACTTTCGCAGAGTCTCAATCTCTCGGCTTGCTATCATCCGATGACGCAAGGACACTCATCGAAGCCCACCGACTCTTCAACGACATCTTCCAATGGCAGCGCCTGACCATCGAAGGCAGGTTCGACGCCGAGAAGGTCCCGCCGGTGATCCTCAAGCGCTTGGCGACGGTGGCGGGTCTGCCGAGCGCGAAGGTGCTGCAGGAGCATCTGGGGGAGATGCGGGGAAGGGTGCAGGAAAGATTCCCTGCGCTACTCTCGTTGTGAGATTCAACTTGGAAAAGAAGTTCCGTATCGGAAATGAGAACTTTGCATTGTAGTAGGCTGCTAAAATCCGGGACACTTAAGTAAAAACTACGTAAACAGAGAGTTTATTCCTCCCCAGTTTCGTGCACGTTTCAGCAGAAGTGTCTGTGTGTTTAAAGGGGGGCGTTATGGCGGCTAATTCTCTGCAAAATTGGCTTGACTGGTGGGAGTCCAAAGGTACGGCCATATCGTATTGCTACATGGGGAATGGTGGACAGGTCATCACCATAGGAACTCAGAGCCAAGCTGGTACAACTGTCACGACAGGAACTCCCACAAGTTCGACAGGTTCATCCTCCGGTAGCGCCGAGGATCCTTTCAACCCCAGCGTCGAAGAGAGTTATTGATCTTATACTCGACTTCCAAGCTCTATCGACCTATAATGATATCAAAGTAAATGCAACACTGGCTTTCACGCTTCAGTTTCTTTATTGTTGGTATATGCCCCAAAAGTCGCTGATGTCTTATGATGAATACTTAATGTTGCTTGATTATGCTGAAAAGAAGTTGCGAGATACAGCAATAGATACTTTCTATGATGACAATGATTGGATGGACATATTAGTTGCTTGGTTAATTGGATTAAGTACAAATGACACTCTTTCAGCAATGGCTGAATCCGCTGTCATCGACGGCGGTGCGGGTGATGATACTATCCAGGGCAGCAACGGGGATGATCTCCTGCTCGGTGGTTCAGGAGCCGACCGACTTCTTGGTGGTAACGGATTCGATACCGCCGTTTACTCAAAAGCACGCGCGGCCGTCGTCGTAAATCTAGAGAATCCCTCAAATAACACGGGCGACGCGGCAGGTGATGTTTACACTTCAATTGAAAGTGTCATCGGATCGTTCTTTAACGATGTGATATCCGGAAATGCCGCAGCAAATAGCCTTCTTGGTAACTATGGCGACGACGTGCTGGAGGGTGGCGCAGGAGGAGACGCCCTAGGGGGCGGTGCTGGCTACGACTTTGCAAGCTATTCCACCGCGAACATTGGTGTAGTTGTTAACTTGTCCGATCCCACCAAGAACACAGGCCATGCAAACGGGGATGTCTATGAGGGCATCGAGGGCGTGCATGGTTCGGCCTTTGGCGACACGATCAGCGGGTCTGAGATCGGCAACAACCTCTATGGCCATGAGGGCAGCGACAGCCTCTCTGGTCTCGACGGAGCCGACTACCTCAATGGTGGTGGCGGCGATGACACCCTGATCGGTGGGATCGGTGCCGATGCGCTGGAGGGTGGCTGGAACGGCTTCGATACAGCAAGCTACCGCACGGCAGCAGCTGGCGTGGCGGCGAGCCTGATGAACGCCTCCTTCAACACCGGCGAGGCACAAGGCGACAACTACGTCTCTATCGAGGCGCTCGACGGCTCGGCTTTCAACGACGCTCTGACCGGCAACAATGCCAACAACGTGCTCGGCGGGCGCGAGGGCGACGATGTCCTCCACGGCCATGGCGGCACGGACACCCTCTACGGCGGCGACGGCGGCGACAACCTGGTGGGCGGCCTTGGTGCCGATGCGCTCGATGGCGGAGCAGGCTTCGACTATGCCGGCTACTTCACCGCCTCGGCGGGC
>NZ_JAFBID010000099.1 GCF_016811235.1 Microvirga arabica
CCTACGAGGCTGCGGTCTCCCGCTCGGGCGACCATGCCGTCCTGGAGCTTGAGGAATCGCCCTCGGATTCCGTCTCGAGCCTCGACTCGCTCTATTCCACCCTGCGCCGCTTCGTGGAGCAGCTTCAGGGCGCCTCCAGCATCGACATCCTGTGCGGTCTTGCGGCGCAGGACGTTCGCCGCATGACCGGGTTCGACCGGGTGCTGATCTATCGCTTCGACGAGCACTGGAACGGCACCGTCATCGCCGAGGACCGCAACGAGGTCCTGCCCTCCTATCTCGACCTGCGCTTCCCGGCCTCCGACATCCCGGCCCAGGCGCGCGAGCTCTACCGGCGCAACCGCCTGCGCATCATTTCGGACGCCAACTACACCCCGGTGCCGATCCAGTCGCGGAACCCTGAGCCGCTGGATTTGAGCGACTCGGTGCTACGAAGCGTTTCGCCTGTGCATCTCGAATATATGCGCAACATGGGGACGCTCGCCTCCATGTCGATCTCGATCCTGCGCGACGGCCAGCTGTGGGGCCTGATCTCCTGCCACAACAAGGAGCCGAAGCGGGTCTCGCTGCAGGTGCGCAACGCCTGCGACTTCCTCACCCAGATCTTCTCCCTGCAGCTCGAAGCACGCGAGAACACGACGCTGGCCGAAAACCGGGTGCGTCTCGGGGCCGTGCAGACGCGGCTCCTCGCCCATATGGCGGCGGAAGACCACTTCATCGCGGGTCTCGTGAACCACCCGGACGACCTCATGCTCTTGGCCGGAGCGGAAGGTGCTGCCGTGCTCACGCCGGACCATTGCTGGCTCATGGGCCGGACTCCCGGCGAGGAGGATGTCAGGGCTCTGTTCGCCTGGCTCTCGCGGCACACCCAAGAGGATGTCTTTGCAACGGAGTGCCTGTCTCAGGTCTACCCGGCGGCCAAGGCCTATGCGGACCGGGCCAGCGGCCTTCTGGCGATTTCGATCTCGAAGGCGCATTCGAGTTATGTGCTCTGGTTCCGCCCCGAGGTGGTCCAGACCGTCAAATGGGGCGGCAATCCGCAGAAGCCCGTGCAGGAGGAGGCCGGAACCTTGCGCCTCCACCCCCGCCGCTCCTTCGAGATCTGGAAGGAGACGGTGCGGGAGCGATCCCTGCCCTGGGATCGGAGCGAGATCGAGGCGGTCAGGGAACTGCGCAAC
Organism: Microvirga arabica; assembly: GCF_016811235.1. GTDB lineage: Bacteria > Pseudomonadota > Alphaproteobacteria > Rhizobiales > Beijerinckiaceae > Microvirga > Microvirga arabica. The sequence goes on from NZ_JAFBID010000099.1 coordinate 1,179, forward strand.
ACCATCGTGGGTATCGTGCTGCGCCGGGCCGAGGAACTGGCGGCCGTCTCGGAGGAGCTGCGCCGCTCCAACAAGGAGCTGGAGGCCTTCTCCTATTCGGTGTCGCACGACCTGCGCGCGCCGTTCCGGCACATCGTGGGCTATTCCGAGCTCCTGAAGAAGCAGGAGGGGAGCGACCTGTCGGAGAAGGGCAGGCGCTACGTCGACACCATCATCGATTCGGCCTACACGGCCGGAACCCTCGTGGACAACCTGCTGCGCTTCTCGCAGATGGGCCGCACGGCCCTCAAGCCCCGGCGGATCGACATGCACCGCCTGATCGACGAGATCCGGCAGCAGCTGGCCGTGCATGCGGGCGACCGCCGGATCGAGTGGGTGATCGGCGACCTGCCCGAAGTGACGGCCGATCCGGTTCTGATCCGGCTGGTATTTGAAAATCTTCTCGACAATGCCGTCAAATATACCCGCCCCCGGGAAAAGGCCCGCATCGAGATCGGCTCCGCGCGCAACGATGCGGAGACGGTGTTTTTCGTGCGCGACAACGGCGTCGGATTCGATATGAAGTACATCGACAAGCTCTTCGGCGTCTTCCAGCGGCTGCACCGGATGGAGGATTTCGAGGGGACCGGCATCGGGCTGGCCAATGTGCGCCGCATTGTCGAACGCCATGGCGGCCGGGCCTGGGCCGAAGGCGCGCTCAACAAGGGCGCGACCTTCTCCGTTGCCCTGCCGGATGAAACGAAGACTGAAGGAGCGGCGTGAATGCCGGATTTGAAACCGATCCTGCTGGTTGAGGACAACCCGAAGGATCTTGAACTGACCCTGGCGGCCCTGGAGCAGAGCCAGCTCGCCAACGAGGTCGTGGTGGTGCGCGACGGCGCGGAAGCGCTCGATTTCCTCTATCGTCGCGGCCCGCATGAGAGCCGCAACACCAGCGACCCCGCCGTGGTCCTGCTCGACCTCAAGCTGCCGAAGGTCGACGGACTGGAGGTTCTGGAGAAGGTGAAGTCCGATCCGCATCTCAGGCAGACGCCGGTCGTGATGCTCACCTCCTCGCGGGAGGAGAGCGACCTCGTGCGCAGCTACGAGCTCGGGGTGAATGCCTTCGTGGTGAAGCCGGTGGGCTTCCGCGAGTTCTTCGACGCCATCCAGGACCTCGGCGTGTTCTGGGCCATCCTCAACGAACCGCCGCCGCGGCGCAACGGAGAGTAACGGCATCGATGAGCGTGCAGGCCCGTCCCCAGTCCGGACCGAAGCTGCGCATCCTCCTCTTGGAGGACAGCGCACTCGATGCTGAGCTGGTGACGGAGGCTCTGGCCTCCGCCAGCCTGGACGTCGCGATGGAGCGCGTCGACACCGCGGCGGATTTCGCAAGAGCGGTGCAGGACGGGCGCTGGGACATCATCCTGGCTGACTACAGGCTTCCCGCCTTCGACGGCTTGAGCGCGCTGGAGATCGTGCAGGCGCGGGCTCCCGGCACGCCCTTCGTGTTCGTGTCCGGGGCGCTCGGCGAGGAGGTGGCGGTGGAAGCGCTCAAGCGCGGCGCCACCGACTACGTGCTCAAGCACAGCCTCGACCGGCTTCCGGGCACTGTTCTGCGGGCCCTCGCCGAAGCGCGCGAACGGGCCGACAAGCGCCACGCGCAGGATGCCCTTCACACGCTTCTCGATCGGCAGACGGCGCTTCTGCACGAACTCGATCACCGGGTGAAGAACAACCTCCAGCTCCTCCTGTCCCTGATCGGAATCGAGATCCGCCAGGCCGAGGACGATCGGGCCAGACAGGTGCTGGGGCGTATGCGGGAGCGCCTGCAGGCGCTAGCCGCCGCGCACCGGGATCTCTACGACGGCAAGGGGTCCGCGCGCTTCGACGCGTCCAGCTTCGCCAAGGGGCTGTGTCAGGAGCTGACCGCCGCCATGCCCGGAGTGCGGATCACGCCGGAATTCGAGGTCGAGAACGTGGAGGTGGAGGCTGCCAAGGCAGCGCCCATCGCGCTCCTGTTCAACGAGATCGTCGTCAACGCGCTGACCCATGCCTATCAGGAGCGCCATGGCAAGCTGAGGCTGACCCTGCACATCCGCGACGGGGTTCTGCTGTTCCAGCTCTCGGACGAAGTCTTCAGCCCCGAGGAGAAGCAGGCCGCGCAGAACAGCGCGTCCGGCACGGTCCTGAAGGCTCTGTCGCGCCAGCTCGATGCCCAGGTGGAATGGCCACCGGGTGAGCCGGCGACTCTCGTGCGCGTCACCATGCCGGCGCAGGACGTGAGCTAGCACGATGGCGCGCGAACCCATGGCCGAAACGAACACTGCGCAAGCGGCTATGGGTCTTCAGGCAAGAGCCAGGATCTCACTGCGCCAGGTCCTGTGGGGACTGGTGCTCGCCATCTCGCTGCCGATCATCCTGGTGGCGGCCGGAGGCTTCTACTCGGGCTACAGGGCCGAGCAGCAGGCCGTCGACCAGCGCATGCAGGAAACCGCCCGGGCCATGAGCCTGCTGCTGGATCGTGAAATCGACAAGTCGGTACTGGTCATGCGGGTCCTCGCCCAATCGCCGACCCTAGCCAGTGGGGACTTCGAGGGCTTCTACAGACGGGTGAAGGATGTTCGTCTCGCAGATCCTTTCTGGATCGCTCTCTTCGAGCCGGACGGTCGCACCGTCTTCAACACCCGAGTCCCGTACGGCGTCCGCCTGCCGGACAGCAATCGAGTGGATGTTCTTCGGCAGGTTCGAGATACGCGCGAGCCCCATGTCTCGAATCTCTATACGGGCTCCCTGTCGGGAGAGCGCCTCATCACCATCGATGCTCCGGTCATCATCGATGAGACGGTGGCCTATATCCTGACACTCGCCATCACGCCCGAGGCTTTTCAGAACATCATCCGCGATCAGAGGATCGTCGACGGCTGGAACGCCGCCGTGCTCGATCGCAGCAAGCGCATCGTGGCCCGGTCCCGCGCGCCGGAGCGGTTCGTCGGCCAGGTGGCCAGCGCCAATGTCCAGGAGGCCCTCGCGGCATCCTCCGAGGGCATTATCCAGAGCGTCACGCTGGACGGCATCGCGGTTCGCACCTATTTCAGCCAGTCGCCAGCTTACGGCTGGTCCTTCGTCATCAGCATTCCCACCTCGGAGCTGGCGCAGTCGATTGAGCGCTCGCTCTTCTGGCTCATGATCCTGGCCGGGGTCGTGCTCGGCGGCCTCATCCTGGCGGCCCTTCTCGCCCGCGCGATCGCCAGACCCGTCGACCAGCTCGTTGCAGCCGCCCAGGCCCTCGGCCGCCGCGAGGCGGTCTCCGGTCCGGACACCACGCAGGTTCTGGAATTCGACACGATCAGGACGGCGCTTGCGGAAGCCTCAGCGGATATCCGCCAGCATGAGCGTGATCGGGAGGATGTTCTCGCGCAAATCGCCGAGAGCGAAGCCCGCCTGCGGCTCGCGCTCAATGCCGGTCATTTCGGCTCCTGGGAGCTCACGCCGGACACCGGCACCTTCATCACCACTGCAACCTGCAGGGCCAATTTCGGCCGCGGCCGCGACGAGCCGTTCACCTACGCGGATCTTGTCGCGTCCATTCATCCCGACGACCGCGCCATGCAGGCCGAGGCCGTGGCGCAGGCGATTGCCAACAACACGGATCTCCATGTGGAGTATCGCGTGATCTGGCCCGACGAGAGCGAGCATTGGATTCGCGTGAGCGGGCGAGCGCGGATCGGCGCAAACGGCCAGCTGTCCATGGTCGGGGTGTCGCAGGAGATCACCGAGCGCAAGCTTGCCGACGAACGGCAAGCACTTCTGCTGCGCGAACTGGACCACCGCGTGAAGAACACGCTGGCGACCGTGCAATCGGTGGCCTCGCTCACCCGCCGTTCGGCCGAGAACACGGATCCCGCGGCCTGGAACGCGTTCATGGATCGCCTGCACGGGCTCGCCAAAACCCACGATCTTCTCACGACAACCCATTGGCAGGGCGCGCTTCTGGAGGATGTACTGAAGAACGAGCTCGATCCTTACCAGGACACCATACGCCAGCGCATCCGCCTGAGAGGACCGAAGATCACGCTCCAGCCGAGTGCCGTTCTAGCTTTGGGGCTCGCGATCCACGAAATGGCGACGAACGCCGTCAAATACGGCAGCCTTTCGGTCCCTGACGGAAAGGTTCATGTGATGTGGGCCCTCACGTCCGGAAGCACTCCGCCTTCGCTCCTCGTCGAGTGGGCGGAGAGCGGCGGTCCGACCGTGAAGCAGCCGGAGCGCCAGGGCTTTGGAACCAAGCTGATCCAGCGCGGCCTGGCGCAGCAGCTCGGGGGCGAGATCAAGCTCGATTTCGCCCCGGCGGGCGTTCGCTGCGTGATCACTTTCCCGATCGCCACCTTGATGACCGACGCCGACGAAGCCACCGAGACCCGGCAGCGCTATGCGTCCTAAGACGGTGCCTCAATGACGACCATCCGCAGCAAGCTCGAAACCATCCTGGAGCGCCTGGAGGCGAGGGCCGCAGACGAGCGTGTGTTCGTTCGCCTCTACCAAGATGCGGCCCGCGCGGCTGCCGACGCTGCCGATGGACGCCGGCACGCAGGCATTTCGTTGAGCCCGCTCGACGGGGCGATCGTCTCGATCAAGGATCTGTTCGACGTGGCCGGCGAGACCACGCTCGCAGGCTCCATCGCGCTGCGCGACAGACCTCCGGCAGCGAGGGATGCCATCATCGTGCGCCGCCTGCGTCAGGCGGGCGCCGTCATTCTCGGCAAAACCAACATGGTGGAGTTCGCCTATTCGGGACTCGGCCTCAACCCGCATTACGGCACCCCAGGCAATGCGGCCGATCCCCTGCGCATTCCGGGCGGATCGTCCTCGGGCGCAGGTGTCACCGTGGCCGAAGGCACGAGCGAGATTTCCATCGGCAGCGACACGGGCGGGTCGGTGCGCATTCCGGCGGCGCTCAACGGCGTGGTCGGGTTCAAGCCGACCGCGCACCGGGTGCCGCTGGACGGGGCCTTTCCCCTGTCGCCCTCGCTGGACTCGGTCGGGCCGCTCGCACGTTCCGTCCAGGACTGCGCTTTTACGGATGCCATCATGGCCGGCGAGGAGCCGTGGACAGTGACCCCACGCCCCCTGGCAGGATTGCGGATCGGCATCCCGCGGGGGCGCCTGTTCTCGGATATGGAGCCGCTCGTGGAGCAGGCCTTCGAGACGGCGTTGGGCCGCCTGTCGCAGGCTGGCGCGATGATCCACGATCACAGCATCGAGGATCTGCTCACGGCCATGGCGGAGACAACGGCTGCGGCCTCCATCGCCTCCATCGAGGCGTCCGAGGTTCATGCGGATTGGTTGGAGGCCAAGGCGGCGGAGATCGATCCGCGCGTGCGCTGGTCGATTGCGCGCAGCGGCACCGTTCCGGCACCGCTCTACATCCGCATGATCCGCCACCGCCAGGCGCTGGCGGCCGCCATGGATGAACGGCTGCTCCCGGTCGACGTGCTGGCGCTGCCGACGACGGCCGTCTCGGCGCCCCTGATCGCGCCGCTGGAGGCCGACGATAGGCTCTACAACAAGACGGACTGGCACATCCTGCGCAACCCGATGTTCTGCAACCAGTTCGATCTCACGGCCATCTCGCTGCCCGTGCCTGACTGCGAGCGCCCGGTGGGCTTCATGCTGGTGGCGCGCCACGGACAGGATCGCCGGCTGCTGGAGATCGCGGCCGGCGTGGAGCGCGAATTGCGGCGCGGGTAAGAGCTGTGGTGTCAGGAGCTGATCGCGCGGACGAGGCTCATGCAGGCGGCGATTCCGTCCTCAAGGATCTTGTCGGAAAGTTCCTCGTCGTCGACTGCGCGCGCGAGCTGGATCATGCCGGTCGTGCCCGCGATGATCGCCGTTGCAACCGAGCGTCGCGCTTCCGGTGTCGCACTGGCCGGCAGCAGGCCGGAAATCATCTCGATATGGCCGATGATGCTCTTGGTAAACATCTCGCGCACGGCCGGAGAATGGCGTGCGATTTCCGGAGCAAGCGTCCCGGCCACGCATCCGGTCTCCGGATTATCCCTGTGATACGGGCTTAGATAGGCACGGATCACGGCCTCGAGCTTGTTCTCGTTCGAATCGGCAACGGATCCGATCCAGACCTTCACCTGCTCGACAGCATCGCGCAAAGCCTCCTCGATCAAGGCATCCTTGGATGAGAAATGACTGTAGAAGCCGCCATGGGTCAGGCCGGCGCTCGCCATGAGAGCCGCGACCCCGCTGGCGCCCACCCCGTCCTTCCGAAGCTGCTTCGAGGCGACCTCGACGATGCGCTTGCGCGTCGCATCCTTATGGCCTTTTTCATAACGCATGGTGTCTCACCACCCCTGACGGAGACGCAGCCTGAACTGACGCGGGGCTGAACCCTGAGCCTGCTGGCGCAACATAATACTACTGCTTAGTTGAAGTGTCCACAGGTCCGCGGCTCGCTTTCGGATCGCGCAGGCCATTGCATCATGGGTCTATCGCGGCCCTGAAATCTTTGTCCGACCCGCTTCACGAGCAAATCATCTTGCGTTCCAAACGATGTTTATATTATGACTATCATACAAATCAAAGAACGTCTGAATAATTTCCTTTGATTTCCGTAAAGGAAGAAGCGTTTAGGTCAGAAATGAACTCCGTCCGGTCCTTGCGCTTACGCATTCACGAGGACAGGCGGCCAGGGGAGCCTTCCAGATGATGGACATTCAGAGCGTGTTCTCGAGGAAAGCGGCTTTGTCCTCGGCTGACCCGATCGACGTCCCTCGGAACTGGCGCAGCGAGCTCGGGATTTCCTGGAAGGATATAGAGGACGCCGGATCCGTCGTGAGGGCACTTCGCCTTCGAAACCCGACAGCGCCTGTGCAGATGCGCAGCGACACGATGGAACGGTCGGGTGGGGTTGAAGCCTCCCCCAAAACGGGCCCTTGGGACCTCCTCCGCACGCTGTGCGTCAGCATTCTGTAGCCTATCGTCCGAGCCCTCGACCGGTTTCCGACCTGCTTACGTCACAGACAAACGCGCTCGCGGCCCAGGATCCGGCGCCGCATTGCCCGACAGGGGCAAAGGGCAGGCGCCCGCTCAGCGCAAGCCGTCACGTCTGACCTCCAGCATGGTGTGCGCAGACGTGGGTCCGTTCGTCCACGAAGACGACGCGCCTATCGAAAACCAGCCATCACGCTCGCATCCTGCCTGTCCGGGCTGAGAAAGATCGACTAAAGCATCGGATCCGATGCTTCCTTCTTGGATGAGAGCATCGTGTGACCGGACCCAGCGGGCCGCGCCAGCGAAAAGCCGGATCCACTTTTCCGCACGATGCTCTAGATCGAGGGGCCTGGCACCGATTCCGCCAACAGGCGTTATGATCCTTCCTGCATGCCTTGGAGAGCCCGAGCCGGATGATGCGCCAACTCTATCTCTGTCTGGGCTACGCAAGCTTTGGCCTCGGCGTGATCGGGATCTTCCTGCCGGTTCTGCCGACGACGCCCTTCATTCTTCTTGCCGTCTGGTTCTTCGCCCGCTCAAACCCGGCTCTGGCCGAGCGGCTCTACAGCCATCCCCGCTTCGGTCATCTGCTGACCGCGTGGCGCGACCAGAGGGCCATTCCGCGGCGCGCCAAGATCACTGCCCTGAGCATGCTGGCCGTTTCCTACGGGCTCATCCTGTGGCTGAGCGAGAGCGATATCCTGCCGGTCGTCCTGGCGATCATCATGGGGGGCGTCGCGCTCTACATCGCCACACGCCCGCCACCGCGCGACGGGCTGCAGAACCGGATCCCGGAAGCCTGAGACGGCAGGATCGGAGGCGGGGAAGAGCCCTATAACCCGACGCATCTCGGGTTTGGCCAAGGTTGCGCCATGTTGCGGTCACGGTTCCGGTTAGGCTGCTGGCATCCAGCGCATCGTGCGGCCCTCCGGGCCCGCTCTCAACGATGCGCAGCTTAAGAAGATAAGCATCGGACGGATCCCAAAAGTGCAAATTCACTTTTGGGTCCGATGCTCTCACGAGGAGGGATGTCGTGCGCAGTCTCAGTCTGTCGGTCTTCCTGCTTGCCTCGGCCGCGATGGTCGCACCGCTTCTGATCGCCTTGGCCTACACGGCCAGCATCGTCACCTCAGCCCTGATGTTTCCCTGACGTCTCACCACAATTCATCGCCGAGCAGATTGTTCAGCTCCGCGGATTCGCGATCTCCGCCGTGAGCTTCGGCAGTTCCTTGGTCATCCAATCGATCATCTGATCGCTCGTCTTCAGGTGAGCCGGCATAGGGATGAAGGGGCCGTGCGATTCGTAGATGGCCGTGGGATCCCGGGGCCCCAGGATCGGATCGAGATCGTCCTCGATCTCGGGCGTGATGCTTCTGCTGCCGAACCAGGTCAGGAGCAGGAGGAGCATTCCGACGGCGCCCGCAAGGACGACGAGCAAGGATATCGCCAAGTCTGCCACCTGTTCCTTCCCTGCGATGAGAGGCCCATTGCGCTCGATCTCAAGCCTACCATCGAACGATCATTCTTCCAACGATGCAAGCCGCAGACTTGCGACATGATGTTCCCTGTTTGATGGCGAGCGAATGAGGTCTACAATCGTCGCATGGGCAGGCTCGATGGCCGCTCATGCGTAAAGGGGGCGTGCGATCGATCCTGTTGCAGGGGAGGCGCTCATGAGAACCTATTACGTGTTTCAATCCAAGGCGGAGCCCGGTCTCCGCGGGTTTGCCGAGAGTTCCACGGGCGAGGCCCTGCCGGCCGACTTGGGGCCATGGGCGCTTGCGCAGCAGATCGGCCCCGATGAGGAATGGAACCAGGGCATCAGCCGCGCCGTCGTGGCGGCCGGGATTCTGGAGAACGGCTTTTATCTCTTAGGTCCGGTCAACCGCGCCACGTCATCCCATCCGGTGATCGAAAGCGACCGGGTGGAAGGCACCGCCGTCTACGATCCGCACGAGCGGCAGATCGGCACGATCAAGCGTCTCCTGATCGAGAAGGTGAGCGGCCGCGTCCTGTATGTCGACGTCACCTTCGGGGGCTTTTTCGGGCTGGGTGTCCATCACCACACGATCCCGTGGGACAAGCTCTCCTACGACAAGGAGCTTGAAGGCTACCGCACCGACGTGACCGAGGCCCAAGTGCAGGGAGCGCCGGCCTTCTATGGCGACGACACGGTCTGGCCCGATCGCAGGCGCGAGCAGGAGATGCGGGATTACTGGCACGATGTCCCGCGAGGGCCGATCTGACATCGCCGCTCCGTCATATCCCGGAGGATCGCCATGATTGCGCATGTATTCAAAGTCGGCCAGATCGTGAGGCCTCATCCCTCCTGCCGGGCTCTTCCGCACGATGTTCTCAGGGTGCTGCGCCTGCTTCCGACAACGGCCGGCGGCATGCCGCTCTACTGCATCAAGAGCGAGACGGAAATGATCGAGCGCGTCGTCGAGCAGAACGAGATCGAGGCCGCGCCGCATTGATGGAAATGCGTGCAGGAAATCGGCACCTACCAGGAACCGACCCCAGGCTTGGCCGTTGTCTTCCTGAATCCCTTCGTTCCCTCTGGCAACTCGACGGCCTGACGGTCTCTCCGTTCAGGCCTTTTCTTTGTCGTGTCGGCTTGTCTCAGGTTCCTAAAAGCGCGGATCACAGATTCTGCGAGAGCACGATGCGTTAGGCTGCGGCGGGCTGGTGTGTGATCGCCGGTGTCATCATGCGCCCGCGATTGATCAAAGCGGCGGCGCAGGTTGCAAGCGAGAGCGCGGCCCGATCCGAGCGTCCCGTGTGCAGGCAGATCACGTAAAGCCGCATCACTTCGACCGTAACATAGTGGAAGGCCACATCCGAACCTCGCGCAAGCTTCATGCGCCGGGAGGCCGTGTCGAGTTTGTCGAGATAGAGCGCCTGTTCCATCTGCGGCTCCGCGAGAAAGCCGCTCAGGCCACCGAAGGTCTCCTCGAAATGTCCCCACAGAAGCGCCAGGTTCTTGGCGGACTTGTCCTGCTGGTCGGGCGCGAGTGTCTTGAACTCTCTCAGGAGGATCCAGATCGGATCCTGTTCAAGGGCCTCTTCTTCCGCGGTCTTCACCAGCGGAACGAAGGGAAGCAATGTCCGAGCATTCGACATCAGGACGGGGCGCAGCCTGTCCCATTCGGCAAACACTTTCGGAAGCACGATCAGCGCGGTGGCCAGAGCCGTCTGATCCAGTGTTCTGCCGATGTGGCGAAGCAGCGGGCGCGCGGCTTCGCCATATTGCTCCACGATGCGCCAGCGCAGGTGGCACAACCGGTAAACCTGTTCGAGCTTCTCGATGAGTTCATGACGCGCCCGATCGTCAGCGGACCAGGGGAAGACGAAACCGGTTCGGTGCTGAGGCGAAGAACTCATGATGCTGACGATTTGCTCCGCAAATCACGTGACGTGTGCAGCTCCGCTCATGCCGGGGCAATCACGGCAACTTTGAGGCTCCGGCACGGGAATGGTGCCATTACGGCAAGCTTTGTCGAACGTGCAGCACTCCATAGGATTTTGATCTCCCATCATTGGCGCCTCCACCACTCGGATCGAAATGTCATCCCGGCATTGTCGTTACGCGAAGCGCAACATCATCCGCTTCGCCTCGCTCCGATCTTGAACCGCGACCATTCATGCTTACGTTTCGATCAGACCCCTGATCCGGGCCCCTCTGACGCAGGAAGCGGTGGCGCCTGCGTGATGTCGGATCGCTTCCGATCCGGCCGCCGGCACAGAGATGCTCATGTTGCAAGAACTCCTGGCCTCCCTCGTCAGCCTGCTGATCGTCGATCCGCTTCAGGCCGAGATCAGCGAACGCCTGGCGCAGGCGCGGGCGCCGCAGGCCGTGATCGCGGATGTGAGAACCTGCGCCGAAGCCTCGCTGCCCGGGCTTGCCGAGCGCGCCATGGCCGAGCCGCTCTGGGTGGTGACCACAGCCCTGAACGTCTGGACCGGCCAGACCGCTCCCGAAACCATCCTCGGCAACACCCCGCAATGCGACGCGGCGCTCAAGTCTGCCCGTGTGTATCTGGAGAGCCGCGGCGCGTGATGACGCTCATCGTCACCTGAAGGCAGGCAGGTGATGCCGGGACAGGGCGTTCCAGAGGGAACCCGGGCGCTCCGGATCGAGGAGTTCGCGATCCGTCAGCGCCTTCTCTGCGTCGTTGATCTTCGGCGGCTCGAACGTCCGAAGAGAGCGCCCGGCGCCTGAGAGCGCCTCGATCGCTGCGATCAGCGAACGCTTCTCGGTCAAGGTCGCGGAGATCTGCTCCGGCGACGTGCCCAGATGCTCGGCCAGAAGCCGGGCCTGGAAGCTCCGGATCACGTCGGCGACGGGCGTGTCGTCCTCCGTCTCGAGGGCGAGGTCGCACTCGGTGTCGTAGCCCATCGAGCGGTTGTTCAGGTTGGACGACCCCACACGCAGCAGCCGATCGTCCACGATCATGATCTTGGCGTGCACATAGATCGGCTGCTCCCCCGCCGTGACGGGCGTATAGACCCGCAGGCGCCCGAAGCGGTCGCTGCGCCGGAGCATGGCCAGGAGACGGGCTCGCGCCGAGCCCATGGCCTCCTCCTCGAGCCAGCCTTCAGCCGATTCAGGGTTGACGATCACGAATTCGGGTCCGTCCGGCTCGTCGAGGCGCCGGGCGATGGCCTCCGCGACGGCGCGCGAGGCGAAGTATTGGCTCTCGAAATAGACGCTCCGGCGAGCGGCCGCGATCGCGGCGAGGTAGAGCGCCTCGATCTCGCGCACCTCCGTCTGAGAATCGTAGGCCGGAATCGTCCGGGCGATGGCCACTGCCACGTCGGCCATGTCCACGGCCAGGCCGTCGGGCCAGGGGTCCGAGCCGGCAGGCGGCGGCGCCAGAACCTCTCCCGAGGCTCGCTTCCAGCGCTCACGGGCATGATCGCCCAGGGCTCTGGCCGCCGCTCCGCTGACCGCCGTGGTGGCGTCATGCCAGGGTCCGTAGGCGCGCCGCGTGAAAGGGCGTCGGCGGCGCGGATCGTCGTCGCGGTGCTCCGACGTGTCCCAGCGGTCGCCGGTCATGTCGATGCCGCCGCAGAACGCGACGGCGTCGTCGATCACGACGATCTTGTGGTGGTGCGCCGCGCCGGGCGGGTGGGCGCCATCGAGCTTGAAGGTGATGCGCTCATGCAGGGCCCATTGGGCCACCCGGACTAGGGTCGTGCCCCGCCACAGGGCCTTCACCATGCCGAGGTCCCATTTCAGGATATTGACGTGAAGATCCGGCCTGGTTTCCACAAGCCACGACAGGAACGCTCCCAGGTGACGGGGATGCTCACCGGCCTCGGCCGTAGGGTCGAGATCGATGCGGGTATCGAAATCCCACCCGATCATGAGGATGGAACGCTGCGCCTTGAGCATCGCCGCCTGAGCCGCCCGGAAGTAGTCGGCGGCATCGACGATCAGGGCAATCCGGTCGGCCTGCTCGATACGCCAGCATGTGTGAACCGGCCGCAAGACTTGCACTGCTGCTCTCTCCATCGCCCCCTTGCCTGTTCGATCCCTCAGGGCGAGCGCGGCGTCATTCAGGGTGCCTTGGCTGTAAACCGGACGCAGTCACCCAGGGTTCCGCGGGAAAGCCGTGATCTCGGATGTGAGAACCTGCGCCGAGACCTCGCTGCCCGGGCTTGCCGAGCGCGCCATGGCCGAGCCGCTCCGGAGAGCGTCCTCGGCAACACTCCTCGATGCGAGTCGGCCCTCAGGTCAGTCCCGCGGGAGCGCGGGACCGATGCTAAGGTGAGAGGCGAGCCCAATCACTTTAGTCTCAGGTGAGCAGGCTATGCGTCAGTGCGCTGTCGCCGCATTCCCTTCGCTAGGTAAGGCAGAACCGGCGACTGTTGTCTGGACTGGATCCGTCTTATGAGCCGATGGACGGGCCACGAGTGTCGGCTCGAAGGCCTGCATGAATGAATGCGGGGCGGTTGCGCAGATCCATCAGCGAACGCAATTCAGTCGCTGGGAGATCCATAGGCTTCGCATCCCTCCAGCGCCTGCGGAACTTGGGCTTTTGTGAAAAGAGCCCCCATTTGCTCTCTAATTCTTCTTCAACTTGCAAAATGATCCGTCCGGAAAACGATTTCCGGAGATTAAAACGCCCCGTCAGAGCCATTGTTATGTCCTTTGATCTGGATCTTTGACCCAGAAGAACTTGTAGCAACATAGTATCGACAAAGGCTTAAGACACAAGGTAAACGCCGCACATATGGGAAAGCGGAACGCACCCTTCCCAGAGCCCAGCCGAGCGCTCTTAGAACGGGTTCGAGGCGGTTCGTATGACGGTGATGGACGACAGTTGCGGCGTCGATTTTACGGTCGTTTCCAATCGCTTAGAGCCGCATCAGCGGCGAGCGTGTACGACACCGTTGTGCTACAGTGAGACCGCGATTTCAGGAATAATGCTGTAGAATCAAAAACTTGGTGGAGCTGAGGGGATTCGAACCCCTGACCTCTGCAGTGCGATTGCAGCGCTCTCCCATCTGAGCTACAGCCCCGGTCGACTGAATCGAGCCAAGTGGCGCAAGTTTTAGGCCCGCCGGCTTTGGTCTGTCAATCGGCCGGAGGAGGGGGCCTCAAGGGTTCCGGGCCGGGAAGTGGCTGCCTTGTGAAGCGGTTATGGGTTGTTCAGCCCCGCTTCAATCGTTACATGAGCAGAGCCGATCCCTGACAGGTTTTCCATGCGCGCGCTCCTCAATGTCATCCTTCTGGCCCTGCAGCTCTACACCTATCTCATCATCGCCTCGGCGATCCTGAGCTGGCTCGTGGCCTTCAACGTGGTCAACACCCGCAACGATTTCGTCCGCTCGATCTGGAACTTCCTCGATGCGGTGACCCAGCCGGTGCTGCGGCCGATCCGGAACATCCTGCCCAATCTCGGCGGGGTCGACATCTCGCCCATCATCCTGATCTTGCTGATCATTTTCATTCAGAACCTGATCATCGACTACCTGATGCCGATCGCCTTCTAAGGCGGCGAAATCATGCCCTGGCGCATCCGCCCCGAGGGCCTTGAGGTCCGGGTGCGCGTGACGCCCAAGGGAGGGCGGGACGCCATCGACGGGATCGAGACCCTGTCGGACGGCCGGCCGGTGCTGAAGGTCCGGGTCAGGGCGGTGCCGGAGGACGGGGCGGCGAATGAGGGCGTCCGGCGGCTCCTCGCCAAGGCCTTGAGGCTCCCGGCCTCGGCGGTGCGCCTGGAGGCCGGCGCCACCGCCCGGCTGAAAACCTTTTTCATTTCAGGCGAGGGTGAGGCGCTGGCCGAAGCCCTTGCCGCCGTGACAGGACGGGAGAGCCCATGAGCGCCACGATCATCGACGGAAAAGCCTATGCCGAAGGCCTGCGCGGGCGCATCGCCGGGGCCGTGCAGACTCTGGCCGGGCAGGGCGTCACGCCGGGCCTTGCGGTGGTGATCGTCGGCGAGGATCCGGCAAGCCAACTCTACGTGAAGAATAAGGCACGCCAGACCGTCGAGGTGGGCATGCGCTCCTTCGAGCATGTGCTGCCCGCCTCCACGTCCGAGGCGGAGCTTATGGATCTCGTCACCCGGCTCAATGCCGATCCGGCGGTTGACGGCATTCTGGTGCAACTGCCTCTCCCTCGGCAGATCGACGCCCAGAAGGTGATCGAGGCCATCGATCCTGCCAAGGATGTGGACGGCTTCCACCCGATCAACGCCGGACGCCTCATGACCGGCGTGCCGGGCCTCGTCTCCTGCACGCCCCTGGGGTGCCTGCTGCTGGCGCAGTCGGTGCGTCGCGATCTCGCCGGACTCAACGCGGTGGTCGTCGGACGCTCCAACATCGTCGGGAAGCCCATGGCGCAATTGCTCATCGCCCAGAGCTGCACCGTGACGGTGGCTCACTCGAAGACCCGCGATCTGCCGGAGGTGTGCCGCAGCGCTGACCTCCTCGTCGCTGCGGTCGGCCGGCCCGAGATGGTGCGCGGCGACTGGATCAAGCCCGGCGCCGTCGTGATCGATGTGGGCATCAACCGGGTGCCGAATCCGGCCGCTGGCGAGGGTAAGACCAAGGTGGTGGGCGACGTGGCCTATGCGGAAGCGGCCGAAGTCGCTTCCGCCATCACGCCGGTCCCCGGCGGGGTCGGCCCTATGACCATCGCGTGCCTGCTGCGCAACACCCTGGAGGCGGCATGCCTCCGGCGCGGGCTCACGATGCCAGCGGTGGATTTCGCCGCCTGATCAATTCGCCGCGAAGCAGTAGAACAGGCCGGCGCCGCCGGTGCCGCGCAGGGCGTCCTGGCTGCAGCCGCCCCGGGTGGGGTGCGACGTGTTCCAGGATTTGGCCGGCGGCTCCTCGTTGAGGCCCATGCGGTCGTGGTGGCCGACCATGGCGGCACCGTCCGTGCCGCTCTTCGTCCAGTTGCCGCAGGTCATGTCCTGGTTGCCCGCGAAGGCCGTGCCGTCCGCTTGAGATCCGGTGAGGATGTCGTGCTGGTTCGGCTGGTCGCCACGGCCCTTCACGGGCTCGCCCTTCTCGGTGAGCGCCGTCTGCTTGGTGATGTTGTTGTTAGGGCCGTGCAGGTCCGCTACGTCCTTGGCGATCACCGTCCCCTTGGCGTTCTGCCATGGCCCGCGGCCGATGCGGTCCTTCGCGTTGACGGCATTTGCGCCTTGGGTCGAGAGATAGGCGCGCCACATCTTGCCGCGAATGCCGGCCGCTTCGGCAAGCGTCTCGCAATGCCGGTCGGCGCCGTCCAGGCCGCCGAGATCCGCACCCTTGCCGGATCCGACGCTGGTGACGAAGAAGGTGGTGTCGGCCGAGGCCGTCTGCGCCTGGGCGATGCCGGGGGAGGCCAGAGACAGGAGCCCGATGAGGGCCGTGAGCACTACGCCGTCCATTCTACGCATTGTTTCCTCCCGAGAAACTGAAGCCCCTGGCCAAGACTGACAGTTCCGGCGCGACTATCATCCCCTCCTCACGGGGATTTGACGCGGGAGCCCCGGCTATTTGTTGCCGCGCGAAGGGTGCCCGGCTTACGCGCCCTGCCGCAAATGCTCCACCAGCTGCCGCGCCGAGGCCGGCAGCTCCTTTAAGGAGCGGATGCACAGGGTGAGGTCTCGGGCGGCCCAAGGATCTTCCAGGTCGACCGTTCCGATCGCCATGGTGCGGGCGGCGCGGCGCGCTGTCGTCTCGGGCACGATGCCCAGCCCCACGCCCGCCTCGACCATGCGGCAGACCGCATCGAAGCTGCGCAGCTGGACGCGCAGGCGAATGGGCTTGCCGGTGCGGCTGGCCTTAGCCGCAAGGAAGCGCTGGAGGGCGCTCGCCCGGTCGAGACCGACGAAATCGTGCTCCAGCACCTCCGTGAAGGAAATGCTTGGCCGGGCGGCGAGACCATGATCCTGCGGCACCACCAGCACGAAGCGGTCGCTGCGGAACGGATAGGTCTCGAGCTGCCCGGTATCGACGGTGCCGGCCACGATGCCGATATCGCCCACGCCCTCGGCGATCAGCCCGACGATCTCGTCGCTGAGGCGCTCCTCCAGGTCGATGGAAACCTGCGGGTGCCCGGCGAGAAAGGCGCCGAGCGCCTCGGGCAGGAACTCGGTCAGGGCGTTGGTGTTGGAGAGGATCCGGATCTGACCGGTGAGGCCGCCGGTATAGGAGCCCAGATCCTCCCGCAGCCGCTCGGCCTGGGCGAGCAGGGTTCGGGCGTGCTGGAGCAGGGTCCGGCCGGCGGGCGTCGGGGTCACGCCCGCCCGGGTGCGCAGGAGGAGGGGAGCGCCGAGAGACTTTTCCATGTTGCGGATGCGCGTGCTGGCAGCCGCCAGCGCTAGATGGGCCCGCTCCGCCCCATGGGTGATGCTCCCGGCCTCCACCACATGGCGAAAGAGGCTTAAGTCAGTCAGGTCGAATTGCATAGGTTCCCTTCGTCGCTCGCGAAGGCAGATAAGAATTATTAAAGATTGCACTCTATGGGCGCTTGAGCAATCTTCGCGGCTGACGAAGTGTGCGCGTCTGTTACCCGATTGGGCGGAAGGCGCATTGCGGTGCCGCCGCGCATCTTATACGAACCGTTCTAAACGACGCGCGACCCCGTCGCCGATCAGGAGTGAACACCATGGCTGAGGCGAAAGTGGCCCCCAGGCCCCTGTCCCCGCATCTTCAGATTTACCGGTGGAGCTGGACGATGGCGATGTCCGTCGCCCACCGCATCACCGGCGTTGCCCTCTATGGCGGCATTGCGCTCTTCGCGGTCTGGCTCGTGGCCCTGGCCTCCGGGCCCGATGTCTTCGACACGGTGCAGTGGTTCTTCGGCTCACCGGTCGGGTACCTGGTCCTGTTCGGCTACACCTGGATCCTCATGCACCACATGCTGGGCGGCGTGCGCCACCTCGTGTGGGATTTCGGCCATGGCATGGAAGCGGCCCAGCGCATCAACATGGCCCGCTTCACCCTTATCGGCTCGGTCGTGCTCACGCTGGCGATCTGGGTCGTTGCCTTCCTCGCGTTCTAAGGAGACCGGACCATGGCCGACAACAGGGCTGACACCCGCGTTTCCATGCGCACCCCGCTTGCCCGCGTGAAGGGCCTCGGCGCCTCCGGGCATGGCGTCGAGCATTGGTGGATCCACCGCATGACGGCGGTGTCGAACATCCCGCTCATCATTGCGTTCGTGATCATCGTGGCTGCGCTCGCCGGATCCTCCTACCAGGAGGCGATCAGCATCATCTCGCATCCGCTCGTCGCGATCATCCTGCTCCTCGCGGTGATCTCGGTGGTGAACCACATGCGGCTCGGCATGCAGATCATCATCGAGGACTACGTGCACGACAAAGGCCTGAAGATCGCGGCCGTCATCGCTAACAACTTCTATGCCGTGATCATCGGAGTGGCCTGCCTCTACGCAATTCTCAAGGTCAGCCTCGGCCGCATCCTGGTTTAAGGACAACACACATGGCTCAAGCAACGAACGGCGCAGCCATCAACGGCAAGGCCTACAACATCATCGACCACACCTTCGACGTGGTGGTCGTGGGCGCGGGCGGCGCAGGTCTTCGCGCCACCGTCGGCTGCTCGCAGGCCGGCCTTCGCACCGCCTGCATCACCAAGGTGTTCCCGACCCGCTCGCACACGGTGGCGGCGCAGGG
>NZ_JAFBID010000009.1 GCF_016811235.1 Microvirga arabica
GGCCGGCAGGATGTTGCCGCCGGGCGCGATCTCGATGCCGAAGCGCTCGGGCTTCAGGTCGGCGATCTTCGGCAGCGGGTGCTGGCCGGCCCAGATGATGTTGATGATCTTCTTGCCCGGCTTGTCCTTAAGCGCGTCGAAGATGCGCTGGGCGGAGGCGGTGAAGTCGGTGGCGTTCTGGGGTGCGTACTCCTCGAACACGACCTTCGCGTTCGGGCGGATCTCCGCGAGCGCGTTTTTCAGGGCCGCGACGCCGTCCTTGCCGAAGGCGTAGTCCTGCGCAAGGGTCGCGATGGACACCTCACCGCTTGCCGGCACGGCCGCCGCTGCGCCATAGGCATCCTGGGTCGAGTTGCGGGAAGTGCGGAAGATGAAGCGGTTCCACTTCTCGCCGGTGATCGCGTCGGCGACGGCGGGCTCCACGATCAGAACCTTGCCGTTCTCTTCGGCCACGGGAAGCATGGCGAGAGCCGCGGCGGACGAGGTGGTGCCGACGGCGAGGTCGACGTTGTCGTCGTTATAGGCCTGCTCCAGCAGCGTCTTGGCAAGGTCCGCCTTGAGCTGATCGTCCTTGACGATCACGTTGATCTTGCGGCCGTTGATGGCCATGGTGCCCTTCGTCAGGTACTCCAGGCCCATCATGAAGCCGGCCTCGGTCTGCTTGGCATAGGCCTCGAGCGGACCGGTCTTGCCGGCGATCAGAGCAATCTTGATGTCTTGAGCAAAAGCTGAAGATGCAAAGACAATTCCTGCCGCAGCGGCAGCGATTTTAAGTCCCAGGCGCATCGGTCTCCCCGTTTTTGTTATCGCGCCATTGATGACTTTGCAGTGCAGCATGTCAAGCGCAGGGCCCGCGCCGTCCCTAGTCAGAAAGGATGATGGAACAGACAGGGCTCACGCTTCCGGCAGCACCGGCTTTTCGATGTCCTTCGCCTCGCGCCCGCGCCGGGCGGCCTCGCGTTCGAGCAGCAGGAGAGCAAGCCCTGCGCCGCAGATCACGGCAGCTCCCACGAGCGTCCAGAACCCCACCACATCGCCGAAGAACAGATAGCCGAGCACGATCGCCCAGACGATGAGGGTGTACTGATAGGGAGCAACCACGGAGGCCGGAGCGATCTTCAGGGACCTGTTCACGCAGACATGCGCCGCCATGGACACGATGCCGAGCAGGAATAGGCCGGCGAGATCGAGGGGGCTTGGCGTCACCCAGGCGAGCGGCGCCGCGATGAGGCCGAAGATCAGGGCTCCGAGAATCTGGCCGAGCACCAGGGTGGCGTCGTGGGTCTCTCGCAGCTTGCGGGTCGTGATCATGAGAAGCGAGTAGAACAGGCTTCCCGCCAGCGCGATGAGGGCGGGCAGGGACAGGGTGGCGCTCGACGGGCGCAGGGCGATCAGCACGCCGACGAAGCCGCAGGCGATGGCGAGCATGCGCGGCTTGTCGATCTTCTCGCCGAGCCAGAACGCCGCGAAGGCCGCCACATAGATCGGTCCTGCCAGGTAATAGGTCATCACGTCGGCGAGCGGCAGATAGGTGACCGCCCAGTAGAAGCAGGCAACCTCCAGGGTCGAAAGGGTGATGCGCACCAAATGCAGCCCCGGCTGCGGTGGGATCTCGAACGGAACCTTCTGCCGGCGCATGAGGGGCAGGAGCACCATGAGGGCCGCGACGCTGCGCAGGAGCAGGACCTGCCCGACGGAATAGGTGGCGACGAGCCATTTGCCCATGACATCGTTCATGGCGAACATGAAGACGCCGAGCAGCATCAGGCCGATGCCGACAAGGACGCCTGACCGCACCTTGTGGGCTGGGGAAGAACCGGGGTGAGACATGGGCCGCATTCATGCGGGAAGCGGCAGCAATTCACAAGCGCGCGGGGGCAACTTTCAGAAGGTTTTCGCCCCGTTCACGGGCAACATGATCGCGTAAAGCGACGTCGTGGCGCAGATGTAGAGACGGTTGCGCTTCGGGCCTCCAAAGACCACGTTGGCGACCGCCTCGGGTACAAGGATCTTGCCGATGAGCGTGCCGTCGCTCTCGTAGCAGTGCACGCCATCGCCGGCGCTGGTCCAGATCCGCCCCGCCTCATCCAGCCTGAAACCATCGAACAGGCCCTGGATGCAGGTGGCGAAGACGCCCCCGCCTGAGAAATTTCCGCCATCGTCCACGTCGAAGACGCGGATGTGCCGGGGACCGTCCTTTACATGCGTCGCCCCCGTATCGGCCACATAGAGCCGGCGCTCGTCGGGCGAGAAGGCAATCCCGTTCGGGCGCACGAAGTCACCGGCGACGCTGCGCACATCGCCTGAGTGCGGATCGATACGGTAGACGTGGCAGGCGCCGATCTCGCTCTCCGCCTTGTGGCCCTCATAGTCGGAATCGATCCCATAGGCCGGATCCGTGAACCAGATCGATCCGTCGGATTTCACCACCACATCGTTGGGGCTGTTGAAGCGCTTGCGCTGGTAATGGCTGGCGAGCACCGTGATCGACCCGTCATGCTCGGTGCGGGTGACACGCCGGTTGCCGTGCTCGCAGGTGACGAGGCGTCCCTGCCGGTCGACCGTGTTGCCGTTCGAATAGCCGGAGGGATGACGGAAGACGCTGACGGCTCCCGACGTCTCGTCGAAACGCATCATCCGGTCGTTGGGCACGTCGCTCCAGATCAGGTAGCGGCCGGCCGGAAAGTAAGCCGGTCCCTCCGCCCAGCGGCATCCCTCCGCCAGCTTCTCAAGTCGCGCCGACCCGATATGCAGACGCTGGAAGCGATCGTCGAGAACGACGGCGATATCCCGGAACATGGCTGGAGCGATATCCCGTCAGTGCGCCATTAGGACGGGCATGGTCGTGTTGCCCAGGATATGGCTGGTGGCGCCGCCGAAAAACATCTGCCGCAGGCGGCTCTGGGTGTAAGCGCCCTTCACCAGCAGGTCGCAGCCAAGGGCGGCTGCCTCCTTCAGGATTGCTTCGCCTGGCCGGTTGGACGGATCGGCCGCTGTGATGGCTTCTGCCGGAAGATCATGCATGCGCAGATGACGGGCGAGCTCCGAGCCGGACGGGCCGGGAACGCCCCAGTCGTCGAGTTCGAGAACCACGATCCGCTTGGCCTTCCGGAGCAACGGCATCGAGTCCAGCACCGCACGGGCTGTTTCCGTGCTCCGGTTCCAGGCGATGACAGCCGTCTCGCCGAAGCTGCGGGTCGGCACAGGCGGAGCGATCAGGACGGGCCGTCCGGCTTCGAAGAGGGCGGCCTCCGCCGTGGACAGGCGGGTCTGGCCGTTCGATCCATCGGGCCGTCCTACGACGATGATGTCGAAGACCCGCCCGTAGGCTCCCAGGAAGGCATCCTCCATCAGCCCATCCTGTCGCCAGCCGGAACTCAGGCCCGTGAGCCCGGCAGCAGCGCGCGAGATCTGCTTTCCGGTCATGAAGGCCTCGAAGCGCTCGCGGCAGACGCGAGCCATCTCGAGACGGTTCTCGGGAGTGATCGGGGAGGGAACGCCGATGGCAATGTCCACGGGCAGGACCACCGGGTAATCCGGCGTGATGGCAATACCCTCGATATAGCTGTCGAACAGCTGGGCGAGCTGCACGGCAGCTTCCAGCTGGGGCTCGATGACGCCGTGGTCTTCGATCGGGACAAGAATGCTTTTCATAAGGATTATTGTCGCGCTTTAACCCACTGTCGACAAGAGGGCTCTTCAGGTCTCTCCTCTCAGACCTTCGGCGACCAGATATAGGGTGTCGTGGTGCTGAGGCGCTGGAACCCCCGCCGTTCGAGGATCGGCAGGCTCATCGGGCTGCAATCCACCGTCAGCCACTTGCAGCCCTGCTGTCGCGCCGCATGAGCCCGTATGGCGACCAGCGCCGAATAGACGCCTTTGCCGCGCCATTCCTTCAAGGTCGAGCCACCCCAGAGGCTTCCAAACATGTCTCCTGTCTTGTGACGGACCCAGCCGACGCTGACAGGCTGGTCTCCCGCAAAGGCCGCATAGATCCTGATCGCGTCAGGATCCGACTGCTTCTCCTTCGCAATCGAGGCAACCAGCCACTCCGAGTGCCGTAGATTTCCGTAAACGGCGGTGTTCACCACCCCGATGGCTTCCAGGGCGCCGGGGTTCTTCAGTTCTTCGATCCTGATGCCATCCCCAAGATCGGCATCGGCAAAGTTCTGGCTGGCATCCAGGGCCACGAGGGTCTCGGGTTCTTGAGCCTCGAAGCCTGCGGCGCGCAGTTTTTCGGGCAGGCTCGCCGGCTGGTCATGGCTGAAATGCTTCCACTCGAAAGCATACCCAAGGGCGCCGAAAAAGCCGATCTGGCGGGCGATCTCCCGGTCGGCATCCGCTTCGGTGAGCTGGGCGCGTGTGACAGCGTTGTCGTTGGGATCGGGGCTTGCACCGACGAGACGCACGATAGGCCCGACGCGCTCGACGCGATAACCGGGCGCGGGAGCCACAAGCGAGCCACGGACCTCGGTATCATAAAGAGTGAGAAGATTCATCATCGGTCCAGGAAGCACGGGAATGGATGCGCTTCACTATATCGGAGCTCAGACGACGGAGAAGTCACCAGGATTCCAGGAAACCTGCGGGTATTGCGGGTTCATCTCCTCGAGCGTCGCTTTGACGATGCTCGCGATGGCGGCGTTGCGGACCCATTTGCGGTCGGCCGGAATGACGTGCCAGAGCGCCCATGGGGTCGAGCAGCGATGGAGCATCGTCTCGTAAGCCTGCTGGTAATCGTCCCAGTGCTCCCTGTCGTCCAGATCGCCGGGGTTGAACTTCCAGTTCTTGGTGGGATCGTCGAGGCGGGCCTGCAGGCGCTCCTTCTGCTCATCCTTCGAGATGTGGAGCATGAACTTGAGGATCGTGGTGCCGTTCTCGACCAGCATCTTCTCGAAGGCATTGATCTGCTCGTAGCGCTGCTCGATCACCGGCTCGGGCGCGAATTTCCTGACCCTCCCGATCAAAACATCCTCATAATGCGAGCGGTTGAAGATGCCGATCGTCCCGCGTCGGGGGCAGACAGCGTGAACGCGCCAAAGGTAATCATGCTCCAGCTCGAGCTTCGTGGGCGGACCGAAGGCATGGACCGCGACCCCGAGAGGTCCCGTCGCATTGAAGACGCTGCGGATCGTGCCGTCCTTGCCCGAGGTGTCGGTGCCCTGGAGGATCACGAGAAGGGACCGCGCACCCTCGGCATAGAGCCGGTCCTGCAAGGTATCGATCTCCTTGGCGAGAGATGCCGTGTTCGCCTTGGTCTCCTGTTCGTCGCCGAAGAGGGACTTGTCGCGCGGATCGCGATCCCGAAGGCGAGCCTTTTCGCCGGGGCTGACCCGCAGCTTCTCGATCAAGGTCTTGGCCAGATCCGTCATCGTCATCTCCCGCTCTCTTCAGGACGATAGGGCATGAGCGCGTGAAAGGAAGGTTGGGATCGTCGGCAGGATGCCTTTACGGCCTTCGCGGCGCCATCTACCAAGAGAATGCCAACGACAATTCAGGGGCTCACGATGCTCGCTCTCTACTACTATCCCGGCAATGCCAGCCTTCTGCCGCACATGATGCTGCGCGAGATCGGAGCCGAGTTCGAGCTGCGCCTCGTGGACCGGGGGCAGAATGCTCAGAAGAGCGCCGAATACCTGAAGCTCAATCCCAGTGGGCGCATTCCGGTTCTGGTCGATGGCGATCTCGTGCTGTTCGAGACGGCCGCAATCGCCCTTCACCTGGCCGACAAGTTCCCGCAGGCCGGCCTTGCGCCTGCGCTCGGCACGAGCGAGCGGGCCGAGTTTTACAAGTGGATGATCCACCTGACCAACACCCCGCAGGCGGAATACCGCGCCTGGTTCTATCCGCATGAGCATGTGAGTGACGAGGCGGCCGCACCGGCGGTGAAGCAGGCCTCCAGCGAGCGCCTCAACCGCATGTTCGACGTGATCTCCGAGCAACTCGGCGACAGGACATGGCTCCTCGGGGACCGGTTCTCCGCCGCCGATCTCTTCCTGTTCATGCTGATCCGCTGGGGTCGTGGCATGCCGCGCCCGCCGCGGAGCCTGCCGAACCTGAACGCCCTGGCCGAGCGGGTACTGGCCCGCCCTGCGGTGCAGCAGGCTATAGATGCCGAGGGGCTCAAGGCTCCGATCTTCTAAGCGTTAGTTCTTGCGCGACGTACGTTTCGACGGTTTTTGCTTTGGCAGGACCTGATCGACCGTTCCGATATCCGCCCAAGGATCCTTCTTGAGCGATAGGAGGCGTTTGCCCAGGTTGTCGACCGTGAAGCCGTTGGGCCTGAGATCGGGTGAAAGCTCCTCCCAAGCCACCGGTGTCGCCACAGGTGCACCGGGCCGGGAGCGGGTGGAATAGGGCGCGACAGCCGAGGCCTCGCGGTTGTTGCGCAGATAGTCGATGAAGATGCGGCCCTCGCGCTCCTGCTTGACGGATGTAGTGGTGTAGCGATCCGGCTCGTCGGCCGCCATCGCCTCCGCAATCCCGCGCGAGAAGGCGAGGGCCTCTTTCCAGGGAGCCTTTGGCTTCAGAGGCACGACCACGTGCAGGCCTTTGCCACCGGTGGTCTTGACGAAGCTTTCCAGACCAAGAGCTTTCAGACGCTCGCGCACCGCAAGAGCGCCCTCGATCACGCGCGGCCAGTCCACGCCTTCTCCCGGATCAAGGTCGAAGATGAGACGGTCCGGGCGTTCGAGATCGGCAAGCGTCGCGCCCCAGACATGCATCTCCAGCACACCCGACTGCACGAGGGCGATCACGCCCTGGATGTCGGTGACCGTCAAAGCCTCCTGCGTGCCGCTGTTGTCCGGAATTGTGGTGCGATGAATGAAATCGCTCATGCCGGCCCAGGAATGGCGCTGGACGAAGCACTTCTTCTGCGTGCCTCCCGGGCAGCGGATGAGCGTGAGAGGACGGCTGGCGAGATGCGGCAGCAGCCACTCGCCGATGTCGAGATAAAACTCAGCCAGTTCCTGCTTCGTGAGCCCCTGATCCTCCCACAGCACGCGGTCAGGATGGGTGAGAGGCACGCCGGCCACTTGGATGCTGCCGGCCTTCGCCTCCTTGGCGCTTGAGGCTCGCTTCGCAGGCTTTGGTGCTTTCGCCGGTGATGGCTTCTTCGCGGCAGCATGCCGTTTTGCGGGACTCTTAGCCACGCGCCTTGGTGCGATCTCCTCGAGCGAGCGTCCGCTTTTCACCGAGAGCGGCGCCTCTTCGAGAATATCGAGGTCATCCTCGGTCCTTGCATGCGCATCATCGGCTTTGATCAGCAGCCAGGACGGCTGGCGCTCGCGCGGCCGCTTCGCCATGCGGACGAGATGCCACGTGCCTTTCAGCTTCTCGCCGTCGAGGCGGAAGGTGAGGTGGCCTTTCTCGTAAGCCTCGTGAGGGTCGCCCTCCGGTTCCCAGGCCCCCCGATCCCACAACAGGACGGTGCCGCCGCCATACTGGCCGTCGGGGATGGTGCCTTCGAAATCGCCGTATTGCAGCGGATGGTCCTCGACCTCGACGGCCAGACGCTTCTCGCCTTTGACCAGGCTGGGTCCCTTGGCCACCGCCCAGCTCTTCAGCACGCCGTCGAGCTCGAGCCGGAAGTCATAGTGCAGGCGGGAGGCATCGTGCTTCTGCACGACGAAGGAGGCGCCCCGGCGCCGGGAGGCCTTGCCTGCCGGCTCCGAGGTTTTCGTGAAGTCGCGCTTGGCGCGATAGGCTGCGAGCTTTGCCATGGCGTCAGAGCATGATTTGGTCAAGTGGATACCGGTTCACCGCACGATCATGCGGCAAACAAAGATCAAATCCGCGCCATGGTCTCCGGTTCCAACCCTCAGGAGGCCAGGGGCTGGACTGCCGTTTCAGCCTTGTCGTCCTTGGTGAGGAAGGCGGCCGCGATCAGGTCGCGGGTGTATTCCTCGCTCGGCCGGTCGAAGATCTCTTCGGCCGTGCCGCGCTCCACCACCTTACCGCTCTTCATAACCATGATCTCGTCCGAGAGCGCCCGCACCACGGCGAGGTCGTGGCTGATGAACACATAGGCGAGGCCATGGGCCTTCTGCAGATTGCGCAGAAGCTCGACGATCTCCTTCTGCACGGAGCGGTCGAGGGCCGAGGTTGGCTCGTCCAACACCACGAGCTTCGGGTGCAGGATGATGGCGCGGGCAATGGCGATGCGTTGCCGCTGGCCGCCGGAGAACTCGTGCGGGAAGCGGTTGCGCCATGCCGGGTCGAGCTGCACCTCCTCGAAGGCCTGGGCGGCGCGCCGGTCGCGCTCCTTTCGGGAGATGCTCGGCTCGTGAACGAGGAGGCCTTCGGTCACGATCTCACCTGCCGTCATGCGTGGGGAGAGGGAGCCGAAGGGATCCTGGAACACGAGCTGCAGGTGGCGCCTCAGCGGCTGCAAGCCACTTCGGTCGAGGGGCATGAGGTTGCGATCCTCGAAGCGGACGAGGCCGGAGGCCGGCTGCAGGCGCAGGATGGCGCGCCCCAGCGTCGACTTGCCGGAGCCGGATTCGCCCACGACGCCTACTGTCTCGCCGGCGCGAACCCTCAGGCTCACGTCGTCAACGGCGCGAAGCACATGGGTGGCCTTGCCGAAGAAGCTCTTCTCCAGGGTGAAATGCACCGAGATGTTCTGTGCGTCCAGGATCACCGGAGCGTTAGCCGCAACAGGCTCCTTGCGTCCGGTTGGTTCGGCATCGATGAGCATCTGGGTATAGGGATGCTTCGGGGCCGCAAAGATGTCGGCCGTGCGACCGCTTTCGACGACCTCGCCGCGCTTCATCACATAGGTGCGATCTGCGAAGCGGCGCACGACGCCGAGATCGTGCGTGATGAACACGATGGACATGCCGAGCCGCTTCTGCAGATCCGCCAGGAGTTCGAGGATGCGGGCCTGCACCGTCACGTCGAGGGCCGTGGTCGGCTCGTCGGCGATGAGCACGTCCGGGTTGTTGGCGAGCGCCATGGCGATCATCACGCGCTGGCGCTGACCGCCCGACATCTCGTGCGGGTAGGCGTCGATGCGCCGGGCCGGATCCGGGATCCGGACGAGCTCCAGCAGCTCGATGGCGCGCTTGCGCGCGTCGGCCTTGCTCAGGCCGCCATGGGTGGTGAGCGGCAGAGCCAGCTGATCCCCGATCCGGTAGAGCGGATCGAGCGACGTCATCGGCTCCTGGAAGATCATGGTCAGCTTGGAGCCGCGGTAGTGATTGAGCCTGCCGGGAGAAAGGCCCACCAGCTCCTCGCCGCGGTACTTGACCGAGCCCTCGGCCCAGCCGTTCGAGGCGAGAAGGCCCATGACCGACATCATGGTCTGGCTCTTGCCCGATCCGGACTCACCCACGATGGCGACGGTCTCGCCGGCGTTGATGTCGAGATCGATCCCCTTCACCGCATGGAGGATGCCGTCACCCGTGCGGAAGCGGACGTGGAGGTTGCGAACGGAAAGAACAGGTTCGGCCATGTCAGCGATCCTTCGGGTCGAGAGCATCGCGCAGGCCGTCGCCGATGAAGTTCAGGCAGAACAGGATCGCGACAAGCGTCAGTGCGGGATAGACCAGCATCCAGGTGGAATCCTGAATGCTCTTGGCGCCTTCCGAGATCAGGACGCCAAGGCTGGTATAGGGCTCCTGGACACCTAGTCCGAGAAAGGACAGGAAGCTTTCGAGCAGGATCACGCGCGGCACCATCAGGGTCATGTACACCACGACGGGTCCGAGGGTGTTCGGGATTACGTGCCGGCGGATGATGCCTTTGGTTCCAACACCGAGCGCCTCGGCCGCTTGGACATATTCCTGCCGCTTGATCGACAGCGTCTGTCCCCGGACGATGCGCGCCATGTCGAGCCACTCAACGGCGCCGACGGCCAGGAACACCAGCACGAAGTTCCGGCCGAAGAACACGACCAGCATGATGACGAAGAAAATGAACGGCAGCGAGTAGAGGACGTCGACGATGCGCATCATCACGAGGTCTGTGCGACCGCCGAGATAGCCGGAGGTAGCTCCATAAATGACACCGATGACGATCGCCACGAGGGTCGCCAGAAGTCCGATCGCAAGCGAGACTTGGCCGGCCTTCATGGTGCGGGTGAGAAGGTCGCGCCCATTGGCCTCCGTGCCGAAGAAGAAATACTGCTTCTCGATGGGCACATCGACCACAAGACGGCGCCCCTCGTCCTGCCTTTCCACGACCTGCGCGGTGCCGAACAGATCCGAGCGCTCGAAATAGGCGAGCAACCGCTCGTCTACGGGCCGCGTGCTCGTGCTGACGAGAGCCATGCGCACGGTGTCGCCGGTGATCTCGATGTTCTCAGGCTTGGCCCTCACGCGGGAGCCGATGCGCTCGGCCTGGGGGATGATTTGCTCCGCCTTCGGATATGCGGACAGGCTCGCCGGAGCGCGCACGTAGTCCGGATAGACCCGATCAAAAGGGTGGCCGGTGAAAAACGGCCCGAAAATGCACGCGAGCGAGATCAGGCCTAGAATGATCATGCTTGCGACGGATGCCTTGTTGCGGAGCAAACGTGCTCGCGCATCGGCCCAAAGCGAGCGACCGGAAACGGGACCAGTCGCGGGGATGTCGGAAATGACGGCGCCTTCAGCCATGGCGGTGCCTCAGTCGTAACGGACGCGGGGGTCGATCACCGCGTAGAGGATGTCGACGATCAAATTGAAGATGAGCACGAACACCGCCACCACGACGACGGTGCCCATCACGAGGGTGTAGTCGCGGTTCAACGCGGCCTCGACGAAATAACGACCGACGCCCGGCAGGGCGAAGATGGTCTCCACCACAACGGAGCCGGTGAGCAGGGCTGCGGCGGCCGGTCCGAGATAGGACACGACCGGCAGGGCCGCGCCACGCAAGGCGTGCCGCACGATTACCCACCGAGGAAGGCCAAGGGAGCGGAGCGTGCGGATATGGTTCGAACGCAGGTTCTCGATCATGGCCGCGCGGGTCATACGTGCGATGATGGCGATCTGCGGCAGCGCGAGGGTGATGACCGGCAGGATAAGATTGCGGGGAGCGCCGCCCGCCCAGCCCGCAACGGGCAGCAGGGCCAGCGCGAGACCGAAGACGATCTGCAGTACCGGGGCGATCACGAAGGTAGGGATCGTCAGGCCGAAGGTGCCGAGGCCGCTCACCATGTAGTCGATGGTGCTGTTCTGCCGGAAGGCAGCGATGGATCCCAGTGTACCGCCGACGATGATGGCGAGGCCGAGCGCGAGCCCGCCGATGCGCATGGAGACGGGCAGGCCGTTGGCGAAGAGCTCAGCAACGCTGAAATCGCGCATGATGAAGGAGGGGCCGAAATCGCCCTGCACAACGGCAGCGAGATAGCGCAGGTACTGCTCGAAGAGCGGTCGGTCGAGACCGTAGATCTTCTGCAGGTTCTCCATGACCTTGGCTTCGAGCGGGCGTTCGAGGTCGAAGGGGCCGCCCGGCGCAAGCCGGATCAGGAAGAATGAAATTGTGATGATGATGAAAAGGGTAGGAATCGCCGAGAGTAGACGGCGGAAAACGAAGGGGATCACGGTATCGACTCCGCTCGATAACAACCCCTCAGCGAGGGAGGCAGCCTTGCCGGCTGTCGTGTTGTTTGTGAGCCGAGCGGCCATGAGGCCGCTCGGCAAGATCGAGGATGTTTACTGCTTCAGGGACAGGAAGCGGCTCGGGTACACGCCAGAAATGTTCTGGTTGAAGCCGACGAGCTTGTCCGAGACCAGGTTCTTCGTGCTGTAGTGGAGCAGCGGAATCCAGGGCTCTTCCTTCATGAAGATCTGCTCAGCCTGGAGCAGATAGTCGGCGCGCTTCTTGAGATCGCCTTCCTTGGCAGCCTTGTTCTTCATGAGGTCGTCGAACTGAGCGTTCTTCCACTTGCCGTAGTTGAAGCCTTTGTTGTCGCTTTCCAGCAGGAACAGGAAGTTCTGCGGATCCGAGTAGTCGCCGATCCAGCCGTAGCGGGCCACATCGAAGTCGCCGCCGTCGCGCAGATGCGCGAAGTGGGTCTTGGAGTCGGTGTTGATGAACGAGGTCTCGACACCGAGAGCCTTCCACTGGTCGGCGATGGCTACAACCGTGTTCCGGTTGTTGTCCGTGGTGTTGTAGCGGATCTCAACCTTCAGCGGCTTGCCGCCGGGGCCGTATCCGGCTTCCTTCAGCATGGCCTTCGCCTTGTCCTCGCGGTCGATCGGCGACATGGAGGCGTACTCGGCCTGGGCCGGCTTGCCGTAGTTGCCGATGCCCGGGGGCACGAAGGAATAGGCCGGCAGCATGGTGCCGCCCCAGATCTGCTCCGCGATGAACTCGCGGTCGATCGCCATCGAGAGCGCCTTGCGGACGCGCACGTCATCGAACGGCGGCTTCGAGGAGTTCACCGGCAGGGCATAAACGCCGAGATACGGGCCGATCACGACCTGCTTGCCAAAGCGCTCTTTGAGAGCCTTCACCTGGTCGGCCGGAATGTCCGGGGTGGAGTGAAGCTCGCCGGCCTGGAAGCGGCGGACGGCGGCGGCGAGGTCGGAGATCGGGTAGAACATCACCTGATCGATCTTGACGCTCGCGGCGTCATGGAAGTTCGGGTTCTTCACGACCTTGATGTGCGAGTTCGGCACGAACTCGGCCAGCGTGTAGGCGCCGTTCGACACCAAGTTGCCGGGCTTCACGTAGTCCTTGCCAAACTTCTCGACCGAAGCCTGGTGAATGGGCAGGCCCGTCTGGTGAGTCAGCTGCTCGATGAAGTAAGGTGTCGGCTGCTCAAGGCGGATCTCGAGGGTGCGGTCATCCACCGCCTTCACGCCGAGCTCCTCAGGCTTGGCCTGACCCTTGTTCACCTTCTCGGCGTTCAGGATTGGATAGAGGATGTTGGCGTACTTGGCGCCGGTTTCCGGATTCATGATCCGGCGATAGGCGAACACGAAATCAGAAGCCTTCAGCGGATCGCCGTTCGACCACTTTGCGTTGGCGCGCAGCGTGAAGCGGTAGGTCTTGCCGTCGTCGGCCATCTCCCACTTCTCGGCAACGCCGGGCACCACTTCGCCCTTGTTGTTCTTGATCACGAGACCTTCATAGAGGTCGCGCAGGACGTGGGACTCGCCCACGGTGGAGGTCTTGTGAGCATCGAGCGTTTCCGGCTCACCGTCGTTGCCGCGGTGGTAGACGACTTGAGCGACCGCGAAGCTCGAAAAAGCTACCGTTGCGGCAGCCGCCAGAGCGGTACGTTTCAACCATGATGACATTGGACGCGTTCCCTTTCTGATTATCTCAGGGTTTTTGAATGTTTCGGTCAGAGCCGGTAAGGCAGTAACCTTGTCCTATTTGTTGATCAATCAACTGTTTATGTCCAGTACTATCCAAAAAATTAAGGAATTTCTGGAATAACAAAGGGTTGAGCCTGTGGAGGCGGCTCAGGCGCCCGTGTCGAAGACCAGTCCGACCGCCTCGATGCCGGCTGCTGCGGCGATTTCGTCGTTGTCGGAGGTGTCGCCGGAAACTCCCACCGAACCGAGGATCCGGCCCTGGCCGTCCTTGATCAGCACGCCGCCCGGAACCGGGACGAGCTGCCCGCCGACCGCGTGGGTGGCCGAAGCGATGAAGTAGGGACGGTCGGTCGCCATCTTGTGCAGGGCGCGCGAGCCGACGCCAAGCGCCAGGGCGCCGTAAGCCTTGCCCATGGCGATCTCGGCCCGCTTGATGCTGGTGCCGTCTTCCGACAGGAGGGCCTTGAGTGCGCCCCGGGCGTCATAGACCACCACCGCGAGAGGCTTGAAGGACTTCTCCCGGGCTGTCTTGAGGGCAGTGGTGGCGATCGTCTGAGCCGCTTCCAAGGTGAGTTCGGTCACTCGGTCTCTCCATTATAAGGTTACTCGCCGCAGGGTGCGGCATTCAGTGGGTGGCCGTGTCCCGTGCCGCCAGCCAGGTTGCCACGGCCCGGCGCTCATCGAGGGTCATCTCGGTGATGTTGTTGGGCGGCATCGCATGGGTGAGCACGCTCTGGACCCGGATGATCTCCCGATGTCGCTCGATCTCCTCAGGTGTATCGAGGCGAACGCCCTTCGGGGCGATGGTGATGCCGTCCCAGACGGGTTCCGCCGCATGGCACATGGAGCAGCGGGACTGGATTGCGAGCACGGCCTCGTCGAAGGAGGCCGTCACCACCTCGGGTGCTGCGGACGAGGGCGCCTGGGCCGTGTTGGCGTTGCCGGGCTTGCCGATGATCGAGAGCCAGATCGCTGCCCAAATGCAAAGCGCAGCCAAGGCCCAGGTCCACCAGGGCGAGTCCTTGCCCGCATGCTGCGAATTGAAGAAGTGCCGGATCGCCGCGCCTGCGATCACGATCAGCCCGATGATGCCGACCGAATAGGCGGACGACCACGCCAGCGGGTAGTGGTTCGACAGCATCAGGAAGATGACGGGGAGGGTCAGGTAGTTGTTGTGGGTCGAACGGAGCTTGGCCTCCTTGCCGAGCTTCGGGTCGGGCGTCTGCCCGGCCAAGAGGGTGGCCACCACCTTCTTCTGGTTCGGGATGATGACGAAAAAGACGCTGGCCGACATCCAGGTGGCGATCATCGCGCCCGTGTGCAGAAAGGCGGCGCGGCCGTTGAACACCTGCGTGAAGGCGTAAGCCGCCAAGAGAATATAAGCAAAGAGCACAGCGCCGAGCAGGAGCCCGTTCCTGCCGAGCGGGGAGCGGCACAGGCCCTCATAGACGAGCCAGCTCAGGGCGATGCCGCCGATGCCGATGGCGGCGGCCTGCCAGGTCGTGAGCGCTCGAACCGCCGGGTCGATGGTGTAGAGATCGGCCTGGAGGTAATAAACCCAGACGATGAGGAAGAACCCGCTGATCCAGGTGGAATAGCTCTCCCACTTGAACCAGGTTAGCTCCTTGGGCAGTTCGGGCGGCGCAACGAGATACTTGCGCATGTTGTAGAACCCGCCGCCATGGACCTGCCAGGCCTCGCCGCCGACGCCTTCCGGCAGATCTTCCCGCTTCTTCAGGCTGAGATCGAGATGGATGAAATAGAAGGAAGAGCCGATCCAGGCGATGGCCGTGATCACATGGGTCCAGCGGATGATCTGGCTGATCCATTCGGAAATTTGCGGGTCGATCATGCAGCTGCTTGAATGATGAAGGAATGCTTAGCCTAGGGCGGCGGTCGGGATTGCGATAGGCTGTGTCGGCAGCTTTTTCAACAGGAACCCTTTCAGGAAATCCTTGCCTTTCCACGGCGGCATCAATGGATGCGGCTTGACGCGGAACGCGCAGCCCCGAAAGAATTCCGGGTTCGATCTGACCTTTCTCCCAGCCGCGAGGTTTCATGGGTCGCCTGTCTACCCACGTTCTGGATACCGTCAACGGCAAGCCCGCCCGCGGCGTCTCTATCGAGCTGTTTGCCATCGAAGGCGAGGGGCGCCGCTCCGTCCTGCGCACCGTCACCAATGCGGATGGGCGCACGGATGCGCCGCTGATGATCGGCGATGCGTTCCGCATCGGAACCTACGAGCTCGTCTTCGAGATCGGCGCCTATTTCAAGGCCCTCGGCACGGCCATGGCCGATCCGCCATTCCTGGACGTCGTGCCGATCCGCTTCACCATCGCCGAGCCCGACGGGCATTACCACGTTCCGCTCCTCGCCTCCCCCTGGAGCTATTCCACCTATCGAGGAAGCTGAATATGCCCGCCTCCTATCCCCGCGACCTCGTTGGCTATGGCCGCAACCCGCCGCATCCGCGCTGGCCGAACGGCGCCCGGATTTGCGTGCAGTTCGTGATCAACTACGAGGAGGGTGGCGAGAACAGCATCCTCCACGGAGACCGCGCCTCCGAAGCGTTCCTGTCCGAGATCGTCGGGGCCCAGGCATGGCCCGGCCAGCGGCACATGAGCATGGAGTCGATCTACGAATACGGCTCCCGCGCCGGCTTCTGGCGCTTGTGGCGGATGTTCACTGAGCGCAGCATGCCGGTCACGGTCTACGGCGTCGCCACCGCTCTCATGCGCAACCCGGAGGCAGTCGCCGCCATGAAGGAGGCCGGCTGGGAGATTGCAAGCCACGGACTCAAGTGGATCGACTACCGGGATTTCTCCTCGGAAGAGGAGCGGGCGCATATGAAGGAGGCGATCCGCATCCACACCGAGGTCACGGGCGAGCGGCCCCTCGGCTGGTATACGGGGCGGACCTCGGAGCACACCAACCGCCTTGTGGCGGAGGAGGGCGGCTTCCTCTACAGCGCCGATTCCTACGCCGACGAACTGCCCTATTGGGAGCAGCACGGCGACCGGCAGCAGCTCATCGTGCCTTATACGCTGGACGCCAACGACATGCGCTTTGCCACCCCGCAGGGCTTCAATGCGGGGGACCAGTTCTTCGCCTATCTGAAGGACTCGTTCGACACACTCTATACGGAGGGCGAGACCGCGCCGAAGATGCTGTCGGTCGGCCTCCATTGCCGCCTCGTCGGCCGCCCCGGGCGGGCCGCCGCGCTGGCGCGCTTTCTAGACTACGTGGCTTCCCATGACGATGTCTGGGTGGCCAAGCGCATCGACATTGCCCGCCGCTGGCTCCGGCAGCATCGCCCGGCGGGCTTGAAACCCAGCACCATGACCCGCGCGCTCTTCGTGGAAGCCTTCGGCGATATCTTCGAGCACTCGCCCTGGATTGCCGAACGCGCTTTTGATGCCGGCCTCACCACCGGGCAGGATACGGCGGAGGGCCTTCATGCTGCGATGGTGCATGTGCTCTCAGGCGCAAGCCACGGGCAGAAGCTGGCGCTGATCAACGCCCACCCGGATCTCGCCGGGCGTCTCAAGCTCGCCGACCTCACGGCCGATTCCCGCAACGAGCAATCCTCAGCCGGGCTCACCAGCCTGACGGAGGAGGAGCGCGACCGCTTCCTGGCCCTCAATGACCTCTACAAGGAAAAATTCGGCTTCCCGTTCATCATGGCGGTGAAGGGACGCTCCAAGCACGAGATCTTGGCAGCCTTTGAGGAGCGGTTGGAGCATGACCCGGAGCAGGAATTCGCGACGGCCATCGTCCAGATCGAACTGATCGCGCTTCTGCGGCTCAAGGACCGGCTCCCCTCCCTGGCGGACGTGTTCTCGAGTCTCGGCTGAAGCGGAACCGTTCGAAGCCCCGCGCGTCATCGTCTCAGCTTGGCTGTCTCAAGGTCAGGCGCAACGAGAGGAGGACGACGTGGGTCTGTTCAAGTTCATCAAAGAGGCCGGCGCCAAGATCTTCGGCGGCAGCGCCGAAGCCGCCACGCCGGAAAAGCTGCAGCAGGAGGTCCAGGGGCATGGCTTCGACGCGAGCAAGCTCGGGATCAACGTCGAAGGCGACCGGGTGAAGCTCTCGGGTCAGGCCGCCACCCAGGAGGAGGCCGAGAAGATCATCCTCTCCCTCGGCAACACCTACGGGGTCGCAGAGGTCGATACGTCGGGTCTCCAGGTTCAGCAGCCTTCAGCCGAGTCCACCATGTACACGGT
This sequence comes from Microvirga arabica, assembly GCF_016811235.1. Classification (GTDB taxonomy): domain Bacteria; phylum Pseudomonadota; class Alphaproteobacteria; order Rhizobiales; family Beijerinckiaceae; genus Microvirga; species Microvirga arabica. Next base: position 17,480 of record NZ_JAFBID010000009.1, read on the forward strand.
CCAGAAGGGCGATACCCTTTGGGAGATTGCCGAGAAGCACTACGGCAAGGGCAAGGGCGCGAAATACACCGAGATCGTCAAGGCCAATTCCCCGCCGGTCAAGGATCCCGACATGATCCAGCCGGGCTGGGTGCTGCGGATCCCGCCGCTTTCGTAAGAGCTCCGATTGCGCTCCTCCCTGCGATGCCGGTATGTGGCAGGCACAGCAGGGAGGACTTTTCTATGAGTGAAGCGAAGCACGTCATTGATCTCGACCGTGAGGCCATCAAGCAGGGGCTCAGCGAGGGTTCGCTTCTGCTGGTCGACGTGCGCGAGCCACATGAATTCGCCGCAGGCCATATTCCCGGTTCCGTCTCTCATCCGCTTTCGGCCTTCGATCCCTCGAGCCTGCCCGAGGGCAAGCGAATCGTTTTCTCCTGTGCGGCAGGGGTCCGGTCCGTCCGAGCGATTGAGTTTGCCCAGGCGGCGGGTCGCGACATCCGCGAGCACTACAAGGGCGGGTTCAAGGATTGGGCTGCAGCGGGCGAACCGGTGGAATAAGCCTCGTTTCACCGAAAGATCACATAGATGTGTTCTAAAGTAGAGTGCTCAAGCTTGAGTACTTATGCGCTAATGTCGGCCCGCTGAGGACAGTTGGAAAAACTGTCTGTCGCGCCCACGAGGGGAAACACATAAATGAAGCGTACAATATTTGTCGCCAGCCTTTTGGCGATTGGGGTGACTGCCGCCATTGCCCAGAGCAACGTAGTCGAGCAGCGTCAGGCTCTGATGAAGGAGATGGGCGCGCAGACCCGTCCCATCGGAGCTATGATGCGCGGCCAGGAGCCCTTCGACCTCGCCAAGGCTCAGGCCGGCCTGAAGGTGTTCTCTGAGAATTCCAAGAAGTTCGTTACGCTCTTCCCGGAAAGCTCGAAGAACGCCGAGAAGACCGAGGCTCTGCCGGCGATCTGGGAGAACAAGGCCAAGTTCGAGTCGATTGGTAACAAGATGAGCCAGGACGCTCAGACTGCCTTGGCCAACATCAAGGACGAGGCCTCCTTCAAGACGGAGATGCCGAAGGTGCTTCAGAACTGCGGCGCCTGCCACAACGAGTTCCGCAAGAAGACCTCCTGATCGGACGATGCTGAGCAATGGGCGGCCCTTGGGCCGCCCGTTTCATTTGGAGAAGAGGCGATGCGTAAGGCGCTCATAGGGCTGGTCGCCCTGATCATTCTCGGCGTGATCGGCTTTGTGGCCCTCACATCACCGTCAGCCTATCGCCTCGTCCGCGCCGAGGCGGCTGCTCCGGATGCCAACCGTGCCCCGAATGTGGAGAACGGCCGCGTCATGTTCTTCGCCGGAGGCTGCACCTCCTGCCATGCGGTGCCGAACAATGACGACAAGCTGCGGCTCGGCGGCGGCTATGCCCTGAAGTCCCCCTTCGGCACCTTCCACGTCCCGAACATTTCGCCTCATAAACAGGACGGCATCGGCTCCTGGACGACGGCCGATTTCATCCGGGCCATGCGCGAGGGCGTGTCGCCCGACGGTCGCCACTACTATCCGGCCTTTCCCTACACGTCCTACCAGCGCATGAGTGCTGAGGATCTCTCCGACCTCTTCGCCTTCATGCAGACGCTGCCCGCCGTGGAAGGCCGCGTACGGGACCACGAACTGCCGTTCCCCTTCAACATCCGCCGGGGTGTGGGCTTGTGGAAGCTTGCCTTCCTCGATGGACAGATCTTCAAGCCGGATGCATCGAAATCGGCCAGTCTCAACCGGGGAGCCTACCTGGTCGAAGGACCAGGTCACTGCGTCGAGTGCCACAGCGAGCGCAATGTTGCCGGGGCCATCATCGGGGAGCGCCGCTTCGCCGGCGGTCCCGACCCGGAGGGCAGGGGCATCGTTCCCAACATCACGCCACATCAGTCAGGGATTGGCGGCTGGTCTCCTGAGGAACTGGCGACGCTCCTGAAGACCGGCGAGACGCCGCTGTTCGACACGGTCGGCGGACCCATGGGCGCCGTTGTGGCCAACACGGCGCAATTGCCCGATGCGGACCGTCAGGCCATGGCCGAGTACCTTCTGTCCCTGCCGCCGAGGCAGGGCTTCAAGGGGCCCGAATAAGGCGTGGAAGATCGGGGATTGAGGGCAAGCCTCAATCCATCACGGCGGCCTTGAGGATGCAGACCATGGTGGCGCGGCCGGGCTTGTCGCCGATGCAGCGCACGGAATGGGGGCGGTCGCAGCGGTAGCGGAGGCTTTCGCCGGCCCTGGCCTGCTGGACGACGCCGCCCACCTCGACCTCGAACTCGCCCTCGAGAACCGACAGGCATTCCACCGAGCCGCGCTGATGGCTGTCGGAATCGAGCACGCCGCCGGGCTCCGACTGCACGTCGTACCATTGCAGCCATTCGATGGTTTTGAGCCAGCCGATGATGGCAAGCCGCATCTTGCCGTCCTCCGACACGAGGATCGGCGTGTCGGCCTTGGACGACTTCTCGATGAAGGGCTCTTCGTCCCCCGAGGCGAGAACCCGCTCGATCGAGACGTCGAGGGCCTGGCTCAGCCGCCAGATGGTGGCAAGCGTCGGGTTGGTCTCGTTGCGCTCGATCTGACTGATGATGGACTTGGCGACGCCGGATTGCTCAGCAAGCTCCGACAGGGACAGGTTATAGGCCTTGCGCAGGCGCTGGATCGTCTTGCCCATGTTGCCGGACAGAACCTGTGCGCCTGTTTCCAGCTCCCGGTTCCGTTCTTTGCCCTCGACGCCCATCGCTGCCTCTGTTCTGAAAAACCGTACGCTCGTTCCTCAAAACGGTTGTGGGGTAATCGGCAGGGCGGGTCAAGCGCCGGTGCGGCTGCGGTCTTTGCCTTTTCCCCTTCGCAGGCTTTTCACACGCCGGGCCGTTGGGGTGCTGCCTGGAACTCCTTGGTGCGCAGCAATCCGAGCTGGTGCTCGCGCCACACGATGAACAGGCCGGTTGCCGCCACGATGGTGGCGCCGGTGAGCACGGTCGCGGTGGGCAGGTCCCCGAACACGAACCAGCCGAACAGAAGCGCCCAGATCATGGTGGTGTACTCGAAGGGGGCGATGACGGAGGTGTCGGCGAAACGGTAGCTCTGGGTGAGCAGGATCTGCCCGATCCCGCCCAGGATCCCGGCAACTACGAACAGGGCCCAGTCCTGGGCATCGGGCATGCGCCAGCCGAAGGCAATCGTGCAGAGGGAAAGGACCGAGGCCAGGATGAAGAAATAGAACACGATGGCGCCGGTCTTCTCGGTAGCCGTCAGGCGGCGAACCTGGATCATGGCGCCCGCGGAACAGAAGGCGCCGGCAAAGGCGCAGAGAGCGCCCAGGGTCGGCCCGGCGCTCAAGCCTCCGCTGAAGGTGTCGAGCTTCAGATAGGGCGAGAGCATGATCAGAACGCCCAAGAAACCGACGGCGACGGCGGTCCAGCGGTAGGCCCGGACCTTCTCGTTGAGGAGCAAAGCCGCCAGGATCACGACGATCAGGGGCGAGGCATATCCGATGGCGATGGCATCGTGGAGCGGCAGGTAGGACAGGGCCGCGAAGCCGAGATACATGCCGCTCGTGCCGATCAGGCCGCGCTTGAAATGCCCGACCACGTTCCTCGTCCTCACCGCGTTGATGAGATCCCCCTGCCATTTGAGCCACACCAGGAGAGGGAGCAGCGCAAAGGCCGAGCGGAAGAACACGACCTCTCCCACAGGGTAGCGGACCATCATCGTCTTGAGCGTCGCCGACATCATCGTGAAGACGAGGGCGGACAGGACTTTGAGCGATATCCCTAGGAGTGGTTTCACAGGAGGCGCATCGTCACGGGTGGGTCGCTGGCGAGGGCACGCAGACAACCACGTTCAGGCGGCTGCGTGAAGCCTCATTCGGTCGAAAGGCCCTGCGCCGGGTGCATGGGCTCCGATCGGAACTAGGTCGTCCGGGCTCGCCGCGCGCGGGAGCGGATGAAGCCGATAATCGTGAGAGCCAGCCAGGCCGTTTGCGTGACGAAGGACGCCAGATTGAAGTCGAAGGCCAGCGAGTAGAGGATCAGCAACGCTCCCAGGCCGTTAAGGAACGCGTAGCGCGGATCTTCGAGTTTCAGCGTGCCCAGCTGCAGCAGGCCGTAGGCCGAGAGATAGGCAGCAACTCCGGCCAGTCCTACCAAGTCAGGCACACCCATCGGTGATCTCCATCCGATCCGCAGCGGCGCAGCGCGGGCCGAGAGGGCAACCGCGAATCAGTTCTGCGCCGTCACAAATCTGCAGGAAAACCGTCACGGCGGCGAGATGCGAATCCGATTGTCTGGAGGCTGCAAACTCGTCGGGGAGGCCCATGGCTCAGGATTCGGATCCCATACGCGTGCGAACGCTGTTCCTGTCGGACCTCCATCTGGGGACCCGGGGGTGCCAGGCAGGCGCCTTGCTCGACTTCCTCAAGGCCTACGATGCCGACACCATCTATCTCGTCGGCGATATCGTCGACGGATGGAAGCTGAAATCGGGATGGTATTGGCCGCAGGCCCATAACGACGTGGTGCAGAAGCTCCTGCGCAAGGTCCGGAAAGGGGCACGCCTCATCTACCTGCCCGGCAACCATGACGAGTTCCTGCGCGACTATCTTGGGGTCAACCTCGGGGGCATCGAGCTGGCGGATTACGCCTTGCACGAGGCCGCCGACGGCAAGCGCTACCTCGTGATCCATGGGGACCAATTCGATCTCGTGGTCCGGCACGCCCGTTGGCTGGCGCTCCTCGGGGACGGCGCCTATACGGCCGCTCTCTTCGTCAACACCCATCTCAACATGATCCGCCGCCGGCTCGGGCTGACCTACTGGTCCCTCTCGTCCTGGGCCAAGCTGAGGGTCAAGAACGCCGTCAACTACATCAGCCGGTTCGAGGAACTGCTCGCCGCCGAGGCCGCGCGCCATGAGGCCAACGGGGTGATCTGCGGCCATATCCATCATGCGGTCATGCACGACCAGTTCGGGGTGGCTTACGTGAACACCGGCGACTGGGTCGAGTCCTGCACCGCCGTGGTCGAGCATTACGACGGCTCCTTCCAGCTGGTCCGGTGGACGGATGTCCAGCTTGAAAGGGCCGCGGAACAGAGCGCCGATGTACCGAAGCTCAGCGAGCGGGCAGCATGATGCGCGTGCTGATCGCCACCGATGCATGGCGTCCCCAGATCAACGGCGTGGTACGGTCGCTGGAGCATATGGCCGAGGAGGCTCCGCGCTTCGGCGCCGAAGTCATCTTCCTGACGCCGGAGCGCTTCCGCTCCTTTCCCATGCCGACCTATCCGGAGATCCGCCTCTCGCTGACGCGGCCGGGGATCGTCGCCCGCATTCTCGACGAGGTGGAACCCACCCACGTCCATATCGCGACTGAGGGGCCGATCGGGTTGGCCATGCGCCTCGCCTGCTCGCGGCAGGGGCGGTCTTTCACCACCAGCTATCACACGCGCTTTCCCGAATACGTCGCCGCCCGCACGCCGATCCCTGAATCATGGTCCTATCGGGCGCTTTTGCGCTTTCACCAAAGCGCACGCGCCATGATGGTCAGCACGCCCTCCCTCGAACGGGAGCTGACCGGGCGCGGCTTCAGGAACATCATGCGCTGGACGCGCGGCGTCGACACCACCCTGTTCCGGCCGCGCAACGAGCGGGTTCTGGATGCTGCGGCGCCCGTCTTCCTCTATGTCGGCCGCGTCGCCGTGGAGAAGAACTTGGAGGCTTTCCTCGGTCTCGATCTTCCCGGCACAAAGGTCATCGTCGGCGATGGCCCGTCACGGGCCGAGGTGGCGGTGAAATACCCTGCGGCTCGCTTCCTCGGCCCGCTCACGGGTGAGGACCTCGCGCGGGTCTATGCCTCGGCGGATGTGTTCGTCTTTCCGAGCCTCACGGACACCTTCGGCATCGTCCTGCTTGAGGCGCTCGCCTCCGGACTGCCCATCGCGGCCTTCCCGGTGACAGGACCCATGGATGTGATCGGCTCCTCCGGATGCGGGATCCTCAAGGAGAACTTAAGGGAGGCCGCCCTCGAGGCGCTCGACATCCCGCACGAAAGCTGCCGCGCCTATGGCGAGACCTTCACCTGGCAGGAGAGCGCCCGGCAGTTCTTCTCCAACATCGAGACCGCTCACGCAGGGCCGTAGCGGCCGCTACATCAGGAAGGCAGGGTGAGGATGGAGATCCCGGGCCTTCTCACCGTCGAAAGGGTTGGCTTCCAGCGAAACCTCGGTGCGCTCGATCTCGACCTTGTTGACGTCGATCATCCGCTGGATCTGGCCCTCGAGATAGAGGAGCGTCCGGATCATCTGCCGGATGCGCTGCTCGGCGGCGCTCTGAAGCTCCGCCTCCGAAATGTCAGCTGACTGGTTGGTCGGGAAGGATCGCACCTCCTGCATAGTCCGCTGGATGGCGGCGGCCATGTCCTCCAGATAGGCCTTGAGGGGAGCGACGGTGCCGGCGTCGAGCGGCCTGTCTTTCAGCCGGTACAGAGCCTCCAGCACGGCCTGGGTGTCCGCGTTGCGGTTGCGTCTGGCATATTCCTTCAGGAACCAGCGACCGCGGGCGGTTTCCATCACGGCGGCTTCGATGGTGTCGAAATCCAGGTCGCTGAGCGTGACGTCTGTCTCTTCATCGGGCATGGTGCCCGGGTCCATCTGCGCCAGGGTCTGATTCCACTCTCCCATCAGATGGGTCCAAAGCGGGTGCACGCTCAACCCCTCTAACGCTTTAGAGAGGGTGTCGTGCACCGTATTCTTGTTGATTTGAGCCATTTTGGCCCCGGAAGACCCTGCCCGCGATGCATCCGCTCACTGCTCTCGAACTTCGGCTGGGTACCCTTCAGGCCGCTAGCTTCACCAGCCATGGGATGTACCTGCCGTTCTTCCCGCTCTGGCTGCAGAGCAAGGATCTGTCCCCGACGCTGATCGGGTTCGTCGTCGCTATTCCCATCGTCGTGCGCATCCTGGCAACCGCGCCGCTCATGAGCCTCGCGGATCGCTCCTTCGGGGCCCGGCGGCTTCTTCTGGCAAGTCATCTGGGTCAGCTGATCGGCTTTCCCCTGTTCCTGCTCAGCGACAGCAACATTGCAATCATCGCCCTGGTGGCCCTCGTGGCCGTTGCGCAGTCCTGCATCATCCCCGGCAACGACCTCGTCTCCACCAATGCGGTCCAGAAGCATCCCGGTTTGAACTACGGCCGGATCCGGGGTGCCGGCTCCGTGGCCTTCTTCATCACCAACATCATCGGCGGCTATCTGGTCGGGGCGTTTGGGGCGAGTGCCGTGATCGTTGCCCTGACTCTCATCCCCATCCTGGGCATCGTTGCCACCTTCACAGTGGTTCCTCACGACGTTCCCGAGCCCATGATCGAGGATGAGCCCAAGAAGGACAGAGCGCCTCCGAAGCTGTCGCTCATTCTGTGGATTGTGCTGATCGCCGGCGCCATGACCCAGGGCAGCCATGGTGCGCTCAATGCCTTCGCCAGCATCTACTGGCGCTCCATCGGCTTCTCCGACGAGGTGATCGGCTATTTCTGGGCCGCCGGCGTGATCACCGAGATTCTTGTCTTCATCTTTCTGGGCCGGGCGGTCGGGCGCGGATCCGGCGTGGGGCTCATCCTGATCGGCTCGGCAGCGGCGGCAATCCGCTTCACGATCATGTCGCTCCAGCCCGGCGTGGAGGTCATGTTCGTGCTCCAGGCCATGCACGCCCTGTCGTTTGCCGCGACCCATATCGGCACCATGGCAGCGCTGACGGCGCTCGCCCCGATGCAGGCGAGGGGACGGGCGCAGGGCATCTACGGGTCGCTTGCGGCCCTGACCACGGCCGCCTCCACCATGGTGAGCGGCCTGATCTACAGCGAGGTGGGAGCGGGTGTGTTTGCCGCAATGGCTCCGTTGGGAGCCATCGGGGTTCTGCTGATGCTGGTCATCATCCGGATGCAGAAAGCTCAGCCCCAGAGGGCAGGCTCCGGCGGATAGACGAGGCTGCCCTCGTAGCGCAGGCCCGGCTCCCGGTCCTTGGCCAGAAGGAGCGGACCGTCGAGGTCGACGAAGCGGGAGCGCGGCGCAAGCACCAGGGCGGGCGCCATAGCGAGCGAGGTGCCGACCATGCAGCCGATCATGATGGAGAAGCCTTTGGCCTCCGCCGCACCGGCGAGAGCCAGGGCCTCCGTCAGGCCGCCGGTCTTGTCGAGCTTGATGTTGACGAGATCGTAGAGGCCTACCAGCCGGTCGAGGCTGGCCCGGTCATGAACGCTCTCGTCCGCCAGGATCGGAACGGGACGCGAGATCCGGCTCAAATAACCATCGTCCTTGGCGGGGAGAGGCTGCTCCACCAGGGCGTAGCCGGCCTCGGCACAGGCCGCGAGGTGCCCTTCAATATTGGCCTCCGTCCAACCCTCGTTGGCATCGGCGATCAGCGTCGCCTGGGGGGCTGCCCGGCGCACGGCCCTGATACGCTCGATATCACCGTCGGGAGCGCCGAACTTCACCTTGAGGATCGGCCGCTCGGCGGCCTTTGCCGCGGCCTCGGCCATCCCCTCCGGGGTATCGAGGCTGATCGTGTAGGCGGTGGTGACCGGCGGCCAGCGGGTGAGTCCGGCCGTCACATGGGCGCGGATGCCGGAGCGTTTGGCGTCGAGATCCCACAGGGCGCAATCGACCGCGTTGCGGGCTGCGCCGGCTGGCATCAGGGTCTGGAGGGTTTCTCGGGTCAGGCCCGCCTCGATCTGGGGGCGGATGGCCTCGATGGCCGCCGCCACACCCTCGACCGTCTCACCGTAGCGCGGGTAGGGGACGCATTCCCCGTGCCCGACGGCGCCGCCTTCCGCAATAGTGGCGGTGACCACCACGGCTTCGGTGCGGGAGCCCCGGGCAATGGTGAACTTCCCGGCAATGGGAAAACGGTCGATGGAAACGGTGAGCTGACGCATTCTCTTGGCTTCTCGTGATGAAGTTCGTCTCGACTTGTGGCGCAATGACACGCTATCACCAAGCGGAATCAATGCCGAAGGGACAATCGTGGCGCAGGGCACCCTGGCTCAAGGGCCGGATATGACGATCGACCGCGCAGGCGGGCAGACGACGGTGCGTCTGTCCGGCCCCTGGACGGCGCCGTATGCCCAGCGCGTGGAGGCTCTCGTCGGCGAGATCGAGGCGGAAGCCGACAGCTTCCCGGTGCTCTTCGATCTCAGCGGCGTCGAGCGGCTCGACACCCTCGGCGCCTGGACCCTGGACCGGACCCGCCACGAGCTGTCATCCAAGGGGCAGGCGGATTTCGCCAATGCCTCGCCGGAGCAGAAGATCCTCCTGGAGGAGGCGGCTTACCGCGATTTCGAGGACAAGCCGAAACCCCGGCATGCCCGCTCGGTCGATTTCCTCGTCGATGTGGGCCAGAGCGTGGCCGGGGCCGGCAAGGATCTCGTCGGCGGCGTTGGCTTCCTGGGCGAGCTTATCTCCGCGATGGTGCGCGTGGTCATCCATCCCCGCCGCTTCCGCGGCACGGCGGTGATCAACCAGCTGGAGCAGATCGCCTATCGCGGCGTGCCCATCATCGTGCTGATCTCGTTCCTGGTGGGCTGCATCGTGTCCCAGCAGGGCATCTTCCAGCTGATCAAGTTCGGCGCGACGCCCTTCGTCATCGACCTGATCGGCATCCTGGTCCTGCGTGAGCTCGGCGTGCTCCTGACCTCCATCATGGTCGCGGGCCGGTCCGGCTCGGCGTTCACCGCCGAGATCGGCTCCATGAAGATGCGGGAGGAAATCGATGCCCTGCGGGTCATGGGCCTCGATCCCATCGAGGTCCTGATCGTCCCACGCATCCTGGCGCTGATCATTGGTCTGCCGCTCCTGACCTTCATAGCGTCCATCGCGGCCCTCGTGGGCGGCGGGCTGACCACCTGGGTCTATGGCGGCATCAGCCCCGACATCTTCCTGGAGCGCCTGAGAGCCGCCGTGAGCCTGAACACCTTCCTGGTCGGCCTGATCAAGGCGCCGTTCATGGCGGTGGTCATCGGGATCATCGCGACCCTGGAAGGCATGGCGGTTGCCGGATCCGCTGAATCGCTCGGCCGCCACGTCACCTCCTCGGTGGTGAAGGCCATCTTCATGGTCATCGTGCTCGACGGCCTTTTCGCCATGTTCTTTGCAGCAATCAATTACTGACATGATGCTCGAGCGCCGCCACCCCGACCTGACGAAGAACCGCGAGGTCATCATCCGCGCCCGCAGCGTCGAGGTCGGCTTCGGAGAGCGAACCATCCTCAAAGGACTGGATCTCGACGTCTATCGCGGCGAGATCCTGGGCTTCGTCGGAGGCTCCGGCCAGGGCAAGTCGGTCCTGACCCGCGCCATCCTCGGGCTCGTTCGCAAGCGGGCCGGCACCATCGAGGTGCTGGGCCGGAACCTCGACGAGCTGTCACCGGACGAGCGCCGGCAGCTGGAACGCCATTGGGGCGTGCTGTTCCAGCAGGGCGCACTTTTCTCGGCGCTCACCGTGAAGCAGAACATTCAGGTGCCCATGCGCGAATACTTACGCCTGTCGGACCGGCTGATGGACGAGCTGGCCATGCTCAAGATCGAGATGGTGGGCCTGAACCCGGACGCCGCCGACAAGCTGCCCTCCGAGCTGTCGGGCGGCATGATCAAGCGCGCGGCCCTGGCGCGGGCGCTGGCCCTCGACCCGGAAATCGTCTTCCTCGACGAGCCGACCTCCGGCCTCGACCCGATCGGGGCCGGCGAGTTCGACGACCTGATTGCGACGTTACAGCGGACTTTAGGCCTGACCGTATTCATGGTAACCCATGATCTGGACAGCCTTTACTCGGTCTGCGACCGGATAGCGGCTTTGGGCGAGGGAAAAATTCTCGCGGAGGGTCCCATCGAGGCGATGCTGGCCTCTGACCATCCGTGGCTTCGCTCTTATTTTCATGGGAAACGGGCACGCGCGGTCATGGCCGGCGACGCTCAAGGGTAACGATGGAAACGCGTGCAAACTACGCCTTGATCGGCCTCTTCACCCTGGCGGTGATCGCAGCCGCCTTCGGCTTCGTCTACTGGTTCTCCGGTGGCGAGCGGGGGCAGGCGCGCCAGACGATCCGCATCGTGTTTTCCGGATCGGTTTCGGGCCTTTCGCAGGGCTCGAGCGTGTCCTTTAACGGTCTGCGCGTCGGTGAGGTGTCGAGCCTTGAGCTTCTGCCGGAGGATCCGCGCCGGGTCGTGGCCATCGCGTCGGTCAACAGCAGCACGCCGATCCGGGCCGACACCCGCGCCCGCCTGGAATACCAGGGCCTGACCGGCGTCGCGAATGTGGGCCTCACCGGCGGCGAGGCCGGCGCGCCCCCGCTGGTCGCCGGTCCCGGCCAGCCCATGCCGACGATCTTCGCCGACCGATCCGACTTCCAGGACCTCATCGAGAGCGCCCGCAACATTGCCCGCCGGGCCGACGATGTGCTGGAGCGGGTCGGGCGCGTTGTCACCGACAACGAAGCCTCGATCAGCCGCACCATCCAGAACGTGGAGCGCTTCTCCCAGGCCCTGGGCGAGAACGCCGAGGGCATCGACCGCTTCCTGGCCCAGGTGGGGCAGGCGGCCGAGAAGGTTGGTCCCCTGGCCGAGAAGCTTGAGACCCTCGCCACCAACGTGGACACGGTCGTGCGCGCGGTCGATCCGCAGCGCGTGACGCGCATCGTCGAGAACGTGGAAGGCTTCACCCAGGCCCTGGGCGAAAGCCGCCAGGCAGTCGAGAACACCCTGCGCAACGCCGACAGCCTCGTGGCTCGACTCAACGAGACTGCGCCGAAGCTCGACAGCGCCGTGGGCGACATTGCGAACATTGCGGATGCCATCGATCCGGCCAAGATCGGCCGCACCGTCGACAAGGTGGAGGAAGTCGCCAGCTCCATCGACGGGCAGCGCGTCTCCCGGATCGTCGAGAACACGGACAACTTCACCCGGGCTCTTGGCGAAAACCGCGAGACGATCAACAACGCCCTCCGGGATGCCGCAAGCCTGATCGCGTCCCTCAATGTCACCGCGCCCAAGCTGGACAGGGCCGTGAGCGAGATCGCCGAGCTCGCCCAGGCCGTCGATCCGGCCAAGGTTGGCCGCACGGTCGACAACATCGACACCTTCACCCAGACCCTGAGCCGCCGCAGCCCCGACGTGGACAAGGCGATCCAGGAGGCACGCTCGATTACCGAGAAGCTGAACAAGTCGGCGGATCGCATCGACGGCGTCCTGGCTGGAGCAGAGAAGTTCCTCGGCTCGGCCTCCGGCGAAGCGGGCAAGGGAGCCTTCGACGAAATCCGTGCCGCTGCTGTTTCCGTGCGGGAGCTTGCCAACGACCTCAACTCCCGGACCGAAGGCATCCAGGGGGTGCTGTCCGGCGTGGGCCGCTTCACGGATTCGGGCCTGCGGGAATATGAGGCCCTGGCCGTCGAGGGGCGCAAGACCCTTGGTGATATCAGTCGGGCGGTGCGCAGCATCGAACGTAATCCACAGCAGTTTCTTTTCGGTGGCCGTTCGAACCTCCCCGAGTACAATGGACGCCGTTAAGTAACCAGTATGCGTGGATCCTCCGTGGTAACTCCCCAGACTGATCGAGCCTGCCTGCTCCGGCGCCTTGCCCCGGTAGTGTTCCTGGCTGCCCTGACGGGTGCCTGCTCGTCGGGACCTGCGCCCGCCACCTTCGACCTCTCGGCGCCGTCCGCCCGAATCCGGGGGGCATCCGGCGTCCAGGTTCTGGTGAACGAGCCAGCGGCCCTGCAGCAGCTCTCGACCCAGCAGATCCTGGTGAAGGATGCCAGCGGCTCCGTGTCGTTCATCGGAGGAGGGCAGTGGGCCGACAACCTGCCCCGCCTGGTTCAAACCCGCCTGATCAACACCTTCGAGAATGCCTCCCAGATCCGGGGCGTCTCCCGCCCAAGCAGCGGTGCGGTGGCCGACGTCCAACTCGTGTCCGAGCTTCGGCGCTTCGAGATCTCAACCCCGGACAATCAGGCGGTCGCCGAGATTTCCGTGAAGATCGTCAGCGACCGGGACGGCCGCATCGTCAATGGCCGGATCTTCCGCGCCAGCATTCCGGCCAGTGCCGTCGACGCCCCGAACGCGGCCCGCGCCCTCGATGAGGCGCTGTCCGTGGTCATGCTCGACATCGTCCGCTGGGTCAGCGGCAGCCAGCTGCCGCGCCGCGAAGATCCGGGTACCGCTGCGGCGGGTGAAGACCGGGCGCCGGCTTAGAAGAGCCGATTAATTCACCACATTCAGCTTGAGTAGATCGTCATGCCCAGGCTTGTCCCGGGTATCCACGTTTTATGGCGCAATGGTTCAAAGACGTGGATGGCTGCAACGAGTGCGGCCATGACGGTGCAGGTGTCATCCCCGGCGAGCGGAGCGAGGGAAGGGGATCCACTCACGCGCTCGGTGCTATGGATTCCCTTCCCCTCCGCTGACGCTCCGGCCGGGAATGACACTGTGGATTAGGCAGCACCACCAACAAAAAACGCAGCCCGGGGCCGCGTTTTTCGCACTCAATCGAGACTAGACCCGCTCAGTCGAACCGGCCGCTCGCATGGGCCAGCATGGTGTAGACCTTGCCGGTCTCCGAGGTGAGATAAGTCTTCGTCAGCATGGAGTCGCGGTCGTCGCGGGAGACCTCCGCCAGCAGGCGCTCGAACTCCTCCACGTAGCGGTCCACCGTCTGCCGGAACTCGTCGTCACGGCCGTACTTGCGGCGGATCTCCTCGAAGGTCTGCTGACCCTGCAGGGTGTAGAGCCGGCGGGTGAACACGTTGCTCTCGCCGCGGCGGTAGCGGTCCCACAGCTCCACGGCCGCGTCGTGGTCGATCATGCGGGCGATGTCGACCGAGATCGAGTCCAGCGACTCGAGGCTGTTGGTGCGGGCGCGGTCGGGACGGCCTGCAGGGCTGCGGGCCGGCTCCACCGCATCCTCGCGGGAGGCCCGGTTCAGGAGATCCGATAGCCAGCCGCCACGGGCACCGGCCTCAGGGGCGGGGGCCTCCTGACGACGGGAAGCCGGACGCTCGACCGCGGGCTGAACCTGGCGCACGGGCGCAGGGGCCGGAGCGGGCGCAGGCTTCGGTTCCGCCTGACGCGCCACCGGTGCCGGAGCAGGGGCGGGCGCCGGGGCAGGAGCCGGGGTCTGGGCAATCCGCTGCTCGACCGCGGCGGCGACCGCCGCCATGGTCGCGGCAACCGGGGTCTCGTTGACGGCCGCCTTGCGCGGCTGGGCCGCGGGAGCCGCGTCGACGAGGCGGTTGGAGCGCGACACGAGGGCCGACAGCTCGTTCAAAGCCTTGATCTGGTCGGCCACGACACGGCGCATGTTGGCGGTCGTTTCCTGGGTCTCCTGCGGCAGCTCGACGACGCCGCGGCGGAGTTCAGCCCGAGTGGCCTCCAGCTCACGCTGGATGTTGCCGGTCATGCCGCGCAGCTCGCCCATGGCATCGCGGAACTTCGCGATGGCGTTGCTCAGGGCCTCAGCCATCTCGGCGGTGGCCTGCTCGTAGCTGGCGCGCAGGGCCTCTGCTGTCCGCTCGCTCTCCTGGCCCGTGGTGGCCCGAATACGCTCGAACTGCTCGCCGATAGCGGCCGTGGTGGTGTCGGCTGCCGACGACAGGACCGAGCCGATCTGGCGCGCCTTGGCCTCGGCGTTCTGGAGGGAGCCCTCCAGGAGGGTGGTGAAGGACCGCGTGACGGACTCGAGATCCTGCGAGCGCTCGCCGATCCGGGTCAGGAGCTCGTCCAGGGCCTGCTGGCGGCTGGAGAGCGCCTCGTTCATGCGAGCCTCGACGCTCTCCAAGGCAGCGGCCGCCTCGGTGAGGGTGCGCATCTGCTCGGTGGTCGTGCTGGTGAGAGCCTGTCCGCGCTCTTCGAGGCTGCGGGCCAGCTCCAGAGCCTGCTGGATGGCGCCGGACGACACGTTGCGCAGTTCGTCGACCTGCTCGGCGACCTGGTCGGAGGCGCGGCCGGTCTGGGTGGCGATCTCCGACAGGAGCGTCTCGATGTGCTGGACACGTCCGGCGAGCCCGTCCTCGACAGCCCCGAGATTGCTGCTGGCGGACACCGCCACCTGCTGGAGCATGCGGTTGGCGTCGGTCAGGCGGCCGAGCACGTCGGTGAGTTCGCCGCGCAGGCGCTCGTTGGCGCCGGTGAGGGCCTCCACCGTCTGCTCGGTTCCCTCGTTGATGGACGCGCGCACGGCCTCCGTCGACTGCAGATAGGAGGCGGTGAGCTCCATCGTGCGCTCCTGGAGCGACGAGAGGAGGGTGGTGCTGCGGTCCTGCAGGCTCTCGATGACGGCGTTGCTGCGCTCCTCGAGGCTGAGCAGGGTCGTATCGCTGATGGACGCGACCTCGCGGCCGATGACCTCGCCACGGCTGCCTAGAGCCTCCACGAGCGAGGCGCCCTGGGTGTCGAAGATCGAGCGGATCTCGCCGATGCGGCCCGTGAGGGAGCCGAGAATGGCTTGGCCGCGCTCGTCGATGGCCTCGGCCGCGCCGGTCAGGCGGTTGACTACGCTGTCTTCGAGCATCGTGACGCTCTGGTTGAGAGCGGCAGCGAGCTCCTCGGTGCGGCTGCCCAGCGTCGCGGCGATCTCTTCCGCGCGGCTGCCCAGGGTCTGGTTGATCTCGAAGGCACGGGTGCCGAGGGTCTCGGCGATCTCGTCTGCACGGCTGCCCAGAACCTCGTCGATCGAGGCGATGCGGCTGTCGAGGGAGAGGCCGATCTGCTCGGCCTTGGACGACAGGGTATCGGCGATGGCGTTGGTCTTGGCAGTGATCGCTTGGCTGATCTCGTCCACGCGGGCCTGCAGGGCCGTGGCCACGTCGCGGCCGCCTTCGGCCATGACGCGGGCCATCTCGCCGGTGCGCACCACGAGGGCCTCGTTGAGGGCCGTGGAGCGGGCGCCGAGCACGCTGTCGACCCGCCCGACGATGGTGTCGAAGTTGGCCGTGATCTCGGTGGAGCGGCGAGAGGCATGCTCCTCAAGGGCCGAAAGTTGCGTCTCGATGGCGGTGGTCGCCTCGCGGGCACGCTCGGTGAAGGACTCGGCCACGGTGCGGCCCTGCACGGTGATCAGGCGGTCCATCTCTTCGAGGCGGCCGGTGATCGTCTCCGTCATGCTGCCCACATCGCGGGAGATGCGCTCGGCCACCTCGCTGCCGCGGGTGGTGACGTCCTCCAGGGCCGTGAGGCGGGCCACAAGGGTCTCTTCCATCTCGCGGGTGCGGGTGTCGACGGTCGTGGACAGGGTTTCGGCAGTGCGGTTGAGGGCCTCGTTGACGCGCGAGCCCTGGCTGGCGATGGCGAGCACGATCTCCTTGGCCGTATTGGCGAGGCGGGTCTGCGCGCCCTCGGTATGGAGGGAGAGGGTGTCGGAGAATTCCTGACCACGGGTCTCGAACGCGGAGCGGAATTCCTCGACCTGAGAGCCCATGAGGGTGGACAGGCGCTCGCCGGCCTGGGTGAGGCTGGTCTCGAGGGCCTGGCCCTGAACGGTGACGGATTCGCTGACGCGCAGGCTGGCGGTTTCAAGCCGGCTGGCGAGATCCTCGACACGGGTGCCGATGGACTCGTCGGCAAGGCGCACGGCGCTCTCCAGGTGCTCGCGCACCTCGGTGCCGCGCTGGCTGATCTCGCGGGTGACGTCGCCCGCCGTAGCGGCCAGGCTCTCGCGGAACTCATTGCCGCGCAGCACGATCTCGTCGACGACGCCGGTCCCGGTGCTGGCGAGCTGCTCGCGCAGGGAGCCGCCGCGGGTGGCAAGCTCTTCGATGAGCGAGGAGGCCGTGAGGGCGAACTCCTCACGCACGGTGCTGCTGCTGGTGGTGAGGGCCTCAACCAGGGTGGCTCCGGTCTCGGAGAGCTGCTCGCGCATCTGCGTGCCGCGGGTCACGATCTCCTCGCTCACGGAAGTGCCGGCTGCCGCGATCTGGTCGCGCATCTCGGCCGTGCGAGCGGAGATGTCGTCGGCGATCACGCCGCCGGTGGCCGCGAGCTTCTCGGTGATCTCGGCGCCGCGCTGGGCGAAGCTGTCTTCCAGGGTGCGGGCCGTCTGCTCGAAGGCCTCGCGCACATCGTTGCCCTGCTGGGCGAGGGCGTCGATCACGCCGCGTCCGGTCTCGGCCAGAGTGCGGGTGACCTGGCTCGCGCCTTCCTGCAGGTGGCGGGTCAGGAGGTCGCCGGTGCGCTCGAAGGCGCCGGTGATGTCCTGGGCCTTGCTCTCGAGGGCGGTTGTGATGGTGACGCCCACCTCCGAGATGCCGTTCTTGATCTCGTCGCTGGAACCCGCCAGGCGATCGACCAGCTCGACGCCGCGGCTGGCCATCTCTTCGACGACGCGCTCGCCGGCGCGGCCCAAGGCCTGGGTGATGTGGTCGCCCTGCTTCTCAAGCGAGGCGGTGACCTTGTCGCCTGCGCCGCTCACGGCGGATACGACACGCTCGCTGGCACCGTCGAGATCCTGGATCAGGTTCTGGTGCACGCCGGTGATCGAGCCACGCACGCGCTCCGCGTTCGACACGATGGCCTCGCGCTGCGCCACGAGCTCGTCGATGAGCGAGCGGATGCGGATCTCGTTGTCGGAATAGGCGCGCTCCAGGGTGGAAATTTCGCTGCGAACGAGGGTCTCGAGTTCGCCGGCGCGGGCGAGCGCCCGCTCGACGCCGTCGCCCACGGCCGCCACTTCACGGCGCACGGCCTGCGAGACGGAGAGGACCGCGTCGGTGGAGAAGTTCTCGGGCTGGGCCAAGCGTGCGGCCACTTCGCCGACCGCGCGGGCCACCAGCTTCATCTCCTGCGAGCGCACGGTGAGCATGGCGGCAATGAAGAACAGGAAGATCGGCCCGACGAGACCCACGGCGCCGAGCGCCAGCTGGGACGTGGAGAACGTGGCGAGCAGCTGCTCGGGCGTGGTGATGCCCTGGGTATAGACGAGGGCGCCGATGCCGCCGAGCCAGAGCAGGGACAGAAGCGCGGCCATCCAGTAGGCCCGGCGGGAAGGGCGAACCTGAAGCGCCTGCAGCATCACGCCGACATTCTGGCGGTCGTCGTTGGCCACGGCATTCCGGTCGGGGGCGATGAAACTGGAGCGGGCCATGTCGTCGAGCCGCGGGTCGTGGTCGTCGGCATGCGCGGAAAGGGAGTCGGAGCCAAGCCCGAAGGGGCCCCTGGTGAAGTCGTGATCGTCGATATCCGGCAGCTTGGGCTCATCGCCGAAGGGCTTGTCCCCCGGCCGGGACGGGGTGTGGATCACGAAAGTCTCTTCGAGGTTGAGTGCCTGCTCCACAGCCGTCAGGGCTGCTTCAGCCGGGTCCTTCATCTTCTTGTTCTCGGTCGCCATGATCCGCCCTCGTGACGCAACTGATGATTCTGAAGCCGCACCCTTTTCCCGAAAAGCAAGGTGGATGCATGGCCTCAGCCGCTACGGAGGACCCTGATAAGGGACTTCCGCACGGTAATCTGTCATTTACCAAGCAAGTCTAGCGGCCGATCTGAAACAAGGAAACCAATTGTCCCCTGTCACTTGCGAACGTCGTTAACGGCTTAGTAACCCGCACTACGGGGCACAATGCGGCAAAAAGACGGCGTGCGTCGGGCCTGTCTCTCGTCTTCCGGTGCAGTCTGTCATAAGTATGCGCCAGCAAGCAGAGGTCCGCAATGATCCAGATCACGTTCATCGATACTGAGGGAACCTCCCGCACCGTCGAGGCGGAGGAGGGGGCAACCGTCATGGAAACCGCCATCCGCAATGGCGTTCCCGGCATCGAAGCCGAGTGCGGCGGGGCCTGCTCCTGCGCCACATGTCATGTTTATGTCGCCGAGGAATGGGAGGCCGCCACGGGCCAGCCTCAGCCCATGGAGGAGGACATGCTCGACTTCGCCTTCGACGTGCGCCCGAATTCGCGACTCTCGTGCCAGATCCGGGTGCGGCCGGAGCTCGACGGCCTCGTCGTCCACACGCCCACCCGGCAGGGCTGACACAGGGGAAAAGCCATGTTCAAGACAATTCTCGTTCCCGTCGATCTCGGCGAGATTGAAGCGGCCAAGCCTGCCATCGACAAGGCGGTTCAGCTCGCCGAGAGTTCCGGTGGCGCCTTACGCCTCGTCTATGTGCGGGCCATCGTGCCGGTGACCTACATGGAGTTCATGCCCCCGGCCTTCGACGAGGAGCAGCAGGGCCAAGCCGAGGCCAAGCTCGCCGAGGTGGCGGCCGGCGTCGCCCTGCCGGCCGAGCGCGTGTCGGCTGTGGTTCGCCTCGGTTCGGTCTATGCCGAGGTGCTCGACGAGGCCGAGCAGATCGGTGCGGATCTCGTCGTCGTCGGCTCCCACCGGCCCACCATGGCGACGTACCTGCTCGGCTCCAACGCCTCCACCATCGTGCGCCACGCCCGGTGCTCGGTGCTGGTGGTCAGGGCTTAACGAATAGCGCCGCTGTCATTCCGGGGCCGCGTAGCGGAGCCCGACCCGAAGGGCCGCGCCGAAGGCGTGGAAATTCATAAACACGCCAACTCTCGCGTAAGACGCTTCGGAAGCCGGTGCGTTCTATCCTGTACCGTCAGCGTTTATGGATTTTGGGCTCTCGCTTCGCTCGCACCGAAATGACAGAGCGAACTCACGAAGCCTTCGGCAGCAATTCCTCCGGCAGCGCTTCCGTTCGGAAGCGACGGGGCTTGTTGAGCCGGATCATCGGCTCGATCTGCCAGTAGCCGACGACCGCCAGGAGGATCCCCAGGAGCGCGACCGGGGTCGCACCCATCTGGAAGGCCTGCCAGACCAGATAGGCCATGGCCAGGAGCGATGCGACGGCGAGCGCTGAACTCGGCAGCCACAGGCCCATCGGCTTTCCGGCCACGAAGCGGGCCTCGGGATTGGCCCTGATGATGGCCTCGCACAGGGCCTTCACGAAGGCGCGGTATTCCCTGGTCATTTCCTGGGCCTCCACGAGGCTCTTCCAGTCGAGCGAGTTGAAGGTGAAGGACTTGCCGTCCTTCATGATCACCTTCGTGCGGAAGGACCGTTGGGCCAGCCGGCCGGGCTCGAAGGTCATGCGCACGGTGTCCACCGCGCCGAGCTGGACCTCGTGCATCTTGCGGCCCGTATCGACCGTGAGCGTGCTGCCCTTGAGGGTGAAGGAAATCGGTCCGCTGAAGGGCTTGGGGCTGTGGCTGTAGGTCTGTTTCATCGGTTCAACGTACCAGTTCGCGCATGGCGTGGTCGATGCCTTCGAGATTGAGCGGATACATGCGCTCGGCGAAGGTTTGTCGGATCAGGCTGATCGACTGTGTATAGCCCCAATGCGGCTGCAGCACCGGGTTCAGCCACACGGCCTTGGGGAAATGATCGAGGATCCGCCGCAGCCAGACCTGGCCGGATTCCTCGTTCCAGTGCTCAACGGAGCCGCCGGGATGGGTGATCTCATAGGGACTCATGGAGGCGTCGCCCACGAAGACCACGCGGTAATCCGACGGATAGGTGCGGATCACGTCGAGAGTGGGGATTGTCTCGTCGAAGCGCCGGCGATTCTCCTTCCACACATTCTCGTAGACGCAGTTGTGGAAGTAGAAATGCTCGAAGTGCTTGAACTCGAGGCGCGCCGCCGAGAACAGCTCCTCGGCGATCTCGATGTGCCAGTCCATGGAACCGCCCACATCGAGAAACAGCAGCACCTTCACGGCATTGCGGCGCTCGGGTCGCAGGCGCACGTCGAGATAGCCCTTGTGGGCGGTCTCGTGAATCGTCTCGTCGAGATCCAACTCTTCCGCCGAGCCGGTGCGGGCGAAACGGCGCAGGCGCCTGAGCGCAATGCGCATGTTGCGAACACCCAACTCGACGCTGTCGTCGAAATCCCTGAACTCGCGCTTGTCCCACACCTTCACGGCGCGGAAGTTGCGGTTCTTGTCCTGGCCGATGCGCACGCCTTCCGGGTTGTAGCCGTAGGCCCCGTAAGGGGAGGTGCCGGCGGTGCCGATCCACTTGTTGCCACCCTGGTGCCGGCCTTTCTGCTCCTCCAGGCGTTTTTTAAGATTCTCCCAGAGCTTGTCCCAGCCCATGGCCTCGATCTGGCGCTTCTCCTCGTCGGTGAGATAGCGCTCCGCGAGCTTGCGCAGCCATTCCTCCGGGATCCCGGTCTCTTCCACGGCACGGCCCATGCTCTCGAGGCCCTTGAACACATGGGCGAAGACCTGGTCGAACTTGTCGAAGTGGCGCTCGTCCTTCACCAGGCAGACGCGGGAGAGGTAGTAGAACTCCTCCACGCTCTTGTCGGCGAGGTCCCGGTCGAGCGCCTCCAGCAGGGCCAGGTACTCCCGGAAGGAGACCGGCACCTTGGCCGCGCGCAGCTCTGTGAAGAAGGTCAGGAACATCCGGCCAATGTCGGGCAATGGCCCGCGAGGTCAAGCGCCAATCGGCTGTGCCGGGCCGTAGCCTTCACTTCCCGACGGTCCGCCGCGCCCGGAACTCGAGGCGGTCCGGCTTGCGGGTGTTCTTCGTCTTCAGGATCTCGCGGAACTCGTCGCGCCGCTCGTGGATCGAGGCAATCACGAGGCCCATGGGCACGCCGATATCCGCCAGCACCGCTTCGCTCAGCTGCAGGGAGGCCTCGATGGTCTCCGGCACCGCGTCGTCCACGCCCATCTCGTAGAGCTGGGCCGCGTGCTTATCGTCGCGGGCGCGGGACACGATGGTGATGTCGGCCCGCTCCTGCCGGGCCGCCGCCACGACGGCCCCGATGGAGCTTGGGGTGTCAAGCGTGATGACGAGGGCCCTGGCCTGCTCGATGCCGCAGGCGCGCAGGAACTCAGGGTAGGAGCCGTCGCCGAAATAGACCGGCCTGCCGGCCCTGCGCTGCTCGGCGACGCGGGCCGGATCCATGTCGATGGCGAGATAGGGCACCTTGTGGCGCTGGAGCATGTCGCCCACGAGCTGACCGACGCGGCCATAGCCGGCAATGATCACCCGCCCGGGCTCCTCCGGCGGCGGGGGAACCGCTGCGGCCGGGTCCGTAGCGCGCTTCTTCTCGAGCCGCCGGCTCAGGCGCCGCGCCACACGGGCGAAGAACGGGATAGCAATCATAGTGAGCGTCGTCACGAGCAGGAGATTCTGCCCGATTCGGTCCGGAACCAGCCCTGCCGCCATGGCGCTGCCGAGGATGACCAGCGCGAACTCGCCGCCGGGACCGAGCAGCAGGCCTGTCTCCGCAGCCTCCGCCGCATTGAGGCCGAACGGCCGGCTCAGCCAATAGATGATCACGCTCTTGATGGCGATCAGGAAGGTCGCCACCGCCAGGATCGTCAGCGGCGTCTCGAGAAACTGGAACACGTCCAGGCTCATGCCCACCGAGACGAAGAACACGCCGAGCAGCAGGCCCTTGAAGGGCTGGATGGTCGTGTCGACGGCCCGACGGTACTCGGTCTCCGACAACAGGATGCCGGCGATGAAGGCGCCGAGCGCCATGGACAGCCCGCTCACGGCGGCAATCAGGCTGGTAACCATGACCACCAGCAGGCAGGCCGCCATGAAGAGTTCCGGGCTCCGTGTGGCTGTGACCATCTGGAAGAACGGGCGCAGGACGAGGCGCCCGATGCCCACGATGACCGCGAGTGCGAGGGCGGCCTGACCAAGGGCGATCAGGAAGGAGAAGATGGTCGCCTCGGGCAGGCGCGCGTCCAGGGCCGCGATGGTGAACAGGATCGGGGCGACGGCGAGATCCTGAAACAGGAGCGCGGAGAAGGTCGCGCGCCCCGATGTGGTGTTGAGCCGCTTCTGCTCCGCCAGGACGGGCAGGACGATGGCCGTCGAGGAGAGGGCGAACGCGATGCCGATGAGAGCCGCTGCCGTGATCGTGTCGACGACCTTGTAGGCAAAGAGCCCGACGGCGATGGTGCACAGCAGCACCTGAAGGCTGCCGAAGCCGAAGACGAGGCGGCGCAGGATGCGCAGGCGCTGCCAGGACAGCTCGATGCCGATGGTGAAGAGCAGGAACACAACGCCGAACTCGGCGAGCCGGGATGTGCCTTCCGGATTGGTGAAGGTGAGCCAGTCGACCCAGGGGTATTGCGGGATGAGACGCCCAAGCCCGTAGGGTCCCAGCAACGCGCCGGCCGCCAGGAACCCCAGCACCGGGCTGATCCTCAGCCTGTGAAAGAGGGGAACGACGATGCCTGCCGTTGCCAGAAATAGAATGGGTTCCTGATAGGCATGCAGGTCTATCGCAGCGGCCATTGCTTCCTTCCGGTCGAGGATATTGTCGTTCTAGCCGCGAGGGATGCGCAAGAGGTTAATGCCGCTTGCGTTGGATGGGGGGCGCGACATGAAGGCAGGGCGTCGTGCCTCACGCTCCTGCCATGAACCCCACGGGAGAGGGTGACACGCGCCCTGTTACGCCTCGTTCGTGACGACCCGCCCGTCAATCGGTTCAGATTACGAAAAAGTCCTTGTGCGTGAGCGCGACTTTCTCCGCAATCTTGAGGATCTTGACCGCAGCACTCCTGCCGGAGCCGTCCGCATCATAGAGCACGTCGCTGGTTTTCTTGTTGTAGAGGATGCGGTCGTTGGCATCCTTGGCCTTGGTGCCGAGCACGAAAGCCGACTTCGACACGGTCCCTGTCTTCTTGAGGCCCTTGTAGATGGCGTTCTCCAGGCGGGTCGTGTCGTCCTTGGCCGAAAAATCGAGGATCGTATCGACATTGGTCGTCTTGTTGAGGCGCGAATCGAAAACGAACGAATCCTTGCCCGCGCCGCCGGCAAGAACGTCCTCGCCGGTCCCGCCGTAGAGAAGATCGTCGCCTAACAGGCCTTCGAGGAGATCGTTGCCCGACGAGCCTTTCAGTATGTTCTTGCCCGCGTTCCCGGCAAGCGTGTTCGCCAAGGCATTGCCGGTGAGGCTGAGCGCCGTCGTGTCCTCGGCCTTCTCGGCTTTCAGGTTCTCGACGGCTCCAAGCGCAGCAAGGCTGAAGTCGAGGATGGTCAGGACGGTATCGGTGCCCTGGCCGGCCGCCTCCACGATGATGTCGCCCGCATCCCGGATCAGGAAGGTGTCGTTGCCGGCCCCGCCGATGAGGGAGTCGATGCCGCCGCCTTCATAGAGTCGATCGTCACCACCTCCGCCATTCAGGGTGTCGGAGCCAAAATAGCCTTCCAGGGTGTCGGCGAGGGCGCCCCCGGTCAGCTTGTCGTTACCCGAGCCGCCCTGAAACCGAACGGACTCAATGCTAATGATCTCGGTGCCGTCGAATAGGGTCTGGGTGCCGGAGGCCGTGAGGTCGAAGTCGAAAGCCTGCGTTTGATTCCAGCGGACGATGGACGCGAAGTCGGTTCCCTCTCCGCCATTGATGATCTCGGCGCTTCCAGCTCTCACAATGCCGGCGCTGAACAG
Source organism: Microvirga arabica (assembly GCF_016811235.1). Taxonomy (GTDB): domain Bacteria; phylum Pseudomonadota; class Alphaproteobacteria; order Rhizobiales; family Beijerinckiaceae; genus Microvirga; species Microvirga arabica. The sequence continues at coordinate 41,885 of NZ_JAFBID010000009.1, forward strand.
GCTGTCGTTGCCGGCGCCGCCGTTCATGGTGTCATTGCCGCTGCTGCCGACGATCGTGTCGTCGCCGGCTCCTGTCGAGATCTCGTCATCCGCCGGCGATCCATAGATGGAATCGGCTTGGCCCATATCGCCGACGGTAAAGTTCATCTCGACCTTCAGCTTCGAGCCTGGAAGTCTGTTGAGTTCCCATCCGGAGAGATCGAGATTGACCGGTCCTGATCCCGCCCGATTGAACGCAAGAACGGCATTCGTATTGGTTTTCGTCTGGACAGACAGGGTAGACGACAGCTTACTGGCTCCGACCATGTCGGTGCCGATCGTCATCCGGATCTCTGTTTCCGCATTCGGCCCCATGAACTCGAGTCGGTCGATCCCGAAGATTCCCGCGAAGCTTGCGTTCTGCCGAATGCTGAGCACGTCGTGATCGGCAGGATTGCCCAACCCAACCTCGTTGCCGCCGTAGACGGTCACATCAGATAGGCCTGAGCTAGCACTGAGGATGAGAGTATCGCTGCCTAAGCCGCCAATCAGAATGGAATCCGAGGCGGTGGCGGTTAGGAAATCATCGCCTCCCCAGCCCTCAAGCGTATCGTTTGTGCCATAGGTCTGGAGATGATCGATACTCGTGGTTCCGATCTGCCGGTCGGCAGTTGCGGCAAATAGGTTTTCAATGACAAGGCTTACGTTTGGTTAGCCTGTCCATGAAGAATGCCGCAAAGTCTCGCTGGAGACCGTTCTCGACCTTGACCAACGTGTTCCCGCTGGCGTCCCTTATCTCCAATCCTGTAATTGTGCCAGCAGCTGGGTTTCCCGCGTGGTTATATGAAAAGTTCTCGCCCTTCAGGATGAACTTGTATCCGCCGAAATTACCGAATTCGGTTGGAACATTCCCGTAGTTCGTCAAGGTGAAGGTTGAGGTATCCCCATCCATTGTTTGCGAGAGATTGAGCATATACCCACCGAGAGGAGGGTTGATGCCCCGCTGATTGGTATAGACGATCTCAGCCATCATATGCCCCTTAAGATTGGCAGCATGTTATATTGTTTCGAGGGTATGTAAAGTGAGGTTCAGCCCGTTTCACAAGGGCCGAGCCTTAGAGCGACTCACCCCAGCGTCGACAGCGCCTGCGCCAGATCCGCTACTAGATCGTCCGGGTGCTCGATGCCGATGGAGACGCGGATGGTGGCATCAGAAACGCCGAGGCGGTCGCGGGTTTCCTTCGGCACGCCGGAATGGGTGGTGGAGGCCGGGTGCGAGATCAGCGACTCGGTGCCGCCCAGGCTCACCGCCAGCTTGAACACCTGGAGCGCATTGAGCACCCGGAAGGCTTCGGCCTCGCCGCCCTTCACGTCGAAGGAGAAGGTCGAGCCGGGGGCATCGCACTGCTCCTCATAGACCTCACGGGCGCGGGAGCCTTCGGGCAGGTAGGCGAGGTGGTGGACCTTGGCCACGCTCGGGTGGTCGTGCAGGAACTGCGCGACGATCTCCCCATTGCGGTTCGCCGCGTTCATGCGAAGCGCCAGGGTCTCCAGGGAGCGGCCGAGCATCCAGCAGGAATGCGGGTCGAGCTGGGTGCCGATAGAGGAGCGCAGCAGACGCACGGTCTTCATCATCTCCTTGGAGCCCAAAGCCGCGCCGGCGATGAGGTCCGAGTGTCCGCCCACGTATTTCGTGAGCGAGTAGACCGAAATGTCGGCGCCGTTCTTCAGGGGCTTCTGGAAGACCGGGCCGAGCAGGGTGTTGTCGCTCACGATCACCGGGCGGTGCCCCTGAGCCGCGCCGATATCGTCGGCTACGGTGCGGATGAGGGCGATGTCCACCAGGGTGTTCATGGGGTTGGACGGGGTCTCGATCTTGATCACGGAAACGCGGCCCTTTGCCATCGCCTCCTTGGCGGCAGCCCGGATGCCTGTCTCGTCAACGCCGTCGCCGAAGCCGACGGCCCCGATGCCCATGTTGGCGAGCGTCTTGGCGATTAAGGTCTCGGTGCCGCCATAGAGCGGCTGGGAATGGAGGATCACGTCGCCGGGACGGGCGAAGGCCAGGATAGTGGTGGCAATCGCCGACATGCCGGAGGAGAACAGGAGGCCGGCCTCTGCCTCCTCGAAGATGGCGAGCCGGTCCTCGACGATCTCGGAATTCGGGTGGTTGAAGCGGGAATAGACGAGGCCCGCGGCCTCGCCCTGCGGCGGCTCGCGGCGCCCCGCCACGTAGTCGAAGAACTCCTTGCCGTGCTCGGCACTGTTGAACACGAAGGTGGAGGTGAGAAAGACCGGGGGCTTCACCGCGCCTTCCGACAGGGTCGGGTCATAGCCGTAGCCCAGCATCAGGGTCTCGGGCTTGAGCTTATGATTGCCGATGCGGTCCTTGTGATAGCGGTTTGCAGCCATAGGTCATGTCTCCCATTTGTTTGTCATGGGCTTAGCCTATGAAGGCGATTGCCGAAAGGGCGGGGCAGGACTTAGGGTCTGATTGAAGCGAGGAAGTGTGGAATGGCGCGTTTTGCCGGAACTGAATCCTATGTGGCCACGGAAGACCTCACGGTCGCGGTCAACGCCGCGATCACCCTGGAGCGTCCGCTCCTGGTGAAGGGCGAGCCCGGCACGGGCAAGTCGGTGCTGGCGGAGGAGATCGCCCGGAGCCTGAACGCCCCGCTCCTGACCTGGCACATCAAGTCCACCACAAAGGCCCAGCAGGGACTCTATGAGTACGACGCCGTCTCCCGCCTGCGGGACAGCCAGCTCGGCGACCCGCGCGTTTCGGAGATCCGCAACTACATCAAGCGCGGCAAGCTCTGGGAGGCCTTTGCCTCTGACCAGCGACCGGTGCTGCTGATCGACGAGATCGACAAGGCCGATATCGAGTTCCCGAACGACCTCCTGCTCGAACTCGACCGCATGGAGTTCTTCGTCTACGAGACTGGCGAGACGGTCAAAGCCGCCCGGCGCCCCATCGTCATCATCACGTCCAACAACGAGAAGGAATTGCCGGACGCATTTCTGCGCCGCTGCTTCTTCCACTACATCAAGTTCCCCGATCCGGAGACCATGGCCCGCATCGTCGAGGTGCATTACCCCGGCATCAAGCACCGGCTGGTCGAGGAGGCGCTCAAGATCTTCTTCGAGGTCCGGGACGTGCCGGGTTTAAGGAAAAAGCCCTCGACCTCGGAGCTGCTCGACTGGCTCAAGCTCCTGCTTTCGGAGGATATCGGGCCCGAGCAGCTGCGGGAGCGCGACACCCGCAAGCTCATCCCGCCGCTGCACGGGGCGCTCCTCAAGAACGAGCAGGATGTGAGCCTGTTCGAGAAGCTGGCCTTCATCGCCAGACGGGAGGGGCGCTGATGCTCCGCCTCCTGCTCCTCCGCCATGCCAAGTCCGGCTGGCCGCCCGGCATCCTCGATGTCGACCGTCCCCTCGCGCAGCGGGGTCAGGAGGCGGCCCTGGTCATGGGCAATTACCTGAAGCGGGAGCGGCTCGCGCCCGATCTCGCCATCGTCTCACCGGCGCGTCGCACGCAGGAGACCTGGGAACGGGTCCATCCGATCCTTGGGGAGATAGAGATGCGCCTAGACGGGCGGATCTACGAGGCGCCCGTTGGGCGGCTGCTGGAGATCGTGCGTGAGGTGGAGCCGGAGATCGGCACTCTTCTGCTCATCGGCCACAACCCCGGCTTCGAGGAACTGGCCAAGCTCCTCATCGGCGAGGGTGACATGGACAGCATCCTGCGGCTCGGCCAAAAATACCCGTCCGCCGGGCTCGCCGTGATTGATTTCGAGCTGGAGAGCTGGGGCGATGTTGCGAAGAAAACCGGCCGGCTCGAACGCTTCGTGACGCCGAAATCCTTAGGAAACGGCGAGGACGATTAGGCGCCTCCGGGCTGCGGCAGGTCGAGATAGAGCAGTTCCTCGTCGTAGAACATGTCGCCGACCTTGAGGGCTTTGCGCTGGACTCCATAGGGCTTGAAGCCGAGCCCGTGATAGGTGCGCCGGGCGCCGTCATTCGCGAGCCCGACCGCCGCCTCCAGCATGATCACATGCCGGGACGCGTGGTCGATCACGCGCTGGACGAGCCGTTTGCCCACATGGTGCCCGCGCCAATCGGCCTTTACGTAGACGCCCCACAGAACCCCCTTATGGCGGGCCTTCACCCGGTCATAGACCGCAAAGCCCGCTACGCCGACGAGTGCCCGATCGGCGAAGGCCCCGAAGACCGCATTTGGGCTTGCGGAGAGGCGCGCTCGCATCGTCTCAAGCGGTATCGACGCATCTTCCTCATAGCTCGCGCCGAAGGCCTCGGGCGCAACCGTCAGCGCCTCAAGCCGCAGGCTGCGGAACGCTTCGGCGTCCGATGGGTCGAGAATGCGGATCAGGATGTCAGAAGCCATGGATGCCTGCTGCCGGTGAGGGGCGTTATTCGTGGAATGCACGGTCCTTGCGGTCAAGATGGGGGCTTGAGGATGAACCTATCCGCCCCACCATCGTTTGGCCTGAAACCTTCCCGATTGTTTCCGGCCGAAGCGGGGGCTGATCCTCATCATGGTGCCTCAGACCTTTTATGCGCTCGTCCTTACGGTTCGCGCGCTCCTGCCCGGCGAGTTTGGCGCCGGCGGCGATGCTGCGCTGCCGGAGCCCCAGGCTGTCGCGGCGCGATATGAGCCGACCAATCGCGAGGTCACCAATTGGCGCTCCGAGGCCATGGAGGCCCTGGAGCCAAAGCCGGTTGTGGCCATGGCCGCCCTGTTCAAGGCCGAGCGGCCCTTCGTGACCCGCTGCGTGAAGCTCAACAATTACTGGTGCATCAAAAGCGCTCGCTGGAACGGAGAACTGGCCACCGATAGCGAGGGCCATGTGGGCTTCGCCACGGCCGATCACAGCGCCGATGCGGCCGCCACCCTGCTGCGGCGCTACTATCTGGAGTTCAACCGCAAATCCGCCCTCGACATCGTGCGCCGCTGGGCGCCGGCTGAGTGCAATGTGGCGACCGGCATCGGCGGCATGGCGATGCTGGCCGTGCGAGGAATCGGTGGCACGGTGCGGGCGCAATACCTCGCCTCCCGCAGCAAGAAGGGCGGGGCGGTCCGCTACACCGCAAAAGCCGGTCCGGGCGGCAAACCGGGCCGGGTCTCCATGGTGATCCCGATGGCGCCGAAGACCCCGCAATACCGGGTGCCGAGCATCGCGGCCGGCATGGGTGAGAAGCCGAAGCCTGCGAAGTCGTTGGAACCCTTGGTGGCTGCCCGACGCAAGCCGGTAAGGGAGCCGGCGACCACCGCGTCGGCCGCGCCGAAGCCGACTCCCAAGGTGCAGGTCGCCGCAGCCTGCCCCTCGGAGGAGCAGCGCCATCGCAATTATGCGGGCCGGATGGTTGAAGGCTTGGGCCTGGGTCCGAGCGACGACCTGAAGCTGTTCGCCGATGACGGAACGCCTCTGCCCAACCTCACCCACGTGATGCTCGCCATGTCGGCCTTCGAGCTGGGGGCCCTGCGCGCAAGCCCCGACCTCGTGGAAGGGGCCATCGAGCGCGCGATCGCGAAAGTGCAGGAGAATGCCAAGGCGGCCGCGCAGAAGGCTGAGGTGTCCCAGGAGCAGCAGGCGGGAACTGTGGAGCGCTAGAGCGCCTTGCAGGTTAGGATTTCAAGCCCCACCTACGAGCTTGGCTTGGGAGTATTAGGTTCATTTTCGTGTCTGTTATTACCGATCTCGCCTCCCGCGCCGGGTCTGCTGCGCAATCGCTCTGGGAGGCTTCCGGCCAGCTGGTCCAGCCGTCCCTCCGCCTCGGCGTCACCGGGCTCGCCCGCTCCGGCAAGACCGTATTCACCACGGCTCTCGTGCATCATCTGACCCGCGGCACGAATCTGCCGGCCTTCCGGGCCTCCGCCGAGGGGCGGATCCGGCGGGCGCAGCTAGCGCATCAGCCCGACGACGCGGTGCCGCGCTTTCCTTACGAGGAGCATATGGCGGCGCTCACCGAGAGCCGCCGCTGGCCGCAATCCACGAACCGGATCAGCGAGCTGCGGGTGGATGTGGAATACGAGCGGAAAGGCGGCTGGCGCACGGGTCCGGCGTCGCTTGCTCTCGACATCGTGGACTACCCGGGCGAATGGCTTCTCGACTTGGCGCTCCTCGATGCAGGCTATGCGGAATGGTCCCGCCAAACCATCGAGGCGAGCCGCAAGCGCGACCGACTGCCGGTGGCGGGCCGCTGGCACGAGACGTTGAAGGCTCTGGATCCGGCTGGCGCTTCCGACGAAATGCTCGCCTCAAGGGCGAGCGAGGCCTTCAAGGATTACCTCACGGCCCTGCGTGCGGGTTCGGAGGCGGTGGCCACGACACCGCCGGGGCGGTTCCTCATGCCGGGCGATCTCGCCGGTTCTCCGGCGCTCACCTTCGCGCCACTCGATCTGCCTGAAGGACAGCCTATCCCGGCGGGGAGCTTTGCGGCTCTCATGGAACGGCGTTTCGAGGCTTACAAGACTCATGTGGTCCGGCCATTCTTCCGCGATCATTTCCAGCGCATCGACCGCCAGATTGTGCTGGTGGACGTGCTCGCCGCCATCGACGCGGGGCCTGTGGCGCTTGCCGAGCTGGAGGAGGCGCTGGACCAGGTGCTCATGGCCTTCCGGACCGGTCGCAACACGCTCCTGTCGCGCCTGTTCTCGCCCCGGGCCGACCGGGTCCTGTTCGCGGCCACCAAGGCCGACCACATCCATCACACGGATCACGACCGCCTAGACGCCATCCTGCGCCTGCTCGTGAACCGAGCCTCGCGCCGCACCGAGGCCGCCGGTGCGCGGGTGGGCACCGTGGCGCTCGCCTCCGTGCGCGCCACCCGGGAGACCACCATCCGCGAGGGGCGTGAGGCCCTGCGGGCCGTTGCCGGGGTTCCGGAGGCAGGCGAGCGGGTCGGCGACGACATCTTCGACGGCGAGGCGGAGGCCGCAATCTTTCCGGGCGAGCTGCCCGGGAGCGCCGAGGCGGTGTTTCAGGGGGCGGTGCCGCCCGGCTCGTTCCGGTTCCCGCGCTTCCGGCCGCCGAAGCTGCCCGTCGATGCGGCGGGCCGCATGGCCAAGATGCCCCACATCCGCCTCGACCGGGCCCTTGAATTCCTCCTGGGGGACCGCTTCACATGAGCCGCCAACCTCGCGCCTATCGCCTCGACGATCCCAACATCACCGCCGGCGCCGTGCAGGTGACGGAGGAGCCCTTCGATGCCATCGAGGCCGCCGACGGCGTCGTGGTGCCGATGGGGTCAAAGCGCCGGGCACCTTGGCTCGGCATCCTGCTGTCCGCGCTGTCGGGGCTGCTTCTCCTTGGCTTAGGTCTCGCGGTCGAGAACCTGATCGTCGATCTCTACCGTGTCGCGCCCTGGCTGGGCTGGGTCGCGCTGGCACTCACTGTGCTGGCCGTTTTAGCCTTCCTGGCCATCATCGGCCGGGAGGTTTCGGGGATCTGGCGAGAGCAGAAGATCGAGAGCCTGCGCGAGGCTGCGGTCGATGCGCTCGCTGTCAAGGACCACAAGGCCGCCAAGGGCATCGTGCAGGATCTCATAGCACTCTACGGCGGCCGGACCGCGGCCGCGCAGGGCAGCGCCAGACTTAAGGGCCTCACCGATGAGATCATCGACGCTGACGACCGCCTCGCCATCGCCGAGCGCGAACTGCTCGCCCCCCTCGATAGGCAGGCGAAGCGCGCGATCGCTGGGGCGGCCAAGCAGGTTTCGCTCGTCACGGCCGTGAGCCCCCGGGCCATCATCGATGTGGCGTTCGTGATCTTCGCGGCGGTGCGGCTCCTGCGGACTCTGGCCCGGATCTATGGCGGCAGGCCCGGCTTCTTCGGCTTCCTGCGGCTCGCCAAGGCTGCGTTCAACCACCTTGCGGTCACAGGAGGCGTAGCGGTTGGCGACAGCCTCATGCAGCAGGTGCTGGGACTGGGGCTCGCGGCCCGCATCTCGGCCAAGCTTGGCGAGGGGGTGCTGAACGGGCTCATGACCGCACGGTTCGGCCTGGCCGCCCTGTCGGTCTGCCGGCCGCTCCCCTTCATCCGCGAGGAGGCGCCCAAGATCGGCGATGTCGCAGGAGAACTCATCAGCCGGGCGGAGGCAGCCGCCTCCTAATGGTGCGACATGTCGTTCGGCGTGAGCTTAACCAAGGCTCATAAGGGGTGCCGAGGCCAATTAGACAAATCGATGACGCTTAATCTCGTTGTCGCGGTCCCTCCTTACCTATATAGGGGCGCCACGGTTCATCGGGGAAGAACGGCTGAACATGACAGATAGCGTGATTGATGAAGGCTACCGTCCGACAGAAGACGAGCCTTTCATGAATGAGCGGCAGAGGGAGTATTTCAGGCGCAAGCTGATCCGCTGGAAGCACGACATCCTCAAAGAGGCTCAGGAAACCCTCGCGACGCTGCAGAGCGAGAACGAGAATCATCCTGACCTTGCGGATCGCGCCTCATCGGAAACGGACCGCGCCATCGAGCTTCGCGCCAGGGACCGTCAGCGCAAGCTGATCGCCAAGATCGATGCCGCGCTCGCGCGGATCGAGGACGGCTCTTACGGCTATTGCGAGGAGACGGGCGACCCGATCTCCCTCAAGCGCCTTGAGGCCCGCCCCATCGCGACGCTCTCCCTCGAAGCGCAGGAGCGCCACGAGCGCAACGAGCGGGTCTACCGGGACGACTGATCCGGTCCTGCTATAGATATGGAAAAGGGCTCCGCATGCGGAGCCCTTTTTCTTTGGCCTTCAGGGCAGGGGCCCTAGAGCATCGTGCGGAAAAGTGGATCCGGTTTTCCGGTCACACGATGCTCTCATCCAATAAGAAAGCATTGGATTGGTCCCAAAAGTGCAAGTCCACTTTTGGGTCCGATGCTCATGCCTCAACCCTTCTTGCTCGGGTCGAGCGGGCGTCCCAGCAGGCGGGCGAACTCTGCTTCGATATCCTCGACCGAGAACGGGTCGGCGGCTTTCTGCTGGGCCGAGGCGGGTTCCTTGGCCTGAGGCGGAAGGGGAGCCGATGCAGGCACAGGCGGAGCTGGCTGGACTGGCGGAGCGGTCCGGACCGGCTCGACGGGCGGTGCAGATGGGACCGGGGAGGGAGCTTCGGGCTCTTCGGCGAGATCCTCTTCCTCCACAGGTTCGTCATAGGACGCGACGATCTCCTCCTCGTCGGCCGGGGCCGGCTCGAGAGGGGCGTCCTCCTCATCGCTGATGTCCTCGTACACGGCTGGGGATGTCCCGCTGACCGGGGCCGACGGAGCAATCACGGGCGGAGGAGCAACCGGGCTTGCCGGGCGCTTCAGGGCTTCTTCCAGCTGCTTGGCCATATCCGAGAGAAGGTTGGCGTCGGGAGTGGGCCGCTCGCTCGCTGCCGGCTCGGGCGGCCGGACGGGCTCAGGCGGCTGCACGATTGGGGCCGGCGGCACGGGAGTGGCCCGTGACTGGAACGGCGGCGGTGTGAACTGGGCGCGCGGCTCGGGGCGCTCTGCCGGGGGAGGTGGGGGCGGAGCAGGAGGCGTGTTCTGGAATGCCGGGGTCCTCGCCTCGGCGCGCAGCCCCTGGATGGCGGGAGGCGCAGAGATCGCGACGGCATCAGGCTTCAGGACCGGTTCGGGATGGGCCGGAACCGGCGCGCTGACGGTTGCCACCGGGGAGAGTTCCTCGTCCATATCGGATTCCTCCGACGGACGGCGCACGAAGGCCCCGAGCTGGGCGGCGAGCTGGCTCTCGATGGAGGGCCGGCCATTGGACTCGACCTGGGGCGCGCGAGGCGCTTGATGATCCAGCGAGGGCTCGAAGCGCTCCGCACCCATGTCGGCCGGAGGAGCGGGAATGCGCGCGCCGGCAACGCGGACGATGTTGGTCTCGATCACCACGTCGTTGGGGCCGCCGATGAGGAGGAGATGCTCGACATTGTCCCGGCGGAGCAGGAGAAGCTGCCGCTGGCGGTCGAGATCATACACGTCCACAATGCCCAATCGCGGCTGGCGGCTGCGGCCGCCGCGGTCGCTGCCCGGCATGATCAGGCGCCCGCCCCAGACCTTGCGCAACACGAGCCCTAGGAGCACGAGCAGGATCAGAATGATCGCGAAGGCGATTGCAAATTGAACTGCCCGCGGTGCTTCGAGACCGAAAAGAGATGACACGATGAACTCTCAAACGTTGACTGACCTTCGCAGGCCACTTCTGTGTTGGTTGTACCACATTGACCGCCAAAGCCACCGGCAAGGTTAACAGATGGTTAACGCAAGCCCGGCATCTGCATCGGGCCGAGAACACAGGACAGGCTCTCTGTGATCCGTCCAAGATGGTGCTGACTGCCGTTACATCAAGGAAAATAAGGATTTCCTGTGACGGTCCTCACCGATGAGGCCCATACCATCCGCACCGGCCCTTGCATCCGTTCGTGCTGCCGCCTTAGAGGTCGATCAATAAATACCGTGTAATATGATCGGAAAAGATCGAGCGGTTGGCCGCAACCCTGCAGCCGGTGCCGCGAGGCACATCCGCCTCCGTTGAGGATGTAGACATTCCATGGCTTACGAAGGCGATACGCCAAAGGGTTCGGCCATCGACCGCTCCGACCGCCACGGCCATATCGGATGGGTGCTGCTCCTGGCCGGCCTTCTTGTCGGCGCGACCCTGAGCCTGCGCTTCCTCGGCATCGAGCAGGCGCAGCCCCTGGTCCTCGCGCTTCTGGCGTTCTTCGCCATGGCGGGCGTATTCTTCCTCTTTGCGATGGCGATCGGCGTCGTTCAGTTCTCCGGTCAGACGGCTCGCAACGATATCACCAAGCTGATGGCCGACACGTCTGGCGACGGGCTCGTAGTGGTCGAGGATGACGGGCGCATCACCTATGCCAACGAGACCTATCTTGCCTTCGCCGGATTGCAGGGCGGCGAGGTCATCCCCGTCGAGCGCCTGTTCATCGGCGCGCCCGAAGTGTCGGAGGCCATCTACCGGCTCGCGCAGGCAGCGCGCGAGCATCGCACGGGCACGGAGGAGATCCGCCTGTCGCCATCGCTCAATGGAGCGCGGGAATTCGGCTGGTACCGGGTACGCGTGCGGCCCGTGCCGCGGCCGAAGGGACGGCAGGCGGCACTCTGGGCGATTTCCGAAGTCACCCATGAACGCGAGCGCCAGGAGAATGTCTTCCAGGAGCTGCAGCACGCCATCGACTATCTCGATCATGCCCCTGCGGGCTTCCTGTCCGTCGATCCCGGCGGCTCCATCGTCTATCTGAACGCCACGCTGGCGTCCTGGCTCGACTATGATCTCGCGCAGGTCGGCTCCGGCGGCCTGAAGCTGGCCGACATCGTGCCGGGCGACGTGGCGTCGATGATGACGTCGTTTTCCGGCGAGCCGGGCAGCGTGCGCACTGAGACCTTCGATTTCGACCTGCGCCGGCGCAACGGCCAGTTCCTCCCGGTGCGCCTCTATCACCGCATCGCCTTCGGCCAGGATGGCCGCATGGGTGCATCGCGCACGCTCGTTCTCAACCGCTCGGCCGGAGGCGAGGTCGACGAGGGGCAGCGCGCGGCGGAAGTGCGCTTCGCACGCTTCTTCAACAACACGCCGATCGCCATCGCGACCGTCGACCGTGCAGGCCGCATCGTCCATGCCAATGCGCCGTTCTCCAGGCTCTTCGGCGCGCTGCCGCGCACGGGCGAGAACGGGACGGACGGGCCGTCGATTCCCGATGCCTTCCGCGAGCGCGACTCCATCGAGGCAGCCCTCAAGGCGGCAGCCGAGAACAAGGGCGACATCCCACCCCTCGAGCTGCAGACGGTGGCCGAGGGCGGCGGCTCGGTTCGGGTGTGGGTCACGCCCGTGGGCGACACCGGTGCGGACGGGGAGACGGCGATCCTCTACGCCCTCGACACCACCGATTTCCGTAAAGTGGAGGAGCAGCTCGCCCAGGCCCAGAAGATGAACGCGGTGGGACAGCTCGCCGGCGGCGTGGCGCACGATTTCAACAACGTGCTGCAGGCCATCATCGGCTACAGCGACCTGCTGCTCGCCAACCATCGGCCCACCGATCCGTCCTTCCAGGACATCATGCAGATCAAGCAGAACGCGAACCGGGCCGCGGGCCTCGTGCGCCAGCTGCTCGCCTTCTCCCGCCGGCAGACCCTGCGGCCGGAGGTGCTGAACCTCAACGACCAGCTCTACGACCTCTCCATGCTGCTCAAGCGCCTCCTCGGCGAGCGCGTGGCGCTGGATCTCAATCACGGGCGCGACCTCTGGTTCGTGAAGGCGGACGTGAACCAGTTCGAGCAGGTGGTGGTGAATCTTGCGGTGAATGCCCGCGATGCGATGCCGGGCGGCGGCAAGCTCGCGATTCGGACCGCGAACGTCACGGCAGCCGAGGCGGAGCGGCTCAATGTGAGCGCCATGCCGCCGGCCGACTACGTGATGGTCGAAGTCTCCGATACCGGCTCCGGCATGACGCCGGAGATCATCGAGAAGATCTTCGAGCCGTTCTTCACCACCAAGGAGGTGGGCAAGGGCACGGGCCTGGGCCTGTCCACCGTGTTCGGCATCGTCAAGCAGTCCGGCGGCTATATCGACGTGGACTCGACCCCGGGCCAGGGCACGACCTTCCGCATCTACCTGCCGCGGCACATTCCGGCCATGCAGGAAACGGTCGAGGAGGTGAAGCCCGAGGTCGCCAAGAAGCCGGTCGCCGACATGACAGGGCAGGGCACGATCCTGCTTGTGGAGGACGAGGACCCGGTGCGCGCCGTGAATGCCCGCGCGCTCTCCGCCCGCGGCTATACCGTGCTCGAGGCGGCCTCCGGCATCGAGGCCATGGAGATCATCGAGCAGCGCGGCGCGCCGGTCGATCTCGTAGTCTCCGACGTGGTGATGCCCGAAATGGACGGACCGACCCTGCTGGGCGAACTGCGCAAGCTCTACCCGGATCTCAAGGTGATCTTCGTCTCCGGCTATGCCGAAGAGGCCTTCCGCAAGAACCTGCCTGAGGGAGAGGAGTTCAACTTCCTGCCCAAGCCCTTCAGCCTGCGCCAGCTGGTTGAGACCGTGAAGCAGGTGATCGACCGATAAGTCCTTGAATTAAATGATTTTTAACCCTGCGGCATCGTGACCTGCGCGGGAACTGTGAATTCCCGAATGAGAACGAAAAAAGAACTTGTAAGGGGGAACAAAGTGAGTACATATATTCTCTCAACACCGCGTTGAGATTCACTCTTCCTCCTGCCATAAGGATGTTAGGTCATGTCACAGTCCTCCCTGAGACTGGTGGAAAGCTCATCAATGGACAAAGAAAAAACCAAAGCTCTCGACGCGGCGCTCTCCCAGATCGAGCGTGCCTTCGGCAAGGGCTCGATCATGCGGCTCGGCAAGGGCCAGCAGCCGGTGGAAATTGAAACCGTTTCGACGGGTTCGCTCGGTCTCGACATCGCGCTCGGCGTGGGCGGTCTGCCCCGCGGCCGCATCATCGAGATCTACGGACCGGAATCGTCCGGTAAGACCACGCTCGCGCTGCACACCATTGCCGAGGCCCAGAAGAAGGGTGGCGTCTGCGCCTTCGTGGACGCGGAGCACGCGCTCGATCCGGTTTATGCCCGCAAGCTCGGCGTCAACCTGGACGATCTCCTGATCTCCCAGCCCGACACGGGCGAGCAGGCTCTCGAGATTTCCGACACGCTGGTCCGCTCCGGCGCGGTCGACGTGCTCGTCATCGACTCGGTGGCGGCGCTGACCCCGAAGGCCGAGCTCGACGGCGAGATGGGCGACGTTCAGCCGGGCCTGCAGGCCCGTCTCATGAGCCAGGCCCTGCGCAAGCTTACCGGTTCGATCTCCCGGTCGAAGACCATGGTGATCTTCATCAACCAGATCCGCATGAAGATCGGCGTCATGTATGGCTCGCCGGAGACGACCACGGGCGGCAACGCCCTGAAGTTCTATGCCTCCGTGCGCCTCGACATCCGCCGCGTCTCGACCCTTAAGGATCGAGACGATCCGATCGGCAACTCGGTGCGCGTGAAGGTCGTCAAGAACAAGGTCGCTCCGCCCTTCAAGCAGGTCGAGTTCGACATCATGTTCGGCGAGGGTGTGTCCAAGGTGGGCGAGCTCATCGATCTCGGCGTCAAGGCCGGCATCGTCGAGAAGTCCGGCGCTTGGTTCTCCTACGACAGCCAGCGCCTAGGCCAGGGCCGCGAGAACTCGAAGCAGTTCCTGCGCGACAACCCTGAGGTCGCCGACAAGATCGAGGGTCTCATCCGCCAGAATGCCGGTCTCCTGGCAGACCGCATCCTGGACCAGGCAACCCCGACCGCCGACGATCTGGACGAGGGTTCCGCCGAATAAGCCTTTGCTCTCCTTCAAGGGCAAAGAGAGGCCGTCGCGAGAGATCGCGGCGGTCTTTTCGTTTGGGGAGTGGCAGGGAGGGCCGCTCCTATCGCAGATCCACGCGGATCCCGGCCCCGATGAAGTTCGAACCGGACTCCTTCGGCGCGATCAGCCCGAAGATCCCGGAGCGGTGATGGACCCGCGGGACGAAGTACACGCCGGGCAGCGACGCATGGGAGAACTCCGCCTCGAAGGCGAGATAGTTGAGGAGGCGGGTCGGCTCGACCCGGAAGCTGCCCTCGAGCGCCGGCCGCTCGGACGCATAGGAAAGACCCTCGCCGAAGGCCAGGTTGACGCTCAGGCCGCCGAAGAGCGGGATCTGGCCCGTGCGGAACATGAGCGCGATCGTGCCCTCCCAATGGCTCTGTTCACCGAAATGGCGCAGAACTTGCCCCTCGAGCTCGATGCGGTTGCCAGGGACGGCGAAGTTGGTTCCCAGAAGCGGGATGGAGAAGGACGGGACGATAACCCGCGACAGGCCGGCCCCGACGAAGTAGGCGTCCTCCGATCTCAAGCTGCCCGTCAGGGACCGCTCGGGGATCTCCAGCAGATCGGCATTGACCCACTGGCTGCCATAGGCGGTGAGATGCCAATCCCGCTCCCCGCCTTGAGCCGCAGCCGGACTGCCCATGAGGCCAAGGCCGAGGCATGCCGCGCCCGCAACGTTGCGGAGCCATTCAGGGACGGGCTTGATCCATGCAGGCCGGGCAAAGGCGGCAAACTGAAAAACCATCATAAAAACAACCGGAACGATCCGAGGCCGCAACGGCCAAACTGAGGTTAGCACTAAGCGGGCCGGACTCAACCCGCTGATGATTGCGCCTATCCGCGCAGGGCGGCCCAGTTCGGCCTCTGGCGCAGATTGGCTTCGTGGCCGCAGGCGAGGTGCGGGACTTCAGTACCCGCTGCGAGCCTATTCGCTGAGCCTGCCGAAACGCCGCCTCGACAGCGCGGGCGTAGGCGGCTAAAACCGGCCACCATCATAGTTTTTCGGGCCTTGAAAAGCCCAATACTTCGAGCTTGAGAACCCCATGAGCGGCGCCAACGAACTTCGGTCCATCAACGCAATCCGGTCGACCTTCCTCGATTACTTTGCCAAGAACGGCCATGAGGTGGTGGCCTCGAGCCCGCTCGTGCCGCGCAACGACCCGACCCTGATGTTCACGAATGCCGGCATGGTGCAGTTCAAGAACGTCTTCACGGGCGTCGAGAAGCGCCCCTACAGCACGGCCGCGACCTCGCAGAAATGCGTGCGCGCCGGCGGCAAGCACAACGATCTCGACAATGTGGGCTACACCGCGCGCCACCACACCTTCTTCGAGATGCTCGGCAACTTCTCCTTCGGCGACTACTTCAAGGAGCGTGCCATCGAGCTCGCCTGGAACCTGATCACCAAGGAGTTCGACCTGCCCAAGGACAAGCTCCTTGTCACCGTCTATCACACGGACGACGAGGCGGCCGACCTGTGGAAGAAGATCGCCGGCTTCTCGGACTCGAAGATCATCCGCATCCCGACCTCGGACAATTTCTGGCAGATGGGCGATACCGGCCCCTGTGGCCCGTGCTCGGAAATCTTCATCGATCAGGGCGACAAGCTCTGGGGCGGCCCTCCCGGCAGCCCGGAGGAGGATGGCGACCGGTTCCTCGAGTTCTGGAATCTCGTGTTCATGCAGTACGAGCAGATCGAGCCCGGCAACCGCATTGCCCTGCCGAAGCCCTCCATCGACACCGGCATGGGCCTTGAGCGCGTCGCCGCGATCCTGCAGGGCGTGCACTCGAACTACGACACGGACCTGTTCCGCACCCTCATCGAGGCCGTGGCCCACGCCACTGGCGTCGCCCCGGAGGGTGACCGCAAGGTTTCGCACCGAGTGATCGCCGATCACCTGCGCACCTCCTGCTTCCTCGTGGCCGATGGCGTGCTGCCGTCAAACGAGGGCCGCGGCTACGTGCTCCGGCGCATCATGCGCCGCGCCATGCGCCATGCGCAGCTGCTCGGCGCGCGCGATCCGATCATGTACCGCCTCGTGCCGGCTCTCGTGCGCGAGATGGGACTGGCCTATCCCGAGCTGATCCGCGCCGAGGCGCTGATCGTCGAGACCCTGCGGCTGGAAGAAACCCGCTTCCGCAAGACCCTGGAGCGCGGCCTCTCGATCCTCGACGAGGAGACCCGCAATCTCGGCGAGGGTCAGAACCTGTCCGGCGACACGGCCTTCACCCTCTACGACACCTACGGCTTCCCGCTCGATCTCACGCAGGATGCCCTGAAGCCGCGCGGCATCGGTGTCGACACGGAGGCCTTCGACGCCGCCATGCAGCGCCAGCGCGAGAAGGCCCGCGCAGCCTGGTCGGGTTCCGGCGAGGCGGCGACCGAGACCGTGTGGTTCTCGGTGAAGGAGCGCACCGGCGCCACCGAGTTCCTCGGTTACGATACTGAGACCGCCGAGGGCATCGTCCTGGCGCTGCTCAAGGATGGCCAGGAAGTCTCGGAACTGAAGGCCGGCGAGAGCGGCCTCGTGGTGCTCAACCAGACTCCATTCTACGGCGAGTCCGGCGGCCAGGTCGGCGATACCGGCGTGATGCAGGGCGAGGGCGCCCGCGTGTTCGTCACCGGCACCGAAAAGAAGCTCGGCGACCTGTTCGTGCACCACATCACCGTGGAGCACGGCTCCCTCAAGCTCAACCAGTCGCTGGAGCTGATCGTCGATCACGAGCGCCGTTCGGCCGTGCGCTCGAACCACTCAGCCACCCATCTCCTGCACGAGGCCCTGCGCCAGGTGCTCGGCGACCACGTGGCCCAGAAGGGCTCGCTCGTGGCGCCCGACCGCCTGCGCTTCGACTTCAGCCATCCCAAGCCTATTGAGGATGCGGAACTCGCCAAGGTCGAGGAGATCGCCAACAAGGTGCTGCTCCAGAACGAGCCGGTGGTCACCAAGCTCATGGCCGTTGACGAGGCTATCGAGTCCGGCGCCCGCGCGCTCTTCGGCGAGAAGTACGGCGACGAGGTCCGGGTGGTCTCCATGGGCAAGGCCGGCGATGCTAAGACCTTCTCCATCGAGCTCTGCGGCGGCACGCACGTGAACCGCACCGGCGACATCGGTGTCGTCACCATCGTGGGCGAGAGCGCGGTCGCGGCCGGCGTCCGCCGTCTTGAAGCCATGACGGGCGATGCCGCCCGCCGCTACCTCGCTGAGGAAAGCCGCAAGCTGCGCGAGGTCGCCAACATTCTCAAGACCCCGGTGGACGAGGTCTCGGCCCGTCTGAGCGCGCTCCTCGAGGAGCGCCGCAAGCTGGAGCGGGAGCTGGCCGAGGCCCGGCGCAAGCTCGCCATGGGGGGCGCATCCGGCGGCGGCGACCCGGTCAAGGATGTGGCCGGCATCAAGCTCATGGCCCGCGCGGTCACCGGCGTCGAGATGAAGGACCTCAAGAGCCTCGCCGACGAGGGCAAGAAGCGCCTCGGCTCCGGTGTCGTCGCCATCATCGGCGTTGGCGACGACGGCAAAGCGGGCATCGTGGTCGGCGTGACCGACGACCTGACCGACAAGGTCGATGCGGTCAGCCTCGTGCGCGTGGGTTCCGAAAAGCTCGGCGGCAAAGGCGGCGGCGGACGCCGCGACATGGCTCAGGCCGGCGGACCCGACGGCGCGCAGGCGGAAGCCGCGCTCGCCGCCATCGAGGCGGCTCTGTCGGCGGCCTGAGAACAGGCGTCATCCCGGACGGCGCAAGCCGATCCGGGATCGTTTGACGGAAGAGCGCCGATGCTGCGGCTCAGGGGCTGGTTCGCGTCACACGCCAGATCGTGTTCGACAGGTCGTCGGCCACGATCAGGGCGCCGCGCGGATCCACTGTGACCCCCACCGGGCGGCCGCGCGTGTTGCCCTCGTCGACCAGGAAGCCGGTGACGAAGTCGACCGGATCGCCGGCCGGCCGGCCGTTGCGGAACGGCACGAAGATCACTTTGTAGCCGACCGGATTGCTGCGGTTCCAGCTGCCGTGCTCGCCGATGAACACTCCTTCGGCGAAATTCTCGCCCATGGCTGGGGTCGAGAAGTCCAGGCCGAGGGCTGCCACGTGGGATCCCAGGGCATAATCCGGGCGGATCGCCGCGGCGACCTTCTCCGGATCCTGCGGCTGCGCCCGCGGGTCGACGTTCTGGCCCCAGTAGCTGTAGGGCCAGCCGTAGAA
This sequence comes from Microvirga arabica, assembly GCF_016811235.1. Lineage (GTDB taxonomy): Bacteria > Pseudomonadota > Alphaproteobacteria > Rhizobiales > Beijerinckiaceae > Microvirga > Microvirga arabica. The sequence continues at coordinate 60,441 of NZ_JAFBID010000009.1, forward strand.
GCCGCCCTCCTTCACGGAGGTCAGGTAGTCCGGAACGAGGTTCGGGCCGATCTCGTCCCGCTCGTTCACCACCGCCCAGAGCTGGCCCGTTCCCGGCTGGATATCGAGAGCCGTGGGGTTGCGAAGGCCGGACGCGTAAGGCTTGTGCGCGCCCGTCTGCGCGTCGATCTGCCAGATCATCGCCCGGTCTTCCTCGACCTCCATCCCGCGCTCGCCGATATTGCTGTTGGAGCCGATGCCTACATAGAGAAAGCGCCCGTCCTCGCTGGCGGTCATCGCCTTGGTCCAGTGATGATTGATCACCGCCGGGAGGGCGGCCACCTGGACGGGCGGCCCGCTCGCCTGGGTCTGCCCCTCCTGGTAGTCGAAGCGCACCAGCGCATCCTGGTTGGCGACGAAAATGGCGCCGTTGACGAATGCGAGGCCATAGGGTGCGTTGAGGTTGTCGGCGAAGACGCCCTGCATCTCATAGGTGCCGTCGCCATTGGCGTCGCGCAGCAGGGTGAGCCGGTCGCCGCCCTTCACCGGACTCTTGCCGAGGCTCTTGATGAAGCCCGCGATGATGTCCTTGGGGCGGAGCGAGGGCGCGTAGCCGCCGGATCCTTCGGCCACCAGGATATCCCCGTTGGGAAGCACGATGGTTTGGCGCGGAATCTTGAGATCCGTGGCAATGGCTTGGATCTTGTATCCCTGCGGCACCTTCGGGAGATCGTTGCCCCAGTTGGCGGGCCTCGGGATCTTCATGGAAGGAAGCAGGCCGCGCTGCGGTTCGGGCAGATTCGGGTTTGCGCCATATTGCGGCGGCTCGGGCTCCCCGTTGCAGGCGGTGAGGGTGATGGCGAGGGCGCCGATCAGGAAGAGCGAGCGGATCATTTTACTTCTCCGGCACGAAACCCGGAATAACCGATCCAGGCGGCAACAAGGGCCAGGAGCGTCGTGATGATCGAAAGGTAGAGGCCTTCCGGCATGGTCGCCCAAGCGTCCTTGGCATGGACGAGAGCATTGATGAGCCCGAGCCCCCACATGGCGAGCAGCACGACGAAATAGGCGACCAGCCGCCCCTTGTCGGCCAGGCGCCTGCGAAACAGGTTGATCAGCGCCCAGAGCAGGGTGAAGCCGCCGACGAGCAGCCCGCCGGCGATGAGCCAGGACGAGAAGTTGGCCCATTGGATTTCATAGGTCGACCAATAGGCGAAGTCGCTCGCTAGCGCGCCCAGGAACAGGGGAAGCGGAAAAGCGAGTAGGATGGCGTGAAGGGGGTGGAGGTGCCTCAGATCATCTGGGCGGGACAGGGCAACCACAGCGTCTCCTCCCGTTCCTGGACGCGAAATTGATCCTGCGTCCGGCAAAGGTTCAAGGGGTCAATGCATCAACGGCCCGCAGGTTGCGGAAAAGAATCCGCATTCCCCGATCGAGGCTGGAGACCTGTCGACTATATGGTACGCTTTCGAGCCTTGGGCTTTTGTGGGATGCCCCTCAATCGTGGTCCGGGTGCTGCCGCGAGGCCATCTTCCGCAGTTCCTCCGGCGAGGCGCCATCCTCCGTCCGCTCCCCGGGCAGCGTGTGCAGCATCTCGAAGACCGAAAGCCTGCTCTCGATGCCGTACTGGATCTCCGGCGTGATCCGGCCGGGCTCGTCGAGGCTGCCGATGGAGACGGTGATGCGGTCGCGCTCCACGTAAGCGAAGGTCAGCGGCGTGCCGCAATCCCGGCAGAACCCACGCTCGACCGCTTCCGAACTCTTGAAGATGCCGGGCTGCCCCTTCGTCCAGACCAGATCCTCGCGTGGTACGCCGGTGAGCGGCGCGAAGTAGCTGCCGAACGCCTTCTGGCACATGCGGCAATGGCAGATGCTGGCATGGGTCGGCTCGGACATCAGCGCATAGCGCACCGCGCCGCACTGGCAGCCGCCGGTCAGGACGGGATCATTGTTTTCTGCAGGCATCGCTTTCCCTCCTGGCGTCTAGGGCACGATATCAGCCGGACCTTTGCCGAGTGACGTCAAGCCGGTGTCGCTTGTGCCCCAATATAACGCTGCCTTATGGTGTGGCCAGATGGGATGATTGCTAGGATCGTCCGGTACAAAGATAGCGGTCATCTATGTTGAAACGATGGTTTCGAAGGAGGGAAGAGTTCAATTCATTCTGGCATGGGGAAGCACTGAGTCCCATCGCCGTTATGTGTCTTAACTCTTTTCTGAGCCGCGGATTCACCGTCAATCTCTATACCTACGACCAGGTGAAGTTCGTCTCATTGGGAGTTCGCCTACGCTCTGCGGCAACCATTCTGCCAAGGGAGCGCCTCTTCGAGGCCCATGGCGGCTTCGAACATTTCGCTGATATCTTCCGCTACAACCTGATCAGGAAGGTCGGCGGCTGGTGGATCGATACGGATGTGGTCTGCAACAGCAACGATCCACCCAAGACGCCGATTGCATTCGCACCTTCGGACCGCGAGGGTCTGATTGCCAACGGACAGTTCAAGTTTCCGCGCAACCATCCCGTGATGGTGCGCGCCGCCAACGAGGCGCTGGCGGCCGATCTGTCCGCCTGGGGAGCGACAGGCCCGCAATTGTTGACGAAGATCATCGGCGAGGCAGGCGTCGATCAGCACCGCTGGAAACAGAAGGATCTCTATCCCTACCATTGGGCCGAAGCCGCCAAATCCCTGCTGCCGGAGTACCGCGACGAACTCGAGGACAGAACGAAGGGCTCTCCCTTCGTCCACATCTACACGGCGATGTTTCGCCTGCAATGCGGCTTCGATCATCACCGGTTTCTGCCGCCGAGCGGAAGTTACCTGGAGGCCCTCTATCTCCGATACGGAATAGGAGAAGCCGCAACAGCCCTCAAGCCGGTCGACGAAACGGCCTTGCGGAGAACCATCGTGCCGGCCGTTCAGGAGCCGTGGCTGCAGAATGTTCTGGCCAATGAGGGCCTGCGCTTCTTGCCTGCCGAGGCGCCCGCTATGATGTCTTCGACACAGCACGGATAGGAAGTCAGCGTCCCGCCCGTGTTGGTGTCGAGCATGCCAGAATTCGGCTGCCTCTGGTTTGAGCTGTAATTGCCACCCCAGAATAAAAAGCCCGGCGCTGGGCCGGGCTTTTTATCGTTCCAGAAAGGGGACGAGGCTCTGATCAAGCCGCCATCGCCTTCTTGAGGTTCTCGTCGATCTTGTCGAGGAAGCCGGTGGTGGAGAGCCACTTCTGCTCGGCGCCGACGAGCAGCGCGAGGTCCTTGGTCATGTAGCCGGACTCGACCGTGTCGACGCAGACCTTCTCGAGGGTCTGGGCAAAGCGGGCGAGCTCCTCGTTGTTGTCGAGCTTGGCCCGGTGCGCGAGGCCACGGGTCCAGGCGAAGATCGACGCGATAGAGTTGGTCGAGGTCTCCTTGCCCTTCTGGTGCTCGCGGTAGTGGCGGGTCACGGTGCCGTGGGCGGCTTCCGCCTCCACCGTCTGGCCGTCCGGCGTCATCAGCACGGAGGTCATCAGGCCAAGCGAGCCGAACCCTTGAGCCACCGTGTCGGACTGCACGTCGCCGTCGTAGTTCTTGCACGCCCACACATAGCCGCCCGACCACTTGAGGGCCGAGGCCACCATGTCGTCGATGAGGCGGTGCTCGTAGTGGATGCCGGCGGCGTCGAACTTCGCCTTAAATTCGTTGTCGTAGACATCCTGGAAGATGTCCTTGAAGCGGCCGTCATAGGCCTTGAGGATCGTGTTCTTCGTGGAGAGATAGACCGGGTACTTGCGGTTTAGGCCGTAATTAAACGAGGCGCGGGCGAAGTCGCGGATCGACTCATCCAGGTTGTACATGCCCATGGCGACGCCGGCGTCCGGGAACTTGAAGATTTCCTTCTCGATAACTGTGCCGTCCTCGCCCTCGAACTTGATCGTCAGGCGGCCCTTGCCGGGCACCTTGAAGTCCGTGGCCTTGTACTGGTCGCCGAAGGCGTGGCGGCCGACGATGATCGGCTGGGTCCAGCCGGGAACCAGGCGCGGAACGTTCTTGCAGATGATGGGCTCGCGGAAGATCACGCCGCCGAGGATGTTGCGGATCGTGCCGTTGGGCGACTTCCACATCTCCTTGAGCTTGAACTCCTCGACACGGGCCTCGTCCGGCGTGATGGTGGCGCACTTCACGCCGACGCCGTACTTCTTGATCGCCTCGGCGGCCTCGACGGTTACCTTGTCGTTGGTCGCATCGCGGTGCTCGACGCCCAAGTCGTAGTACTTCAGGTCGATGTCGAGATAGGGGTGGATCAGCTTGTCCTTGATGAACTGCCAAATGATGCGGGTCATCTCGTCGCCATCGAGTTCGACGACCGGATTGGCAACCTTGATCTTCGCCATGATCTCACCTTGCGCTTGAAGAGCTGGAACGGCCCTGCCGTCGGGCAGGAGTTGCCGGGGCTATAGCGCGGTTGAGGCCAGGGGGGAAGGTGGGGGCAGCAAAGGAATTCAGCCCTGTCCCGCTCGGCGTGGCATTTTCTCGGTCTCGGTGCAGAGCGCCGCGCTGAAGAGCGAATTCACGGTGGCGGCCTTGCTGCGGACCGCCTCCGGCGTTCTCGGGCTCTTGACCAGGGTCGCGGTGGCCTTGAGGAGGGCCTTGTCGCATTGGCAGGCACCGCGTCCGACGCGCTCGTAGCACAGGTCATGAGCCCGGCAGGCAGCGTCGAGGGCATCGACGGGAGAGGCCCGGTTCAGGTCGCCCGCGCCGCACCAGTTGCCGTGGAACAGGGGAGTGGGAGCCCCTGGCGATCCGGCTCCCACAGGCGCCGCCGCGGTCGGATTCGCCGACCAGAGGATCAGGCCCATTACGGCCGCAAGAGAACGTAAACGCGACACCTGATCGTTCCTTAGATTGGCTGACAATGTGACGCTCTAACGTAATTCACGAAGGAAATAAGAGACATCTGTGGGTTCAAGTTCCCGATTGGAGAATATTCGCCACTCTGCGTGTGCTGACGCACGGAAAGCCAAGCTTAAGCGTAGTTCAGATCTTCCCGTTCCGACGGATTCCTCAGGGGCATGCGGCGTAAAGCCGAAACCACAATGCTGTCGGAGCATGGTTCAACATAAAGGAAGCTGACATGCGTCTTGCACTTATTCTCGGAGCGACGGCCTTGGTTCTGGCCGGCTGCCAGACGACCGAGCAATCCATGAGCAATGCCGAATCCGTCTGCCGGGAAACCGGGCTGAAGCCCGGCACCGCTACCTACACCCGCTGCGTGAATGCGGGCTACCGGAACAACGTGGCCCAGTCGAACGCCGCCGCCAACCAAGCTGCGGCCGGTGCCGCAGTGGGCGTCGTCGGCGGCGCCGTGTTGGGTGCCGCGGTGGCCCGTCCGCATTACTATTGCGGCTGGGGCTGCTGGTAAGCCGCCTGTCACGTGTGTGCAGCGCCTCCTCGACCCATGTCGGGGAGGCTTTGCTTTTTGAACGGTCGCTGCGTTCGTCACCTAGGCGGGAAACCGCCTTTCGCTGTATGGGAGAGCAACTGACATCGACTGGCGTCTCCCGAACTCCCATGACTCGACCGATCATCATCCTCGTGGAACCGCAACTGGCCGAGAACATCGGCATGGTGGCCCGGGCCATGGCCAATTTCGGGCTCTCGGAACTGCGCCTCGTCTCTCCGCGCAACGGCTGGCCCAAGAAGGGCGCCCACTCGGCAGCCTCCGGTGCGACCCATGTGCTGGAAGGCGCCAAGCTCTACGACACGGTCCGCGAGGCCATCGCGGATCTCAACTTCGTCTTCGCCACCACGGCTCGGGAGCGGGGGCAGATGAAGCGGGTCTTCGCGCCCGACGACGCCATGAAGGAGGCGCAGCAGCGGTTGGGCGCGGAGCAGGGCATCGGCATTCTGTTCGGGCGCGAGCGCACGGGGCTCGAGAACGATGAGGTGTCGCTGGCGGATGCGATCATCACCTTTCCGGTCGACCCGAAATTCTCCTCGCTCAACTTGGCGCAGGCGGTCCTTCTCGTCTCGTATGAATGGTACAAGCTCGCCACCGGCGGCGCGCTGCCCTTCGAGGGCGGCAGAATCTCCCCGCCGGCGACTCGGGAGTCGGTGACGTCGTTCTTCGACTACATCGAGGCCGAACTCGACGCGGTGAACTTCTATCCAGAGGACAAGAAACCGATCATGACCCGCAACATGCGGGACATCTTCCACCGTCTCGAAATGACCGAGCAGGAGGTGCGCACCCTGCGTGGGGCGATTCGTGCCCTTGCGGAAGGGCGCAGGTTGAGAAAACCTTAAGCAAGTCGTGGCTTTATAACGGTCGGGCTCTATCTGCCCGATTGTAAGAGAGTTTGAGACGACGATGCGCCGCTTCCTGCTGCCTGTTCTGGTCCTTGGCGTCTCCCTGGCGGCCCCCCAGGCGCAGGCGGCCACCCCGCCGCAGCAGCCCGAGCAGGGGCCCGGCGGGCGCGACTACAAGGTCGCCGAGGTCATCAAGCGCGGTGTCGGCACCGCGAGCGCCGGAACCTTCGTGTTCCACGGCAGCGATACGCCTGCGAAGCCGCGCCCAGTCGTGATCCTTCTCCATTCCTGGGGGGCGGTGAACCCGGCGCTCTATGGCGGCTGGATCGATCACCTCGCCCGCAAGGGCAACCTCGTGCTTTTCCCGCGCTTCCAGGACGTGAACCGCTCGCAGCCGGCCGATGCCACGAACCTAGCCGAGACCCTGATCGGGAGCGCCCTGGCGGAGCTGGCCAACGATCCGAATGCCAGGCCGGACCGGGAGCGAGTGGCCCTCATCGGCCATTCGGCCGGCGTGCCGCTCGCCCTCAACCTCGCGGCCGGTGCCGGCGCAGGCAAGGTGCCGGCCCCCAAACTGATCTTCGGCCTGATGCCGGGTGGGATCGCGTCCAACGAGAAGGAGCGCGGCATCATGCTGCGGGACCTCTCGGCCATCGACCCGCAGACCCTGATCATCACCATGAGCGGCGACCGGGACTACCTGCCTGCCGACCGCGCCTCGCGGCTCATCCTGCAGCAGGCGAGCGCTGTGCCGGCCAACCGCAAGCTCTTCATGCGGGCCGGTTCCGACGATCACGGCTTCCCGGCGATCACCGCGACGCTTGCCTCCCCAGGCTCGCCGAAGGCGGACTACGATGCCGCTGCCATCAAGCTGCCGCCCGATCCGCCTCGCGATCCGAAGCAGAAGAACACCTGGCGCTGGAGCGCCGATATGGCTCTCTCCGGTCCGCAGACCATTCTCACGCAGCAGCTCGGTAACAACGGCACCGACACCCTTGATTACCTCGCCTACTGGAAGACCTTCGACATCGCCGCCGAAGCAGCGTTTGCCGGAAAAGATGCCGCTGCTCTTACGCGCGATCCGAAATTCGTCGACATGGGCACCTGGAGTGACGGCTGGCCCGTGCGGCGGCTCTCGGCGCAGATGCCCAAGGTCGAGGGGCAGGAGAAGAAGGAAGAGCCGGGGCCGCGCCGCAGGCTGAACATGGCGCCTCCGGAAACCAAGCAGGGGCTGTCCGACTTTATCGGCAAGTTGCGTTCGTAAGGGTGTGTCATGCGTGTCGATCTTCTGGCAGGGGCGACCTATAATCCTGCCGTCATGCCGTCGCCCGTTCCCACCATTCTCGTATTCGACTCAGGCCTCGGCGGCCTGACGGTTTTCTCGGAAGTCCTGAAGGCCCGTCCGGATGCCCGCTATGTCTATGCGGCGGACGATGCGGGCTTTCCTTATGGGCGCTTGAGCGAAGCCGTCCTGGCGGAGCGGGTCGTCAGCGTCATGGAGCGGCTGATCGGCCTGCACGATCCTGATCTCGTGGTGGTGGCCTGCAACACGGCGTCCACCGTGGTGCTGCCGCATCTGCGTGAGCGCTTCTCCGTGCCGTTCATCGGCACGGTTCCGGCCATCAAGCCAGCCGCTCAGATGACCCAAACGGGATATGTCACGGTGCTCGCGACCCCCGGCACGGTGGCGCGGGACTATACCCGCGACCTCATCGAAACTTATGCGGCAGGCTGCAAGGTCAACCTCGTGGGCTCACGCCGTCTCGCAGGCATCGCCGAGGCCGAAATGGCCGGCGAGCCCGTTCCGGATGACGAGCTGATGAGCGAGCTCCAGCCGTGCTTCGTCGCGGACGAGGGTGGTCGCACCGACGTGGTCGCCCTGGCCTGCACCCATTATCCGCTGCTCCTGCCGCGCTTCCAGGCACTGGCGCCATGGCCCGTCACCTGGATCGACCCGGCGCCTGCCATCGCTCGCCGGGTGACTCAGCTGATCGGGCATCCGGTGCCGGGCCATGAGGCGGACGAGAACGAGACTGTCGCCGTGTTCACCAGCGGCGCAGGGATCGGCCCCGCCCTGCGGGGAGCCTTGCAGGACAAGGGCTTGCCGGTCCTGGCCATCGAGGACATGCCGCTGCTGGTGGGGTAACCACCGGCTCGTCATCCCGGACGGCAGAGCCGATCCGGGATCGTAAAACCAGCCCAGCACTGTCATTCCGGGGCCGCGCAGCGGAGCCCGACCGAAAGGGCCACGCCGCAGGAGGGGAAATCCATAACTACGACCTATATCAATCCTGGCACTGTCAGCGGTTATGGATTCCCGCCTCCGCGGGAACGACCATGTCGAGGTTCACGAGCTACATCTTGCTCATGTTCCCGGGTTCTGCTGCGCAGCCCGGGGATGACGATTGAAGATTGACTTTCCGGCCTTTTCCACCTAAACCCCACCCGTTCACGCGGTCCTTAACGGGGCCGCGTAACTTTTTACGCTCCCGTGGCCCGGCTCCGGTCGGCCTGTCGTCCTGTCCCTCGAGCGGCCCCTTGGGCCTTCTCGGGAATGACGGGAAGAGGAGGGCGCGTTCCTCGCAAATTCGACAACAAAGAGGAACAGCGATGTCGAAGCGCATTCAAGCCAAGCATAAGCTTGACCGCCGTATGGGTCAGAATATCTGGGGCCGCCCGAAGAGCCCTGTGAACCGCCGCGAATACGGCCCCGGCCAGCACGGCCAGCGCCGCAAGGGCAAGATGTCCGACTTCGGCACGCAGCTGCGTGCCAAGCAGAAGCTCAAGGGCTACTACGCGAACATCACCGAGAAGCAGTTCCGCCGCTACTACGCGGAGGCAATCCGCCAGAAGGGCGACTCCGGTGAGAACCTGGTCGGCCTACTCGAGCGGCGTCTCGACGCGGTCGTGTACCGCGCGAAGTTCGTTGCGACCCCCTTCGCCGCCCGTCAGTTCGTCAACCATGGTCACGTGAAGGTCAACGGCCGCCGCGTGAACATCCCGAGCTTCCTCGTGAAGCCGGGTGACGTGATCGAGGTGAAGGACAAGTCGAAGCAGCTCGAGGTCGTCGTGGTGGCGAGCCAGCTCGCTGAGCGCGATGTGCCGGACTACATCGAGGTCGATCACTCCAAGATGACGGCCCGCGTCACGCGCATCCCGACCCTGTCGGAAGTGCCGTACCCGGTCCAGATGGAGCCGAACCTCGTGATCGAGTTCTATTCGCGCTAATCGCTGCGAAAGCTCACTTACAAACGAAAAGGCCGCCCATCGGGCGGCCTTTTTGCTTATCAGTCTTACTGCTGCTGAGTCGGAGCGCGCGGACCGTGGTCCATCCCGCCGCGGCCATGATCCATCATGCCCATGCGGTGACGGTCGCCATGGTGGCCCCGACGGCCGCCGCGGTGGTGCCAGCGCGGACCGTCCTCATGGACGGCTTCGCGCATGAGGCGGGGGGCGATCCGCTTCTGGTCCTCCGTCAGCGTGTCCCAGAGGGGGCGAAGGGCCGTCGCGACGGCCGTCGAGCGCTGGGCCCGTTCCGTCACCATGGCGCTGCGCCGCTCGAGGCGCTGCATGAAGTCCATGGAGCGGCGCTCGTCGCGGTCCGGGCGCTCCTGCATGCGGGTGAACCGCTCGCCGGCAGCCGTGCGGATGGCGCTCTCCACAGGCGCCCAGAGACGCTCCTGATCGGCGCTGAGCTTCAGGCCGGCCCTGATCGAGGCGATGCGGGCGTCAACGAGACGGTTGTAATCGTCCTGGGTCAGGCGCGGACGGCGATCCTGCCGGTCCTGATCCTGCGCCTGCGGTGCAGCCGGGGGCGTCGGGCTAGCCGGCGCCGCAGGGGCGGGCGTCTGCTGGGCCAGGGCATAGGTACCGGAGCCGGCCAGCAGGGCTGCGAGAGCGAAGGTGGCGATCTTTGTCATGCGGATATCCTCCGTATTGGCGATAAGGACAAGATTGCTCCCAGCCTGCTCTCGCTCCCATGACTGCCGCATGAACTTTTCGTCATGTGATGATGGGGCCGGAGAACGCATCCGGCATATGTTCACTGTCATTCCGGGGCCGCGCAGCGGAGCCCGGAATGACAGTAGAGAGGAGGTGGCGTGACCCCTCACAGGCGCTTCAGGAATCCCGCAAACCGCATCAGCCCCTCAGGCCAGGGGCCATGGCCGCTTTCCGTGTTGAGGTGGCCGGCATCGCCCGCGTCGACCACGGCCGCGCCCCAGGCATAGGCGATGTCCTCCGCCTTGGCGTAGTCGCAATGCGGGTCGGTGCGGCTGGCCACCAGGACCGACGGGAACGGGAAGGGATCGCGCGGGATCGGCGCGAAAGCACGGTCGATGGCCGGGATGAAGTCGGGCCGCTCCACGTCCGGCATGCTGACCAGGAAGGCGCCCTGCACCTTACCTCTCACCAGGAGAGGGGCCCCATGGGCGATGGCGAGCACGCCGAGGCTGTGGCCGACCAGCACCACGGGCTTTTCGGCACGCTTCACATCCTGGACGATGCGCGCGACCCAGGCGTCCTTGCTGGGAGCGTCCCAGTTCTCCTGCTCAACCCGCCACGCGGTCGAGAGCTGGCGCTCCCATCGGCTTTGCCAATGGTCGATGCCGGAGTTTTCATAGCCAGGAACGATGAGGATGTCGCAATCGGAGGTTTTCATGCCCCGGAGATAAAGGGCGCTTGAGCCTCGTTCAAGCGCCCCTCTTCAACTCCGTATCCCAGGGCTATGCGGCGCCGGCCCCGAAGACCCGCGTGAAGATCGTGTCCACATGCTTGAAGTGGTAGCCGAGGTCGAAGCAGGTCTCGATCTCCTCCGCCGACAGGTATTTGGTCACGTCGGCATCGTTCTTGAGAAGCGTGAGGAAGTCGCCTTCGCCGCGCCAGACCGGCATGGCGTTACGCTGGACGAGTCGGTAGGCGTCCTCGCGGGAGGCGCCCTTCTGCGTGAGCGCCAGCAGGACTCGCTGCGAATGCACCAGGCCCCCGAGGCGGTCGAGGTTCTTCTGCATGTTCTCAGGGTAGACCACGAGCTTGTCGATGACGTTGGTGAGCCGTGCCAAGGCGAAGTCCAAGGTCACGGTGGCATCGGGGCCGATCATGCGCTCGACGGACGAGTGGGAGATATCCCGCTCGTGCCAGAGCGCCACATTCTCCATGGCCGGCATCGCATAGGCGCGCACCATGCGGGCAAGGCCCGTCAGGTTCTCGGTGAGCACCGGGTTGCGCTTATGGGGCATGGCCGACGAGCCCTTCTGGCCGGCCGAGAAGAACTCCTCGGCCTCCAAGACTTCGCTGCGCTGCAGGTGGCGCACTTCCGTGGCCAGCCGCTCGATGGAGGAGGCGATGACGCCGAGCGTGGCGAAATACATGGCGTGCCGGTCGCGCGGAATGACCTGGGTCGAGACCGGCTCGACAGCCAAGCCCATCTGCTCGGCCACGTACTCCTCGACGCTCGGGTCGATGTTGGCGAAGGTGCCGACGGCGCCGGAGATGGCACAGGTGGAGATTTCCCGCTGGGCCTCGATGAGCCGGAGCTTGCAGCGCTCGAACTCGGCATAGGCCTGGGCGAGCTTGAGGCCGAAGGTGGTGGGCTCCGCATGGATGCCGTGCGAGCGGCCGATGGTCGGCGTCATCTTGTGCTCGAGGGCTCGGCGCTTGATGGCGGCGAGCAGCTCGTCCATGTCGCGCAGCAGGATGTCCGTGGCGCGGGCGAGCTGCACGTTGAACGTGGTGTCGAGCACATCGGACGAGGTCATGCCCTGGTGGACGAAGCGGGCCTCGGGGCCGACAATCTCCGAAAGGTGCGTCAGGAACGCGATGACGTCGTGCTTGACCTCGCGCTCGATAGCGTCGATCCGCTCCACGTCGAAAGTCGCTTTCGAGCCCTTCTCCCACACCGTCTCAGCCGCCTCCTTCGGCACGACGCCGAGATTGGCGAGCGCCGTCGTGGCATGGGCCTCGATCTCGAACCAGATGCGGAACTTGGTTTCCGGCGACCAGATGGCCACCATCTCGGGACGGCTGTAACGAGGAATCACGGGTCTTCTCCTGCAGGCGCGGCGCGAAGCTCAATGTAGCCGTTTAAGGCCGTAGCCTTTCCGCCTTTGACGGTTGGCCTCAACGGCTCGGAGAACGGTTCCAAGGGCGATGGCGTGGTGACTATGTGATGACCGTGACGATGACAAGCCTCGTGCATCTTTGGGGCGGTGAGACTGTTCAGGAGCAAACGATTGTCGGTGGGCAACATTCTGGCGCAACCACACGCGGATCACCTGCACAGCAATCCTCCATAAGGAACCGGATAAGATCGCGCAGGGCTGAGTAGCCTGCACTGTAGATGATCGACCGAGCCTCTCGACGAGCCTCGACCAATCCAGCACGTTCCAGGTGGGATAGGTGAAATGAGATGTTCGAGGGTGAGACTCCGATTTCCTCCGCTATGGCTCCCGCTGCCATTCCCTCAGGGCCGGCCTGCACAAGCAGGCGGAGGACCCGCAGGCGCGTCTCCTGAGCCAGCGATCCGAACGCAGTAATAACTTGACGCTCATCCATATTTCAATAATCCTTGAATTATTGAAATGGAGGATAACGCATCGTGAACCTGCTTGCCAGTACCTTAAGCCCTGCAACGGCCCAGCGATACGCCATGGCTATTGCAGACCCCACTACCGGGGCTTTTCTCGACAAGCTTCAGTTCCATGAAGCGCTCCCGCTCGTGATTGCCTATGCCGGTCGCGTGACCAAGGCGGGCTACCACGTTACAGAAATCAAGGCAGGCCGATTCTCGGGCCTGGATTGCGGGGCCAACTCAGAGGCTTGGACCGAGACCTTCATCCAAGTCTGGGACGTTCCTGGCGAGCCACAGAGCCGAATGATGACGGTCGGCAAGTTCCTCGCCATCATGGACAAGGTGGCCCGCGACGTTGGCCTCGATCCCGCCTCGCGCCTTACCTTCGAGTGCGGCGACGATTTGGGTGTAATCGGTCTGTATGCGGTCGATGGCATTGCCGTCGAACCGGAACGGGTTCTGGTCTCGCTCACCCCGCGCCACGCATCGTGCAAGCCTCGCGACCGCTGGTTCGAAACAAATGGGATCGATAAGCCCGTGCGCCTGACTGAAGATGATGCGCTCACCGAGAAGGGCATCACGTCTGCTGTGTCAGGATGCTGTTCAACCGAGAAGTCCCCCTCAAACGCTAAGTGTTGTTAGAGGCTGCTATGACCGAGCGAATCTACATTGTTCTCTTTCTCTGCACCGGCAACACGGCCCGGTCCATCCTGGCTGAGGGGATCCTGCGCAAGGACGGAGCAGGCCTCTTCAATGCGTTCTCGGCGGGGAGTCAACCGAAAGGGACCGTGAACCCGCTCGCCATCAAGGTGCTCGGGGCTCACGACTACCCCACGGAGGGCTTTCGTTCGAAAAACTGGGATGAGTATGCGCAGCCGAACGCGCCTGTGATGGATTTCGTGATTACCGTCTGCGACGGCGCCGCTGGAGAGGCTTGCCCAATCTGGCCAGGGCACCCTTCCGTCGCTCACTGGGGCATCGAAGATCCCGCGGCAGTTCAGGGTTCCGCCATGGACAAGGAGCGCGCCTTTGAGCAGGCATTCCGGTTCCTCAGAAACCGGATCGGAACGTTTATCAGCCTCCCGTTGGCGAGCCTGGACCGGTTCGCGGTCGGCTCCCGTCTGCGCGAGATCGGCCATATGGAAGGCGCGAGCATTGGGGTGACAACCGAAAACGGCCCACAGCTCCGATGACGTTCCCCCTCGTGAAGCGGATGACGGCGGAAGCCCTCGGAACAGGTTTCCTCGTCGCAACTGTCGTGGGCTCCGGGATCATGGCGGACAAGCTGGCGGGCGGAAATACGGCGCTCGCTCTCCTGGGAAACACGCTGCCGACGGGAGCCATTCTGATTGTGCTGATCCTTACGCTGGCTCCAATCTCGGGAGCTCACTTCAATCCTGCTGTGTCGCTGGTCGAGAGCTTCATGGGCGGGCTGCCATGGCGGGAGCTGGCTCCCTACGTCACGGCTCAGATCGCTGGCGGCTGTCTTGGTACACTGACCGCCCATGGCATGTTTGATCTGGCTCTCATCCAGGCATCTGCCACCGCCCGGACAGGTGTGGCGCAATGGTTCGCTGAGTTCGTGGCGACCTTCGGTTTGCTGATGACGATCCACGCTGTGGTGAAATTTCGGATCGGGGCCATTCCCTTTGCTGTCGGGCTCTACATCACGGCGGCCTACTGGTTCACCTCCTCGACCTCCTTCGCCAATCCGGCTGTGACCATTGCACGAGGCCTCACGGCCACGTTCGCGGGGATCGCACCCGCGAGCGTACCGGCATTTATCCTCGCTCAACTTCTTGGAGGGCTGACCGCTATGGCTTTGACGAAGTGGCTGCTCGATTCCAATCCTCGGAGCCCAAGTCCCTAGGCAATGTGCCGCCAGGTGTGCGAACCGGATCGAGCCGATCCGGCGCACAAAAATCAACGCGCCTTTTCAGCCGCCTCGCGGATGGCCGCCATGTTGGCAGCATAGGCCGAAGGCCCGCCCTTGAAGGTCGCGGAGCCGGCAACCAGCGCGTTGGCGCCGGCGGCAGCGACCAGCGGGGCCGTCTCGGCCGTCACGCCGCCGTCGATCTCGATATCGATGTCGCGGTCGCCGATCATGGCCTTCACCCGCCGGGTCTTCTCGCAGACGGAGCCGATGAAGGCCTGGCCGCCGAAGCCGGGATTGACCGTCATCAGCAGCACGAGATCCACCATGTCGAGCACCGGCTCGATGGCGGATTCGTGGGTGCCGGGGTTGAGCACCACGCCGGCCTTCTTGCCGAGCGCCCGAATGGTCTGGAGCGACCGGTGCAGGTGCGGTCCTGCCTCCGCATGGATGCTGATGATGTCCGCGCCCGCCTTGGCGAAGGCCTCCAGGTACGGGTCTACCGGTGCGATCATCAGATGCACGTCGAAGACCTTCCGGGTGTGGGGGCGCAGGGCCTTCACCACGTCCGGTCCGATGGTGATGTTGGGCACGAAATGGCCGTCCATCACGTCGATGTGGATCCAGTCGGCGTCGGCGGCGTCGACGGCGCGGATTTCCTCGCCGAGCTTGGAGAAGTCGGAAGCCAGGATCGAGGGAGCGATGAGCAGGGGGCGTGTCATGGCCGCGCCGGTAGCACGAGCCTGCCCGCACGGCAACGGGACATCGGCTGCGATGCAATGAACCAGTCCAATACCACTCGCCTGGGGAGAGGTCCGCTTGCTGCAGGAAATCCGTGGACGGCCTCGGTCCAGGAGGAGTAAAGATGGCCTCGTTTGAACGATACGAGCGCGCCGTTCGTCCTCGAAGGGCGCCGCAGATGGGGCAGGGCCTTCATGCGTAAGGATGTGGTTGTTCTCGGGGCCGGCATCGTCGGTGTGTCCATTGCCGTGCATCTGCAGAAGCGCGGACGGTCGGTCCTGCTCGTCGACAAGCGCAAGCCCGGCGAGGAGACCTCCTTCGGCAATGCCGGCCTGATCCAGCGCGAGGGTGTCTACCCTTACGGCTTCCCGCACGATTTCGGCGCGCTGCTGCGCTATGCGCTGAACAACACCATCGACGCCCATTACCACTGGGCTGCGATCCCGAAGCTCGCGCCGTTCCTGTGGCAGTACTGGATGCATTCGCGTCCCGCACAGCACAAGGCGATCGCGCGCATGTACGCGCCCCTGATCGAGCGCAGCGTCACCGAGCACATGGCGCTGGCCGAGGAATCCGGCTCCACGCACCTGATCCGCCCCACCGGCTGGATGAAGGTGTTCCGCGACGAGAAGAGCCGCGACGAGCAGTTGCGTGATGCGGAAGAGGTGAGGCGCGACTTCGCCGTCAACTTCGATGCACTCGACACCCGGGCCGTGGCCGAGCGTGAGCCGCACCTCAAGGTGGAGACGAAGGGCGGCATCCATTGGACCGACCCGGCTTCCGTGTCGGATCCGCACCTGCTCACCATGGGCTATGTCGGCCTGTTCGAGCGCCTCGGCGGCGAGTTGGCGGCGGGCGATGCCAAGACCCTGGAGGAGACCGCGACCGGCTGGCGCGTCCAGACCGAGCGGGGACCCGTGGAGGCCGGCGCCGTCGTGGTGGCGCTCGGCGCCTGGGCCGACGTGGTGACGAAGCAGCTTGGCTACAGCCTGCCGCTGGCGGTCAAGCGCGGCTACCACATGCATTACAAGCCGCAGGGCAATGCGGTGCTCAACCGCCCGACCCTCGACTTTGACCGCGGCTATTTCCTAGCCCCGATGTCGAAGGGCATTCGCCTCACGACGGGAGCGGAATTCGCCCATCGCGATGCGCCCAAAACGCCTGTGCAACTCGGGCGGGCCGAGCCGATCGCCAAGGAATTCTTCCCCCTGGGCGAGCGGGTCGATCCAGAGCCCTGGATGGGCATGCGCCCCTGCACGCCGGACATGATGCCGGTTATCGGACCGGCGCCCAAGCACAAGAACCTCTGGTTCGGCTTCGGCCACGCACACCACGGCCTCACCTTGGGCCCGGTGACGGGCCGGCTTCTTGCAGAAATGATCACGGGAGAGCAGCCAGTGGTCAATCCACAACCCTACCGGGCGGAGCGCTTTTAAAACTTATATCCTCGGTTGTGATCCCCTCTGCCGGAACGTTATCCTATATATTTAGAGGGGAAGTGCTTGTGTGAGATATTGGAACGTTTATGATTGGCCCCGCCGTTATGGGGGGCTGAATGCTGGGCAACGACCGGTCGCTGATCAGTGACATCTATGAGGCTGCTGTAACTCCCGAGGGATGGTTCAAGGTTCTTGAGCAGATTTCGGCCTTCGCGGGTGTCGAAGGCGGCTCCATGGTCGTCGTGTCGGGAAGCGGCACAAGATCCTGGGTGGCCACAGACCGTTTCGGCCCGATCCTGCAGGACTTCTACGCCGGGGATGGCATCTGCGGAATGACTGGTCCGACAGGGCCAGCCAGCGGCGGCAGCTCCGGTTCTTCGACGAGACGGAGATCTTCGCGCCGGGCGAGCTCGATTCCGTTCCCCTGTACAGGGACTTCATCCGGCCGCGCGGAGCCGGGTGGTCCGCTGGGGCGATCATGCAGATCCCCGGGGGCGGCAACATCACCATGCGGTTTGAGCGCCCGTTCGACCATGGGCCGATGGACGACAGGCTAAGGGCACGGCTTGACAGGCTCAGGTCCCATCTTGCCCGCGCCTCGCTTCTGTTCAGCCGCCTCGGATTGCGGCAGGCCCGTTCCGTCGTATCCGCCCTGCAGTTCATGGACGTCCCGGCGGCCGTCCTCACCCGAAACGGACGGCTGCTTGCCTGCAACAGCTTGATGGAAGACCGGCTGTCCCAGATCGATTTAAGGGCCGGGGACCGGGTCGTCTTCACGGATGAAGGCGCGCAATGCACTTTGAGCGAGAGCCTGATGCGGATCACGGCCGGTCTCTTCGATCAGCTGCGTGGCCCTATCCCAATTCCAGCAACGGAGGAGCACGGGCCTGCGGTCGCCTACCTGATCCCGATGTGCGGGGCTGCCCAGGATCTGTTCGGCTGTGAGACCACACTCCTCATGATCCGCCCGGCCTGTTCGCAGAACAGGCTCATGGATTTGGTGCGCACCCGATTTGCGATCGATGCCGGCGAGGCTCAGCGCTGGGCGAAGCTCGTCGCAGCCGCATCCCCACGGCTGGCTGCCGCTCTCCTGGCCTCGACCGAGAATGTACAGGCAGTTCTGGATCGTACGCTTGGGAGAGCCCAGAACGGTCTCAAAGCCCGCATGGCGGGGTTCCTGTTGCGGTTCAGCGAAGACCCTGAATATTGCTCTGCCGCAGGGGGAGCGGTGCTGCACTAGCCTCGGGCATTGTTCTTGAACAGATCTCTCCAAGCCGGCTGCGCGTCCGGGAAGGGCAGGGCGGTTGCCTCGTAGATGCCGCGGGCGATGGCGCGGGTCAGGCAGTCAGCGGCCAGCGCGGTGATTTCCGTGAACTCCGCTGCCTCGTCCCGCAGGGGTTTGCGCCCAGTGGCGGCGGCGAAGATCGTATCGCCGTCGAACAGGGCGTGGGAGAAGCGCAAGCCCCGGGCGAGGCCGGCATGGGACGCGATGGCGAGGCGCTTGATCTGCGCCTTCGTCAGAACCGCATCGGTAGCGATCAAGGCAATGGTGGTGGCTGGCTGAGGTCCGCCTTTCCAGATGAGCGAACGCATCTCGGGGCTGACCCGAGGCAGGAGCCCCAGCCCGCCGAATTCGCTGCCCTGCTCATGGGCTCCGGCCCAGAAATGCGGGCCATCGCCGATCACGGCAGAGGCGACGGCATTCACGATCACGAGCGCGCCGACCATGTGTCCGGAAGAGGTGACGGTGCTTGCCGAGCCGAGCCCACCCTTCAGGTTGGCCGTTGTGGCGCCGTAGCCGCCGCCGGCGGTGCCGAGGGCAAAGTCGTGCCCGGCCTGTGCCGCTGCCTGATATCCAAGCTCGCGATAGGGCGGATAACGGCCCCAATCCTTGTTGCCGCCGTTGATGAGATCGAAGCTGGAGGCCTGGCAGACGATGGGCACCAGGGCTTCCCTGACCGCAAAGCCGACTCCCTGTTCCCTGAGATAGGCCTGAACGCCGCTCGATGCATCGAGGCCGAAGGCGGAGCCACCGGAGAGGACGACGCCGTGGATGCCCGGCACCATCTTGTCGGGATCGAGCAGATCGGTCTCGCGGGTGGCGGGCGCCCCGCCCATGGCAAAGCAGGAGGCGACAGCCGGCTCGTCGAAGAGCGCCACCGTAACGCCGGAGCCGAGGGCGCCGTCGTGGGCATTGCCGACGCGAAGGCCTGGCACATCGGTGATGAGATTGCGGGTTTGGGTCATGGCCATCAGCAAACCGGAAACCGGGCCCCTTCACAAGCTGGCGAAGCGGCGTTTCATCGGCTTTCTAAGACAGGAACGACAGGATAGAAGGCTTGTCATGCTCAGCGTCTCCTTCCCGGCCGCGGCCCTTGGTGGCCTCATCAGTTTCTTGAGTCCCTGCGTGCTGCCGCTGGTGCCGCCCTATCTGTCGTTTCTCGCCGGCACCACCTTCGACCAGTTGAGCGCGGGTGACGACCGCGCCGTGCGCAGAAGGGCCGTTCTGGCCGCGCTCCTGTTCGTGGCGGGCTTCTCCACCGTTTTCGTGCTGCTCGGCGCCACCGCGTCCGCCCTCGGGCAGGTGATCCGGCAATACCTCGATGTGCTGAGCACCGTGGCGGGCATCGCCATCATCGTCATGGGGCTGCACTTTCTCGGTGTTTTCCGGATCGGCCTGTTCTACCGGGAGGCGCGGTTCAGCGTGAACAGGCCTGTCGGGCTCTGGGGCGCCTATCTGATGGGATTGGCCTTCGCCTTTGGTTGGACCCCCTGCATCGGCCCGGTGCTGGCGGCGATCCTCACCGTGGCAGGTTCGGAGGACAGCGTATCCCAGGGAGCGCTGCTGCTGGCCGCCTATTCGGCGGGCTTGGGCATTCCGTTCCTGCTGGCGGCCTTCGCCATGAAGCCCTTCGTGGCGCTTCTCAAGCGGGTACGCTCCCGCTTCGTGCTGATCGAGAGGACCATGGGGGTGCTCCTCGTCCTAACGGGCATCGCGTTCCTCACCGGCTGGATCACCAACATGTCGTTCTGGCTCCTGGAGACGTTCCCGGCGCTCGGACGCCTTGGATAAGGCTGCGCAGGAATCGGGTCGTTGACCCGGGGCAGACTTGTCATGCTGGCGGTCTCTCACAGGAGATCACCCATGACGTTTCAGATCCGCGGCCTCGATATCGAACCCTTCGCCACGTTGTTTCAGCTCGATGAATCCTCCCTCAAGGCTCTCGGGGCCAAGAGGGTCGTTGCCGATGCCTCCGACATGTATCCCTGCCGGATCGCCCTGGAGCGGGTCGCTGATGGCGAGGAGCTTCTGCTGCTCAACCACGTCCACCAGACGAATCCCGCCTCGCCATATCGTGCGGCCGGGCCGATCTTCGTCAGCCGTTCTGCGAAAACGGGAAGCTATCGGGGCGAGCTGCCGCCGATGCTGCGGGACCGGCTTCTATCCCTGCGCGCCTATGATGCCAATGCGTTCATCGTCGATGCCGAGGTGGGCGAGGGCGGGGATGTGGTGAGCCTGATCGAGCGCTTCCTCGCCAACCCGGAGGTTGCGCATGTGGACGCGCACTTTGCCCGGCGCGGGTGCTTCGCGGCGCGGATCGAGCGCGCCTGACGTCAGACGTCGACCCGGTGCCCTGCAATCCGCAGGGCTTCCATCGCGCGCTCCGCGTCCCGCTCCTTCACCAGCACATAATCGGTGCTGAAGGTCGAGGTGGCGAAGATGCCGATACCCGCCTTGGCCAAGGGTTCGAGCACGGAGGCGAGGATTCCCGGCACATTGAAGTCGAAGTTCTGCATGATCCGAAAGCACCGCCAGCCCGCGTCGGTTTCCGCCTCGGGCGGCGCCTGGTGAAGCGGGCAGGCGAGGGTGGTTTCCTCGACGGCCTGGACCAGGAGCGAGAAGGCGCCCGGTTCGGGCAGCCTGACGGGCGCACCAGTCGGGAAGCGGCAGACGGCATATGGCTCCGCGAGCAGGGACAGGGTGAGCGTGGGCAATGTCTGTGCCATCCTTTAAATAAGAGCACTCATAAGAAAACCCGCCCTGTTGCCAGGGCGGGTTTCCGATCTATCGGCTTTCAGGCCGGTCGATTACATGTTGAGTTCGTTGCCGGAGTAGTCGATCTTGCCGTCGGCGCCCTTCTTCCAGACGTAAACCACGTAGTCCGGACGGGTGATGTCGCCCTTCTTGTCGAAGGTGAGGTCGCCGATCACGGTCTTGAAGGGCTTGCCGGCCTTCATGTTGTCCGCAACCTTCTTGCCGTCGGTGCTGTTGGCTTGCTTAGCAGCCTCCGCCAGGACCTGAGCCGCGGCGTAGCTGTAGAGGGTGTAGGCCTCGGGCTCGTAGTTCTTGGCGCGGAACTTCTTCACGACTTCCTGAGCCGCCGGGTTCTTACGCGGATCCGGAGCGAAGGTCATCAGGGTGCCTTCGGCGCCCGGGCCGGCAATCGAGGTGAACTCGGCCGACACGATGCCGTCACCCGACATGAGCGGGGCAGCGAGGCCCTGGTCGCGCATCTGGCGGATGATGAGGCCGGCTTCCGTGTGGAGGCCGCCGAAGTAGACCACGTCAACGCCGGCCTGCTTCAGCTTCGACACGAGCGCGGAGTAGTCCTTCTCGCCCGGGTTGACGCCTTCATAGACCACTTCCTTGAGGCCCTTGGCGTTCATGGCCTTCTGGGTCTCGTCGGCAAGGCCCTTGCCATAGGGAGTCTTGTCGTGGATGACCGCGACCTTCTTGCCCTTGAACTTGTCGGCGAGGTAGCTGCCGGCAACGAGGCCCTGCTGGTCGTCGCGGCCGCAGGTGCGGAACGTGTTCCACATGCCGCGGTCGGTGAAGGTCGGGTTGGTCGAGGCCGGGGACACCATGACGATGCCGGCTTCTTCATAGACCGACGAAGAAGGAATCGAGACACCGGAGTTGAAGTGGCCGACAACCATCTTCACGCCTTCGGCCGCGAACTTGTTCGCCACCGACACGCCCTGCTTGGGGTCGGAGACGTCGTCGCCGACGACGAGTTCCAGCTTCTGGCCGTTGATGCCGCCAGCTGCGTTGATATCCGCGACAGCCTGCTCGACGCCGTTCTTCAGCTGAGCGCCGAAGGCCGCGTTCGGGCCGGTGATGGGGCCAGCAACACCGATCTTGATCTGGGCGCTGGCAGCGCTGGAGAAGGCGAGGCCAAGACCAAGCGCCACGCCGGTCAACAGCATTTTTTTCATGAGGTCACTCCTCTGGGTGGTTTTATAGGCCCCTCTTCCTCGTGGGGCCGGTTTGACGGGAGACCCGTCATCCGAGGGACATCATGCTGGTTTTTCAGCGGATGTCACCTGGGAATCTTTTTAGCTTAGCCCTTGGTAGCAGAAGCCTTTTCCCGCCAGGAAAACGGCCCGGTCCGCTCGTAGAGCCAGCGGTACTGCGTGGTCATCATGCGGGCCCGGCGGTACTGGAAGCCGAGCGCCCCGATGATCAGCAGGACGATGGTGTCGACTGCATAGTAATGGATCGACAGCAGGGTTCCGCCGAACAGGGCGAAGTGGATGAAGCGCACTGCCGCGCCCAGGATGAACAGGTAGAGGATCAGGGTCCAGAAGGGACGCCAGGTGAGCGCGATGGCCCGACCGGTCATCCAGGCCGCCCAGCCGCCCATGATCACGGTGATGAGAAGGAAGAGCCAGAATGACGGCTCTTCGTAAAGGATGCCCTGCATCAGTGATGCCCCCCTTCGAGATAGGCCGCTTTGACCTGCGGGTCTTCGAGCAGTTCCCTGCCGGTGCCGCTCATGGTGATGTTGCCCGTCACCATCACATAGCCGCGATGGGCAAGTTTCAGAGCGTGATAGGCGTTCTGCTCCACGAGGAAGACCGTCATGCCGTCCTTCTCGTTGAGCTCTTTGATGATCTCGAAGATCTGTTTCACGATCAGGGGCGCCAGTCCGAGCGACGGCTCGTCCAGGAGGAGGAGCTTCGGGCGGCTCATGAGCGCCCGGGCAATGGCCAGCATCTGCTGCTCGCCGCCCGACAGGGTGCCGCCACGCTGCTGGAGGCGCTCCTTCAGGCGCGGGAACAGGGTGCAGACCCGCTCGAGATCCTGGTCGAAATGGGCCAGCCCGTTCATGGAGGCGCCCATCTGGAGGTTCTCGAACACGGTCATGCGCGGGAAGATGCGCCGGCCCTCGGGGGACTGGGCGATCGACAGGCGGGCGATCTCGTGGGTGGGCATCTTGGTGATGTCCCGCCCCGCATAGGTGATCGTGCCCTCGCGGGCCCGCGGATTGCCGAAGATGGTCATCATCAGCGTCGACTTGCCGGCGCCGTTGGCCCCGATCAGCGTGACGATCTCGCCCTCGTTGACATCCATGTCCACGCCCTTGAGGGCGATGATGTTGCCGTAATAGGTCTTCACGCCGCGCACGCTCAGAAGCGGCTGGCGGGCAGTGGAAGCCTGGGGATTTTGCATCGCGATGTTTGCTCCGGCGGTGCTCATAGGCCGATCTCCGCTTCGACCTTCTCGACCTCGTCGTCGGCTACGCCCAGATAGGCGGCGATGACCTTGGGATCGTTCCTGACCTCGACGGGCAGGCCGTCCGAGATCTTGACGCCGTAATCCAGCACGACCACGTGGTCGGAGATTTCCATCACCACGGACATGTCGTGCTCGATCAGGAGGATCGAGGTTCCCTGTTCCTCGCGGATCGAGAGCAGGAGCTGGTTCAGCTCCAGCGACTCGCGCGGGTTGAGGCCGGCCGCCGGCTCGTCCAGGCAGAGCAGGAGCGGGTCGGTGCACATGGCGCGGGCGATCTCCAGGCGGCGCTGGTCGCCGTAGGGCAGGTCGCCGGCCGGCTCATCCGCCCGGTGGATGAGGCGGGTCTTCTCGAGCCAGAATTTCGCCTTCTCGATGGCCTCCTTCTCGGCCTTGCGATAGCCGCCGAGGCCCAGGACGCCGAGGAAGGTGAATCCGGAGGCGATCATCAGCGGGTTGTGCTGGGCCACCAGCAGGTTCTCGAGCAGGGTCATGCCGGAGAACAGGCGGATGTTCTGGAAGGTGCGGGCAACCTTGCCTTTCCAGTTGATGTCGTACCCCGGCAGCCGCTCCAGGAGCAGGTGCGAGCCGTCCGGCTTGCGCAGGGCGATCATGCCCTCCGTCGGCTTGTAGAAGCCGGTGATGCAGTTGAAGACCGTTGTCTTGCCGGCTCCGTTGGGCCCGATGAGCGCGGTGATTTCGCCGCGCCCGGCCTTGAACGAGAGGTCGTTGACGGCCACGAGGCCGCCGAAGCGCATCGTGAGATGCTGTACGTCGAGGATGGGATCCTGCAGCCAGCGCATTAGCCGTGTCCTTCCTTCACGAGCGAGCCGGAAATGGCCTTGCGCTCTTTCAAGATCACCGAGGGTTCACGTTCCGAGATCAGGCCGCGCGGACGCCACACCATCATCGCCACCATGCCCATGCCGAAGAGCAGCAGGCGGTATTCGTTCGGGTCGAAGCCCGAGCCGAAGACGGCTTGAAGGAAAGTGAGGTTGCGCAGGATCTCGGGGCCGCCGACCAGCACGATAGCGGCAATCGCCACGCCGATCTGGGATCCCATGCCGCCCATGACCACGATGGCCAGGATGATCGCCGATTCCAGGAAGTTGAAGCTCTCCGGGGAGACGAAGCCCTGGCGAACCGCAAAGAAAGATCCCGCGAAGCCGCCGAACATGGCCCCGATGGCAAACGCCGTCAGCTTGGTGTTCGTGGTGTTGATGCCCAACGACCGGCAGGCGATCTCGTCCTCGCGCAGGGCCTCCCAGGCGCGTCCCACGGGCAGCTTGCGCAACCGCATGGTGACGAAGTTGGTCAGGAGAGCCAGCGCCAGGATGAGGTAGTACAGGAAGATCATCCTGTGCATGCCGTTGAACTCGAGCCCGAACGTGGCGGCGAAACCGCTTTCGCCCGCCGTGAAGGGCAGGCCGAAGAAGGTGGCGCGCGGGATCGACGAGATGCCGGCGCCGCCGTTGGTCAGATCGACCCAGTTGATGAGCACCAGGCGGATGATCTCACCGAAGGCGAGCGTCACGATGGCGAGGTAGTCACCGCGCAGACGCAGCACCGGGAATCCGAGGATCATGCCCCAGAAGGCCGCCAAAATGCCCGCGAGCGGCAGGCAGATCCAGAACGACAGGCCGAAGGTGGTCGAGAGCAGGGCGTAGGAATAGGCGCCGACCGCGTAGAAGGCGACGTAGCCCAGATCGAGCAGGCCCGCGAGGCCCACCACGATGTTGAGACCCCAGCCGAGCATCACGTAGGTGAGGATCAGGATGCCCAGATCGACCCAGTAGCGCGACTCGTTGAGGCCGCCCTGGATCAGGTAGATCAGGACCGGAAAGGCAATGGCGATGCCGAGGAAGAAGGGAATCGCGAACCTGGACACATGCTGGAATGCGCTCGGCATCGCATGGACGGGTTCCGTCGCCTGGCGGGCGGATGGAGTCGCCCTGGCATAGGCCCGCGACGCCGTGAAGGCATGAATCACCAGGCGCAGGCCGAACACGATGGCGCAGACGATCGCCACCAGGCCCCAGCGGGGCGTGAGGAAGAGGTCGGCGCCGCTCTGGTCCGTCTTGTAGGCCAGGATCGGGATGGACAGGCCAAGGGTGATCAAGGCGGCCTTGAGAGCGTCCTTGAAGGCAGCAGCCATGTCGAAGTTTCGCGACACCGTGTCGGTCTTGGCCGTCGTGGTGATGGAAGGAGCGTTCATGACGGTCAGGCTCCTTAAACCTTCTCGACCTCAGGCCGTCCGAGAATGCCGGAGGGCATGAAGATGAGAACGATGGCGAGGATCGAGAACGCGGCCACGTCCTTGTACTCGATGGAGAAATAGGCCGACCAGAAGGTCTCGATGAGGCCGATGATCAGGCCGCCGAGAACCGCGCCTGGGAGCGAGCCGATGCCGCCGAGGACCGCGGCCGTGAAGGCCTTCACGCCCGGCACGAAGCCGTCGCTGAAGCTCACCACGCCGTAATACAGGAGGTACATGGTGCCGGCGACCGACGCGAGGGCCGCGCCGATCACGAAGGTGAGCGAGATCGTCCGGTCCACGTTGATGCCGAGAAGCGCCGCCATCTTGCGGTCCTGCTCGCAGGCGCGCTGGGCGCGGCCCAGCGACGTCTTCTGGACGACGTACCAGAAGATCGTCAGCAGCACCGCCGTGACCACCATGATGATGATCTGCTTGTAGGAGAGGGCGACGTTGTAGCCGCTCGCGCCCTGGAACAGCACGATTACGTCCTGGACCATCGGGGGCGTCGGCTTGTTGCGCGCGCCCTGGGCGACCTGGACGAAGTTGGACAGGAAGATCGAGACGCCGATGGCCGAGATCAGCGGCGCCAGGCGGAACGAGCCGCGCAGGGGCCGGTAGGCGATGCGCTCGACCGTCCAGCCCCACAGGGATGTGAGGACCATGGCGATGATCAGCACGAAGAACAGTGCCAGCACCACGGACGAGATCCCGAGCCATGCGGTCAGGATCAGGAAGAAGATGAGCGAGATGAAAGCGGAGAGCATGAAGACGTCACCGTGGGCGAAGTTCACCATGCCGATGATGCCGAAGACCATCGTGTAGCCGATGGCGATGAGCCCGTAGATCGAGCCTAGAGTCAGCCCGTTGATGAGCTGCTGCACAAAGATTTCCATGTCCTACCCTTGCCCCTCTGGAACGGGGTCATTTTTGGGAAACGATGCAGGAAAGCACGATGCGTGAACATCGCCAAGCCTGACGTAAGGTGCGGGTGTCTCTAGCAAAACGATTTTCATTCCACAACGTACTGTTAAGATTCCTATCACGCCAAATGATGAAAAATCGTCCCAGAGGCTGCCTGAATGTGCGGCACGGCGCCCAAAGGCGCCCGCTTCCCTTGCCGGGGCGGAAGAACCATATGGCTGTAACGGCCTTGTGCTCAGCCCAAAAGAGTGGAAGAGGCTTGCTCGGATTATGATCTTGAAGACACAAGCCTCCCCGCATTCCACCTCCGGCTCGGATGCCCTGCTCTTTCGGGAGGGCATGAGCCGGGTCGCGGGTGCGGTCCATGTGGTCACGACCGACGGCCCCGCCGGCCGCGGAGGCTTCACGGCCACGGCCGTGACTCCGGTGACCGACAGTCCGGCCTCGCTCCTGGTCTGCGTCAACACGGGTTCCCGGTCGGCTCAGGCCCTGCTGTCGAACCGGGTCTTCTGCGTGAACACGCTCGCGGCGGCCGATGTGGAACTGGCGGACATTTTTGCCGGCCGCGCCGACCTGCAGGGGGCGGAGCGTTTCAACAGAGGGCAGTGGGAGACCCTGGAGACCGGCTCGCCCGCCCTCACGACGAGCCTCGTTTCCTTCGACTGTCGGATCAGCGATGCCCGGGTGGTCGCCACCCACCACGTGATCATCGGTGAGATCATCGGCATCAGGCTCGGCGAACAAAAATCGCCCCTGGTCTATCAAGGGCGGCACTATCACGAATTGTAAGTCTCCCGGTTGGAGAGGGCCTCGCAGCCGGCCAATGGCGGTGCAGGGGAAGGTCTCCGGCCTTGATGGCCCGAGAGAGCCCTCTTGGGCTCGATCAATGGACCAGGAAAGAATTCACTTACATGGGGAGTTGCGAGGGAAGGTCGCCACGAAAAAAGAGGGCGGGCCCGCGGGATTGAGCAAGGCTGCCCTCAGTTGTGAAGGGCTGTAGGTGAACAGAGCCTCCAAAGGATTAACCCTAAAGAGGTATGGTTGGTTCAACTTGGAGGCGAGTTTTTGGCGGTGAACCTAAAGAAAAGCCCTTCACAACGGTGTGAAGGGCTTTTGGGGGTCTCGAAGACCTGGGGGCACATGGACTTCGTCATGGAAGTAATGCCCTTGCTGAACTTTGGTTCCGCCCTTCAATCCCCAGCGAGACTAAGATTCTCCTGATATGCCTCGTCAAGCGACGCGGATCCTGTCCTTCCCTTGAAGCCGGACCTCCGAAGCTTATGTCCCCTTGCCACATTGCAACCTCGATCCGCAGGGCCACGACCAAGGGATGCCGAGCAACTGGAACAGGTCTGATCCTGCCGCGGTCGAAGGCTTCTGCACACCAGCCCATCGAATAGGCCCTTCATGAGCGACGGCCTGCTGGAAGGGGCATCGACCCCTCTTACGAAGTCAGCGGACATGAGCGCTCCAGCGGCACCTGAGCCTGCTTCCGGGGCGCAGGGCAGGGGCGAGATCAGGCGGCGCATCCGGGCACATGATTGGGCGGCAACCCCAATCGGTCCTTTGTCGTCATGGCCTCAGAGCCTTCGCACCATTGTCGACCTGATGATCGAAGCCCGGCAGCCGGCCTGTGTTGTGTGGGGAGCCGATCTTACGTTTCTCTACAACGAGAGCTTTGGGCGGATTCTCGGTTCAAGGCATCCGGCTGCACTCGGCAGGCCATTCCGGGAGGTGTGGCCAGAGATCTGGGATCGGCATCGCACGATGATCGAATCGACGTTGTCAGGTGAGGAGCAGGATGCCTTCGAGCATCACGATTCATCGGGCGGATGGCTCGGCTGGGCGGTCGGCAGTTTTACATTCTCATGGACGCCTGTGAGGGACCATGCAGGCAGGATCGCAGGGTTTTACTGCGCCGGGAGCGAGGCGACCCGCCACGCCCTCACGGAGGAGCGGCTCAGGCAGGTCCAGGAGGCTGCGCGGATCGGCAGCTTTGACTTCGACCGCGAAACCGGCAAAGCCGTCGCTTCACCTGAATACCTGGAGCTTTATGGGCTGCCGAACAATCTTTCCGACAGCCTCTCTTATGAGAAATGGTTCAGCCTCGTTCATCCCGATGATCGATCACGGATCGAGGCCGTAACACGCAGAGCGGTCGCCGATCCCGTCTGCCACCAGCTCGAATACGATTTTCGGATCATTCGCGCCGATACCGGCGAGATGCGATGGCTCACGGCCCGCACCAAGCTGGTCCGGGATTCGGACGGACATTTCATTCGCTCGCTGGGTGCCCAGTGGGACATTACCGCCGAGAAGGATGCAGAGGCGGCCCTGCGTGAAAGCCAGGAACGCTATCGCTCGTTCATCTCCCACAGTTCCGAGGGCATCTGGTTCCTGGAGTTCATGCCTCCGCTCGACACAGGTTTGCCCGTCGAGGAGCAGGTCGAGCTGGCTTACCGCAATGGCCGCTTCGTGGACTGCAATGACGCCATGGCGCGTATGTATGGACTTGATCGGGCTGAGGATCTCGTCGGCAGAACCCTCGATTTCCCGCTGCCGTCGTCCGACCCGGACGCCAGAGCCTACCTCGCGGAGATCGTGCGCTCCGGCTACAGCGTCACCGGTGTGGAGTCCGTCGAGCAGGACGCCGCCGGGAATTCGAAGTATTTCGACAACAGCATGATTGCCGTCATCGAGGATGGGCAGCTGAAGCGGCTCTGGGGCATCCAGCGTGACATTTCCGATCGCAAGAGAGCCGAGGAGCAGCGCACGCTCCTGATCAATGAGCTGAACCACCGGGTGAAGAACACCCTAGCCACCGTGCAGTCGATCGCTTCGCAGACCCTGCGCAATGCCTCGACCATGCAGGAGGCCAAGGAGGCTTTCGAAGGACGCCTGATGGCCCTGGCGCGGGCGCACGATGTTCTGACGACCGAGAGCTGGGAGGGAGCCGAGCTCAGGAACATCGTGGTTCAAGCCCTGGCGCCCTACAGGTCGCTCAGTGAAGATCGCCTGACGATCGAAGGACCCGAAGTGCGCTTGTCGCCACGGATCGCCCTGGCCCTGTCCATGGCGCTTCAGGAACTGACCACCAACGCGGTGAAGCATGGCGCCCTGTCGAATGAGACGGGAAAGGTCGATATCATCTGGGATATCGACCCGGCAGAATCCGGACCCCGGCTTCACCTGCGTTGGCAGGAGAGCGGCGGCCCACCCGTCCGTACCCCGACCCGACAGGGCTTCGGCTCCCGCCTGATCGAACGCAGCCTCGCACGCGAGCTCAACGGCAACGTCCAGATCACATTCCACCCTGACGGTGTCCTGTGCACCGTGGACGCGCCGCTGGCATAGCGCGCCCGCTCTGCGACCGTGAGCGCGCGACCGGATTGGAACCATCCACCGGAAAGACCTTTGACCAGCACGTGGTTTTTCCAAAGGTGATCCGATGTTCAAGCTCCTTCGCAACCTCTTCGTCCTTCGTCAGGCCTGGAAGCTGATCAAGCGCCGACGCTAAAGCATCGGGCCCAAAAGTGGGCTTGCACTTTTGGGCCCGGTCCGATGCGCTAAGGCTTTCCGCCTATCCTTGTCGCGCCGCGCCCGGCGCGTAGGGGCTCCATCCGCTGATCTGCACGAAGCCGTCGCAGGCCGCGACCACCATTTGCCTGCGATGGCGATGGACGAGGGTGCCGGGTTTGTAACGGTGCGGCTCCTCCCAGCCCGTGGCCTCCCACACATAGACATAGCGGGACTCGATCTGGGCGAAGGCTTCGATGGATCCGAAGGCGCGGATCGTGCGCAGGACATCCTGCACGCCGCCGCTCCAGGAGACGGTTCTCTGTGCCTGCGTTATCCGGGGCCAGTAGGTGCCCGGCCCCTGCGGCTTTGCGTTGTCCCAGAAGCGGGGCAGGTCCGAGGCGATCTCCGCCGCAAGGTCCTTTGCGGCCATCTGGCATTTGGACAGCAGCGTGTCGTGAGATTCCGTGTGACTCAATGCAAAACGCTTCTGCGCCACGATGGCGCCGGTGTCGAACGCCGGCTCCAGCGCATGGGCCGTCATGCCCCACTCGGACAGGCCGTCGAGGATGGCCTGAAACAGCGGGTACGGGCCCCGTCCCAGGGGCAGGGGTGAGGGGTGGAAGTTGAATGCATAAGGGATGTGCCGCTCCCAGCCGGTGATCAGCCAGGGATAGCCTGCTACCACCAGGGCGTCGCAGCCCATGGCCTTCAGGCCGGCGAGGTCGGCAGGCAGGATGCGCGACATCTGCACGGGCAGGCGCAGCGAGCGGGCTCGCGACAGGGTCATGTCGTTGAAGTCGTAGATGCTGTCGCACGGGCGGCTGAACAGCTTGACCGGCTCCCAGCCCCTGGCGAGGAACGTCTCGAAAACATCTCCCAGAAAATCGATTCCCGCGAAGGCGAAGCGCATTCCCGGTGATCTCCTTCCGCAATGCTTCCCTTCTGGCTCTAGAGCATCTGACCTGAAAGTGGAATGCACTTTGGGTCACACGCGCTTGTGGGAACCTCAAAGTACACTCAAGATTTAGCCTTGAGCATAGGGCAGGAGACCGCCTGCGCTTTCGGGTGGATTCCTGTCGACAAGGCTCGTTCGGGCTTGAGAAGGAGTTCGCATGGTCTCAAAAGATTTCATCCGCCAGATGGAAGGCTACGGGCTGACGACCGCCAAGATCCTGTACCGCATGCCGGATCACCCGTCCTTTCTACAAACCTACATCTGGCAGGAATACGATCTGGCTCCCCGCTTTCCCGTGCTCATCGACTTCTTGGACTTCTGGAAGCGGGAGCTAGCAGGTCCCCTGCACTCAGTGACCGTCACTCACGCGCAGCTGATCCGTCCCGCCGAGTTCCGGGCGATCCAGGGGGAGATAAACATTCATTGATACGCCTTGGCCCCGGACGTTAAGTCAGGTAGAGAGGCGCCCTGAGCATCCTCCCGAACCTGTCAGGGCTCCTTGTTTTCCAACGCGCGCACGTCCCAGATTCTGCTCGCCCTCGCGTCCCAGCCGGGCGAGCGCCTCACCGTGCGCGAGATCATGGCCGTGCTCCAGGACAGGGCCTTCGCGCTGCTGATCGTCCTGCTGGGGCTGCCCAACTGCCTTCCCATGCCGCCTCCGATTCCCCTGGTCTGCGGCCTGCTGCTGGCGCTCGTGGCCGTTCAGATCGTTTTCGGACGCGAGGCGCCGTGGCTTCCGCGCCAGCTCATGAACCGCTCCATGGCCCGCACGGACGTGGAGCGGGCCGTCGGACGGGCCGTGCCGGTGTTTCGCCGGCTGGAACGCATCTCGCGGCCCCGCATGACCTTCCTGGACACGCCGATCGCCATGCGCCTCATGGGCGCGGTCATCCTGATCCTATCGGTGGGGCTTCTTTTCGCGCCGCCCTTCGTGGGGCAGATCCCCTTGGGCCTCGCCGTGTGCCTCGTGGGCCTGGGGCTCGTCGAACGGGACGGCTTCGTGGTCGTGGGCGGGCTCCTGATCGGCTCCATCGGCCTGACCCTGAGCCTGGGTTTCGTCTACGCGATCTTCACTGGGATCGACACGCTGATCTGAGGGGATCCTGCGGCCACCCGAGGGGCGGCCGCAGGATCGTCGTGCCTTAGTCGTTGTCCTCGAATTCCGGCGCCGACTTGAGCTGATCCACAGGCATGTTCACCATGATCCGCATGTCGTCGCTGCTGCGGGCGGAGTTGGAACCTGTCGTCTGGCCGGAGCCCTGGACGGAGCCGGTGGTCGCCGCGTCCGCGGCATTCATCTGGATGGCGCTCAGGGGCAGGGCCACCGTGCGGTCGCCGAGGCCCTCGTCCACCTCGATCACGACAGCCACGACCTTGCCGCTGCGGTCGAGCACCAGGTCTTCCACGTCGCCGATGTCCTTGTTGTCGGCACCGACCACATCTTCATCCATGATCTTGGAGGCGAGCATCTGGCCGGCCTCAAGGCGCGTCATGAAGTTCACGCCGGCCGGAGCAGTGGCGCCCGAGGAGGGCTGGGCCGGCGTGGACTGAGCCGTCGCGGCCGAGGCCAGGAGGGTGGAACCGAGCAGGCCGGCAGTCAGAAGCATTTTCATCATCATCTCCCATGAACGTTATTCGTGGTGGTGTAACGCCGTCGGGAGGGGTTGGTTCTGCGGTCAAGCTCAGATCAGGCGCAGGCCCTTGAGGCTCGCATGTCCCTCACGGCCCACGATGATGTGGTCGTGGACGGTAATCCCTAAGGGCTTTGCCACCTCGATGATCTCGCGGGTCATCTTAATGTCGGCAGAGGAGGGGGTGGGGTCTCCTGAGGGGTGGTTGTGCACCAGGATCAGGGCGGATGCGGAGAGTTCGAGGGCGCGCTTGACCACCTCGCGCGGATAGACCGGCGTGTGGTCGACCGTGCCCGATTGCTGCACCTCGTCGGCGATGAGCGCGTTGCGCTTGTCGAGGAAAAGCAGGCGGAACTGCTCCTTGTCCATGAACGCCATGGCGGTGCGGCAATAGTCGATGACCGAGGTCCAGGAGGACAGGACGGGGCGCCTCGCCACCTCGCCCCTGGCGAGCCGCCGGGCGGAGGCCTCCACGATTTTCAGGTCCGTGACCACGCTCTCGCCGATCCCGTCGACCTCCATGAGCCGGGCCGGGGCGGCGGCCAGCACCTCGGCGAAGGAGCCGAAGCGCTTGAGCAGTTCCTTGGCGACGGGCTTCACGTCCCGGCGCGGGATCGAGCGGAAGAGCACGAGTTCCAGCAACTCGTAGTCCGGCACGGCATCGCCGCCCACTTCCATAAAGCGGGCGCGCAGCCGGTCGCGATGGCCGTGATAATGGGGAAGGTCGTCGCTCATGCCTGCCCGTTGCTTCCTGCCTCAACGTGCTCCGGGAGATCGAAGCATCATTGTTACCTTCTAGGCCAGAAGCGATGCGGCAGGCTAGTGTCGAGCCATCATTAAGACGGCTTGTCCAGCCCCTTCGGCGAGTACGTAAAGACCTCCGCACCGGTCTCGGTCACGCCCACCATGTGCTCGAACTGGGCCGAGAGGGAGCGGTCGCGGGTCACAGCGGTCCAGCCGTCGGCCAGGACCTTCACCTGCGGCCGGCCGAGATTGATCATGGGCTCAATGGTGAAGAACATGCCGGCTTTCAGCTCCACGTTATAGGCCGGCTCCACGTAGTGGAGGATCGTGGGCGAGTCATGGAAGACCTTACCGATGCCGTGGCCGCAGAAATCCCGCACCACGGAGCAGCGCTCGGCTTCCGCATAGGACTGGATCGCCGCGCCGATGTCGTTGGTGGTCGCGCCCGGCTTCACCACCGCGATGCCGCGCAGGAGGCATTCATAGGTGATCTCGCAGAGCCGCTGCGCCCGACGTGGCACCTCGCCCACATAGTACATGCGGCTCGAATCGCCGTGCCACCCGTCGAGGATCAGGGTCACGTCGACATTCATGATGTCCCCGTCGCGCAGGGGCTTGTCGTTGGGGATGCCGTGGCAGACCACGTGGTTGATCGAGGTGCAGATCGTCTTGGTGTAGCCGCGGTAGTGCAGGCAGGCCGGATAGGCGCCATGGTCGCGGATGAAGTCGAAGGCCAGCTTGTCCAGATACTCGGTCGTGACGCCGGGCTTCACGTATTCCGAGAGCATGTCCAGGCACTCGGCCACCATGCGTCCGGCACGGCGCATCCCTTCGAAATCCGCAGGGCCGTGCAGCGGGATCTCGGCGGCACGCCTGCGCTCCACAACATCGCTCTCGGTCATTCTCAATCCTTGATCTGTTGCCCGGAATGTAAGGATCGCCACGCGTGAAGCAAGTTAAACTCCTCGTGCCCCGCTTGCGATTGGCGCCTGGGGGTGTCATGAGCAACCCTGTTCGTCCGGTTCGCGTCTCTGGATTCCTCGGTAATGAATGATACCCGCCCCTTCGGGGACTTTGCGCCTTCAGGTCTCACCCGCTGGGTGATCGACCGCACGCGCGGGTTGCCCGAGGGCTGGGCGGGCCGCCGGCTGGCCCTGATGCTGCGCCATATGGCCATGAAGATGCTGAAAGGCCCGCCGCTCGATCTCGAGACCTTCGGCGTGCGGATGCGGCTCTACCCCTACAAGAACGTCTGCGAGCGCCGGCTGCTGTTCACGCCGCAATATTTCGATGCCGATGAGCTCAAGATCCTGGCCTCTCGGATCAAGAACGGCTTCACCTTTATCGATGTCGGCTCGAACGTCGGCTGGTACGCCCTGTTCCTGGCCAGGGAGGCCGGCCCCGCCGTCTCGACTCGGATCCTGGCCGTGGAGCCGCAGCCGGAGATCTTCGACCGGCTGATCTACAACATCCGGCAGAATCCCTCCTGCACGATCAAAGCCGTCGACTGCGCCATCGCCGACAAGAACGGCGAGCTCACCCTGTTCCTCGACCCGCTCAACCGGGGCGAAGCGAGCCTCAAGATCGTGAACTCGAGCCAGACGGACGCGATCCGCGTCCCGGCCGTGACCCTGCTCGATCTCCTGAGCCGTGAGGGCCTGACCCATGTCGACGCGATCAAGCTCGACGTGGAGGGGGCGGAGGACCTGGTCCTCGGCCCGTTCTTCCGCGACGCCCCGGCCTCGCTCTACCCGTCCGTGTTCATCGTGGCGAACGTGCCGGAGCGCTGGCAGGCCGACGTGATCGGGCTTCTGAAGGGCAAGGGCTACCGGCAGATCCTCGAGACCAAGATGAACCTGGTGTTCGAGCGGGCTTAGAGCCTGTTCCCGTCTCTGTCATCCCGGGGCCGCGCCGCGGAGCCCGGGATCCATAACCGCTGACGAAGCAGAAAGAAGCGCCGTGAACGACGCTGCGTTCCTTTCGTGAATGTCGTGGTTCTGGATCCCCGCCTTCGCAGGGATGACACCGGAGGTGTTTGGACTGTCCTGAAAACCATGCGGACTATCGCGGCGTCACGATCTCCACCGGCCGGTCGATGGTCACCTCCTCGGGCGTGATGCGGCAGACATAGGCGTAAGACTCCACCCCCGCCGCGAGTGCATGCCGGAAGGCCTTGTCGTAGGCCGGGTCGATGTCGCGGGCCACGTCGAAGCGCTCGGCATCCATCTGGATGACGTAGACGAGGGCGGCTCTCGCGCCTTCAGCCTTCATGTCAGCCAACTCATAGAGGTGCTTGGCGCTACGGGCGGCGACGCAGTCCGGGAACTCGGCGAAGCCCGCCTCGCGCATGAGGTGGCAGTTCTTGACCTCCAGGTAGCAGGGCGGCTCGCCGTCCTTCTCCAGCAGGAAGTCGACCCGGCTGTTCTGGCCGTACTTCACCTCAGGCCGCACCCGGTCGTAACGGGCAAACGGCGCGAGACGCCCCTCCCGCAGGGCCTCGGCCACCAGCAGGTTGGGCCGGGAGGTGTTGATCCCGATGAGCTGGAGCGGACCGCCGCCGGCTGCCACCTCCACGAATTCCCAGTTGTACTTGAGCTTGCGGTTCGGGTTCGTCGCCCGCGAGAGGAAGACCCGGCTGCCGGGCTCCTTCAGGCCCATCATGGCCCCGGGATTGGCGCA
Organism: Microvirga arabica; assembly: GCF_016811235.1. Taxonomy (GTDB): domain Bacteria; phylum Pseudomonadota; class Alphaproteobacteria; order Rhizobiales; family Beijerinckiaceae; genus Microvirga; species Microvirga arabica. The sequence continues at coordinate 96,550 of NZ_JAFBID010000009.1, forward strand.
ATGGGCGGTCACCACCTCGCCGGTGTCGAGCTCCACATCCGCCAGAAATCGCTTGTAGCGCTCGATGAGACGGCCCTCGAGCAGGGTTTCCTGAAAACGCATCCAAAACCAGCATTCGACTGTAAAAACCCCTGGTAGCAGGGGAGGAGCCCCGGGTTCAACCCATGCTGCCCGGTGTCATCCCCGGCGCACGGAGTGCGTGGAGGGGATCCAGTCTCGCGCTGAGCGGTATGGATTCCCTTCTCCTCCGCTGCGCCTCGGTCGGGGATGACACTCTTCTTGTCATTCCGGGGCCGCACAGCGGAGCCCGGAATCCATCAACACGACGGTCATCGAAACGGCCCCTGCGAGCCGCTGCGTTCTTTTCGGCATCGTCAGCGGTTCTGGATTCCGGGCTCCCGCTCCCGCTCGCCCCGGAATAACATCTGGATGCACGTTCTCTGTTTGTTCTTGACTGCTGCTGCAAGCTCGGCCATATGGGTGCTCATCCTCGCCCGCCGAGGGGCGCGCTCGCGAGGCGTCGCCGCAGTGGGGCAAGGAGCGGTCCCGCCGCAGGCTTCGCACCCCTGTGATCGCGGGTGGCCGATCCTGGCTTGTTCCAGGTCCGCTGAAACAAACCGCGCGTGACGAGCAGCTTGGCTCTCACCTTCCACACCACACATCGAGCCGGGCTGCCCTAAACGCCTCCCTCGATCTCACCGTCAGGCTCGCAGCACCCGCTGCGGGCCCACAGGTGCTGGATCGTTGACATCAACATCTCGCGCCATGGTCATTCATGAAACAAGGTCCGGCGATGACGTCGAGGGGCATAGGGAAGAGGGCAAGGCAGCGGATGAACTATTGCATGCGCTTGAGAATTGCCGTTTCTGAGGCTAAAGGCCCCCAAAAGGATCGCTGCGCATGGCCGTCTCCGTCACAGCCGCCCTTCTCATCATCGGCGATGAGATCCTCACGGGCCGCACCAAGGACAAGAACATCGGCTATATCGCCGAGTACCTGACCGGGATCGGCGTGGACCTGCGCGAGGTTCGCGTCGTGCCGGACGTCGAGGAGGAGATCGTCGCGGCCGTCAACGCCCTGCGCGGCCGCTACACCTATCTCTTCACCACCGGGGGCATCGGCCCCACCCACGACGACATCACGGCCGATTGCATCGCCAAGGCGTTCGGCGTCGGGATTGACCACGATCCGCGGGCGGTCGCGATGCTGCGGGAGCGCTACACGCCGGAGGAACTCAACGAGGCCAGGATGCGCATGGCCCGGATCCCCGATGGCGCCGATCTGATCGAGAACCCGATCTCCAAGGCCCCGGGCTTCCGCATCGGCAATGTCTTCGTCATGGCGGGCGTGCCGTCGATCATGCAGGCGATGCTCGACATCGTCGCGCCCACTTTGGAGACCGGCGCGCGCATGATCATCGAGACCATCGAGGCGGAGGGGCTGGCCGAAGGCATCTATGCCGAGGGCCTGAGCCGGATCGCTTCGTCGTTCCCGAGCGTCTCCATCGGATCGTACCCGTCGTTCTCAACGAGCGGCTTCCGCAACCAGATCGTCGTGCGCGGCAAGGACCCAGACGCGGTTGCGCAAGCGGCCGCTGCCGTGCGCGACCATCTCGGCCGCCTCAAGGGCGACCAAGCACCCCTTTAAAAGTTATCCTCGCCACCACAGTCAATAAAGAGCCAGCCGATGTCCCCGACCTCTCCCAAAGCCTTTCCCGTCTCCTGGGATCAGTTCCACCGCGATTGCCGCGCCCTGGCGTGGCGCCTGGCCGCGGCCGGCCCATTTGAGGCCATCGTCTGCATCACCCGCGGCGGCCTCGTGCCGGCCGCCATCGTGGCCCGCGAACTGGATGTGCGCCTCATCGAGAGCGTGTGCATCGCGAGCTATCACGATTACAAGAACCAGGGCGAGCTGCGGGTGCTGAAAGACATCGCGCCCGCCATCAAGGCGCTGGGCGACGGGACCGGCAAGGGCGTGCTCGTGATCGACGACCTGACCGATACCGGCAAGACCGCCAAGATCGTGCGTGACATGCTCCCCAATGCGCATTTCGCCGCCGTCTATGCCAAGCCGGCCGGGCGCCCCCTCATCGACACCTTCGTGACGGAAGTGAGCCAGGACACCTGGATCTACTTCCCCTGGGACATGGGTCTGGCCTATCAGGCGCCGATCCGCGAAGGCTCGGCCGGCTAGTCGAACAGGAGCGCGCCCGTGGCGGAGTTCGACATCGCGCGGACGCGCAAAACCCTGTTCGAGGCACTCCTCGACGCCAGGGATCGCTTCGGCCGCAACAAGGTCGCCCTCGAGGATCTGGAGCGCCAACCGATCACGTTTGGGCGCCTTGTTCTCGGCTCGCTGGTGCTCGGGCGCAAGCTCGCAGGCCTGACGAAGGACCGTGAGAATGTCGGCGTGCTGCTGCCGAACGTGCAGGCGATTGCCGTCACCCTGTTCGGGCTTAACGCCTTCGGGCGCGTCCCGGCTTTCCTGAACTTCACGGCGGGCCTCAAGAACCTGAAGGCCGCCTGCGAGCTGGCCGGGATCGCCACCATCGTCACGTCCCGTCGCTTCATCGAGCAGGGCAAGCTCGACGACCTGATCGAGGCGCTCGGGGAGGGGCGGCGGATCCTCTGGCTCGAGGATGTCCGCACCGAACTGACGAGCCTCGACAAGCTGCGCGGGCTTGTGGATTCGTGGATGGCGCGGCGCGTCCATAGAGGCGCGACAATCCAACCCGACGATCCGGCCGTGCTGCTCTTCACCTCCGGGTCGGAGGGTGTGCCCAAGGGCGTGGTTCTGTCGAATGCGAATCTCGTGGCGAACGCCTACCAGGTGAAGGCTCTGGCGGGCGATGTGCTGAGGGACGACGACGTCTTCTTCGATCCATTGCCGATCTTCCATTCCTTCGGCCTCACGGCCGGTCTGCTGACGGCGGTTCTCAACGGCATGAAATCGGTGCTCTATCCAAGCCCGCTGCATTACCGGCAGATCCCGAAGCTCGTGGCGGGAACGCGCGCCACCGTGATGCTCGCCACCGACACCTTCCTTCAGGGCTATGCCCGCGCGGCCGGCGAGAACGACTTGGCAAGCGTACGCTTCGTCATTGCCGGGGCCGAGCGGGTGAAGGACGAGACGCGCCGGCTCTGGGACCGGCATGGCACCGTAATCGTGGAAGGTTACGGCGCCACCGAATGCTCGCCGGTGATCGCCTGCAACCTGCCTGACGACAACCATCCGGGCACGGTGGGACATGTCCTGCCCGGCATCGAATGGCGGCTTGAGCCTGTGGAGGGCATCCACGAAGGCGGGCGCCTGCACGTGCGCGGCCCGAACGTGATGAAGGGCTATCTCGACCCGGCCGCGCCGGGCGGCATCCGGGCGCCGGTCGACGGCTGGCACGACACCGGCGACATCGTCACCGTCGAGGATGGAGTCGTGACGATCCGGGGACGGGCGAAGCGGTTCGCCAAGATCGCGGGCGAGATGGTGTCCCTGGCAGCCATCGAGGCGACCATCCAGTCCCTCTGGCCCGACAGCAATCATGTGGTGGTGGCGATCCCCGACCCGCGCAAGGGCGAGCAGATCGTCCTCATCACCGACAGGCCGGATGCGGATCGCGACGTGCTCCTGACCCATGCCACGGACCATGGTTTTCCCGAACTCTGGGTGCCGCGCTCCATCCTCGTATCGAGCATTCCCGTGTTGGGCTCGGGAAAGACGGATTACAGTTCCGCGGTCGACCTGGCGAAGCGTCTGCAGCCGATGCTTTAGCAGCGTCATGCCCCCTTCGTGGCCAGAGGTCTCTCTGTAACAAAGCTCCGCTTAAGGCGTTGTCATTCCACAGATGCGTTCCCTGGAACGGGCCGCACAAAAGGTGTGACGATGCGAAAGATTATTTGTGTTCTGGCTCTCCTGGTCGCGGCATCGAGCGTCCAGGCCCAGCCACGGCCGCTGACCCCCAACTTGACCTGCAACCAGGCCCGCAACCTCGTCCTGTCGCGCGGTCAAATTGTTCTTGGGACCGGTACCTACACCTATGACCGCTATGTCAGCGATGGGCGGTTCTGCCTGCGCAACGAGATGATCGAACCCGCTTTCGTGCCGACCCGGGACACGCCCCATTGCCCCGTCGGGTATACCTGTCGGGAGTTCGAGCTGGACTTCTTCGGCGATTGACGCCGTGGCTCGCGAAGGAAGCCTCGAACGGGAGTTCGAACTCACGGCTGGGGTCTTCGGGATTGTTGAGTTTGAGCCACACTCTCAAGAAACATTATACGCATCTGTTTGGAATGCCCATTTTATCAGCATGGTGCACGTCACATGAGCGGATCTGAAGCGACGCCGTCTTGCGTCAAACGTGAGCGTGAATATGGTCACGTTTGTACATGGGTCTCGGACCCAGACTTCTTTGGAGAAACCCATGAAGCTCGCTAAGAGCCTCTTTCTTGGAACGGTCGCAGGGATTGCGGCTGTTGCGGGGGCACAAGCCGCCGACCTGCCGGTCGCCAAAACTGCTGCTGTCGAATACGTCCGCGTCTGCTCCACCTACGGGGCAGGCTTCTTCTACATCCCCGGCACGGAAACCTGCCTGCGCGTCGGTGGCCGTGTCCGCGCCGAGTACAGCTATCTCGAGCCGCGATTCCGTGAAGACAACTCGATTGGTTTCCTGGCCCGCGGACGCGTCCAGCTCGACGCCCGCACCGCCACTGCTTACGGCCTCCTGCGCGCCTTCGTCCGCATGGAGATGGACCGCCGGTCGGGTGTGTATGGCACCGGAACCTCGTCGAACATCGCCCAAGCCTACATTCAGTTCGGCGGTCTGACGGCCGGTCGCACGACCTCGTTCTTCACCAACGGCGACATCCCGAACGAGAACTGGGGCACGGTCCGCTTCTACGACTATCCGGACGTGAACCTGCTGGCTTACACCTTCTCCTTCGGCAACGGCTTCTCGGCCACCCTGTCGCTGGAGGAAGGCTCCTTCGCGACCACCGCCCTGGCCGACGCGGCAGATCTGGGGGCTGGTCAAAGGCTGCCCGATCTCGTGGGTAACGTGAAGTATACCGGCACCTGGGGTTCGGCGCAGCTTTCCGGCGCCCTCCACCAGGTCCGCAGCAACGTGCTTGTCGGCGGCGATTACCCTGACAGCGAACTCGGCTGGGCCGTGTCGGGCATGTTCAACGTGAACCTGCCGATGCTTGGCGAGGGCGACGCCCTCTGGCTCGCAGCGACCTATGCCGACGGCGCCCTCGGCTATCTCGGCTTCGATCCGGATATCGCGGTCGGCATCGCTTCGGGCACGGTCCTGGATGCGTATATCGGCCCCGATGGCGAGATCGAAACCGGACGCGGCTGGTCGCTTGCCGGTGGCGTGAACCACTATTGGACCCCGACCATCCGACAGAGCCTGTTCGGCTCCTATGCTCGCGTCGAGTACGGCACCGCCGCTCCCTCGGCCGACTTCACCGAGTGGCGCGTCGGCTCGAACCTGATTTGGTCGCCGGTCTCCGGTCTCGATATCGGCGTGGAGGCTCTCTACTCCAACCTCAACCCGCGCGGCATCGTCGGCGCGGATGACGACGATGCTTGGGAAGGCCGTCTGCGCATTCAGCGCGACTTCTGATCGGGTCATTCCGATTTCGCGGAAAACCCCGGTGGCAACGCCGGGGTTTTCTCATTCTGGTCACCTTCCTCATGAAGGCTCCTTCTGCCCTGCAAGCGGGCTTCGCAGCCAAAGGATGAGACGATGCCGACAATCCTCAGGACCTTTGCCGCAGCGGCGCTTCTGCCCGGGCTCGGCGGGTGCGTTGGCACAGCCGGAATTTCCACCTGGGACTACCGATCCGGCCCCGGCTACGAAACTGCCCGCTCACAGGAGAGCCGGATTCAAGTCGACTCAGCCCAAGGCCTCACCCATGAGGCCTGTACGAGGGTGAGCCGGAGGCAGGTTGCGGCCTCGGGCGCAGTCGGTGAAGCCGAGCTGGATGCCTGCCGATCCCACTAGTCGAGTAGGTGGATTCAAGGAACGAACCTTCACCTTGACCGTTGGCATGAGGTCAATTCCACTTCGGGAGAGAATCCTCATGAACAATATCATCTGGCTTATCGGTGCAATCGTCGTGGTCCTCGCGATCCTGTCGTTCCTTGGGCTGCGCTGAAGACGAACGGTGAACCTGCAGGACAGAATTTCGCATCAGATGCGCTGTCCTGCAGTTCTTGTCCTATCGGACGATCTGCGGTGAGGCTGTAGGTTGCGAGGCAGTGCGGTCGCTCACTCCAGAAGAACGAAGATGACCGATGCGATATTCATGGTGGCCAAGAGGCCGATCAGAACCGTGAACAGCGGAACGCACCGCCTACGCAAGACCCCGACGCCCTGGTCTTCCACATCCGGCTCCGGATAAGAGTCCCTGATGGTCATCCTGGTTCGCTCCCTGAGCTTGCCTTACGTTAAGGCAAGCACAATGAGCCCAGTTCAGCACCTTCGACGTGCGGCTTCACACAAGACGATGACCAAAAGCAGTCTCAGTGCCGCGTTGCGCCCTTCTGGATCTGGAGGAGTTGCCCCTCGATCGCCCGCATCCTCGTCATCAGCCGATCCAGTTCGGACAGCAGCTGCTTCTCATCCTGTCGAGCCTGCTCGACCGATTCCGACGAGGAACCGTGGCGGATCCGATGGAGGGCATCGGCCAGCTTGCGGTCGAGAAGCCGCATGTGATGCTCCAGGTCCAAGAATTCCTGGTGAAGCTGAGTCTCCTTGAACACGGCGGGGATCTCGCGTGAGAACAGTCGGTTCAAGCTTAAGCTACAGCTTGGAAAGCGGTTCCTCTAGGTCAAAACGGGTGCTGCGGAAAATTTCTGTAAAGCCAAGCTGAAACAGACAGCTCTATTCACCGTTCTGTGATGAGGGTCTTTTGCCCGGTCGCGCCCAGCGCTCGGGAAAGTTTCTTGTTCGCGATCCTGTAGGGCATGCGCTCGAAAGCCTTGGCGCTTCCGATCGCGTGCCAAGTCTTAGTTGTATCGCACCGGCTGTCCGCTTGGCGTTTCCGGAGCCGGTTTTTTCCCGTCCAACAGAGAGCCTGATGATCGTTGTTCCTTCAGCGAAGGGCTCCAGGAAATGTAAACCCGAAGAGGAGACGACTTATGGGACAGAGGATCGAGCCTTACCGCGTGGCCCTGATTGTCGAGGACGACTTCGAAGTCAGGGGCCTGGCGGCAGCTCTTCTCGAGGAAACAGATCTCAAGGTCGTCGAAACGTCCAGTGCGGAAGAGGCCCTTGACTATCTGAACCGGCATTCGGAAGAAGTGGCCTTCCTCTTTGCCGACCTTCGCCTCCCTTGCCTGATGGACGGCATGGATCTGGTGCGAACCGTGCGCATCAAGTGGCCGTGGGTCCGCACCGTCCTGACCTCAGGCAGACCTTTGGACCAAGAAACCGGCGATGTTCCCCGGGATGTTCGGTTCATGCCCAAGCCCTGGAGAGCGCTTGAAGTCCTGATGGAGGCGGAGAGGGCCGCCACACAATCTTATCGCAAGAACTGAAGGCTGCTGGCTCGTCGGTCATTCCCCATCCTATGTCGGTCGGATGTGGAACCTAGGCGCTTGCCGGGAATTGGCATCAGCAGTTCGAAGAGGATTAATAATGCCGAACACGTCCATTGCCACCGGATCTTTCCAGTCCCGCAGTGAGGCCAATCAAGCGGTCCAGCGCCTTGTCTCGGCCGGTTTCGCCCGCAACAGCATCGAGCTTCATCGCCATGATGACGACGAAGGCTACGACCTGCAGATCCACACCCGGCAGGAGAATGTCAGGCGGGCCGAACGCCTGATTCATGATGCCTCCATGCCGCTCTACGCCGTGCGGCAGACCGCTTCCGGGGTCGTTCAGACCGCCAAGTCATACCCCTTCGTTCTGCTCGGAGCCGGAGTGCTGGCAGGGTTTCTGATCTACAGCCTCATTCCGAAGGAGGCGTCCTCGTCAGGCCACTCGCATCCGCGAAACCGCCGCAGGCGCTGAGGTCTTAAACCTTTAAGAGGTGAGAACCACTGAGCCGCACTGGCTCAGTGATTCTCATTGCCTTCGCGATGGTGCGCTCTTTCGAGCCGCTCCAGCAACTGCCTAATACGGTCCGGCGCAGGGTCCTTCAGAATGCTCTGGTAACTGTGCTGAAGCTGACGCCCGAGATCCTTCAATAATTCGGATTGCCCGGCTGCCGTCAGGCCATTGGCGCCGATGCCCCAATTCGCGTTGCCTCCTGCGGCATAGGAGTTGTGCCGCTTTGGCATCGGTGATCTCCCTGTGAGTTGCCCGTGGTCCCCGAAGAACGGGCGAGGTCGGATCGGGTTGCGGTTAAGTTTCTGTGAAGGTTTGATTTTTTCTGCCGTCCGGGCGTGCCTCCTGTCTGATCCGGGGGAAGTCCCCTGCGCTCCTGAGACCCAGCATCTTCCATCCTTTGAGAGAAGCAGGCGACTGCCGGTCGCATTGGCTTGTTTCGTGTCATGCGTCAAAGCTCAGCTTCAAGGTGCCGGGGGCTGTGGGATGCGTGAAGTTCTGATGATCTATCTGGGTGGCGTGATCCTGCTTCTTGCAGTCTCGACCATGATCAACGACGAGGAGCAGATCGGCCTCGATCACATCCTGATCGCAGGGTTCGGCTGGCCGATCCTGACGCCCCTCCTAGCCTTCAAGGCTTGGCACAGCCGCTAAGGGCGCCAACCCGCCTGGACAGGGGCAGGCAAAGGCCCTGATTTTTGAAGCCTAGTTCCGTGAGGGTGGGGAACGCGTCACACAGCGGTACCCGATGGGGCATTGCGCTGTATCGGCCGTCGGAACCCATGCCGGATCCAGGGTCTCCCCAATCGCGCAGGATCCATAGGATCCGACATAGCGGTCATAGGTAAGGGGGCCTGTGTTGAGCACGATGCCTCTTTGCGAGGCGACAAGGCTCTGTGCCTGAGCGCAGGGCATTCTCAAGGTCAGCGGATGACTCTGGGCCCATGCATCCGCACTTGTCGATGCGATGAGCAAGATTGCCGCCACGCCCATTCGGCGAGGCAGGAAGGAACCGGGGGGCATCGTTCGCCTCCAAAGGTGCTGATCGAAGGTGTTCTCGACCATAGCAATCGGCCGGCTTGCTTGATGTGCTGGCATGCACATCAAGCATTTGCGATCAATCCACCGGCGCTCCCCGATTCCTGTGGCTTCCGGTTAGATGATCAAGAAGTCCAGAGACGTCATCCTCAGCCCGGCCGAGAGCTTCGCGACCGCAACCTGCTCGCTCGCGCCGGTGCCGTCGGCATCGTAGTACAGGACGCCATTTTCGCGATCATAGAGAATGCGGTCCGTCGAATCCCGTGCTTCGCAGCTTGTGCGGAATACCCCCGACTTCAGGCGGCCTTCAGATCCGATTCCCTTGAAAACGCTGTTCTGGAGTCAGATCGTGTCGTCGGCGATCGAGAAATCCCGAATTGTGTCGATGTTTGTTTCTGTCGCCTTGCAATAGAAGACGAAGGCATCCTTTCCATCTCCGCCGCGGAACGAGTCCGCTCCCCAGCCTCCGTAGAGCCGGTCGTCGCCCGATCCACCGCTCAGGCGATCATCTCCTGAACTGCCATAGATGCGATCGTTGCCGCTCTCACCGGAGAGCGTGTCGTTGCCCCGGCCACCGGAGAGTCGGTCATTTCCGATACCTCCCATGATCCGGTCATTGCTCCCCGTTCCGGACAAGGCGTCGTCCACGGACATGTACTGGAGTTGGCCGTAGAGAGGAGCATCCGACCGCCTGACACCATCCGGAAAGCTCGTGGTCAGGTTCAAGCCGACCGAATGGAGCACCGATGCGACAACGGAATTGCTGTTCAGGTCTCCTCCGGGAGCTTCGCGGAAGATGTCGATGCTGTAGTCCAGATCCGCTTTCTCGATGTTGATGGCATGCTGCACCATGATCTTCCAGACGTCATTGGCGTCTCTGGTGCCGAGATCGAGAACTTCGCGGCTTCTTTCCTCGGGAGTGTCCGAGCCTCTCCTGTCGACCGAGGTCGCCAGATCGGCATCGACCAGCGTCTCAAGATCGCCGTTCGATCCAGCGGTGCCCCGGATCACCTTCTCCGAGATGACACGCCCCTGGTCATCGGTCACGGTTTTGACGAGGTAGAGGTGAAGAAAGCCGGTATCGATCCCTCTGAACTCAACGGGCTTGGCTTCAATCGCAATTACGGTCGGCATGGACGCCTCCTGGCAACGGACCGGGTTGCCCCAAGCCCTTGATTTCTCTTTGATCATCAACTTTGCTTGAGGCTTCGCCGCTCCGGAGAAGACGTGGAAATTCCGGGTCCCTATTGCCGCAGCAACAGCATCACCCGCCGACAGCCATCAGGGCCTCCGGAAGCCACGCCTCTCCGGATAATGTCAGCCATGGATGAAGGCATGAATGGTGCGGACGGCGGGGGTCGAACCCGCACGGGCATAGCCCGAGGGATTTTAAGTCCCTTGCGTCTACCGGTTTCGCCACGTCCGCTTCGAAGAAGAGGGTTATCGGGAGGCGGGCTTGAGCGCAAGCCCAACCGTGAGGGCCGGATCTCTCTCAGTCCGGGGTGCGGAAGCCGTAGAGCCAGTCGTAGCGCTTCGTCATGCCCTCGGAGCCCAGATGTCGCATGACTCTGTTGCGCCCGAAAGCCACCATGGAGCCCGCATGGTAGACGCGCCCGTTGGTGCGAGCTTCCTTCTGAACCCGAGCCGTGCGCCCGAGGCGCTGTTTCTCATAAGCCGAGAGAGCCTGCGGGATGTCGGTCTGCGTATCGCGAAGAAGAGTAGTAAGGGCCGCCGCCTCCTCGATCGCCATGGCGGCTCCCTGGGCCAGGAACGGCAGGACCGGATGGGCGGCATCGCCGAGAAGAGCGATCCGGCCCTTGGCGAGGCGCTCGGCCGGGTGGTCGAAGAGGGACCAGCGCAGCCATTCCTGCGGGCGCGAGACAAGGTCGCGAAGGGCAGGGGCGGCCGAGGCATAGCGGCCGAGCAGGTCCTCCCGCCGGCCGGGAGCAGCCCAGCCATCTACGGGTGTCCGGCTGCGCTCGATGGCCACGACGTTGACCAGCCTGCCGCCGGCAATCGGATAATGCACCACATGGCCCTGTGGCCCAAGCCAGAGACCGGTCTCGTTCCCGGCGAGTTCGGCCGGGGCGGCGCTGCGCTCGAAAGTAGCGCGCCAAGCAACGTAGCCACGGTAGGCAGGCGGCCTCCTGTCACCAAGCTGCTGCCTGACCTGTGACCAAATTCCATCGGCCCCGATGATCAGATCGGCCGTGTGGGTCTCCTGGGCTCCGCCTGCGGAGAGCCAAGTGAGGGAGGCCTGCGACGGGCTGGTCTCCACGCTTTCCACCGTCCGCCCCATGACCAGGCGGATCGACGGCTCGGAGCGGACGGCATCGAGCAGAATCGTCTGGAAATCGGCCCGGTGAACCACCCAATAGGGCGCCTCGAACCGCTCCCGCATAAAGGTGCCGAGGGCCACCTCGCCAATGACCTTGCCTGAGCGGATAGCGCGCACGACCACGCGCTCCGGCTCCGTCGCCACGCGGCGCAGCGCCGGGCCGAGCCCGAGCTTGATGAGAATGCGGCTGGCATTGGGCGACAACTGGAGGCCGGCCCCGACCTCGGTAAACCCGGTCCGGCGCTCGACCAGCGTCACTGCATGGCCCTGCCGGGCCAAGGCCAGAGCCGCCGTCAGGCCGCCGATGCCAGCGCCCACGACCGCAATCGATAATTTGGACACTTAGCGCGAAGCGACCGAGCCGGCGAAGTCGGGCTCCCAGACGCATTCGGCCGGGCGGGCCTCGTCGAACTTCAGGGAGGGATCGTACTTGAACAGGGTCGAGCAGTAGGAGCAGATCGTCTCGCTGTCATAGCCCATGTCGATGAACACATGGGGATGATCGAAGGGCGGGGTCGCTCCGATGCACATGAACTCCTTCGAGCCCACGTGAATGACGGGAACGCCCGGATCGTTGTGGAAGTGGGGAGTGCCTTTGTCAGCCATTGCCGTTGCTCTGAAGCGTTGAAAATTTGGCGCACCATAATGGCCGATCGGCCATGCGCCTAGAGCAAATTTCCAAGCGTTGCATCGCGCCTTCCAGGTGCTTAGGTTGCGCCAGCTTCCCTTCAGCCTCCAACCCCGGCCGGTCAGATGCGCTATTTCAACTCCAGCGGTGTCAGCATCGCCTATGTCGACGTGCCGCCCCATGAGGGGCAGGGCGATCCGATCCTGCTCATCCACGGCTTCGCCTCGAACCATGCGGTGAACTGGGTCAACACTCTCTGGGTGAAGACCCTCACGCGGGCCGGATACCGGGTCGTTGCCTTCGACAACCGGGGGCACGGGCAGAGCGAGAAGCTCTACGACGCGGAAGCCTACAATTCCTATCGCATGGCGGAGGACGGCTGCCGGCTTCTCGACCATCTCGGCATCGAGCGGGCCGACGTGATGGGCTATTCCATGGGCGCGCGGATCAGCGCCCATATGGCGCTCACCGCCCCGGAGCGGATGCGCTCCATGCTGCTTGGAGGCCTGGGCATCCACCTCGTCGAGGGAGTCGGTCTGCCGCTCGGCATCGCGGACGCCATGGAGGTGCCTTCCCTCGCCCACCTCACCGATCCGATGCAGCGCATGTTTCGGGCCTTCGCCGAGCAGACGGGCAGCGATCTCAAGGCCCTGGCGGCGTGCATCCGTGGGTCGCGGCAGGTGCTGACCCGGGACGAGGTCGCCTCCATCACGCTGCCGACCCTGGTCTCGGTGGGCACCAAGGACGACGTGTCGGGCTCAGGGCCGGAACTCGCAAGATTGATCCCCAACGCGACGGCACTCGATATCCCGGGGCGCGACCATAACCTCGCAGTGGGCGACAAGGTGCACAAGCAGGGCGTTCTCGACTTCCTGGCCCAGCGTCCGTAAGGCGCTCGCCTTTGCTTTGAAAGGACCCTCCCCATATGCCGTCCGGCAGGAGTAGCGAATGACCCGACTCGACTCTGTGATCCGGCGGCTGACCGCCCAGCGCGACCTCCTGAACTGGGCGGCCGAGGAGATCGGCCCGACCGGACTCATTCTCGAACTCGGCCTCGGCAATGGCCGCACTTACGATCACCTGCGAACCAGGCTGCCCGGCCGCGAGATCTACGCCTTCGAGCGCTCGCCGGCGGCCCATCCGGATTGTTATCCGCCCGAAGGCTACCTGATCGTCGGCGACATCTTCGAGACCCTCCCGGCCTTCATCGAGCGGTTGGGGCAGGGCTCGGCGGCGCTGATCCATACCGATATCGGCACCGGCGACGAGGCGGCGAACCGCCAGCTTGCCCTGCGGCTCTCACCCCTGCTCGATTCCCTGCTTCAGCCCGGAGGGCTCCTGATCGCGGACCGTGCCTTCGAGATGCCCTCCTGCGCCGACATCTCGTCCCGAACCGGCGTGCCCGAGGGCCGGTATTTCGTGTATCGCCGGAATGCCTGAGCTTATCGGCCCGTGAAAACCGGCCTGCGCTTCTCCAGGAAGGCCTCGCGCCCCTCCACGGCATCGGCGCTGTCGAAGCAGAGGTCGGCAAGAGCCAGAGAATCGGCCTTCGGGTGTCCGACCCCGACCGCCTCGTCGATGGCCGCCTTGGCGGCCCTGATCGTGAGAGGTGCGTTCTCCGCGATGCTTTCAGCGAGGGTCTGCGTGACCGCGTCCAGCTCGCCATCGGGCACGAGCCGCTGCACGACGCCGAGGCGATGCGCCTCCTGGGCGCCGATCCGACGTGCGGTGAAGAACAGGTCCTTCGCGGCTGGGGCTCCGACGGCTGCCGTCACGAGCTTCATGGCGCCCGGAGGATAGCCTACTCCGAGACGCGCAGCCGGAATGCCGAAGATGGCGCTCTCGGAGGCAACCCGCAGATCGCAGGAAAGGGCAAGGCCGAAACCGCCGCCGAGGCAGAAGCCGCGAATCATGGCGATCACCGGCTTGGAGCAATGGGCAACGGCCCAGAAGGCCGCCTCGTTGGCAGCCTCATAGAGCCGCCCGCCCTCAGCGTTGGCACGCACCGTCGCGAATTCGGCGATATCCGCACCCGACGCGAAGGAGGCCTGTCCCGCGCCCCTCAGCACGATCACCCGGACGTCCGGATCCCGGTCGAGGGCCTGCATCAGCGACGGGAAAGCCTTCCACATTACCAGGTCGACCGCATTGTGCTTCGGCAGGTTGTCGATGGTGACCGTCGCGATGCCGCCGCTCGCGGAGATGACAAGCTTGGACGTTGCCGGCGAAAAAGAGTAGGTCATGGCTCGTTTGGATCTGTGGTAAGGGGCGGGGGCTTCTTATCTAGACCTGAGGCAATAGCGAAGCCGGCAGGAGACTACCATGACACAGACGCGCCTGAAGCCGGGAGCCCCCGATGCCGTGGCTGGAAAGGTCGATCCGATCTGGGACCGCCTGCGCTCCGAGGCCGAGGGGGTCGTCCAGGCCGAGCCTGCCATCGCAGGTTTCGTCCTCAGCGCCATCCTGCACCAGCCGAGCCTTGAGGCTGCGGTGATTCACCGGGTCGCCTCCCGGCTTGGCCATGCGGCTGTTCCTGCCGACATCATCGAGCAGATCTTCCTCGAAGCCGTCGAGAGCGACCGCAGCATCGGGGCGGCCATGCGGGCCGATATCAGCGCCGTGCTTGACCGGGATCCGGTGGTCACCCGGGCCGTCGAGCCCGTGCTCTACTTCAAGGGATTCCACGCCATTCAGACCCATCGGCTGGCCCATTGGCTGTGGAAGCGGGGGCGGCAGGATTTTGCGCTCTACCTGCAGAGCCGCTCGTCCGAGGCATTCCAGACCGACATTCATCCGGCAGCCCGTATCGGACGCGGCATCTTCCTTGACCACGCCACCGGGCTCGTGGTGGGCGCCACCGCGGTCATCGAGGACAATGTATCGATGCTGCAGGACGTGACGCTCGGCGGAACCGGCAAGGAGCGGGGCGACCGTCATCCCAAGATCCGTCATGGGGTGCTCATCGGCGCCGGCGCCAAGATCCTTGGCAATATCGAGGTCGGCCATTGCGCGAGAATCGCCGCAGGCTCTGTCGTGCTCAAGCCCGTGCCCCATAATGCCACGGTGGCCGGCGTTCCCGCCAAGGTCATTGGCACGGCTGGGTGCGAGGAGCCGGCCCGATCCATGGACCACTGTTTCTCCGAAACGGATGGAATCTGAGGAAGGCCCCGATCCGGGACCCAACACCGCTTGCTCGCGTTTGCCCGGCATGGCAAGTGCACAATCGTAGAGTTAAGAAAGGACCTGTAGTGGATAAAACCGAGATGGCTAAAGTCGAGCGCTACCTGCGCCAGACCTTTGCAAACCACTCGATCCGCGTCGTCGGGCGGCCGAAGAAGGCCGATTCAGCGGAAGTTTACATCGGTGAGGAATTTGTCGGCGTTCTCTTCGTCGACGACGAGGACGGGGACCGCTCCTTCAACTTCACCATGGCGATCCTCGATACGGATCTCGAAGACTAGGCGCTTTTCCGCAGCAGACCTCCCCTGAGGTTCTGCTGCTTTTCGTTCTGGACCATCGATGCCGATCTACAGCCTCGACGACACCGCCCCGATCCTGCCTGAACCCGACCGTTTCTGGATTGCTCCGGACGCTCATGTGATCGGCAAAGTCCGGCTGGGGAGGGATGTCGGGATCTGGTTCGGTGCTGTGCTGCGGGGCGACAACGAACTCATCGATATCGGCGAGGCCACGAACATTCAGGAAGGCGCGCTGCTGCATACGGACATGGGTGCACCGCTCACCGTCGGCGCGGGGTGCACCATCGGGCACAAGGCCATCCTCCACGGCTGCACCATCGGCGCGAACTCCCTGATCGGCATGGGCGCCACGGTGCTCAACCATGCGCGCATCGGCGCCAACTGCCTCGTAGGGGCGAACGCGCTCGTCACGGAGGGCAAGGCGTTTCCGGACAACTCGCTGATCGTGGGGGCTCCAGCCAAGGCCATCCGGGTGCTCGATGCCGAGGCCATCGAGCGGCTTCGCCTCTCGGCGAGGAGCTACGTGGAAAACTGGCAGCGTTTCGCCCAAAAAATGAGGCGGATCGACTGATCCGTCGCGTATCGTGCGAAAAAGTGGAACCCGGCTTTTCAGCTTTGAGCGATGCGCTTAGCAAAAAATAAGGCGGATCGACCGATCCGCCTGAAGTATTCTGGCATCGATGGTGGAGAAATGAACAAGCCGGCGCTTGAAGACGCCGGCTTTAGAATTCTTACCGGTTCGCAGTGGTGGTCGGCGACGAGATGATGCCGCCCAGCGAAACCCAACCGACCGTCTCCTGGCTTTCGCGCTTGATGTAGACATAGCCGGTGCGGTGCCAGGGGAGGACCGAGGAGATCTTGTTGTCGAGGACGAAGTCGCCGCGGTTGGTGCGAACCATCAGCACCGCATGGCCTTCGCCCAGTTCGTCGATCACCACCGTCATGCGCATGGCGCGGCGGGGCAGGCCAGCTTCCACCAGAAGCCGGCGCTTCAGAAGCTGGAAGTCCTCGCAGTCGCCCTTGCCGTCATCCGGGAAGCCCCAGGTGTCGACGACGCCGAAGTGATCCGCGTCCGTCACGGCTTTGATGCTCGAGTTCACCCGCTGGTTGACCGACACGATGGTCTTCCAGACCTGAGGCGTCAGCTCGATCTTGTCGGCCTCCGTCACGTCGACGGCACACTCGGAGCGGAATTTCTCGCAGAACTGGGACCAGCCGAGGAGCGGCTTAGCGGCGCCGACGCTCGAAATCGGGGCGCTGTTGACGGGCAGGGACGCTAAGGTCTGGGCCTGAGCGGCAGCACCGGAAAACAGGAGGGAGAGCCCGAGGAGAACTGTTTTGATGAATGTGCCGGAAAATGCCGACTTCTCATTTGCGCCACAGATAAGGCCGTTCTTGAAATAATCCTGCCGCATGCCCCACCAGCCGGTTAACGTTCTTTTAACCAAACTGACATGGTTACATTTGGGGCTCAAGCGGAAAGTAAAAGGTGAGTTAACGCGTCGCGCTTCGACCGGTTCCGTTATGGTTAACAAAATTATCAGGCGCACAGGTCAGAGGCAACCGGGCTTCCTCTCCGTTAAGCTTGGCTGCTGCTAAGTAGTTGGTTTTTCTCGACCGAGGGGCCAAATAGGAGTTAGGTCGCGCCAGCCTCCCTTCGGAAATTCCCGGCAGTTGCCTCATACAAAAGAATTGCATGTCTCCACACCCGCCCCGCGCTCGCGAGCCGATCCTCAACCTTCCTGCCGTCATCAGCCTCTGCCTCGTGGTGCTGATCGGCATCCACGCCGTCCGGCTGCTTCTGTCCGACGAATCAGACTTCATGCTGATCATCGACTGGTCGGTGATTCCGGCCCGCTGGTCCGTGGCCTTCGGAAGCATCCAAGTCGAGGACATCATGAGGACCCTGCGCGAGGGCGTGGCGGAAGACACCATCACTCCGCTGATGGCCCTGGCGCAGTATGTTCTCGAAGGCCAGGAGGGCAGACCCTGGACGGCTTTGACCTATGCCTTTCTTCATGGATCCTGGGCTCATGTACTGATCAACAGCGTCTGGCTGGCAGCCTTCGGAACCCCCATCGTCCGCCGCTGCGGCGCCCAACGGTTCTTCGTTCTGGTAGCCGTCTCGGCAGTTGCCGGAGCGGGTCTATACGCCCTGATGAATCCCTTGCAGGTCCTGCCGATGATCGGGGCCTCCGGGGCCGTGTCGGGTCTCATGGCGGCGGCCTCCTGGTTTATGTTCGCCCCGGCCTCATGGCACTGGGAGGGGCGCCTGACGCAGCCCCATGAGCGGCCTCGTGAAACCCTGGGGCATATGGTCCGCAACCGGCAGGTCCTGATCTTCCTCGGGATCTGGTTTGCCGCCAACTACGTGTTTGCCTTTGTCGAGCCTTTGGGGCTTACGGATGCGAGCATCGCCTGGGAGGCGCATCTCGGCGGCTTTCTCGCAGGTCTCGTCCTTTTCCCTTTGATCGACCCGCTTCCCGCACGCGCCAAGCGCATCTCAGCTTGAAACGGATGCCGTTTGCGCGGATCATCCAGTGGCTGACGTAGGGTTCGCACCCAAAGTCATGGGTGCGGAACCCGACTTCAGCCTAGCGGATGCGAGGGCTGACGGTCCTTCGCCGTTCGCGCAACGGGAGGGAATCAATGATCGTCAATCGCATTCTTTCGCTCAAAGGTCGCGACGTCGCGACCATTGAACCCGGCCGGACGCTCAGTGAGGCGGCCAAGGTTCTTGCCGAGCGCAGGATAGGTGCCCTTCTCATCGTCGATGGTCAAAGGCCAGTCTCAGGCATCATTTCCGAACGGGACATCGTGCGGGCGGTGGCAAACCATGGCGCCAAGGCCCTGGAGGAGCCTGTCTCTCGCTTCATGACGGAGAAGGTTTTGACCTGCACGGGGGAAACCCCAATTCCCGACGTGATGGAATTGATGACGCAGCAGAAATTCCGTCACGTTCCCGTGGTCGAGGGCGGACGCCTCGTGGGGATCGTCTCCATCGGAGACGTGGTGAAGGAACGGCTCGAGGAGGTCGAGGCCGAGGCGACGGCAATCAAGGAATATATCGCAACAGCCTGATCACCGTGGCTGCGATTCCTGCAGCAACTCGAGAATATCCGGCAGGGCGCGCTCCGTGGCCTGCCGGCCCAGGGTGATGCATTCCTGGGCCCTGTGGAATTCGAACAGCCCCATCTTGGCGAGTTTCGGCGCGACCATGATGTCCGGCGGATCGCCGGCGAGCCGCGAGCGTGCGATTCGGTCCTGGGTGATGTTGAAGGCGTCCACCATCACGGTGGCCATCCCGGGTGCATTGGGCTTGCTCTGCTTCTCGCCCCGGCTGCCCGGGAAGATGCCCCAGCGCCGCGGGGCTGCCTCGATCACCTCTTCGATTTCCTTCTCGTCGCTCGACCCGGCATCGTAGGACTGGATGACCGTGCCGCGTACGCGGACCTCGCCATTGAGGTTTACGCAGATGACGATGTCGGCCCCCAGGGCGCGGGCGGCGGTGATCGGGATCGGGTTGACCAGGGCGCCGTCCATGAGCCAGCGCCCGCCGATCAGAACCGGATCGAACACGCCGGGCAGGGCGTAGGAGGCGCGCATGGCCTGGACGAGGGGGCCGCGCGTCAGCCAGATCTCGTGGCCGCTCACGAGTTCTGTCGCGATGGTGCAGAACTTCCTCGGGAGGGTCTCGACCCGCTTGTCGGTCAGGTCCCGGTCAAGGAGGCTCTGCAGGCGGCCGCCGGCGATGAGGCCCGCGCCGCTGAAATGGAAGTCGAGGAGGCCCATGACGCGCCGCTTGGTCAGGGAGAGGGCGAAGGCCTCCAGCTCATCGAGCTTGCCCGCCGCATAGCAGCCGCCGACGACCGCGCCGATTGAGCATCCGGCGATCACGTCCGGAACGATGCCGGCTTCCTCGAGAACCCGAAGGACACCGATATGGGACCAGCCCCGTGCCGCGCCTCCGCCCAGCGCCAGGCCAATTCGGGTCTTGGCCCGAGGATCGCGCTCGACCGGTGCCTTAATCTCCGTCACTCCGCCTCCGCCCCCTGAACCGGCGCTGCGCCGGGCAATCCCGTCCCACAACATTGATCAACTCCAAGGCACCCTGTCCATTATGCCGGCTTCCCATGAAACCCGCGTGAACATGCCCTCAAGTTTCAATTAGGACTGGTTCATGAAAACTGAACAGTGGAGCGCTGGAGAGCCCGCTGCGACATGATGATGATCACGAAGGTGAAGACGATCAGCAGGCCGAGCATGGCGCGCAGACCGAGGATTTCTCCACCGAAGCCGATCAGCGGCGGGCCCATCAGCAATCCGCCATAGCCGAGCGTCGCCACCATGGCGACGCCCATGCTGGGCGGAATGCCCTTCATCTGGCCGGCCGTGCTGAACAGGACCGGCACCGTGTTGGCCAGTCCGATGCCCACCAGGGCAAAGCCGATGGAGGCGGCCAGGGGCGAAGGCAGGATCATCGCCAGGGCGAGGCCGAGGGCCGAGAGCAGACCACCCAATTGAAGAGTGCGCGTCCGCCCAAGATGGCGCACGGCAAAGTCGCCCATGAACCGGCAGATCGTCATTGTGAGCGAGAAGGCAGCAAAGCCCGACACGGCAGCCTCCAGGCTCGCACCGGCCACCGTCTGCAGGTAAATCGCCGACCAATCGACGATGGCGCCCTCGACGATGAAGCAGAACATGGCCAGCACCGCGAGGAGAACCACCGGGCCGCGGGGCCAGGCGAAGCCGTGGCCCTCCGACGCTTTCTCCGTCTCGTTCATGGTCCAGAAGCCCGTCGTGAGGAAGAGCAACCCCATGCCGGAGCAGGAGATCAGCAGGGTCGGGACAATCCCGACGTCGAGCCTGATGAGGAGACCGGACGCTGCCGCCCCAGCCAGCCCGCCGAGACTGAAGAAGGCATGGAAGGACGACATGATCGCCGAGCCCCAGGTCCGCTCCACCACGGTGGCATTGGTGTTCATGGCGATGTCCATGGTGCCGTTGCAGGCGCCGGCCACAAGGGAGGCGGCGACGAAGAGCGGCAGGCTCGGCGCGAGACCCGGCAGGAGCAGGGCGGCCGCAAAGGAGAAGGCGGCGATCAGGGACATCGTCCGGCTGCCGACGACGGCAACAGCCCAGCCGATCACCGGCATGAGGGCGACCGCTCCGAGCGAGAAGGCCAGAAGCCCGAGGCTGAGCTCTCCGTCTGAGAGGCGGAGCGACGCCTTGAACCGAGGGAGCTGCGCCGCCCAGGTGCCGATTCCGAAGCCATTGCCGAAGAAGATGGCGCTCGCCGCCACCCGCGCGAGGAGAAGGTCACGTCGTGTCATGCGGCGTACCTATCGCGGATGCCGGAGCCATGCACCTGTTTCCTGGTGGAGGGCAGCCCTGCGTTTTGGCAGGGCTAGGGACGCTCAATCGATTATGAGGCGCGGCTCGCCATTGGAGAGTTCGACCTTGCGGTAGAAACAGGAGCGGCGCCCCGTATGGCAGCAGCCGCCGTTGCCGGCGACCCTGACCTTCAGCAGAACGGCGTCCTGGTCGCAATCGACCCGCAGTTCCAGGACCGTCTGGACCTGCCCGCTGGTGGCGCCCTTGTGCCAGAGCTCACCGCGGGAGCGGGACCAGTACCAGGCCTCGCTGGTCTCAAGGGTCTTCGCGAGCGCCTCCGCGTTCATATGCGCCACCATGAGGATCTCGCCCGTCGCGGCATCCATGGTGATGCAGGTGACCAGCCCGTCCGCTCCGAAGCGGGGAGACAGGGTGCTGCCCTCCTCAAGCTCGATTTTGGAGCCAGGAGGCGGAAACGGAATGGATATGGTCATGCGAGGGCCTCAGCCCCGGCCGTTGCGCACCAGGGTGAGGAAGCGCACCTGTTCGGCGGGATCTTCCTTGAAGACACCGGTGAACTGGGTCGTCAAGGTCATAGCGCCGGCCTTCTGGATGCCGCGCATGGACATGCACATGTGCTCGGCCTCGATCATCACCGCAACGCCGCGCGGCTCGAGCGCCTTGACCATGGCCGAGGCGATCTGGGCCGTCATGGTCTCCTGGGTCTGCAGGCGGCGCGCATAAGCGTCCACGAGGCGGGCGAGCTTGGAGAGGCCGACCACGCCCTTGGTGGGATAATAGGCCACATGGGCTACGCCGAAGAACGGCACCATGTGGTGCTCGCAATGGGAGTGGAAGGGGATGTCGCGCACGAGCACGATATCGTCGTAGCCTTCGACCTCGCTGAACACCTTGTCGAGAATTTCGGAGGGGTTCTCCGCATAGCCCGAGTAGAATTCCCGGAAGGCCTTGGTGACGCGCTTGGGCGTATCCTGAAGACCCTCGCGCGATGGGTCGTCTCCGGCCCAACGGAGCAGGGTGCGGACGGCGGCTTCGGCTTCTTCCCGGGTTGGCGTCGCAACAGGCTTGTCGGCAACCGGACTCAGACGCGCGGACAAGGACTTGATGGCATCACTCACGCAGGGCCCCTTTTCGTAGTCTTCAGCTCAGGAAGCGGCGCAGCTTCCGGGAGGAATTGCGGCTTTTTCTCCACACGCCACTGGTCAGAGGCCCGTTCCGGAGTTCAGCTGCTATAATATGGGTTCACTACCCACATTGTGTATTAGATACCTCCGCGGAGTTAAAGGGTATATTCCCAAACGTAATGTCACAGGCTGTCATGCTGAACGAAATTTACAGTCGGCGCATTCTCGAGCTCGCGGCCGACATCCCGCATCTTGGCCGCCTGCCCGACGCCGACGCATCCGCGACGGCCCGGTCAAAGCTGTGTGGGTCAATGGTGACGGTCGACGTGAAGCTTGACGGCAACGTGGTGACGGCTTTCGCCCATGACGTGAAGGCCTGCGCCCTGGGCCAAGCCTCGTCATCGATCATGGGGCGGCATGTGATCGGCTCGACCGTCGAGGAGCTCCGTGACCTGCGCGAGAGGGCAACGCACCTGCTCAAGAGGGGCGGCGAGGCGCCCCAGGGCAAGTGGGAGGACCTGAAGGTCCTGGAGCCCCTGCGGGATCACAAGGCCCGCCATGCCTCCATCCTCCTCACCTTCGATGCCGTCGTGGATGCGCTCAATCAGATCGAGGCGCGGCGGGTCGAGGGTGCGGGATAAATGCCGAGCCCTGTCCAGAAGGCGGCCCATTGGGCCATCCGAGGCTACCAGCTGAGCCTGTCCGGGCTCATCGGCCGCCAGTGCCGCCATCTGCCTTCCTGTTCCGAATACACCGATGAAGCGATCCAGCGGCACGGGTTCTGGCCGGGCGGCTGGATGGGCTTCGCGCGGATCTGCCGCTGCGGGCCCTTCGGCACCTCAGGGCTTGATCTCGTGCCTGAGACGTTGCCCGAGACTGCCTCCTGGTATAAGCCGTGGGCTTATGGTCGCTGGCGGGGCGTCAATGCTCCCCCGATCACCTGCGAGGCAGCCGAACCTGACGGCGGCTGACGTCGCCTTTCATCCCGCAAACCGTCGGCCCCCGCTTACCTGCTCCGTTGGCAGGAGTGAGCCAGGAGACACTTTGATATGATTACCCTGACATTTCCCGACGGCGCCCAGCGCCAGTACGAATCCGGCATCACCGGCCGCGAGATCGTGGAAGGCATCGCCAAGTCGCTCGCCAAGCGCACCGTTGCCATGGCGCTCGACGGCACGGTCGCCGATCTCGCCGATCCGATCACCCGTGATGCCAAGATCGAGTTCCTCAACCGCGAAGACCCGCGCTCGCTGGAGCTGATCCGGCACGATTGCGCGCACGTACTCGCGGAGGCCGTGCAGGAGCTGTTTCCGGGAACGCAGGTGACCATCGGTCCCGTGATCGAAAACGGCTTCTATTACGATTTCGCTCGCAACGAGCCGTTCACCCCCGAGGACTTCCCGGCGATCGAGGCGAAGATGCGCGAGATTATCGCGCGCGATAAGCCTTTCACCAAGGAAGTCTGGAGCCGCGACAAGGCCAAGCAGGTCTTCGTCGAGAAAGGTGAGACCTACAAGGTCGAGCTCGTCGATGCGATCCCGGAAGGCCAGGATCTGAAGATCTACTCCCAGGGCGAGTGGTTCGACCTCTGCCGCGGCCCGCACATGACCTCCACGGGCAAGATCGGCAACGCCTTCAAGCTCATGAAGGTGGCGGGCGCCTATTGGCGCGGCGACTCGAACAACGCGATGCTGACCCGTATCTACGCGACCGCGTGGGCCTCTCAGGAGGAGCTCGACAACTACATCCGCCAGCTCGAGGAAGCCGAGAAGCGCGACCACCGTCGCCTGGGCCGCGAGATGGACCTGTTCCACTTCCAAGAGGAGGGGCCGGGCGTCGTGTTCTGGCATCCGAAGGGCTGGACGGTGTTCCAGGAGCTGATCTCCTACATGCGCCGCCGCCTGAAGGGCACGTACCAGGAAGTCAACGCACCGCAGATCCTGGACAAGTCGCTCTGGGAGACTTCCGGTCACTGGGGTTGGTACTCGGACAACATGTTTGCCGTGAAGTCGGCATCCGCCTTCCTGCGGCCGAACGATCCGGAGGCGGACCAGCGACTGTTCGCCCTGAAGCCCATGAACTGTCCTGGCCACGTGCAGATCTTCAAGCACGGCCTGAAGTCATACCGCGATCTTCCGCTCCGCCTCGCCGAGTTCGGCAACGTGCACCGTTACGAGCCATCGGGCGCGCTGCACGGCCTCATGCGCGTGCGCGGCTTCACGCAGGACGATGCGCATATCTTCTGCACGGAAGAGCAACTCGCCGACGAGTGCCTGAAGATCAACGACCTGATCCTCTCCACGTACTCCGATTTCGGCTTCGACGAGATCGTCGTGAAGCTCTCCACACGGCCTGAAAAGCGCGTCGGCACCGACGAGATGTGGGATCATGCGGAGGATGTGATGACCCGCGTCCTGAAACAGATCGAGGATCAGTCGGGCGGGCGCATCAAGACCGCGATCAACCCGGGCGAGGGCGCGTTCTACGGACCAAAGTTCGAGTACGTGCTGCGCGATGCTATCGGCCGCGACTGGCAATGCGGCACAACGCAGGTGGACTTTAACCTGCCGGAGCGGTTCGGCGCGTTCTACGTCGATGCCGACGGTCAGAAGAAGACGCCCGTGATGGTCCATCGCGCGATCTGCGGCTCCATGGAGCGCTTCACCGGCATCCTGATCGAGCACTTCGCCGGTCACTTCCCGCTCTGGCTCGCGCCGGTGCAGGCGGTGGTCGCCACCATCACGTCCGAGGGCGACGAATACGCCATGGAAGTGGTGCGCGCCGCCGAAGCCGCAGGTCTTCGCGTCGAGGCCGACCTGCGCAACGAGAAGATCAACTACAAGGTCCGCGAGCACTCGCTCGTGAAGGTGCCGGTGCTTCTTGTGGTGGGCCGCAAGGAAGCCGCCGAACGGACGGTCTCCATCCGTCGGCTGGGCAGCCCCGAGCAGAAGGGCATGACCCTGGACGAAGCCCTGAAGGCGCTCGCCACTGAGGCCGTGACGCCGGACCTGAAGCGAGTGGCGAAAGCGGTGTCGGAGCCGGAAGGCCACGCGACGCCCGACGGGCATCACGTGGTCGAGCGGACGGTGGCTTGATTTCATCTCAACGAAGAAAGGCGGTGCCTCCGCAGGGAAGCGCCGCCTTTTTTATGTCTATCAAACTCAACCTCATCCTGAGGAGGATTGCGTGAGCAATCCGTCTCGAAGGAGCTTCCAGAGAGCACTGGAGCCTCCTTCGAGACGCCGCTTGCAGCGGCTCCTCAGGATGAGGGCAGAGGTTAACCCAGACAATTTCAGCTCGTCTGCCGCTGCCGTCCGCTAGTGCGGCCACCGGGAGCGGTGCCGGCCGTCGTTCCTGCTGTGCCGCTGCCGGGATTGCCTGTAGCGGCCCCTGCATCGCCAGCTTCGGTGCCGGTGGCGTGTGTGCCCTGACGTTGGCCGACCCGCAGGTTGTTCTGCACGTGGCTGACGCCCGAGACGGACTCCGCAAGGTCCTCGGCCCGACGCCGCTCATTGCGGTCGCGCACAGTGCCGGTGAGGGTCACCTCGCGGTTCTGGACCTGCACCTCGATCTCCGAGGCGTCGAGCATGGCATCGTCGGTCAGGCGCTCGTTGACATCCTCGCGGATGCGTTCATCGGAGCGCTGGTAGCCTTTCGGGCCGCGGCCCTGGTGTTCGCCCCGTCGGACCTCGCCGCGGCTTCCGGTGGCATCGTTGCTGAAACGGTTGTTGCCCGGCCCCATGCCGTAGTTGCTGTGATCGCGCCGCTCGTTCACGAGGCTCCAGGTGCGCTCGCGATCCTGCATGCGGCGATCATCCTCGCTGCTGTCGTCGCCCGGACGGGCGCGTTCGCCGGTAATGGTTGAAGCGCCATAACGCGGCGGGTGGAAGCCTCTGCCTGCGGAGCCCCGGCCTGCGAATTCGTCGCCATAGCTCTGATAGCCGTCGCCGCCGAAGCCGCCCCGCATTCGGGAGTCGCGAGCGCCCTCCTGGCCGGGATAGCCGAAGCTGCCGAAGGCGGCGCGCACGTCGTCCTCTTCGCGGAACCGGAATTGGTCGCGCCCCGGCTTGCGGGTGTTGTCGACGCGTCCGCGATTGCCGTTGTCGTGGTAGTCATTGGGACGGTGCCGGTCAGTGTCGTCCCGGCTGGCGTCGTTCATGCGCCGCTCCAGTTCACGTCGCTCGTCAGCCGTCAGGCGAGCCTGTCCGCCGCCCCGGGTCTGGTCGGCGCGGGCGCTCGAGGGGGTGCCGGAGCGGTCGGGCTCGGACGGGGTGGAAATGCGGTGCAGGGCGCGGGTGGCCTCACCCTCGGCGTCGGTCGCCAGATCGCCGAGCGCCACGATGCCGACCAGGTGCTTGTCGTGATCCACCACGGGCAGGCGGCGGATCTGATGGTCGCTCATCAGCTGGACGATGTGGTTCACATCGTCATCGTCGAAGCACCACCACACATTGTCGGACATGATGTCCCGCACGCGGGTGGTGTCGGGCGCGAGGCCCGCTGCGGTTGCCCGGACGGTGATGTCGCGGTCCGTCACCATGCCGCGCAGCCGCCGCCCGTCGCAGACGGGCAGGACGCCGACATTCATCTCATCCATGAGCCGTGCCGCTTCCTGGATGGTCCGGTCCGGACTCACCACGCGCACGTTGCGGGTCATGATCTCTGCGACTTTCATGGGCTTCCTCTCCTGCAAGGTCACGCCTTGGGAGTGCGGGCTCATGCGCGGCGCGACCTGTCATTGGTGTTCGGTCAATGCCGCGGGGCCGGAAAGGTTCAGGATGTCAGGGTTTCGCGAGAACCTCGATATCGCGGTCGAGCCCGCTCTCGATCTTGAACTCGCGGGTGTAGACCTTGCCCTCATGACGGGCGATCAGGACATACTCACCCTCGGCCAGCGTCACGGACGGGAAGGCGCCGATGGCCTCGCGGATCACGTCGCCGCCGGGGGTGAGCACACTGAAGGCCGTGCCAGCAAAGGCTTCGCCGCCTTCCGATGCCACCAGCTTCATGGTCACTGTGGCAGCCCGGTGGTTGAGGGTCGCCTCGGTGACGCGGCCCGATTCCACCTTCAGGTCGCTGCGCATGATGGCGTTGGCGTCGCCATAGGTGGAAACGATGTGGTAGGTGCCTTCGGGCAGGCGGATCATGTCGTTCGCCTTGGCCTCGGCGATCACGAGCCTGCCTTCCGAGTTCTGCGCCTCCGGCACATAAACCGAGAAGGTGAGGCGGTTCGCCGGAATGGGACTGCCGCTGACCGCCCCTTTGAGCTGAAGGGCGCCGGCATTGATCGCGAGGCGCTCGTTCAGATTGCCGCGCTGCACGCTGATGCGCTTCGAAGCGCTCGCAAACCCATAGGCCACATGTATGATGTAGTTGCCGGGCGAGAGGGTGAAGCTCGGCGCCGGGCTGGTGGAGCGGGCGACGATCACCGGCTGGGAGGCGTCCCCGCGATCCTCGTAGATCCGCCAGACGAGGCCTGAGCGGATCGGCTCATTGCTTCCGGCAAAGGTCGCGCCCGCATTCACCGTCACCTGTCCGATGGAGATCGGCGGCTGGTTCTGCGACATGGACGGCACGGCGGGAGACTGGGCCGAGGCCGGGCAAGCCGCCAGGAGAGCCAGAAGACCGAAGATGGAAAAGCGTGGGTTCACGAAAAGAAGCATCGTCTTGAAATAGCGCCCGTTACCGAAGCGGAGTGACAATGGCCGTTTGAATCGGCTCATCCTCGCTCTTCACGATATCGGAGGCGGCTGCAACCAGATTTTCCAGGGACATGGGGCGGAAGTGGAACTCGACACGGTGCCGTCCCGGACCGACCTCGACCCCACGGAACAGGAGATTGGTTCGCAGGATCGGGCGGCGCTCGCCGTCCACCCAGGCCTCCCAGCCCGGATAGTGGATGTCGTGCAGCACCAGCACTCCGTTCGCGCTGCTTTCGACCTCAATCGTGACCGAGTTCCGCTGATAGCTGACGATGCGGGCCTCGCCCTTGGCCTGTTCAGGCTTCGATCCGGCCGGGGAGTAGCGGGCCTTGAGGAGGGGCAGGCTCTCATGGTCGATGAGGGCTTCCGTCTCGCGGTTGAATTCCGGCAGTTCCTCCTCGCCGAGCAGGGCTTCCGAATCCACCGGGCTCACGTGATGGGCCATATAGGCGCGGGGCCCCGAGGCGTTCAGGCGGTAGATCCACATCCGGCCGGTGCCATAGACGACCTCGGCGTCGGTGAGGCGCGGGAAGTGGCGCGGCAGCTTGTCGGCAGGCCGGTCGAGAACGATGTAGTCGAGCCCGAGCAGGCTCGCGAGTTCGCACTCATAGCCGCGGAAGCTCGTGGGGAACTGGCGCAGGTTCGGGTCCTCCGCATTCTCCCCCGGGCCGATGGCGCGCTCGTAATCGGCGAGACGCAGGGGGTTGTAGCCGATGATGTCCTCGATCCCGAGCACCATGGAGGCGTTCTGCCAGGCTCCCTTCAGGCCAAGAATCTCGACACGTGGATACTCGCCGCGGGCGTTCCTCTCGGCGAGTTCGCGCTTGAGGATCTGGAGGCCCTGAAGCTGCTCGGGCGGCAGCTTGGTGAAGACCGTGTAGCGCTCGGCCGGCTCCGCGTTGAGGGCCGAGGCCGCGTGGCGGCCGATCAGCTCCGCACCTGTCAATGTGACCAGCACGAGCGCCATGGCCCCCCGCCAGCGCGGAGCGCCGCTCACCTTTGCGATGACCAGAACGGCTGCAGCCGCTGCGGCCAGGCTCAGGCCGATTTCGATGAGGGCCGGGGAGACATGCCCGCCCTTGATCGCAAAGGACAACGCGCTGGCAATGGCCGCGGTGACGAGGCCCAGGGCGAGCAGGGGCTGGAAGGCCCAGAAGCGGCCGAGGGAGGCGCGGTTCCAGCGCGGGAGCCCCTCTGCCGCGTAGCGATGGACGAGGTAGCCGCCTGCAAAGGCCAGGGCGATGTTGATGAGGAAAGTGGCGTCCGCCGGTCTGCGGTAGAGGTTCACGCCCGGCATGTGATCGAAGATGAACTCGAAGCCGGGGGTGTAGCGCCCAAGGGCATAGAGCAGTGCGGCAACACCCAGCACGAGGAAGAACCGGAACTCGCGGGCGAACAGGCGCCCGCCGGCAATGCCGTGCCAGATCAGCAGGAGGGCCGGGATCGTGCCGATGAACAGGTAGTTCGTGGCTCGGTCGGTCCAGGTTCCCTCCGCAAGGCTATGCCAGTCGGGCCCCCAATAATCGTAGGTCCAGCGCAGGGAGCCGAAGACATTGCCGAAGAGCACCGTCGCCAAGCTCTCCGGGGGCAGGGACCCCATGGCGGCCACGCCGAAGCCGAAGGACGGGCGCGTCGAGGTGGCGAGGAACTGCATCGTCAGGACAATCGGCACGGCCAGAAGCGCGGCGCCGATGGCGCCCATGGCAACCAGGAGCCCCAGGCGGGACCGGAGATAGGCCAAGGAATGGGGAGCGATCCAGATCCGATGAACGGCAACAGCGATGAGCGTTAAGACGCAGAGGAAGGCAACCTGATCCCGCCCGATGACCATCAGGACCGCGCTCAATGCGAACAGAACGCCATAGCGATAGGAGCGGCGGTCGAGCGCCTCCTCCAGGAGCCATAAGGCCAGGGGGAAGAAGCTATAGCTGAAGATCATGCCCGTATGCTGGAGCCGCGCGGTGGCAGAGCCTCCAAGCATGAAGATCAGCGCGGCCACCACGGCGCCGGCCGAGTGCCAGCCGCGCCGGCGGAAGATCGGCACGAAGGCAAGCGCCCCAGGGAGGAAATGGGCGAACACCACCACGTCGAAGAGCTCCATGGAGGGCTCCGGCACGAGCCATCCGAACAGCAGCATGGTGGGGGTGAAGAGAAGGGATTGGGGATCCGCCGCCGAGGGGTGGCCGCCGAAATGATAGGGGTTCCAGAGGGGCAGTTCCCCATGGGCCAGGGTGGTGCCCAAGTAGCGCAGGGTCGGGTAGAACTGGTTCTTGGAATCCCATGGAACGACCGTTCCGGTCAGGGGCCAGACCGAGACGGCCAGCGCCCAGGCGGCCAGAATGAGGCCGAAGGCGAGGAGCGTCTCGCGCCTCGACCAAGTGACGGGGGGAGCGGAACCACTGGGTCCGAAAATGGATGTCTGCATTGCTTTCAAGCGGCGTCCCGCCGGCTCACCTCATCCTCCGCCGCACCCCTCAAGCCTGCTCATGCAGGCTGCCGGGTCCGCCAGGGTTGAAACCTGCTTGGCGTCTGACCGCACTCCCCCTATACATCCGCTGCTGTTTCTTCTGTGGCAGTGGCCCGCCATTGGGACGCCCGCGCTCCCTCAAGCGCATCAAGACGGCGAGACGATGGCGGCTCAAGCCCCGTCCTGCTCGCAGCCTTCGTGAGCATCCACCTTCATTGTTCCACATTATCCACGCCGGATGAAGAGCCCATGAACGATAGCCTTTCCCGCCTTCTGCAACGCCGCTCCGTCCCGTCGCGCTGGCTGGGCGAACCGGGGCCGAGCGAGCAGGACGTCGAGACCCTCCTGAAGGTCGCCTCCCGGGTGCCCGACCACGGCAAGCTGGTTCCGTGGCGATTCATCCTGATCCAGGGAGAGGCCCGTCAGCGCCTCGGCGAGGTGCTGGCGGCGGCCTTCCAGGCGGACAACCCGGAAGCCGGGGAGGACAAGATCGCCACCGAGCGGGAGCGCTTTGTCCAGGCTCCCCTGGTGGTCGCGGTGGTGTCCCGCGTCGTGCCGCACGTGAAGATCCCCGACTGGGAGCAGGTTCTCTCGGCGGGCGCCGTCTGCATGAACCTGCTCAATGCTGCCACAGCCCTCGGCTACGGCGCGTCCTGGCTCACCGGCTGGGCCGCCTTCGACCGGCGGGTGCTCGACGCGTTGGGGCTGAAGCCCGAGGAGCGGGTTGCCGGCTTCATCCATATCGGTACGGCCAAGGAAACGCCGGGCGACCGGGACCGGCCCAGCCTCAGCGACATCGTGACCCGGTACTGAAATTCTTTCGTTCGTCGCATTTCCTGCGGCGAACCGGTGTCCAATTCGCCGGGAAATGCTCCACCATGTTCTACGAAACCTCGACCAATGCCCATGGCCTGCCGCACGATCCGTTCAAGGCCATCGTCACGCCCCGGCCCATCGGCTGGATAACCGCCATGAGCGCGAGGGGCGAGGTGAACCTCTCGCCCTATTCGTTCTTCAATGCCGTCTCCGAGCGGCCGCCCATGGTGGCCTTCTCCTCGGCCGGCAAGAAGGATGCGCTCAGCTTCATCGAGGAGACGGGCGAGTTCGTCTGCAGCCTGGCGACCTATGACCTGCGGGACAAGATGAACCTCACCTCAGCGCCTTTGCCGCGAGGGGAGAACGAGATGAAGCATGCAGGCCTTGAGGCCGCGCCCTCCAGATTGGTAAAGCCACCTCGGGTGGCCGAGGCTCTGGCGGCGCTCGAATGCCGGTGGCTCCAGACCGTGCCGCTCAATCCGCTCGGCGGCGGCGATCCGTCCTACTACCTCGTGATCGGCCAGGTGGTCGGGGTCCATATCGACGACCGCTACATCGTGGACGGCCTCGTCGATACGGCCGCCATGCGCCCCATCGCCCGCTCCGGCTACCGCGACTACTTCGTGGCCACACCGGAAACAAAATTCTCGATCACGCGGCCCGGCGGCTGACACGCCCGGAGCGTCGGCTCTCGGCGGCGGAACGCCAATCCTAAGAATGCGAAAGCCCCGCGGTGGTCTGCCATCGCGGGCCTTGTCGTCGTTCAGGCTTCGATCATCTCCTGGATCAGACGATGAAGAAGTCCTTCTCGGTCATTTTCAGGTTCTTGGAGAGCGTGGCGACCTCCACCTGCTTACCCTTTCCGGAGCCATCGGCGTCGTAGAAGAGCTTGCCCTTCTTGTTGTCGTAGATGACGTAGCCGTTCTTGTCCTTGGCCTTTGAGCCGATCACGAGAAAGTCCTTCTTCAGCTGCACGGGCTTCGTTTCAGACCCGAGCTTGCCGATCGTGGTGAAGATCTTGTTGTCGAGCCAGAGGCTGTCATCCTTCACATTAAAGTCGACGATCTGATCCTTGTTCTTGCTCTTGTTCGCCTTGGTGTCTAATACGAAGACGTCCTTGCCGGCCCCGCCGGTCAGCCGATCGTTGCCGAGCTTGCCCCAAAGAACGTCACGGCCTGAGCCGCCCTTGAGCAGATCCGAGGAGGAAGAGCCCACGATCCTCGCGCTCGGCTCATCGTTCACGTGGACGACGAAAATCTCCTCATAGGCGGCATTGGACCCGTCCGTCACCCGGACCGTCAGCATATGCGAGGTTGCCTGCTCATAGTCGAGCCGGACGCCGTCCTTGACCACGAGGCGGCCATTGCTGATGGCAAAGCGACCGCCAGCATCGCCTGTCAGGGAAAAGGCGAGGGCGTCTCCATCTACGTCGGACCCCGTCAGCACGCCCACGATTGTGCCGGCTGCGGCGTTCTCCTCGATACGGGTATTTGACAGAGCGATGTCATGCGGCCTGTCACTGACTGGGTTGACGGTGATCGTGAACGTTTTCGGTTGGCTCCTGGCACCCTCTGTATCGACCGCCTGATACCGGAATGCGACTGTTCCATTGAAGTCGGCCGCAGGCTGATAGGTAAAGGATCCATCGTCATTGAACACCAAACCCAGGACGGGCTGCACCAGCGTGTAAGTCAGGCCATCGCCATCGATATCCAGGCCAAGAGGCACATGTCCCATGATACTGGTGTCTTCCGCGACCGACGCACTGTTGCCTGATCCCGCAGCCTCAGGGGCATCATTTTGTCCTGTGACGGTAATCGTCAGAATCGCTGCTGCAGTCCCGTCCAGGGATTCGATGATCAGCGTCTGTTGAACCTGCTGATCCTGTTTGAGTGATTGTGCGGCGCTGTTGAGCGTGAAGCCCCACTCACCGGTGTCGCTGTTGAACAAAAATGTGCCGTACTGCTTTTGAAGCTCGCTTTGTGCGACAGCCTTGAACCTGCTCTCGCCCCAGTCGCCATCCTCGACTGTCAAGAACCCGCCGATGCTTTGCTCGTCGTCCTCATTCATCGAGCCGAAGCGAGTTCCCGAAATCACAGCCTCGTGGGTGGCAGCAATGGCCCTGTCCGCCAAGTCGAGCGCGGCGATCAGAGCGTCGATGTCTAGGAAAGAGCCGCCCTGACGGGCGAACTGGATCCGGGCAGCCAATTCTGCCAGATAAGCCTCATCGTCCAGGTGCGAGCTGATCTCGCTCAGGACGGCGGTATAAGTCTCTTCCTCCAGTTCTGCTGCGCGGGCGAGTGCATCCGGATCCCCGCTGTCGCGCCATTCGGCGATTAGGTCCTGCCGGTGCTGATGGAGACGTGAGACATGGAGGCTCAACAACTCCGCCATGAAGCCCGCATCTTGCGAGCCGTTGATCGCGGAAAGAGCGGCAAACCGCCCATGCACGATCTCGATCTGCCTCTCTATGGCTGCCGTGATTTGCGCAGTTGAAGTGAAGCCTCCGAACAACGTTCTGAATTCAACAACGGCGAGCCCGATATCCTGCTCATAGGCATCGTCACCGGCTAGCTGATGGAGCTTGGCAAGGTGATCGGGATCGAGCAACGTCAGTGAGTGAGCCTTGACCATCGCCAGCATCGCCTCCCAACCTTCTGCCTCGTTGAAGGACGCGATGATGCTCGCGGATCCGAGTACATCGGTGGCGTCATCGAGAGCCCCAATGAGCTCGTCGAGGGTGTCGAAGGGCCCATTGTGCTGATGGGCCGACATCATTTCCGCCGCCAAGGCGTCGAGGTAGGGTGCATCGTTGAGACGAGCAGCGATCTTCCTCAGAACGATTGTGTAAGGCTCGGCGGCTAGTTCGGCCGCTCGTGCTTTGACAGCCGGATCATCGCTTGAAGACCATTCCCGGATGACGCTTTCACGATCATTGAGGAGCAACTGCACCCGCCCGAGGCCCACCCGCATGTCATCCACAGTGTTCGCATTTTCAAAGGCGAACACGAACTCAAACTTCGCATATTCCACATCGAGCTGTCGCTCCACGAGAGCCTGGATCTGCGGGAAGGACGTAAAGTTCCCGAACAGGATCTTGAATTCGCTGACGCCAAGACCGAGCGCTTGCCCGCGGTCTGCGTCGTTTACCAGGTAACCGAGGTTCTCGATGCGGGTTTCGTCGAGAAGCGCCGAGGCATTGCTCTTGATTGCGGCTAAGACCGCATCCCAAGTGGCCGCATCGTTGAACGCTGCAACAATAGCATCGGACATCCGGAACCCCTTCGGCCTGTCTGCGTGGCGCCTTTGACGATGCCAAGAACATCCTGCTCGCTAGCCGTCATTCATGCAGCTCAGGAGCGAGGATCCCAGTATATCGAAAGGGAATGATGCGGTTGTCGACTATCTGTTTGAGGGGGATTGATGTCGTTTTGGGCCTTTAGAGGGCAGTTTGCTTCTCAAATACTGGAACGTGTGAAGTAGAGATTGCTCGTATTATAATTTTAGGTTGTTTCGATGCTTTGATATACTTCTAGTTGTCGTGGCGTCTGTGCGGCCTGTCTGGGTTTCCAGAGAGGCCCGATCGGTGTGTGCCAGCGCGCCTCAGGAGACGTTCGGCTCGCAGCAGATGCGGTCGATCCAGCATCTCGCCGTCGACACCAACCACTCCTGCTCCCGGATTGGCTCTGAAAGCCTCAATCACCGCTTGGGCCCATTGGATCGCGTCCGGCGTGGGTGTGAAGGCCTCATTGATGATCGGCACCTGAGCCGGATGGATTGCCATCTTGGCCACGAAGCCATCCCGACGAGCCTCACGGCATTCGGCTTCCAAGCCCGCCATGTCGCGGAAGTTCGTGAAGACGGAATCCACCGCATCCACACCGGCAGCCGCCGCACCCAGCAGGGTGAGAGAGCGGGCGAGACGGTAAGGATCCGTGTACATTCCATCGGCACCGCGATTCGTCTCTGCGCCGAGATCGGCCGACAGATCCTCGCCGCCCCAGGTCATGCCCATGAGGCGATGGCTCGCGCCCGCGAAGGTGCCGAGCGCAAAGACGCCGGCGGCGTTCTCCGTTGCGATAGCGAGAATGCGGGTGGCGCCATCTGCAAGGCCGAACTCCGCCTCGCGTACGGCAAGTTTCGCGCCGAGATGCGCCACGTCGGCGCCGCCGACCGTCTTCGGCAGCACGATCCCGTCGGGGCCTGCCTGCATCACGTCGTCGAGGTCGGCATCGATGAGGCCTGTGGTCAATCCGTTGACGCGCACGAGGAGACGCGGGCGCTCGGCCTTCGTGCGCTGCTGGTTCAGAAACTCCGCTGTGACGCGCCGCGCCTCTTCCTTGGCGGAGAGAGCAACCGAGTCCTCGAGATCGATGAGTAGAACATCGGCTCCGGAGGTCAGGCCCTTCTCAAGCTTCCTGGCGCTGTCGCCCGGCACGAAGAGCAGGGAGCGCATCAGGCGTTCCTCTTGCGCATGAAGGCCTGACGGCGGCATTCGGCCACGAGGGTTCCGTCCTGCTTGTAGGCCCGGTGGATGAACTCAACGATGCCGGCGTCGGAACGCGACTTCGACTCGCGCTTGGCCACGATCTCCGTCGTCGCGTTGATCGTGTCGCCCTCGAATACGGGCGCCGGGAACTTGACATCCGTCATGCCAAGATTGGCGATGGTGGTGCCGACCGTCGTGTCGTTGACCGAGATGCCGATGAGCAGGCCGAGCGTGAACAGGGAGTTCATCAGCGGCTTGCCCCATTCCGTCTCCGTGGCGCAGAAATGCGCATCGATATGGAGCGGCTGCGGGTTCAGGGTCATGTTGGAGAACAGCATGTTGTCCATCTGCGTCACCGTCCGGGTCAGACGGTGATTGATGGTGTTGCCAACGGTGAAGTCCTCGAAATAGAGGCCGCCTCTCGGGTGCCTGCTGTCATCGTTCATAATGCTGACCTCTGATTCTTGGTTAGCACGTTGAAGCCCGTGCCGCCTCCCATCGTCAATAGCCGAACTGCTCCCGCAGAATGCGCTCATCGAGGCTGTGTCCGGGATCGTGCAGCATCACGAGATCCACGCTGCGATCCATGGAAACATCCACCCTGGAGACATTGCGGAATTCGGTGTGGTCGGCGACCGCGCTCACGGGCCGGTTTCCGGCTTCCAGAACCTCAATCTGGATCTTGGCATAGTCAGGAAGTAGGGCACCGCGCCAGCGGCGCGGGCGGAAGGCCGAAATCGGCGTGAGGGCGAGCAGCGGAGCTGTCAGCGGCAGGATCGGCCCACCGACGGAAAGGTTGTAGGCGGTTGATCCCGCAGGAGTCGCCACCAGGATGCCGTCTGCACTGAGTTCGGGGATACGGACCCGGTTGTCGACGCTCACCCGCAGCTTGCCCGCCTGATAGGTCTGGCGCAGCATCGAAACCTCGTTGATGGCCCGCGCCGTGTGCGACACGCCCATCACGTCCCAGGCCACCATCAGCAGCGGGTGAACCACGCTGCGTCCGGCCGCTTCGAGCCGCTCGAACAGGTCTTCTTCCCGGAAATCGTTCATCAGGAAGCCAACGGTGCCCTTGTTCATGCCATAGATGGGCTTGGCCGTTCCCATGAAGCGGTGGAGGCTCTGCAGCATGAGGCCGTCGCCACCGAGAGCCACGATCACGTCGGCCTGCTCGGGCTCAACGTTCGCGTAGCGATCCTGCAGGACCTTGAGCGCGCTCTGCGCGTCGGGCGCGGCACTGGCCACGAATGCGATGTTGTTGAAACGGCGGGCCATGCCCAATTACCCTCGCTGCGTCCGCTAGAGCATCGGCCCCAAAAGTCACTTTCGGGGGCAATTCCGATGCTCAACTCCTTAGCTGGCGCATCGTTGAGCGCGGAAAACCGGATCCACTTTTCCGCACGATGCGCTAGGATGCGGAGGAAAGGCATAGCATGGATCGCCCGCTACTCGTCTATACGACCTTTCCCGATGTGGACATTGCGTTGTCTATCGGGGAGGGGCTGGTCCGTGACCGGCTGATCGCCTGCATCAACGTGCTGCCGGGAATGCGGTCCGTTTACGCCTGGAAGGGCTCCATCGAGCGGAGCCAAGAGGCCGTTGCCATCCTGAAGACCCGCAAAGGCCTTCAGGATCAGGTGCATCGGGCGCTGAAGGAGCGGCACCCTTATGAAACGCCGGTCGTTCTCTTCATCGAGCCGACCGGCGGGGATTCGGCCACTCTGGAGTGGCTATGCGGGGAGACGGCCGCGGACCCGCCCTAAACGGCCGGGCTCCACTGGACGGGCACGAAGCGGAAGCCATTGCCCTCCTTGGCGACATGGCCCGTTCCCGGGAACGGAGCGTGATAGAAGGCCACCTGAGCCCGCTCGGAGGCGGCCATATCGAGCAGGCGACGACGGGTCGCCCGGGCCTGGTCCGCATCCATGTCGAACACGGCCGACCAGTCGGGATTGCGCACGAACAGGGCCGGATGGTTCGTGGTGTCCGACATGATCATCAGCTTCCCGTTGCCGGACGAGAGCATGTACACCGTATGTCCTGGCGTATGGCCTGGAGCCGCCACGGCGGTGAGGCCCGGCACGACCTCCTTGTCCATCTCATAGCGCTTCACGTCATTGGCAATGGGGCCGAAGACGCGACGAACGCCTTGGAACGCACCCTTCATGCCCTCCGGCGCCTGGTTCATGCGCGCATCGTCCATCCAGAAGGCCCACTCGGCGGCTGGAACCATCACCTCGGCATTCTGGAAGACGGCGGTGCCGTCCTTCAGGCGCAGGCCGTTGATGTGGTCGCCGTGGAAGTGACTGATCACGACCGTGTTCACCTGGGCCGGGTCGAAGCCGGCGGCGCGGAAATTCGTCATCCAGCGGCCGGAGGTCGGGGCGCCCATGTCGCCGTTGCCCGTGTCGATCACGGTCAGGCGCCCGCCATTGTTGAGGACGAGCGTATTGAAGGCGATGGGCAGGGCATTGGTGGGGAGGAAAGCTTCCTGCATGGCCTGCTGGACCTGGGGCAGTTCCGCATTGCGGACGAAGCCCTCAAGAGGCCGCTGCGCGAAACCGTCGTTGATCGCTGTTACCTCGATGTCGCCAACCTTGTAGCGATAGAAGCCCGGTGCCTGACGCGAACCGGCCCCTTGAGCGGGAGCCGTTGCGGAAGGAGCGGTCTGAGCCAGCGCAGGCCCGACAATCGGAGTGGCGGCAAGGGCGGTGCTGGCAAGGATGGTGCGGCGTGTGATGGTCATGAGCGTCTCCAGACGTGAGACTGGAACCCTAGAACGGCCCCGCTTAGAGGCAAGGGAGCATCCTTTCACAAGTCAGAGAGCAGGATAGGGCCTTGGTCCTCACTGGCCTTGAGTAAGATGGTGCAGGGCGATGCCGCTGGTGGTGGCGACGTTGAGGGAATCGAAGCCGCCGCTCATCGGGATGGACACGGTGCGGGTCCGCGCCAGCAACCCCGGCGGCAGGCCAGGTCCTTCCGCCCCCAGGAGCAGGGCCGTGCGCCGGGAGGGCTGGACCCTCGAGAGCGTTTCCGCACCGGACGGGGAGAGGGCGATCACCTCGAATGAAGCCTCTTCCAGTGCCTGCACCAAAGCGTCGGCCGATGGAGCGCGCGTGAAGGGCACCACCAAGGCACCGCCGACCGAAACGCGGATCGCCTTGCGGTAGAGCGGATCGCAGGTTTCCCGGTCGAGCAGGACCGCATTCGCCCCGAACGCGGCCGCATTCCGGAAGATTCCGCCCACATTGTCGTGGTTGGCAAGTCCGGCCATCCCGACCACGAGGGCTGTTTCCGGCAGGCTGTCCAGGAGGACGTCGACCGGGGGCAGCGCCGGGCGTTTGGCTACTGCGAGAATGCCCCGGTGAATCGGGAAGCCGACAATCGCGTCCATCACCTGCCGGTTGGCAACGTAGACAGGCACCTCGGGCGGCAGCAGGTGCAGTGCATCGTCAAGGCTCTCGACACGCCCTTCTCCTAACAGAAGCGATTCGGCCTCGAAGCGCGGCTGCTGCCTCAGCAGGACTCGCAGCACCACCTCACCCTCTGCGATGAAGCGGTGCTGGCGCCCCAGGAGGTCCCGCTCCCGCAAGGCCCGGTACGCTTCGATTCGGGGATCGTCAGGATCCGAGATGGCAATCAGCATGGGTTCCAATGGATAACGTGGACATTGGTCGGCATCCTGCCTGTCTAAGGCCGGAACGCGGGTTTGCCTATGCGGGGCTGTCGCGCGGAACAACGGGTTTGCATCCCGGTTAGCCCTGCAAGAACAGTCGAGGCCGCCTCGGGTGGCCCTTCGCAAGGAGCAGGATGATGTGGGATATAGCCGATGGTTGGGTCTGGGCCCTGGTAATCGTCGGCGGACCGTTGCTGATCGGCATCTTCATGGCCGTCGCCAGCAGCCGACGCCGCAGATTGACTCGAACCGAGCAGAAAGTGTCCGACGAGGTCGCGCACAAGAACTGGGGCAAGGAACAGATCCGCTAAAGGTGGATCCTCAGCCGATGTGACGTTTCGCCAGCGCTGCCTTGGCGCATGGCCGTGACGTGCTGCTCAATCGCTTGCGCTCTGGTTCGATTCAGGATGCTCCAGGCGACTGCCGCACCCATGCGCGATTTCCCGTGACAGCCGCGTCGTGATGATGCCGACGAGCACCCCGGAGGCGACCGCCGCCGAGCCCATCACGTTCAGCAGGAAGATCTCCATGCATGCCTCCGAGCCACGTTCGGGAGGCAGCTTAGAGCCTGTTTGAGAATGTCGCACGGGGTCGGATTGGGATAGTCTCGAGTCCACATGAGCCGGATGTGGACCAAAGAGCATCGCGAGCGCCAGAAGGCCTTCGAGCGGCGGCGCTATCCAACTGACCTGACCG